>NZ_JBEPRQ010000002.1:0-574667 GCF_040548425.1 Bradyrhizobium sp. i1.15.2 | reverse complement strand
AGACGGGCTCCCTTCCCCCTTGTGGGGAAGGGTTGGGGAAGGGGGTGCCACGAACTCGGACCTCGCCCGGGGCTGGGGGCCCCCCCCCCCCCCCCCCCCCCCCCCCCGCGGGGGGGGGGGGGGGGGGGGCGCCGCGGCCGGGGGGGGGGCCCCCGGCGGCCGGGCTGGGGGGTGGGGGGATTTCCGGGGGGGGGTGGGGGGGGGGCCCCCCCGCGGGGGGGGGGCCCCCCCCCCCCCCCCCCCCCCCCCCCCCCCCCCCCCCCACGACTGGGAGCGTTACTGCCCCAAATACTTCTTCATTTCCGCAATGAGCCCGTCACGCAGCTCCGGCCGCTTCAGGCCGTAGGCGATGTTGGCGCGGAGAAAGCCGGGCTTGGAGCCGCAATCGTGGCGCTCGCCCTCGAACTCGACGCCGTAGAATTTTTGCGATCTGGCAAGGCCGATCATGGCGTCGGTGAGCTGGATCTCGCCGCCGGCGCCGCGCTCCTGGGTCTCCAGGATCTTGAAGATCTCCGGCTGCAGGATGTAGCGGCCGGTGATCGAGAGGTTGGAGGGCGCGGTGCCCTTGGCCGGCTTCTCGACCATGCCGTCGACCTCGAACATCTTGCCGGTGCGTTTGCCGACGCCGCAGATGCCGTATTGATGGGTCAGATGGTCGGGCACCGGCTCGACCGCGATGACATTGGATTTTTCGCCGAGCTTGCTGGCGGTGTCGATCATCTGCTTCAGGCAGCCGGGCGAATTGAGCACGAGTTCGTCCGGCAGCACGACCGCGAACGGTTCGTTGCCGACGATGTCGCGCGCGCACCAGACTGCGTGACCGAGGCCGAGCGGCGCCTGCTGGCGAGTGAAGCTGACGGCGCCGGCCTCCGGCTGGTTCTGCGCCAGAACGTCCTGCTCGGTCTTCTTGCCGCGCGCGGCCAGCGTCGCATCAAGCTCGAACATCCGGTCGAAATGATCTTCGATGACACTTTTGTTGCGGCCGGTGACGAAGATGAAGTGCTCGATGCCGGCTTCCCTGGCTTCGTCATAGACGTACTGGATCAGCGGCTTGTCGACGATCGTCAGCATTTCCTTCGGCATCGCCTTGGTGGCGGGCAGGACGCGGGTGCCGAGGCCGGCAACGGGAAATACGGCTTTGCGGATTTTCATGGGATTGATCGAATACCTGAGGAACACGTGAAGGGAGCAATGGCATCTTGCTAGCTTGTTTGCAGCCGCCAACAAAGGCGGATGTGGGGCCTCATCCTCACAGAGTTAAGAAAAAGGCCACCATCAAAATTTCACCTTTGTTAAGCTGTTGGCAACCGTAACCAGGCCTCCTGAGGGCGGATTTTGGCCGGACAGGTGTGGACATGATGCAATCAATGGCAGGGCTGGCGAAACGGGGCGGGTCCGTGACCGGTGCGACGATGATTGCGGCCGCCCTGCTGTTCCCGCTTCCCGCCGGCGCGCAGGCTCAGAACGGTCTGTCCAATCTGTTCGGCGGTATTTTCTCAGGCCCGAACCCGGCGACTTCGCAAGCAGCGCCCGGGTCCAGCGGCGCTCAAACGGGAGTTCAACCCTGGACCGGCGAGGACGGCGCCTCCGGCCATCCGCTGATGACAGCCGCCGCGATCCGCGAGGCCGCGGGTAGCTTCAACAATTGCGTCGCAGGGATGTGGCCCGATGCCGCACGGCGCAACATCACTCAGGAAAATTTCCAGCGCTTCACGGCAGGCCTCGCGCCCGATCTGCGCATCATGGACCTGATGGACTCGCAGCCCGAGTTCACTAAGTCGATCTGGGATTATCTCGACATCCTCGTGAACGACAACCGCCTCGCCAAGGGCCGCGAGGTTCTCGCCAAGTACAAAGCGCAGTTCGACGCCACTGAAAAAGCCACCGGCGTCGACCGCTATATCATCGCCTCGATCTGGGGCATCGAGTCCAACTACTCGACGCAGATGGGCGATCGCAGCGTGCTGCAATCGACCGCGACGCTCGCCTGCATCGGGCGCCGCCAAGCTTACTTCAAGGACGAATTCCTCTCGGCGCTGGAGATCCTCAACCGCGGCGATCTCAGGCCCGAACAGTTGCGCGGCTCCTGGGCCGGCGCCTTCGGCCCGACGCAGTTCATGCCGACCGCGTTCAAGCGCTTTGCCGTGGACGGCGACGGCGACGGCCGGCGTGACGTCGTCGACAATCCCTCCGACCTGATCGCGTCGACCGCCAACAATCTGAAGAAGGACGGCTGGCAGGCCGGCCAGACCTGGGGCTACGAGGTCGTGGTGCCCCAAGGCTTCAACTACATGCTGGCCGACCGCGCCAAGGCGATGACGATGGCGCAATGGGAAAAGCTCGGCCTCAAGCGCCCGACCAACCAGCCCTTCCCGCATCCGGCGGAGAAGGCCTATCTGCTTGCGCCGGCCGGTGCCCAAGGGCCGGGCTTCCTGATGCTGCAGAACTTCCGCGTCATCATGAAGTACAACCCGGCCGAGGCCTATGCGCTGGCGATCGGCCATTTCGCCGATCGCCTCCGCGGCGGCCAGCCCTTCGTGCAGCCCTGGCCGCGGCAGGAGCGGGAGCTGTCCCGCACCGAGCGGCTGGAACTGCAGCAGCTGCTGGCCCAACGCGGCTTCTACAAGGGCACCCCGGACGGCCAGTTCGGTGGCCAGACCCGGGAGGCCCTGCGCAACTTCCAGGCCTCGATCGGGGTCCCCGCCGACGGTTTTGCCTCCTCCGACGTGCTGGACCGGCTGCGCGGGCGGTAAAATCGCGTCGAAAGTAACCCTGAACAGGGATTTTGGCAGGCAGCCTTGACGGCGGCGCCTGTTCCTCGGCGTATGGGTCAAAATCTGCAACAGAATCTGCCCGTTTGGCGCCCGATTCCGTTATTATATCGAGCGTGTCCCGATCCCCCATTGCGCGTGCCCGAGATCGCATGTCGAAGAAGTCCCTGCTCAAGGCGCTGACCGAGACCGGCCCGTTGATCGCGCTGGGGACGGCGCTTGCGATTCTGGTATCGGTTGCCGGCCCGGCCTCGGCGCAGTTCTTCAACTTCCCCGGCTTCGGCGGTCCACCGCAGCGCGCGGCCCCGCCGCCGCGCAATGGCGGAGGCGGCGGCTGGTTCGGCGGAGATTTCTTCGCGCCGTTCCAGCAGCAACAGCAGCAGGCGCCGCGCCAGGATTTTTCGCGCGCGCCGGCGCCAGCCAAGCGTGACACCACGCCCGACAAGAACGTGCTGGTGATCGGTGACGCCATGGCCGACTGGCTCGCCTACGGCCTGGAAGACGCCTACACCGAGCAGCCCGACATGGGCGTGATCCGCAAGCACAAGACCACATCCGGCCTGATCAAGTACCAGCCGAAGGGCGAGCCCTCTGATTGGGTGGCTGCGGCCAAGGGCATTCTCGAGACCGAGAAGCCTGAAATCATCGTCGTCATGCTCGGCCTCAACGACCGCATCTCGATCCGCGAGCCGGTGGCCGAGAAATCCGACAAGGCCTCGGACAAGGACAAAGACAAGAAGAACGACAAGGGCGCCCGCGCCAAGCCGCAAGGAAAGCCGGGTGACAAGCCGGGCGATGCCAAACCCGACACGGCCGCCAAGCCGGACGACAAGCCCGCCGACACCGACCTGCCGCAGGATGATGCCGATAACGCCGACACGCCTGCGGCCGCGCCCGAAAAGACGGCGCGCAATCCGAACGGTGTCTACGAATTCCGCGACGAGCGCTGGGTCGAGCTCTACGGCAAGAAGATCGAGGAGCTCGCCAACGTCCTCAAGGCCAAAGGCGTGCCGGTGCTCTGGGTCGGCCTGCCCGCGATCCGCGGCCCCAAGGGCACGGCGGACATGCTGTTCCTGGATTCGCTCTATCGCGAAGGCGCGGCCAAGGCCGGCATCACCTATGTCGACGTCTGGGACGGCTTTGTAGACGAAGCCGGCCGCTTCCTTCAGAAGGGCCCGGACTTCGAAGGCCAGATCCGTCAGCTCCGCAGCGGCGACGGCGTCTATTTCACAAAACCCGGCGCGCGCAAGCTCGCGCATTATGTCGAGCGCGAGATCACGCGCCTGCTCGCAGGCCGCTCCGGCCCGATCGCGCTGCCGAGCGAGCCGGCGACACCCGATACCAGCGCCGAGCCCGGCAAGCCCGCACCGCGGCCGCTGGCCGGCCCGATCGTGCCGCTGGTTGCGGCCTCGATCTCGACCGATCAATTGCTGGGTGGGCCGGGCTCGCGTCCTGCCGCCGTCGATGCGCTCGCTGCGAAGACGATGGTGAAGGGCGAGCCACTGGCTGCGCCTGCCGGCCGCGCCGACGACTATGCCTGGCCGCGCCGCGAAGTCGGCCGCGAGCAGGCCAAGGGCGATACGCCGGTCGCCACGACGACACCCGATGGCGGTACGCCGGGTGCGGCCGCAGCGATCGCCCCGCCAAAGCTTGCGCCGAAGAAGCCACCGGCGCCGCAGCAACCGGCACAGGCAGCGCCATCGATGCGCGATTTCTTCGGCTTTGGCTCGCCGCCGCCCCCGCCGCGTCAATTGGCGCCAGCGCCGCGCAATCCGACTCCCAACCCCGCGATCCCGCGGCCGCCTGGCAATGTCGGGCGATCGGCGGAAGTGTTCCGATAATTTTTCTAAGCTGAGGTCTTCGTGTCCCGGACGCTCTGCAGCGTGAAACGCTGCTGCGCAGAGCCGGGACCAGCACGTCCAAAAAGAATGGGCCCCGGCTCAGCAACGCGGCGTTACACGCCGTGTTGCGTCCGGGGCCTGATGCTTATCGTGCGTTGGCTTTAGCCGTAATAGCGCCAGCGCGGCGGCGGGCGGCGCGAAGGCCGTGCCATCAGCAACGCGAGGGCGAAGCCGATACCGCCGGCGACCAGCAGCGCGCCGAGCGGGTTGTCCTGCACCTTCTGGGCAATCGCCTGCGAACCGTCGCGCAAGGTTTCGGCCGGCTTGTCATAGGCGTCCTTGGCATAGCTGGCCGCGGTGTCCGTCGCGTCACGGACGGCATCCTTGGCTTGGCCGTAGAGATTCTGCACGGAGCCTGCGGCTTCCCGCGCCTTGCCCGACGCCTGTGTCTGCGCATCGCCTGCGAGATCACCGACAGCGCCTTCCGCGCGTCCGGCGAATTCCTTGGCCGATCCGACAATCCGATCTTTATCCATGATGCTCCTCCTCGGGGGTCAGCCCAAGTAACCGATCAGGAGCGGCGCAGTTCCATGTGACTTGAAATTGGACTCAAAGAATGAGCCCGCCGTCGACGACCAATGTCTGGCCGATGATGTAGGACGACAGCGGCGATGCCAGGAACAGCGCCGCGCCCGCCATGTCAGCCGGCGTGCCCAATCGCCGCAGCGGAATGCGCGAAAGTGCACCTTCGAGCCGCTTGGGATTGTCGGTCGTCACCTTCGTCATCTTGGTGTCGACCAGACCGGGCGCGATGCCGTTGACGCGGATGCCGTCTTCGGCCCAGGCCTCGCCCAGCGTCCGCGTCAATCCGACCGCGCCCGTCTTCGACGCGTTGTAAGCAGGATTGCCCATGGTGGAATGATAGGCCGCGGTCGAGGACACCATGATCAGCGATCCCCGCGAGTCCCGCAGCATGGAATGAAAGCGCGTGGCGCAGGCCATCAGGCTCATCAGATTGACCTCGACGACCTTGCGGAAGCCCGCCATCTCGAACTCGCCACGGCGATAGAGCACCGCGCCCTGCGCGAGCACCAGGATATCGAGCCGTTCGAACGACGGCTTGAACGCTTCGACCGCTCCGGCATTGCCGACGTCGAGCTGCGCGTAGGAAAGACCGGTGAGATCCGAGCCCTCCGCTTGCGAATATTCCTTCGCGTGAGCCCGCGTGCCGCAGACCGCTACTTGCGCGCCCCTGACGCGAAAGGCTTGCGCGATGCCGTTGCCGATGCCGCTGGATCCGCCGACGACCAGCACCTGCTTGCCTGGGAAATCGAGTTCGTTCGTCATCGGGGCCTCCCTTTTGTTCTGCTTGTTTGACCTGTCTGCGGATCGATGCCAGCCTTGTCCATCTCATAACAAGAAACAAGACGCCGCGAGGAAACAGCATGTCCGAGTTCAAACAGCTCAGCCGGTCCGTGAAGGGCCTGACCGTTCTCGTCACCGGCGCGGCCAGCGGCATGGGGCGTGCAACGGCACGCGTGTTCGCCGCTGACGGCGCCAACGTTGCCACCACGGATTATGACGAGCAAGGCGCCCTGGCCGTCGCGAAGGAGATCGCGGCAAGCGGCGGCGCCGCGAAAGCCTGGAAGCTCGATGTTGCCGACGGCGATGAGATCAAACGCGTGGTCGGCGACGTCGCCGCGCATTTCGGCGGGCTCGACATCATCGTCAACAATGCCGGCATCTCCGTGCGCGTCGCGATCGACGACGAGACCTATGAGGACGCCTGGGCCAGGGGCCTCACGGTGATGCTGACGGCGCATCCGCGCATCATCCGCGCCGCGCTGCCTCACTTGCGCAAGTCGAAAAGTCCGCGCATCGTCAACATCGCCTCGACCGAGGCGCTCGGCGCCACCGCATTGCACAGCCCCTATTCGGCGGCAAAGGGCGGCGTCGCCAGCCTCACCCGCTCGCTCGCGGTGGAGCTCGGCCGCGAAGGCATCACCGTCAATTGCATCTGCCCGGGGCCGGTCCGCACCGCCATCACCGACCGGATCTCGGAAGAGCACAAGACCATCTACGCCAAGCGCCGCACGGCACTCGGCCGCTACGGCGATCCGGAGGAGGTCGCGCACATGACGCTGAGCCTGTGCCTGCCGGCGGCGTCCTTCCTCACCGGCGCGGTCATCCCCGTCGACGGCGGCCTGATGGCGCGCAACGCGTGAGAGCTGTAGCCCGGATGGAGCGCAGCGCAATCCGGGAAGGTCTTTCCGCGGCACGATGCCCCGGATTGCGCTTCGCACCATCCGGGCTATAGGCAGCTATGCGCACCGAGCGTTGACATCGCCCGTTGCGGGAGTAACTTTTTCCTCGACAGAGCGGGACCAACCGCTTGCACGCCCGGGAGAAAACGCCATGACGATCGCCATCCGGCAACTTCAGACACATTTTGTCGGCGAGGTTTCCGGCCTCGATCTGCGACAGCCTCTCACACCAGATGAGGCGCGCGAGGTCGAAGCCGCCATGGACAAATATGCGGTGCTGGTGTTCCACGATCAGGACATCACCGACGAACAGCAGATGGCCTTTGCGCTGAATTTCGGCCAGCGCGAGGACGCGCGCGGCGGCACCGTGACGAAGGAAAAGGACTACCGGCTCCAGACGGGCCTGAACGACGTCTCCAATCTCGGCAAGGACGGCAAGCCGCTGGCGAAGGACAGCCGCGCGCATCTGTTCAATCTCGGCAACTGCCTGTGGCATTCCGACAGCTCGTTCCGCCCCATCCCGGCAAAATTCTCGCTGCTGTCGGCCCGCGTGGTGAACCCGAAGGGCGGCAACACCGAATTCGCCGACATGCGCGCGGCCTATGATGCGCTCGACGACGAGACCAAGGCCGAAATCGAGGACCTCGTCTGCGAGCACTCGCTGATGTATTCGCGGGGATCGCTCGGCTTCACCGAATACACCGATGACGAGAAGCAGATGTTCAAGCCGGTGCTGCAACGTCTCGTGCGCACCCATCCCGTGCATCGCCGCAAGTCGCTCTATCTCTCATCGCATGCGGGCAAGATCGTCGGCATGAGCGTCCCCGAGGGCAGGCTGCTGCTGCGCGATCTCAACGAGCACGCGACGCAAAGCGAGTTCGTCTACGTCCACAAATGGAAGCTGCATGATCTCGTGATGTGGGACAACCGCCAGACCATGCACCGCGTCCGCCGCTACGACCAGTCGCAGCCCCGCGACATGCGCCGCGCGACGGTGGCAGGCACGGAGCCGACGGTGCAGCAGCAGGCGGCGGAGTAGGCGCTACTCAGCAGTCGGTGTCATCGCCCGGCTTGACCGGGCGATCCAGTACTCCGAGACAGCTGCGATAGAGCCGATACGCCCCGGCGTACTGGATGCCCCGGTCAAGCCGGGGCATGACAGCGGAGGGCGATACACGGCAGCGAGAATGGCGCTACGCGTGCCCGGCCTCGTTCGAGAGCATGCCGGGATCGATGCCGATCTTGCGCAGCGCGCGTCCGTATTTTTCGTCGACGTCGTCGCCGAAGATCAAATCCGAATCCGCGTCGCAATGCAGCCAGCCATTGCTCTGGATTTCGGTCTCGAGCTGGCCCGGCGCCCAGCCGGCATAGCCGAGCGCGAGGATGGCGTGCTTGGGACCGGAGCCGTTGGCGATCGCACGCAGGATGTCGACGGTCGCGGTGAGGCAGACGCCGTCGTCGATCCGGAGCGTCGCGTTCTCGATGTAGAAATCGCTGGAATGCAGCACGAAGCCGCGGCCGGTATCGACCGGACCGCCGCGTAGCACCTTCATGCTTTCGGCATTCTCCGGCAGCTTGATGTGCTCGCCCTTCTTGATGATGCCGAGTTGCTCCAACAGCTCGGGGAAGTCGATGCTGCCGGCCGGGTGGTTGACGATGATGCCCATCGCGCCTTCGGCGGAGTGGGCGCAGAGATAGATCACCGAGCGCTCGAAGCGCTCGTCGCCCATCACGGGCATGGCGATCAACAGCTGGCCGTCGAGGTAGCCCGCCGAACTCGGGAGCGCGGGGGCTGACTTGCGGGTGCTTTCGCCCGTCCTCTTGCCTGTGGGAGCCATCGGTGAAGCACTCCGGTTTCAGTTCCTATCCTGATGTCGGGCCGACCGGCTGTCAAATCAAGGCTTGCAGGGACTCGATTCAAGTGCATCCATCACAAGCAATTCAATGGTTTGCCGCGGGGTCACCCTGTAAAGACGTACCATGCTGACAAGAGTTCCCCTGCGTGCGGCGGTTGGCGTCGCGACAACCCTGCTCGCGTCGTCGCTGGCGCTTGATGCCCATGCCGACGATTCATCGCCATGGCAACGCGACGGACATTCCGCGGTGCGGTTGCTGGCGGGATCGCGCAGCGGCGCCGTCCTGCTCGGCGGTATCGCCTTCCAGATCCAGCCCGGCTGGAAGACCTATTGGCGCATGCCGGGCGATTCCGGCGTTCCGCCGCGCTTCGATTTCTCGAAATCCGACAATGTCGAAGCGGTGACGGTGATGTGGCCGGCCCCGCAGAAATTCGACGACGGCGCGGGCGGCCATTCGATCGGCTATCACAACCAGATCGTGCTGCCCCTGCGCATCATCGCCAAGGCGGCCGACAAGCCGGTGACGCTGCGCGCCGAAATCAATTATGCGGTGTGCGAAAAGCTGTGCATTCCCGTCGAGGCCCGCGCCGAGCTCGGCTTCAACAGCGTCGCCTCGACCGAGGACGCCAATCTGCGTGCAGCGCTCGACACCGTGCCCAAGCCTGCCACCATCGGCGATCCCAACCCGCTCACCATCCGCGACGTCAAGCGTGACGGGCCCAAGAATGTCGTGGTCGACGTGGTCGCGCCCGATGCGCGCACCGTCAATCTCTACGTGGAAGGCCCGACGCCTGATTGGGCGTTGCCCATCCCGGCACCGGTCGAGCCCAGCCCACCTGGCGTGAAGCGATTTTCTTTCGAGCTCGACGGACTGCCGCCGGGCGCCAAGCCCGACGGCGCAGCGCTGAAGTTCACGCTGGTCGGACCGGAGAAGTCGTACGAGTTCAATACCAATTTGGAGTGATTGTCGTCCTGGACAAGCGGAGCGTAGATCCAGGACCCATTACCCCCAAGGCGTAGTGGTGGCGCGAAACTGCTAACCTCGAATCTTCGCCAAACCTCTCCCTGGGGTAATGGGTCCTGGCTTTCGCCAGGTCGACGTTGGAGTTGCAACACACTCCACCCAACCGAATCTTAACGAATGGTTGCTAATCCCCAAGGCTAGCGCAGAAGCCTTCCGCGGCATGCGCGTGTGCGCCTCGGGGACCCTTCGAATTGGCCGTGATGGATGCAGAACCCGCAACGACCGGACCTGCCGGCCTCATCGCGCGGCTGCGCGACAAATTGACGGGCGGGTCGAGCGAGGCATCGCTGACGCGGCGGCTGGCCGGCACCATCTTCGTCATCCGCATGATCAGCGCCGGTCTTGCCTATTTCTCGCAGGTCCTGCTCGCGCGCTGGATGGGAACGTCGGACTACGGCGTCTATGTCTATGTCTGGACCTGGGTGCTGCTGCTCGGCAGCATGATGGACTTTGGCATGTCGGCCTCCGCGCAAAAAATCATTCCGGAATACCGCGGCCGTGGCGAGCATGCGCTGCTCCGCGGCTTTCTCTCGGGCAGCCGCTGGCTGACCTTTGCCGTTTCCGCACTGGTGTCGCTCGGCCTTGCCGGTATCGTCAAATTGCTGTCGCCCTGGATCGATCCGGCCGAAGAGCTGCCGCTCTATATCGGCTGCATGACGCTGCCCGCTTTCGTCGTCGCCAACACCCAGGACGGCATCGCGCGTTCGCATGACTGGATGCAGCTCGGCCTGATGCCGCAATTCATCATTCGCCAGGCGCTGATCATCGTCATCACGGCCTGCGCCTTCCTGCTCGGCTATCATCTCGGCGCGGTCGCCGCGATGGTCGCGAGCGCCGGCGCGGTGTGGATCGCGATGACCGGGCAGATGGTGGTGCTGAACCGCAAGCTCGGCGGTCATATCGAGCCGGGCCCCAAGGCCTACGACATCGGCGGCTGGCTCGCCGTGTCGCTGCCGATCCTGCTGGTCGAAAGCTTCTACCTGCTGCTGTCCTACACCGACGTGCTGGTGCTGCAGCAGTTCCGCCCCTCCGAGGAGGTCGGCGTCTATTTCGCCGTGGTGAAGACGCTGGCGCTGGTCTCCTTCATCCACTACGCGATGTCGGCGACAACAGCGCATCGCTTCGCCGAATACAACGCTGCGGGCGACAAGGCGCGGCTGTCGGCCTACGTGGCGCATGCCATCAACTGGACGTTCTGGCCGTCGCTGGCGGCGACCATCGTGCTGCTCGCGCTCGGCAAGCCGCTGCTCTGGCTGTTCGGACCGCAATTCGTGGTCGGCTACGACATCATGTTCGTCGCCGCGATCGGCCTCGTGGTCCGTTCCGCGATCGGCCCGGTCGAACGGCTGCTCAACATGCTCGGCCAGCAGAAGATCTGCGCGCTGGCCTATGCGCTGGCGTTTGCGATGAACCTGGTGCTCTGCATCGCGCTGGTGCCGCGCTTCGGCGGCCACGGTGCTGCGGCCGCGACCTCGATCTCGCTCAGTTTCGAGACGGTGCTGCTGTTCTGGATCGTGCGACAACGGCTCGGCCTGCACGTGCTGGCGTTCGGACGCTAGCCATCGGCTCAAGGCGATTGGAAAGCCATCCGCCGCCTGATATAGTCGGATCCATGGCTGCAAGCGATCTGCGAAACCTTCTGGAACGTGCCCAGACTTGGCCTGAAGAGGCCCAGAAGGAGTTGGTTGCCATTGCAAGCGAAATCGAGAGTGAGCTGCTCGGCGGCGAGTATCTTGCAACGCAAGAGGAATTGCGAAGCATCGACGCGGCCTTGGCGTCGATGGATCGCGGCGAGGTCGCTACGGATGCCGAGGTTGCGGAGGCCTTCGCGAAATTTGGGCGCGGATGAAGGTCGTCTGGACGCGAGAGGCGCTTGCTGATCTCGCGGACATCGCGACCTATTATGCCAGCAACGCCAGCCCTGTGATCGCGGAAGCTGTCGGCCAGAGATTCGTTGACGTCGTGGAACGTGTCCGTGTCGCGCCTTTCTCGGCGCCACGCGTTGCGCACCGTTCCGAGGTTCGTGTCGCAGCGGTCGTCCGCTACCCATTCCGGATGTTTTACCGTGTCCGTGGCGACGTCATCCATATCGTCCACATCCGCCACACGTCACCGCGACCGGTCGCGGGGCTGAATGAGCCCGGAAAGCAATATGCCTAGTCTAGAGCGTTATCGGTTCTGATTGAATGAGAACCGAAGCTCTGGATTCCGGTTTTGACGTCTAACCGAAATGTCCGTTTCGCGAGAGGGCGATGAATTGGAGAAAACGCCTCCGCTCCGCCCCCCTGCAGGAGGATTTTTCTTATTCGGTGCAAGCGGTTGCGCCGCAGGGAAAGTTTATTCTACGTCATATTGCCCAACTGACGAGATAAACCTAAGATTCCCTGGACATGATCGATCCACTCTACGTCGCCTCCGGTTTCGGCGTCGGCCTGCTGGTCGGGATGACCGGCGTCGGCGGCGGTTCGCTGATGACGCCGCTGCTGATCCTGCTGTTCGGGATTCATCCATCGACCGCGGTCGGCACCGACCTGCTCTATGCCGCCGCCACCAAGACCGGCGGCAGCGTGGTGCATGGCTGGTCGCGCAGCGTGCACTGGCCGGCGGTGCTGCGGCTCGCCTGCGGCAGCCTTCCGGCGAGCGCGCTGACGCTGCTCGTGCTGTGGAAGCTCGACCTCAAGAGCGATTCCGAGCGCAATCTCGTCAACCTCGTGCTCTGCTTCGCACTGCTGCTGACTGCGACCTCGCTGATCTTCCGCAGATCGATCATGGAGCGCTATCGCCGGCGCCTGGAGCAGGTCGATGACCGCACCACGGCGATCGCGACCGTCGTCACCGGAATCGTGCTCGGCGTGCTGGTTTCGATTTCATCGGTCGGCGCCGGCGCGGTCGGCGTCACCGTTCTGCTGCTGCTCTATCCGCGACTGCCGGTGGCGACCATCGTCGGCTCCGACATCGCCCATGCGGTCCCGCTGACGCTGATCGCCGGAATGGGGCATTGGGCGCTTGGCGACGTGGATTGGGCGCTGATGGGCGTGCTGCTGTTGGGCTCGCTGCCCGGCATCGTCGTCGGCAGCTTTAGCGCGACACGCGTGCCCGAGACGGTGCTGCGCCTGACACTTGCCTGCGTGCTGTTCGTGGTCGCCGGCAAGATCATGTTCGCGGAGCTGCACCTGTCCTCGGCATTCGAGACGGCGCTGGCCTGGACGCACTGAACGGAGAACGGCGTCGTCCGATATCATCTTGTAGGGTGGGCAAAGCGAAGCGTGCCCACCACTTTTTTCCTCATTCGAACAAACAATGGTGGGCACGGCGCTGACGCGCCTTTGCCCACCCTACGGCACCGCCGAACTACTCCGCGGTCCAGCCGCCGTCGATCGACAGGTTGGTGCCGGTGATCTGCGCGGCATCGTCGCCGCACAGGAACAGCGCGAGGGCCGCGACCTGCTCGGAGGTGACGAACTCCTTGGTCGGCTGCGCGTCGAGCAGCACGTCGTTGATGACCTGCTCGCGCGTGAGATTGCGGGCCTTCATGGTGTCGGGGATCTGCTTCTCCACCAGCGGCGTCCAGACATAGCCCGGGCTGATGCAGTTGCAGGTGATCTTGCTGGTCGCGACCTCCAGCGCCACGGTCTTGGTCAGGCCGGCGATGCCGTGCTTGGCCGACACATAGGCCGACTTGAAGGGCGAGGCGACCAGCGAGTGCGCGGAAGCAGTATTGATGATGCGGCCCCAACCCTTCTTCTTCATGCCCGGGACGGCGGCGCGAATGGCATGGAAGGCCGAGGACAGGTTGATCGCGATGATCTGGTCCCATTTCTCCGGCGGGAATTCCTCGATCGGCGAGACGAACTGGATGCCCGCATTGTTGACGAGGATGTCGACCGAACCAAAACTCTTCTCGCCGAGCGCGATCATCCCGGCGATTTCGGCGGGCTTGGTCATGTCGGCGGGCGAATAGACCGCCTTCACGCCGAAATCGGACTCGATCTTGGTGCGCTCCTTCTCGATGTCCTCCGGCGAGCCGAAGCCGTTGATGACGACGTTGGCGCCGGCGGCGGCGAAGGCGCGCGCATAGGCGAGCCCGATGCCGCTGGTCGACCCGGTCACGACGGCGTTCTTGCCTGACAGACTTCCCATATTACTCGCTCCTTTTTGGCGGGGGCGCAGTGACGTCCCCCGTGAGATCGTAGGTCACCATGGTCTCGCCGGATTGCGGCCGCTCGAGCCAGTCCTTGTGGCGCATCGACAGATGCACGTCACGCACGCCGGCTTCCCAATGCTCGACCATGGCGACATGCGAGAAATCGTAATCCTTGGACGAGGATTCGTAGTTCTTGCTGCGGTAGATCAGGTGCACCACAGTCACAGTGCTTTCGCGCGATACCTTGGCAAGGAATTCCACGGAAGGGTCGTTCTTGAGATAATCGGGCAATTTGGAAATCAGGTCGCGCACGGCCCTGCGGGCGTTGTGCACCTGCTTGTTCTTGTCGGTGTTCATCCGCGTGCGGCTCGAGAAGCGGATGTCCTTCTCGCGCTCGGTCGCCTCGAGCAGCGAGGTCGGCAGATCGCCGCGAGCGCTGAAAAGGTCGATCTGGAAGATGAGAAGATCGCGGTCGGTCTCGGCGTCCAGCACGTAGTCGAGCGGCGTGTTGGAGGCGATGCCGCCATCCCAATAATGCTCGCCCTCGATCACAACGGACGGAAAGCCGGGCGGCAGCGCGCCGGAGGCCATGATGTGCTCGGGGCCGATTTTCTTGCCGAGCTTCCTGAACTCGAAATTGTCGAAATATTTGAAGTTGCCGGAAGTGACGCCGACGGCACCGACCGACAGCCGCGTCTTCAGATCATTGATGCGGTCGAAATCGACCAGACGCTCCAGCGTCTTCTTCAGCGGTGCGGTGTCGTAATAGCTCTCGGCCTGCGGGCTGCCGGGCGGCCAGAGCGGCGCGGGCGGAATGCGCGGCGTGAAGAAGCCGGGCACGCCGAAGGTCGCGATCAATGCGGCGCTGGTCGAGTTGAACAGCTCGCGGCTGTGGTCGCTCTTGCCGATCGGCTTCCACGGCACCGGCGCGGAGACCATCTCCCAGAATTCCTTGAGCCGCTTGACGCGCGTCTGCCCTTCGTTGCCGGCGATGATCGCGGCATTGACCGCGCCGATCGAGATGCCGGCGACCCAGTCCGGCTCGAAGCCGGCATGGCAGAGCGACTGAAAGGCGCCGGCCTGATAGGAGCCGAGCGCGCCGCCGCCCTGGAGGACCAGGACACGTTGCGCGTTCGCGGGGATTGTTGCGACTTCTGGACTATGATCAATCATGCGGGAACAGTAGCAGATGGCGAGCGACCGTGGCGACAGTCTGCCGCGGCGTCAATGCATCCCGGGATCAAGTCTGGCTTATCGGGCGTCCGTCGAGGCCAGGATCATGGTCCAGAACACCTTGTATTTGGTGCCGGGAGCATAGCCCGCCGCGATGCCCAATTTTGTGACACCGCTCTTGAGCATGTTGGCGCGGTGCGGGGGCGAGTCGCGCCAGCCGGAAAACGCTTCCGCCAGCGTATGATAGCCGGCCGAGACGTTCTCGACCGCAACGGTCGCCGGATAGCCGCCGGCGCTGAGGCGCTTGGCCAGCGGCGCGCGGACGTCATGGTCCATCTTGTTGGCGGCAGCCATGGCCTGGGACTGGGATTCGGCGAGACTCATCAGGGCAGGATCGATCACGACGGTCCCGAGCCCGTTATTCTGGCGGTATTGCGAGATCATGATCGCGGCCGCCTGCGCATCGAGCTTGGAGCCCGGAACGGACATATCGGCATACATGGACGGCTGCTGGACCGGTGCCTCGTTGCCGGCGCAGCCGGCGAGCAGCAAAAGAATGAGTATCGCGGCCGCGGCGCGCATGAACAGGAGCCCCCAAATCAGGGGCCGTTGTTGCATACCAACCGTGGCTGAAAGGTGAATATTGAGGAAAAATTGATCCGTCGCGCCTGCTCAGGTGCCCGCAAAGATCCGGTAGCGGCGGGGCTCCAGGCCGATCGTGTCGCCGGCGCGCAGTTCCCTGTCGCGGGGAGCGTCAATCTCGATGGTTTCTCCGCCTGATAGTGCCACCTCGGCTCGCTGCACGGGACCGAAATTCCGGACATGCCGCACGGCGCCCTCAAAGGCACCGCTGCCGGGCGGGCCAACCAACATGTCGTGTCGCCGCACGAACAGTCTTGACGCGCCAGGCGCATGCCCGTCTGCCGCGAGCCGAAGCGGCCGGTCGCCAAGCCTGACGACGCCCTCGGCGATCAGGACCGGAAGCTCGATGGATTCGCCGATGAAGCTGTGGACGAAGGCGGTCGCCGGGCTCTCATAGACGTCATCGGGCGAGCCGATCTGCTCGATCTTGCCCTTGTCCATCACCACCACGCGGTTGGCGACTTCGAGCGCCTCCTCCTGATCATGGGTGACGAAGATCGAGGTGACGTTGATCTCGTGGTGCAGCGAACGCAACCATTTGCGCAGCTCCTTGCGCACCTTGGCATCAAGCGCGCCGAAGGGTTCGTCGAGCAGCAGGATGCGCGGCTCGATCGCGAGCGCGCGGGCCAGCGCGATGCGCTGGCGCTGGCCGCCGGAGAGCTGGCTCGGATAACGGTCGGCGAGCCAGTCGAGCTGCACGAGATCGAGCAGCTCCTTGACGCGCGCGCGGATGGTCGCTTCGTCCTTGCGGATCGCGCGCGGCTGCACGCGCAGCCCGAAGGCCACGTTCTCGAACACCGTCATGTGGCGGAACAGCGCGTAGTGCTGAAATACGAATCCGACGTGCCGCTCGCGCGCGCCCTGCGCCAACGCATCCTCGCCGTTGAAGGACACCTCGCCGGAATCGGGCCAGTCGAGCCCGGCGATGATCCGCAGCAGCGTTGTTTTGCCCGAGCCAGACGGCCCGAGCAGCGCCAGCAGCTCGCCGTCATTGACCTTGAGGTCGACGCCGTCGAGGGCTTTGAAACTGCCGAACTTCTTGACGAGATTCCTGACTTCAATGCTCACTTGCGTCATGTCCTTCGTCGAGGTGATTTTCCAGAACGGTCTTGGCGATCAGCGTGATCAGCGCCAGCATCGCCAGCAGCGAGGCGATCGCGAACGCCGCGACGAACTGGTATTCGTTGTAGAGAATCTCGACCAGCAGCGGCATGGTGTTGGTCTCGCCGCGGATATGGCCGGAGACGACGGAGACCGCGCCGAACTCGCCCATCGCGCGCGCGTTGCAGAGCAGGACGCCGTAGAGCACGCCCCATTTGATATTGGGCAGCGTGACGCGGAAGAAGGTCTGCAGGCCCGAGGCGCCGAGCGAGATCGCGGCCTCCTCCTCCTGCGTGCCCTGCTCCTGCATCAGCGGGATCAACGCCCGCGCCACGAAGGGGAAGGTCACGAAGGTGGTCGCAAGCGCGATGCCGGGCACCGCGAACAGGATCTGGATGTCGTGATCGCGCAGCCAGCCGCCGAAATAGCCCTGCGCGCCGAACAGCAGCACGAAGACGAGACCCGAGATCACCGGGCTGACCGAGAACGGCAAATCGATCAGCGTGATCAGGAAGGTCTTGCCCGAGAATTCGAATTTTGCAATCGCCCAGGCCGCGACGAGACCGAACACGAGATTGAGACCAACCGAGATGGCCGCCACCACGAGCGTCAGCTTGATCGCGGACAACGCTTCCGGGTCGGCGAGCGCGGAGAGATAGGCGAGGACGCCCCTTGAGAAAGCTTGTGCGAAGACCAGGGCCAGCGGCAGCACGACGAACATGGTGAGAAAGATCACCGCCAGCGCGATGATGACGATGCGGACCGCCTTTGGCTCGGTGCGGAGATTGTTGCGTGCGGCCGCGGCATGCGCGCGTGCCCTGGCGTCCGGAGCCGAAAGTGAGACGGAATCTGCGATCTGCATCGTCATCGCATCCTCCTCAGCGCACAGGTATCCGGCTCTGCGCCCAGCGCTGGAGCCGGTTGACGGCGAAGATGATGACGAAGGAGACGACGAGCATGACGACGGCGATCGCGGTCGCGTCGGCATAGCGAAACTCCGATAGCCGGATCACGATCAGGAGCGGCGCGATCTCGGAGACGTTGGGCAGATTGCCGGCGATGAAGATCACCGAGCCGTATTCGCCGACGGCGCGGGCGAAGGCGAGCGCGAGGCCCGTGAGCAGCGCCGGCCCCAGCGAGGGCAGGATCACGCGAATGATGGTCTGCCAGCGACTGGCGCCGAGACTGCCCGCGGCTTCCTCAATCTCGGGGTCGATATCCTGGAGCACCGGCTGCACCGTACGCACCACGAAGGGGATGCCGATGAAGATCATGGCGACGAAGATGCCGACCGGCGTAAACGCCACCTTGATGCCGAGCGCGGCAAGCGGCGCACCCAGCCAGCCCTTCTCGGCGAACAGGGCGGTCAGCGCGACGCCGGCAACGGCCGTCGGCAGTGCGAACGGCACATCAACGATGGCATCGAAGATGCGCCGGCCCGGAAAGCGGTAGCGCACCAGCGCCCAGACGATGATGCTGCCCATTACCAGATTGACGCAGGCCGCCGCGAAAGCGAGTCCGAACGACACCCGCAGCGCGTTCAGGGTGCGGCGGCTGGAGAGGATGTTCCAGAATTGCTCGGGGCTCAGCTCAAGCGATTTCAGGAACAGCCCGGCGAGCGGAATCAGGATGATCAGGGTCAGCCAGGAAAGCGTCAGTCCCATGGTGAGACCAAAGCCCGGCAATGTCCGGCGTCGTGCTGCGATTACGCTCACCAGGCCCCCTGCTAAAGCCCCTCCGACGGCGCCCGATCAGTTCTTGTAAATCTGATCGAAGACGCCACCGTCGGCAAAATGTTCCTTCTGCGCCTTGGTCCAACCACCAAAAACGTTGTCGATCGTGAATAGTTCGACCTTGGCGAAGGCGTTTTCGTATTTTTTCGCGATCTCGGCATCGCGAGGACGATAGAAATTGCGCGCGGCGATCTCCTGACCTTCCTTGGTGTACCAGTACTGAAGGTAGGCGTCGGCAGCGTTGCGGGTGCCTTTTTTATCGGCGACCTTGTCGACAATCGTAACCGGCGGCTCGGCGAGGATCGACAGCGGCGGCGCGACGATCTCGAACTTTTCGGGGCCGAATTCCTTAAGCGCGAGATACGCCTCGTTCTCCCAGGCGAGCAGCACGTCGCCGACGCCGCGCTCGACGAAGGTCACGGTGGCGCCGCGCGCGCCGGTATCCAGCACCGGAACCTGCTGGTAGAGTTTTCCGATGAAGTCCTTGGCCTTGTCGGCCGAGCCGTATTTCTTCTGCGCAAAGCCCCAGGCGGCAAGATAATTCCAGCGCGCACCACCCGACGTCTTCGGGTTCGGCGTGATCACGGCAACGCCCGGCTTGAGCAGATCGTCCCAGTCCTTAATAGCCTTGGGATTGCCCTTCCGCACCAGGAACACGATGGTGGAGGTATAGGGCGATGAATTCTGCGGCAGTCGCTTCTGCCAGTCGGCTGCGGTGAGCCCTTTCCCGGCGATGGCGTCGATATCGTAGGCAAGCGCCAGCGTCACCACGTCGGCCTGCAATCCGTCGATCACCGCGCGCGCCTGCGATCCGCTGCCGCCATGCGACTGCTTGATCTCGACGCTCTTGCCGGTTTCCTTCTGATAGGCAGCCGCGAACGACTTGTTGAACTCGGCATAGAGCTCGCGCGTCGGATCGTACGACACGTTCAGCAGATTGATGTCAGCAGCGAGAGCCGAGCTTGCCAAAGAAGCCGTCACGAGGAGGCCTGCCGCGAGCGGGACGATACGGCGCATCATGTCCATCTCCATTTACCTCGACGACATCTGTGTCATCGATGGCATGCGGGCATAACTCGGGTCGAAACGCGCTCAAGTCAACGGAACCGGATTTCCTTGTTCGTAGCCGGGCAGCGCGACTGTGCTACGAAATCTTCATCGTATGGATGCCGCATTCTGTCTTCGCTCGGCCGCGCCAGCGACCGGCGCGTGCGTCCTCGCCTTCGGCCGTTCTGCTGGTGCAAGGCATACACCCAACCGACAGAAAACCGGAGGCGGCCAGTGGATGACGCGGCAATTTGGCGCGGACGAAAATCGCTTCGAGTTCCTCACGCGAGACATTGGCGAAGGGGTTGAACTTCAACCTTGTGCCATCGTCTTCGACCACAGGAATGTCGGCGCGGGTACTGCCCTGGAAGCGCTTGCGACCGTTGAGCCATGCATCGAACGGTTTCAGCGCACGCGCCAGCGGCTCGACCTTGCGAATACGGCAGCAGGCATCCGGATCGGAGAACCAGAGGTCGCGATCGCCATCCTCGCGCGCCAGCGTCTCCTCCGCCGGCTTGATCGAGCGGACATCCTTCAGGCCGAGCATCGCAATCAGCGTATCGCGATAGGCAAGCGTCTCCTCAAACAGCCAGCCGGTGTCGAGAAAAATCACCGGGATCGCCGGATCGACGTCGGCCATGACTTTCAACAGCGTCGCCGATTCCGTACCGAAGGACGACACCAGCGCGAGCTTGTCGCGACCGACCGCCTTCAAGGCCGCTGCGATGACCTCCGCGGGCGAGGCATCGCGCAAGGCACGATCAAGTTCCTGCGCCGAAGGCGGCGCAGAGCCGGATATGGGCGAAACCTGAGGCGCGATGACGCTCATGTGCCGACACCTTCGGAGTGGCGCAGCTGCATGCGCCGGTGCAGCGCGGTGATGCGGCCATCGCCGGTCGGCTGGTAGAACACCGAATAGCGCTTCGCGGTCTGCATGAAGGCTTCCGCGTCGGCCTGCTTCTTGACCTCGAAGGAATCGAAGCCGGCGCGCAGCATGAACACGAACTGGTCGCGCAGCACCTGGCCCGTGGCCCGCAATTCGCCGCGGTAGTTGTAACGCTCGCGCAGCAGCCGCGCCTGGCTGTAGGCGCGCCCGTCGCGGAAGGTCGGGAAGACCAGCGCGACCACGGCGATCTTGCCGAGGTAGGGCACCAGTTCGGCGATGTCGCGATTGTTCGGCCAGATCACGCCGACCTTGCCGGCCCGCTTGAGCAGCGTATCCACCTCGCCGATGAAACGCTCGGCCGGGACCAGGACATCGCCGCTCTCGGGTAGCGGCGTGTCGACGGCGAGCTTGACGAAGCTGTCGTCGGCGATCTTTCCGCCGTTAACGAGTGGCATAGACGCGCTCCTTGAAGGGTTCGACGCCGAGGCGCTTCACCGTGTCCATGAACAGCTCTTCGGGCCGCTCGCGCAGCGCCAGATAAGCTTCCACGATGTCCTCGACCACGTCGGCGACCTCGTCGAACTTGACGCCTGGACCGATCAGATTGCCCAGCGCGGCGCTCTCGTCGGCGCGGCCGCCGATGGTGATCTGGTAGACTTCCTCGCCGTTCTTCTCGACGCCGAGAATGCCGATATGGCCGACATGGTGATGGCCGCAGGCATTGATACAGCCGGAGATGTTGATGTGGAGCCGGCCGATCAGATTGGCGAGTTCGTGGTTGGCGAAGCGCCGCGTCAGCTCCTGCGCGATCGGAATCGAGCGCGCATTCGCCAGCGAGCAATAGTCGAGGCCCGGACAGGCGATGATGTCGGTGATCAGATTGACGTTCGGGGTTGCCAGCCCGAGCTTGTCGAGCGCCTTCCACAAGCCCGGCAGGTCGCGCTTGGCGACATGCGGCAGCGCCAGGTTCTGCTCGTGGCCCACGCGAATCTCACCGAAGGAATATTTGTCGGCGAGATCGGCGAGCGCATCCATCTGCTCGGCGGTGGCATCGCCCGGAGGCGCGCCGATCGGCTTCAGCGAGATCGTGACGATGGAATATCCCGGGTTCTTGTGCGGGGCGACCGAGTTCTTGCGCCATGCCTCGAAATCCGGATCGGCCGCGGCCTGGCGCAGTTCGTCCGGATTGTGCGGCAGCTTCTCGTAAGCGGGGTAGGTGAAACGCGAGCGGATGTCCTCGATCACCTCGTCGTCGATCTGGAGCGAGGAGTTGCGGATATGCTGCCACTCCTCCTCGACCTCGCGCGAGAATTTTTCGATGCCGAGCTCGTGCACCAGGATCTTGATGCGCGCCTTGTAGATGTTGTCGCGGCGGCCGTACTGGTTATAGACCCGCAGGATCGCCTCGATGTAGCTGAGGATGTCGCGGCCGTGGACGAAGTGCTTGATGGTCTTGGCGATGAACGGCGTGCGGCCGAGACCGCCGCCGACCAGCACCTCGAAGCCGGTTTCGCCCTTCTCGTTCTTGATCAGACGCAGGCCGATATCGTGGATCTTGATCGCGGCGCGATCGTGATCCGACGCGGTGATCGCGATCTTGAACTTGCGCGGCAGGAACGAGAATTCCGGATGCAGCGTGGTGTGCTGGCGGATCAGCTCCGACCAGATACGGGGATCCTCGATCTCGCCGGGCGCGACGCCGGCCCACTGGTCCGAGGTGACGTTGCGCATGTTGTTGCCGGAGGTCTGCATCGCATGGATGCCGACCTCGGCGAGATCAGCCAGCGCGTCCGGCAGTTCGGCGAGCTTGATCCAGTTGAACTGGATGTTCTGCCGCGTGGTGAAATGGCCGTAGCCGCGGTCGTATTTGCGCGCGACGTGGGCCAGCGCCCGCAACTGGTTCGACGCCAGCGTCCCGTAGGGGATCGCGACACGGAACATGTAGGCGTGCAGTTGCAGATAGACGCCGTTCTGAAGCCGCAGGATCTTGAACTCGTCTTCGGTGAGCTCGCCGGAGAGGCGGCGCTTCACCTGGTCGCGGAATTCCGAGACGCGCTCGTTGACGAGCGTGCGATCGATTTCGTCGTAAGCGTACATGAGAGAATGCCTTAAACCTGGACCGGCTGTCCGATGGTCACGCCGGTGCGGCGGATCTGTTCGCGCAGATTGCCGGGTTCGACCTTGCCGTCGGCGCCGACCTGTACCGGGGCGATATAGGGACCGATCGCGCCGACGTCATCGGCCACGGACTCGGCAAGCAACGCTTTCGCCTCGTCGGAGTTGCGCACGATCGCAGCTTCCGACAGGTCCGCGGACCAGCTCTTGGCGGCGGTACGGTACACCACGATGCCGTCCCAGGTGCGATTGGCGGTCACGACCGAGGGGCCGGCGATCTTGATCTTCTTCTGTTCAAGCGGGGAGGTCATTCGGCTGCATCCAATAGGTCAGAGATGATTTGCTTTGGGGTTTTCTCGGCGGTTTCGCGGCGAAGCGAGCCGGCATGCCGGACCACGTCGCCGATGATGAGAATGGCGGGACCGCCATGGGTCCGGCGCACCAGTTCGGGCAGGTCGCGCAGCGTGCCGATCGCGCCTTGCGCATCGGGACGCGTGACGCGGGCGAACACGCCGACGGGCGTCTCCGGCGAACGGCCGGCGGCCAGGAGACCGGCGCGTATGGCCGGCGCAGCCGTCATGCCCATGTAGACCACGACGGTCATCCTGGTGTCGGTCAGCGTCGACCAGTCCACGACTTCCGCGTCGCGCGCCTTGTGCGCGGTGAGGAAGGTGATGCGGGTGGCTTCATGACGGTAGGTGAGCGGCACCTCGAAATCGGCGGCGCCGCCGAGCCCTGCGGTGATGCCGGGAATGATCGAATAGGCAACGCCGGCGGCACGCAGGGCTTCGACTTCTTCGCCGCCGCGACCGAACACGAAGGGATCCCCGCCCTTCAGCCGCACCACGCGCTGGCCGGATTGCGCGGCCTCAATCATGCGCTTGTTGATGGCGTCCTGCCCGATGCCGGGCTTGCCGACGCGGCGTCCGACCGGCACGCGCGTGGTGTCGCGGCGGATGCGATCGAGAATCTCGGGCGAGACCAGCTCGTCATGGAAGACGATATCGGCGTCCTGGAGCGCGCGCAGCGCCTTGATGGTGAGCAGATCCGGATCACCCGGACCGGCGCCGACCAGCGCGACCGAGCCTTCCGGCTTGTCGGCCCGCGCGAACGCGGATGGATCGGAGATCGCCTTGAGCGCAGCGTCCGCCTCGCTTTTGCGGCCGGCCAGAACGGCGGCGCCGATCGGGCCGTCGATGATGCGCTCCCAGAAGCGGCGGCGCAGCGGAAACTCGGCAATACGTTCGTTGATGGATTTGCGGAAGCCGCCGATGAATTCGGCCAGCTCGCCGATGCGCGCCGGCAGCAGCGCCTCGATCTTTTCGCGCACGCGCCGCGCCACCACCGGCGACGTGCCGCCGGTGCCGACGGCGACGACGACATCGCCGCGATCGACGATCGCCGGGAAGATGAAGCTCGAATGCGCGAGATCGTCCATGACATTGACCGGCAGGCCGAGTGCCTTGGCGCGGGCCGACATCGCCACGCCGACATCGCCGGCGCCGGCGCAAACGACGGCGATGATGCCCGAGAGATCGGCGGTCAGCGGGTCGGCGGCCGCGATGTTGATACGCGCCGCGTCCTCGGAGCTCAGACCCAGGTCCTGATTGCCGTCGATCGCATGCACGCGGATGCGCGCACCGGCAGCGGCCAGAACGCGCAGCTTGGCGCGCAGAAGCTCACCCGCACCGATGAGGACCACCGGACCGGCCTTGAGATCGAGGAACACCGGCAAGAACCGCATACGATACTCGCTCCCCCCAGATCCGGGGTTGACTGGAATTATTTTCTATATATGTGTCGTTTCTAGCGCGCAAAGAGAAAATTTTTTCTTCTCTCTTGCACCGCAACTATAGAATTTTCGCCTCCAAACGCAAAGTGGCAGAGATGCATCTTCTCAAGGACAATTCCACCGCTGGCGGGCTGAGCAGCCCCGCTCTCGCCGAGCGCGTGCCCGCGCAAGAATTTTCTGCCGACCTGGCACCGAGCATGGACCATCTCGACCAGCTCGAGGCCCAGAGCATCTATATCTTCCGCGAAGCCTTCGGCCGCCTCAAGAAGATTGCCCTGCTGTGGTCGCTCGGCAAGGACTCCAACGTCATGATCTGGCTGGCGCGCAAGGCGTTCTTCGGCCGTCTGCCGTTCCCGGCCCTCCATGTCGACACCGGCAAGAAGTTTCCGGAGATGTATCGCTTCCGCGATCACTACGGCAAGAAATGGGATCTCGATCTACGCGTCGAGCCCTGCCCGCCGATTGATGCCGTCGACCCAACGTTGCCGCCGGCTGCCCGTTCCGCCGCGCGCAAGACCGAGGGCCTCAAGATGGCGCTCGCCAAATACGGTTTCGACGGACTGATCGCCGGCATCCGCCGCGACGAGGAGGCAACGCGCGCCAAGGAGCGCGTGTTCTCGCCGCGCGGCTTGGAGGGCAATTGGGACGTGCGCGATCAGCCGCCGGAGTTCTGGGACCATTTCAATGCGTCGCCGCCGCAAGGCGCGCATTTGCGCATCCATCCGATCCTGCATTGGACCGAGTCCGATATCTGGGCCTACACCAAGCGCGAGAACATCCCGATCATCCCGCTGTATCTGTCGCAAAACGGCAAGCGCTATCGCTCGCTGGGTGATCAGGACATCACCAATCCGGTCGCCTCAAACGCGTCGACCATCGACGAGATCCTGATCGAACTCGAGCAGACCAAGGTGCCGGAACGTTCCGGCCGCGCGCTCGATCACGAGACCGAGGACGCTTTCGAGCGCCTGCGTGTCGCCGGCTATCTCTGATCAAGGACGCGAGCGTCGTATGAACATGATCGTCACCCCCGCTTCGCCCGCCACCCCGAACGGCACCACGCGTCCGCAGGTCCGCATCGTCATCGTCGGCCATGTCGACCACGGCAAGTCGACGCTGGTCGGCCGCCTGCTGCACGAGACCGGCAGCCTGCCCGACGGTAAGCTCGACATGCTCAAGGCCGTCAGCGCGCGGCGCGGCATGCCGTTCGAATGGTCGTTCCTGCTCGACGCGCTCCAGACCGAGCGCGACCAGGGCATCACCATCGACACCACGCAGATCCGCTTCCGCACCAATTCGCGCGACATCGTGCTGATCGACGCACCCGGCCACGCCGAATTCCTGCGCAACATGATCACCGGCGCCTCGCAGGCCGACGGCGCGGTGCTGATCATCGACGCGCTCGAAGGCGTGCGCGACCAGACAAGGCGGCACGGCTATCTCCTGCATCTGCTCGGCGTGAAGCAGGTCGCTGTCGTCGTCAACAAGATGGACCGCGTCGACTTCTCCGCCGAACGCTTCAAGGAGATCAGCGACGAGATCTCGGCGCATCTGCAAGGCCTCGGCGTGAAGCCCACGGCCGTGATCCCGATTTCCGCCCGTGACGGCGACGGCGTCGCCGAGCGCACCGACCGCATCGACTGGTACAAGGGTCCGACCGTGGTCGAGGCGCTCGACCGGCTCGAGCCGGCGCGGCCGCTGGAAGCGCTGGCGCTGCGCCTGCCGGTGCAGGCGATCTACAAATTCGACGATCGCCGCATTGTTGCGGGCCGGATCGAATCCGGCAGCCTGGTTGCCGGCGACGAAATCGTGATCATGCCGGCCGGCAAGATCGCCAGGATCAAGACGGTCGAGAGCTGGCCGGTGACGCCGGTCGCAGGACGTCAGGGCGCAGGCCGCTCGGTCGGCATCACGCTCGACCGCGAGCTGTTCCTCGAACGCGGCGATATCATCGCGCATACGAACAGCGCGCCGCGCGAGACGCGACGGCTGCGCGCGCGGATCTTCTGGCTGCACGACAAGCCGCTGGCCAAGGGCGACCAGCTCCTGGTTCGCTGCGGACCGAAGGAAAGCCGCGCCACTGTCGTCGCAATCGAGAAGGCGGTCGATCCCGGCGAGCTGTCGAGCGTCGAGAACAAGGCGATCGGGCGCAACCATGTCGGCGAGATCGACATTTCCCTTTCGAATCCGATTGCCACCGATCCCTACACCGAGAATCCGCGCACCGGCCGTCTCGTGATCGAGGTGTCCGGGCGCATCGCCGGCGGCGGTCTCGTGCTGTCGGTCGACGCCGGTCAGCGCGCTCTGCCCGTCGACATCGTGCCGGTGGAATCCGCGCTGCGGCCCGACGAGCGCTCCGCGCGCTATCGTCACAACGGCGCCGTGGTCTGGCTCACCGGCCTCCCCGCCTCCGGCAAGTCGACTCTCGCAAAAGCGCTGGAGCGGCGGCTGTTCAGCAATGGCGGCTCGCCGATCCTGCTCGACGGCGATACGCTACGCGCCGGGCTCAACAGCGATCTCGGCTTCTCGGCCGCCGATCGCAGCGAGAACATCCGCCGTCTCGCCGAAGTCGCGACGCATCTCGCCCGCAACGGCCACATCGCCATTGTCGCCGCCGTCTCGCCCGCCCGCGAGGACCGCGCCACCGCGCGCCGCATCGCCGACACTGCGTTCCGCGAGATTCACGTCGCGACGCCGGCGGAAATTTGCGAGGAGCGCGACCCCAAGGGCCACTACAAGAAGGCCCGCGCCGGCACGCTCGCGTCGTTCACCGGCATCGGCAACGACTACGAGACGCCGCAAGCCGCTGAGCTCGTGATCGACACCTCGACGCGGACGGTCGCCGAGGCGGCGGACGAGATCGAACGGATGCTCAAGACGACCGGCGTGCTGTTCGACGAACTCGTGGACCTCGCCGCGAATATTTGAGCCGGGCTGCTGCCCCGACCCGTGCTGTCGTCCTGGCGAAGGCCAGGACCCATACCGCGTGATTTATCGGTTGGGACGGCAGCAGTACCGGGACGAGTCTTCGCCTAACTCCTCCCTGGGGTAATGGGTCCTGGCTTTCGCCAGGACGACGCCGGGGAGAGATCGCGCCGAATGCTTCAGCAGCGGGCATCAAGGGCACGGCGCGTCCGCGCTCCCCACCTCGTCTTGACATTTTGACAACTTTTGGGGGCCTTCTCACGGCCCCGATTTTGGGGCTAATAAGACCCCGAAAGCCGCTCCTTGGAGCGCATTTTGCTGCTGTCGGGTCAAAAGCAGCCAAAAACAGCCATTTCCAACAAGAAAGCCCATCATGAAACGCGTCGACGCCCACGGATTGAAGATCGCTCCCGTCCTGTTCGATTTCATCGCCAAGGAAGCGGCCCCGAAGACGGGGATCGCGCCGGATGCGTTCTGGGCCGGGCTCGCCGCCATCATCAAGGAGTTGGGGCCGAAGAACCGCACGCTGCTCGCGGTGCGCGACACGTTGCAGGCCAAGATCGACGACTGGCACCGCGCCAACAAGGGCAAGGCGTTCGACCTCAACGCCTATACGGCCTTCCTGAAGGAGATCGGCTATCTCGTCCCGGAGCCGGCGACGCAGAAGGTCGAGACCGAAAATGTGGACGAAGAGATCGGCAAGATCTGCGGCCCGCAGCTCGTCGTGCCCCTGACCAACGCACGCTACGCGCTGAACGCGGCGAATGCGCGCTGGGGCTCGCTCTATGACGCCTTCTACGGCACCGACGCGATCCCGCACGATTCATCCGAGAGCGGCAAGGGTTACAACAAGGCGCGCGGCGACAAGGTGATCGCCAAGGCCAAGGCCTTCCTCGATGCCGCCGTGCCGCTGGCGACCGGCAGTCACACCGACGTCACCGCCTATAGCGTGGTCGCGGGCCAGCTCGCGGTGAAGCTGAAGAGCGGCAACGCCACCGCGCTGAAGAACGCCGCGCAATTCGCGGGCTTCCAGGGCGACGCAGCCGCACCGAGCGCGGTGCTGCTCGCCAACAACGGCCTGCATGTCGAGGTGAAAATCGACCGCACCAGCGCGATCGGCAAGGACGATCCGGCCGGCGTCGCGGACATGGTCATGGAGTCCGCGGTCTCCACGATTCTCGACATGGAAGACTCGGTCGCGGCCGTCGATGCCGAGGACAAGGTGCTGGTCTATCGCAACACGCTCGGCCTGATGAACGGCACGCTCTCGGCCGATTTCGAGAAGGGCGGCAAGACGCTGACGCGCTCGCTCAACGACGACCGCAGCTACAAGACGCCTGACGGCAAGGGCGAAGTGAAATTGCACGGTCGCAGCCTGCTCCTGATGCGCAATTGCGGTCACCACATGTTCACCGACGCGGTGCTGGACGAAAAGGGCGAGGAGATTCCGGAAGGCCTGCTCGACGCTGCCGTCTCCGGGCTTCTTGCTGTCCATGACTTGAAAGGCAACTCCAAGGTCAAGAACAGCCGCACCGGCTCGGCCTATATCGTCAAGCCGAAGATGCACGGCCCCGACGAGGTGTCGCTGACCTGCGAGATCTTCGACCGCGTCGAGAAGATGCTGTCGCTGCCCGAGAACACGCTCAAGGTCGGCATCATGGATGAGGAGCGGCGCACCACCGTCAACCTCAAGGCCTGCATTCAGCGCGCCTCCAAGCGCATCATGTTCATCAACACCGGCTTCCTCGACCGCACCGGCGACGAGATCCACACCTCGATGGAGGCGGGTCCGATGATCCGCAAGAACGAGATGAAGGCGCAGCCCTGGATCAAGTCCTATGAGGACTGGAACGTCGATATGGGCCTGACCTGTGGCCTGCCCGGCCATGCCCAGATCGGCAAAGGCATGTGGGCCGCGCCGGACAAGATGGCGGACATGCTGGCGCAGAAGCTCGCCCATCCGCAGGCCGGTGCCACCACCGCCTGGGTGCCCTCGCCGACCGCCGCGACGCTGCACGCGCTGCACTACCACCAGGTCAACGTCACCGCGCGCCAGCAGGAGCTCGCCAAGGGCGGCCCACGCGCAAAGCTTTCCGACATCCTCACCATCCCGGTGTCGAAGTCGAACTGGGCGCCCGACGACGTCAAGCAGGAGATCGACAACAATTGCCAGGGCATCCTCGGTTACGTCGTGCGCTGGATCGACCAGGGCGTCGGCTGCTCCAAGGTGCCTGACATCCACGACGTCGGCTTGATGGAGGATCGTGCCACCTTGCGCATTTCCAGCCAGCACCTCGCCAACTGGCTACACCAGGGCGTCATCACCGAAGCGCAGGTGATGGAATCGCTCAAGCGCATGGCGGTCGTGGTCGACAAGCAGAACGCGGGCGATCCCCTCTACAAGCCGATGGCGCCCGCCTTCGACGGCACGGCCTTCAAGGCGGCTAGCGACCTCGTCTTCAAGGGGCGCGAGCAGCCGAACGGCTACACCGAATACATCCTCACCGCCCGCCGCCGCGAGGCCAAAGGGGCGGGATAGGCCCGAATAGGCGAGCACCAAAAGCCCCGGCTCACGCCGGGGCTTTTTTGTTGGCGCAGCAGCCCGGATGGAGTGGAGCGTAATCCGAAGCCGCTATCGATTGGGGCAAGACCCGGATTGCGCTGCGCTCCATCCGGGCTACGAAAGCGCGGCTAGAACACGGCCAGATATTTCAGTAGCGACACGATGCCGATGATGATGACGACGACGCGCGCGATCTGCTTGGCGCGGCCGTCCATCGGCAGCATGTTGATGAGATAAAGTACGAGAATGACGACGAGAAAGGTGACGAGTACGCCGACCAGCATCGCTAGGACCCCCCTTTAGGCAAAATTGCTGACCCTCTCCTAACGCGCAACTCCCGGCTTGGTTCCATCGACGCAACCCTCTGCAACTTCTAGTAAATACGTACTTCTACGATCAGCCGGCCGGCCTAAAACTTTACCCTTTTCCTTTGAGATGCGGAAACCGTTTGGGCCGTGAGCCGCAAACGGCATGCGATTGCCTCGTCTTACGGGCCCCTTTTTCTGTTGTTGCCGGGGCGACTTCACGAACTTTGTATTGGGAATTGGGGGGACTTCGATGCTGAATCGTCTGACCGTATCCGCGCTGCTGAAGGCGGTGATCGCGATCACGTCGGTCTGCGTGGTGATCGTGCTCTCCCTTACCGCCTACGAGTCCTGGGATCGCCTGAAGACCGCCAATCGCATCTCGCAGATCGCCGACACGTCCGCCGATCTGTTCAAGGCGATGCACAATCTGCGCACCGACCGCTCGACCACGGTCCGCCTGCTGAACGCGACCGAGCCGATGGACGGCGAAATCGAGAAATATCTGCGCGCCCTGCGCGATGCCCAAATGCCCGCCATGGCGCGCGCGCTCGCGCTGCTGCCGGCCATGGACTTTCCGCAATCGGGCACTCTGGTACCGGAGCTCGCGCGCCTCTATAAGCTGCTGATCGAGGAGCAGAAGCAGTTCTGGGAGGATGTCGCCAAGCCGAAGGACCAGCGCCGCGCCAGCCTGCCCAAGGAATACATGGAAACGACGCAGGGCCTGCTCGACACGCTCGACAAGCTCTCGAACACGTTGGCCGCCACCGTCAATCACCTGGACGCCGCGATCGACCAGTTGCTGTCGATCAAACAGAACGCCTGGCTGCTCCGCAACACAGCAGGCGAAGCTTCGCTGATCGTCTCGACCGGGCTGGCCGCCGGCAAGATCACGCCGGAGGGCCGCTACGCCTATACCCAACATGTCGGCGGCACGAGCGCGATGTGGAAGGCGCTGGAGTTGTCGACGGCCGGCATGCAGTTGCCGGCGGGGCTCGCCTCCGCGATGGCCTCCGCCAAGACCTCCTATTTCGAGCCGCAGTATCTGGCCTTGCGCGACCGTCTCGCGGACGCGCTGGTCAAGGGTGAGAAGCCCGAGATGACGGCGAACCAATGGAGCCCGCTCACGGTCGGCCGGATGGCGAGCGCGGTCGCAGTGGCAGAAGGTGCGCTCGATGCTGCCAAGATCCACACCCAGGAGCAGCGCGGCGCCGCAGAGCGCGCACTGATCGTACAGCTTACGCTGCTGGCGCTCGCCGTGGGGCTTGCCGTCGGCGCGATCATGCTGGTCAGCCGCCGCGTCATCACTCCGCTCAACACCATCCGCGACGCCATGCTGAAGGTCGCCGGCGGCGACCTTGCTGTCGACAGCGGCTATCTCGATCGCAACGACGAGATCGGCGCGCTTGCCGGCGCGCTGGAGACCTTCAAGCAGCAGGCCAACGAGAAGCTCACGATCGAGGCGCAGGAGCGCGAACGCAATGCGGGCGCCTCCGCGCGCCAGCGCGCCGTCGAGACCTATGTCGGCGAGTTCGAGGGCGCGGTGCGCAAGACGCTCGGCGAGTTGAGCGAAGCCTCCGGCGAGATGCGCAAGACCTCGGGCGATCTCTCCGCGGTGTCGCGGCAGACCAACGACCGCGTTCAGGTCGCGGGCAAGGCCTCCAACGACGCCTCCATGAGCGTCGACAGCGTCGCCGCCGCAGCGGAAGAGCTCAGCGCCTCGATCAACGACATCAGCCAGCAGGCCGCGCATGCCGCGGGTATCGCCAGCCGCGCCGTGACCCAGGCACGCGAGACCGACGGCACGGTGCAGGGACTTCAGAAGTCGGCCGGTCGCATCGGCGAGGTCGTGGGCCTGATCAACACCATTGCGCAGCAGACCAATTTGCTCGCGCTCAACGCCACGATCGAGGCCGCCCGCGCCGGAGAAGCCGGGCGTGGCTTTGCCGTGGTCGCCTCCGAGGTGAAGTCGCTGGCGAGCCAGACAGCCAAGGCGACCGAGGAGATCTCCGAGCAGATCGCCGACATCCAGAAGGTCGCGGGCGACGCCATCAGCGCGATCCAGACCATCGGTGGCATCATCGGCGAAGTGAACGAGGTCGCGACCGCAATCGCTGCCGCCGTGCAGGAGCAGGGTGCGGCCACGCAAGAGATCACCCGCAGCACTCAGTTTGCGGCGCAGGGCACCAAGAACGTCTCGGACAACATCACCGGCGTCAAATCCGATGCTGACGCTGCTGCCGCCGCCGCCGACAACGTGAAGCATGCCTCCGAGATGCTGGAGAGCCAGAGCCGCCAGCTCGGCCATGAGGTCAGCGACTTCCTCGGCAAGATTCGCGCAGCGTAGCGTGGGTATATGGGAACGACGAGCCACACATGCCGGTGTCGTCCTGGCGAAAGCCAGGACCCATAGCCACCCCACTCTGCAAGGGGCAGGCTGGTGGTCAGCGGTGTGGGGGCAACACCGGCATTTGGGGTAATGGGTCCTGGCTTTCGCCAGGACGACCTTGAGGGCTACTCCTTCGCCACCACCGGCACTTGGCGGAATCTTGCGCGCACCGAATCCGGCAGCGGGGAGAAATTCATCGCGACACCGCGGCGGTCGTTGGCATTGCGGCTGGCGACCACCAGGCCGTCGGCGCCCGCGACGATGTCACCTTTGCGCAAGGTGGGATCGTCGTCGACCTTGACCTGAGCGAGCCCGACCGGATCCTTGCCGTTGCAGGTGCAGCCTGAGACAATCTCATTGCGATAGCGGAACGCGTTAGGCAGGTCGGAATAGGATTTCCCCTTCTCCGTCGTCGCGTCGTCGATGTTGCCGCCATAGACCAGCGACGTCTCCGAGGCCGGGCAGAAGCTCTTGCAGGATTGCGCCTTGCTCTCGGAATCGTTTCCCTGCGCCGGGAAGTAACGTCCGTCGCAGCCGCGCACGCAATAGGCCGTGCCGCCGCCATAGGACGCCCGTTGACGCGGCGCGTCGTAGCGTGGCGTGTCATCGGTCTGGAACGGCATGCGAATCTCGGGCGCCGGTCGCCCGCGGAAGCCGCCGAACAGCGCCGAGAAAAAGTCCTCCGCATGGGCCGATGGCGTCAGCGCGAGGCCGACGGAGGCAACGGCGACGAACGCCACCGCGCCACCGGCGAGTTTGCCGATCGAACGTCTCTTCATGTGACCTCACACGATCCTTAGTTCACGGCCGAATTCGAAACGTTCAGCGCCTGCCGGCCCGAGGGCAGCGCCGTCACGGCCGGGCGCTTGCGCACGGAATCGCTACCTTTCGCCATCAGCGGCGCGTTCTTCGGCAGCACAACGACCTTGGCGCCGACATTGACGCGGCCGAACAGGTCGGTGACGTCCTCATTGGTCATGCGGATGCAGCCGGACGAGACGAACTTGCCGATCGTGGTGGGATCGTTGGTGCCATGGATGCGGTATTCGCTCGACCCGAGATACATCGCACGCGCGCCGAGCGGATTGCCGGGGCCGCCAGCGACGAAGCGAGGCAGATAAGGTTGTCGCGCAATCATCTCAGCCGGCGGATGCCAGTCCGGCCATTCCGCCTTGCGGCTGACGCTCTGCACGCCCGACCAGGTAAAACCCTCGCGCCCGACGCCGACGCCATAACGGATGGCGCGGCCCTGGCCGAGCACGTAATAGAGATAAGTATTGTTGGTATCGATGACGATGGTACCGGCCGGCTCGCTGCGGTCGAAGCTGACAATCTGCCTGCGCAGGCGATCGGGCAGCGCGGCATCCTCGTCGGCGGCCTGCGCGTTCGGGCTTGCATAGCCCTGATTCGCATAGCCTTGGTTCGCATAGCCTTGGTTTGCATACCCTTGGCTCGCATAACCCTGCGAATAGCCCTGGTCCTGCGGGTAGGGCTGATGCGGATAGGTGTAGCCCAGCGTCTGTGCGCTCGCGGCGCCGAACGGCACTGCCAGCAAAGCGGTTGCGAACGCGAATGCGGTGATGCGGCGCGGCGATATGCGGCGTCGGACTGCAGAGAACTTCGTCATGTGCTGCCCCGTTGGATGCCTGCATCAGGGTGATGCGCTGGTTCGATCAACGCGGCCGAGCCGATACAAGTTCCGCTGCGGGATGCAGCAGCAACGTCACAGTCAAGCGAGCACCTCTTCACGAAGCCGCGATGGAACCCGCAGGGCGCTTGGACGTTCTCCCGTGATCACAGGCGCGAGGACCGAAGACTCCGTGCCGGAGAGGTATTGTGCGCGTCCTTCCCAGTGAACGTATAATTCCCGGCAACGGCGAAGGCACTCCGCTTCCCGAGAGCCACGGCGAACTCCCCCCGGTGATCCGCCGCACAGAGCTCGTCGCCTTCTCGCTCGCCGGGCTGCTCCTCATCGCAATCGTCGCGGTACTCTATGTCGGTAAGGCGTTCTTCCTGCCTGTCGTGATGGCGTTCGTCACCGGCACGATGCTCTCGCCGGCAGCGACCTTTCTGGAGAACCGGAAAGTGCCGCGCGGGCTTGCCGCCGTCTTGATCGTGTTCGCGGTGACCGCCGTGGTCGGCTTCATCGTCGCGCTGATCGCCTCGCCGGCGATGGAATGGAGCTCGCGCCTGCCCGAACTCGGCACCCAGCTGAAAGACAAGGTCCACGTGTTCGACCGGCCGCTGGCGCTGTGGCGAGAGCTGCAGACGATGCTCGGCGGCTCGGAGGGATTGCCGAGCTTCCAGATGCCGAAATTCGATTGGGTGCAGCCGACGATCGAATTCCTGTCACCGACCTTTACCGAATTCCTGCTGTTCTTCGTCACGCTGATCCTGTTCATCGCCAGCTGGCGGGACCTGCGACGGGCGATGATCATGACCTTCAGCGATCATGAGGCACGGCTGCGCACGCTTCGCATCCTCAACGAGATCGAGGTCCATCTCGGCAACTATCTCTTGACCGTGACCCTCATCAATGTCGGCGTCGGCGTCGCCGCCGGCATCGTCTGCGCGCTCACCGGAATGCCCAATCCGGCTGGCCTCGGCGCGCTCGCGGCCACCCTCAATTTCATTCCGATCATCGGACCGGTGGCCATGTTCGCCATTCTGGTCGTGGTGGGACTGGTCACCTTCCCGACCGTCAGCGGCGGCCTGATGGCGGCGCTCGCCTTTGGCGGCATCACCTTCCTGGAGGGACATTTCGTCACGCCGACCATCATCGGCCGGCGGCTGGCGCTCAATGCGCTCGCGGTGCTGCTGGCGCTGGCGTTCTGGACCTGGCTGTGGGGCCCGATGGGCGCGTTCCTGTCGTCGCCGCTGCTGATCGTCGCCCTGATCCTGAAGGAGCATCTGTTGCCGCAGGATTCGCCGCAGCTCCCGCAGGACTGACCGGTTTCCGTGAACGGAACTTACCCGACGACGAAACGTTTCCCGGCTGTCTCAACCGTCAACAGCTCGGAGCCCCCGATGTCCACCACCAATGCCGAAGCCGGGATGAGAGACTGGACCGACAAAGCCACCCGAGAACGCCTCGAGAAGGATGTAGCAGCCGTGAAAAGCGATATCGCCGCCCTCACCGATCAGATCACCGACGCGCTCAATACTTTTGCCAACTCCTCCGGCAAGCAGGCCCGCCGCGGCTATCGCCAAGCGCGCGAAAACGTGGATTCCGCGATCGACGACATGTCGGAGCGCGGCAGCGCGATGATGGGCGCGGCACAGGAGGCCTACGGCTCGATCGAGGAGACGCTGGAGGACGCGATCAGCCAGCGGCCGCTCGCGACCGTCGGGCTCGCGCTCGGCATCGGCTTTCTGATCGGCGCGGCCTGGCGCCGCTGAGGTCGCGAATGGGTATCGAGACGGTGGCGCAGCGGCGCCGCCGGCGCCGGCTTGTGGGGATCTGAGGAGCAAGACCATGTTTCAGCGCATCATCGACGGGATCAGCGCATCCACCGGCAGCGCTGTGCGGCTGACCTCGTTGGCGGCAGGCGCGGCGTTCGCGCTCTTCATCACCACCTGCTTCCTGTGCGCAGCGGCGTTCATCTCGGTGCTCGAGAAATATGGTCCGGTGCAGGCCTGCCTTGCCGGTGCAGGCGTTTTCTTTCTCCTGACCCTGACCGCGGCGGTGAGCTATTGGGTCTACAAGCGGCAGCTGCGCAAGCAAGCTTATATCGCGGCCGAGCGCGCCACGAAGTCGGCGGCCTCGAGCATGCTCGCGGACCCCATGCTGCTCGCCACCGGACTCCAGATCGTTCGCGCCATCGGGATCAAGCGGCTGTTGCCGATCCTGGCGATCGGCGGTGTCGCCCTCGGAATCATGGCGAGCCGCGCCGGCGTACCCGACGAGGCCTCGGCCGAACCTGCCGAGTAGCAGCTACGGCGGGTTAGAAAATTTCGTCAGAAGTCCCGCGAACGCATCTATCGAATCGGCACCAGTGGCCCCGCGCCGATTTTGCGCCGTTGCCTGCGCCATCACGCAAACGCTACTCGGATAGGCAGGCGGTTGCCGGTAAAAGCAGCGCCCCTGATTCCAAAAAGCCATTTTTTCGATGAAACCGTCCGTCCAGGCGAACCTCGCCGCATTCCATCACGACCCTCGTCTCTATTTGACGCTCGGCATCGCCAACTGGTCGGTTTTCGTCGACCACATCCCGAACAACGTCGTCAATTTGCTGACGCTGCGCAACTTCGGCTTCAGCGGCGCCGCAGACTTGTTCGTGTTCGTGGTGGGCTATGGCGTCGCGATCATTCACGGCAGGATCGCACTGGAGCGCGGCTACGTGGTCGCGGCGACGCGCATCTTTCGCCGCGTCTGGCGGCTGTATGCCGCTTATGTCGTGCTGTTCGTGATCTATATCGACACCATCGCCTATGTCGCCTCGCAATCGAAGGCGCCCGAGATCATCCACGAATACAACATATCGGGAATTCTCGAGCACCCGCTGCGCATCCTGGTGCGTGGCCTCGTGCTCCAGGAGGAGCCGCTGAATCTCGACCTGTTACAGCTGATGATCCCGCTGATGGCCTTCTTTCCGTTCGCGCTGTGGGGCCTGTTGCGGCGTCCGAACCTGATGCTTGCGGCATCGGTCGCGCTGTACGTTGCGGCGCGCTGGTTCGACTGGAATTTCCGGGTCTATCCGGACCAGGAGTGGACCTTCAACCCGTTCTGCTGGCAGATGCTGATGGTGCTGGGCGGCTGGTTCGCCGTGACCGGTGCGTCGGGCCGCGCGCTGCATGGCCTGTCCTGGCTGCGCGTGCTTGCGGGCGCCTATCTCGTATTCGCAATGGCGATCACGCTGATGCGCCACTCGCCGGCGCTTGCCGCCTACTTGCCGAACATCGTGCTCGACAATATCACGCCGACCGACAAGGAAAACCTCGCACCCTATCGCGTGGTCCACTTCCTCGCGCTCGCTTTCCTCGCGACATATCTCGTCCCGGCCGATCATCCCGCCCTGCAATGGAGACCGTTACGGGCGGTCATCAGATGCGGCGAGGAATGGCTCGCGGTGTTCTGCGTCGGCGTGTTCCTGTCCCTCGCCGGCCATCTCGTCCTGATCACCGGCGCCAATCTGGTGGTGATGCAGATCGCCGTGAGTCTGGCCGGCTTCGCGGCGATGGCCGCGGTCGCATATTACATCGGCTGGTCGAAGCGGCAGGACCTGCCCGCGGCCTTGCGGCAGCAGACCTAACTCGACACCTTCCGATTCCGCTAGGCCGGCCGTCACGGCTGGGCTATGCGGAGCGGCAGCGGATTGCGCGAGGAGGCCGGCGTGGTGATGGCGAATGGCGGGAGTGAGGGAGCCGACAGCGCGCCCCGGCGCGGCCGGCCGAGGTCGATCGAGACCACCAACGCCATTCTCCAAAGCGCCTATGCGCTGATGGCCACCACCGGCCTTGCCGCCACCACCATCGACGCAATCGCGCGCCACTCCAGCGTCTCCAAGATGACGATCTACAAATGGTGGCCGTCCCGCGAAGCCTTGCTGATCGACGCCTTCCTTCACCATGCCGCGCAGATGCTACCGCTGCCGCCTGCAAGCTCGGGCAGCCCCGCCGCGCGCGCACGCCGCCATGCCGCGGCCTACGCCGAAGCGCTCCAGGGCGAGTTCGGCAAGGTCCAGCTCGCCGTCATCTCCGAATGCATCTCCAAGACCGGCTCGGCGGAGCTGTTCTACGCCCGCTACCTGCAATTCCGCCGCGACGCACTGATCGAGATGATCGCCGCAGGCCAGAACGACGGCAGCATTCTGGCGGAAGCGCCGCCCCAGGATCTCTACGACGCGATTTATGGCAGCCTGTTCTACCGCTACGTCTTCGGCATCGCGCCGATCACGCCGGCCTACGCGCGGACTCTGGTTGACCTCGTGCTGCGCCCGAAGAGTTAGGGCGTTTTCCGCGCCGGCCGGATCGGTGCTGACAGCTTGTCGGTGCGGTCGCGCTCGGTCATGTCCTCGACCGTCTCCATCGGCGCGGTCAGCTCGTAGACATAGGAAACGTCGGTGAAATAGCGCTTGGCGGTGCCGCCGAGCGCCTCGGGCGCGACGCGGTCGAGCAGGATCAGGCCGAAATCGGAATCGGGGCGGCGCGTCGCTTCGCTGGTGTTGAACTCCTCCCAGCGGAAATAGAAGACCTCGCCGGCCCCCTCGTTCGTCACCGTCCAATTGGCCGTGATGTGCGGATGCTTGCCGACCAGCGACAGGCCCTCGTCGGAGTGCGAGGCGAGCTCGAAGAACAGCAGCGACAGGCTCTGCGCTGCACGCGCGCTGACTGCGATATCAGGACCGGTGACGGCGATTCGGTCGGCATGCGGGATGGCGCGCGCCTCGAACAGGCCCTTCAGCTTGACCCCCTGCCACTGGCTCTCGCTGAGCAGTGAGACGACGTTGGACATGGCGTGGATGCGGCCGATCAGGAGCTCGCGCGCGACATCGATGTCCGAGCCATGGCGCAGCGTGCGGGTCACGATCGACTGGATCACTGCCAGGATGTTTTTGACCCGGTGGTTGAGCTCGTCGATGACAGCAGTCAACCGGCGCTCGAAGCCGATTCTGACCTGGATTTCCCGGCTGAGCCGCAAATTGTTGTAGGCGACATAGCCGAACAGGCCGCACACCATCGCGGTGATCGCAAAGCCGATCGCCGCCACGATGATCGCAGTCTGCTCGGCGCGGCGCGCCGAATTGGTCTTGGCGTAATAGCCGAGCTGCCAGTCGCGCCCCCCAAAGCTCACCGTGCGCGTCGCCGACGGCGCCGGCCCATCGGCCGCCGTCGTTCGGGCCGAGACGACGCCTTGATCGTTGGCGACGAGTTCGCCACCCTCCCGGCGCGGATCCTTCAGTGCGACTGCGAACAACGACATGTCGTCGTTGGTCAGCATCAGGGAAGAGAGCTCGTAGGAAAATGTGATGAAGCCCGCCGGCTCCGTCGCGCCCTCGGGGATGACGGGAGCGGCCACAATGATGCCGATCGGCCCGCCGCTGCGCAGGAGGGCAACCGGTTCTGAGGCAACCGATCTCTTCTCCACTCTGGCGCGCGCCAGCATGGCGCTGCGCACCTGATCCTGGTCGTAGCTGCGGCCGGGCAGCCCCTTGGTCTCGTTGCTGCGCGGCTCGAGATCCATCAGCACGTCGATCGGCTGGGTGACACCTGCGGGATCGATCGGCTTGTCGTCATAGGTGCGGATTCGCGGATTGGGGAAGCCGGCGCTCGCGATGGCGGCCTGTGCTGCGGCAAGTTCGTTCGGCTTCAGGCGGGCGACCCAGCCCGCCACCACGAAATCGGTCTTGAAGGCGTAGATGGCCGAGCGCAGCGGCTCGAGCATGTTTGGCTTGAGCACCGACGGCGCCCGGAACAGGCCGGAGGCAACCCGCGCGAGCAGTTCGCGCTCGGTGAGCCGGTCCTGGACGAGGCTCGCATGGACGTCGATCGCGCGCGCCAGCGCGATCCGGTCCAGCGCCAGCTCCTGGTCGTGGACGCGATAGGCCGCAAGCCCGGAGAGCAGGGCTCCGAGAAGAGCAATGAAGCCGATGATGAAACCCAGCCGGACCACGCGACTACTCAGGCGAAAGCAGGAGGTCGGCAATAAACACGGAGCATATGGACGCCGCTCGAACGGGCACGTGCCGAAACAGGGTGGACCCCAATGGCCGGGATAATGAAGGAGGAGACATCGGTACGCAACTTGGTCGCCTGAGAAGCTTAAATCGGCCCGCCGCTGGTCCGGCCGGGACGGATTTGCTCCGGGCACCGGAGGTAATCAATTGCCGTGACCGAAATTTGTTCCGTGGACACGGCTCTGCCCATGGCGTTAACGGGGGGAAACGCCTGCGTTAGGTGGTCGCGCCGGTCAGCCGGCCCGTTTCAAGCCGCCTTTGGCCTCAATGAAGCCGATGATGCGGTCCAGCCCCTGGCTCTTCTTCAGGTTGGTCATGACGAACGGCCGCTCGCCGCGCATGCGCCTGGCGTCCGTCTCCATCTTTTCCAGGGAGGCGCCGACATGGGGCGCCAGGTCGATCTTGTTGATGACAAGGAGGTCGGACCGGGTGATGCCGGGGCCGCCCTTGGACGGGATCTTGTCGCCGGCCGCCACGTCGATGACGTAAATGGTGAGATCGGCGAGCTCGGGGGAAAAGGTGGCAGCGAGGTTATCGCCGCCGGATTCGATCAGCACGAGATCGAGCCCGGGAAACTTGGCGCGCATATCCGCCACCGCGGCGAGATTCATCGAGGCGTCCTCGCGGATCGCGGTGTGCGGACAGCCGCCGGTCTCGACCCCGGCAATGCGATCCGGCGTCAGCGAACCCGAGCGCACGAGAAATTCCGCATCCCATTTGGTGTAGATGTCGTTGGTGATCGCCGCGATGTCGTAGCGCTCGCGCATGGTCTTGCAGAGCAGGTCCATCAGCGCGGTCTTGCCCGATCCGACCGGACCGCCGATGCCGACGCGCAAGGGACCGTGAGATGTAGGCATTGAGTCTTTCCTATCGTCGTCCTGGCGAAAGCCAGGACCCATTACCACTGAACCCGATTGTCACGGCACGCTGGAGCCGCATCTGTGCATAGCCACGCGCACTCGTGGTTATGGGTCCTGGCTTTCGCCAGGACGACGGCGGAGAGCAACTCACCCTGCTCATGACCGAAACAGCCGCGTATATTGCGTCTCGTGCCGCAGGCTGGCGAGGTCGGCGCGAAACGTCGCGCCGCCGACATCGTCCAACGTCGCATTCAGCGCACGATGTGCCGTCGTGGCAACCGCGGCTTCCAGCTTCACCAGCACGCGCTGGCTGTCGGTCTGGCCGAGCGGGATGAGCCGGCTGGCCGCGGAAATCCAGTTCGAGACCAACGCATGCAGGAAGGCGTGCAGCGTCGGTGCCAGCGGCACGCCGTGCATCGCGGCGACCACGCCAACGGCAACGGGATAGACCAGTGGCGTGCGGCATGCCGCAACCATGGCATCCAGCCCGTCGGCATCCCACGCTGCGCGGGCCATGTCGATGAAGGCACGGCCCTGCGATGTCGTCTCCAGTTGCCGCTCGCGCGACGGCACGAAGGCCGCGGCGAGCTCGGCGATATCGCTCAAGGTGTCGCCCTCGCCCGCTTCAGTGGCGCGATAGGCGTGGACCAGAAAAATCGCATCGCAGAAGCCCGAGCCATCGCGAAGCATCGCGTCGAGCCAGTCCGCCAGCGACGCGACGTCGGTGATGTCGCCGGCCTCGACCGCCCATTCGATGCCGCTGGAGTAGGAAAAGCCGCCGACGGGAAACGCGGGCGACAGCCAGGTCATCAGCCGGTACAGCGCCGCCGCCTCGCGCTCCGCGAGGTCGCGGGCCGCGACCGGCTCATTTGTGGTCATGAGCATGCTTGTGGCCGTGGTGATGATCGGGGTGATCGCAGTGCTCGTCGTGCTGGTGATCGTGACCGTCGCCATGTGCGGCATGATCATGATGGTGATCATGATGGTGATCATGATGATCATCGTGGCCATGATCGTGATGCGCGTGGTCGTCGTGTCCATGCGCATGACCGGCATCGGCATAGGCGCCGCCCTCGGGATCGAACGGCGCCTCGATCTCGATCACGCGCGCACCGAGGCCCTTCACCATGGCTTCGATGACGTGGTCGCGGCGGATGCGCAGGCCCTTGGCCATGATCTGCGTCGGCAGATGGCGATTGCCGAGATGCCAGCCGACGCGAATAAGGTGGTGCGGATCGTGGCCGCGAATCTCGAGCAACGGCTCGGGCGCGGCGACCACCTCGACCAGTCGGCCGTCCTCCAACACCAGTGCATCGCCGCCGCGCAGGGCGACGGCATTCTCCAGGTCGAGCAGGAACTCGAGCCCCCGCGTTCCCGTCATCGCCATCCGGCGGCGGTGTCGATCGTCGAAATCGAGCACGACCGTATCCGCCGGCGCTTCCGCGAAGCGGTGTTGTCCCCTGACCTGCGTCGCCCGGATCATGCGCTTTTACCCCGTTAGCGTGTCTCGACCTTCTCGGGCGTGATCACTTCGATCTTCGGCGGCGCCGTAAAACACTTCACCGCGACGCGGCCGAACGTCTTCATGTGCTCCATGGCGCGATGCGGCACCAGTGCTTCGGCATTCTCCCACTGCTCGACGAACACCATCTTGGCGGGATCGGTGACGCTCTCATGCAGATCATAGGCGATATTGCCGGGCTCTTTCCGCGTCTCCTTGATGCAGGCGGTGGCAGCTGCAATGAATTCGGCGCGCGTTTCAGGCTTGATGGTCAAGGTGGCGACGACGTAGATCACGAGAAATCCTCCCGGCTTTTCTTCTGGGCTTCAGATACCCGGCGGGACCTTAGACCAGGCGGGATCGAACGCAAAACCCGGAAAAGCTGCCCCCGGATATGCGACCAGGACATGTTCCTGAGACATGCGTTGAGGCGCTATTTCAGTACATGAAATATCGCTGCGCCATCGGCAGCACCTCGGCGGGGGCGCAGGTCAAAAGCTCGCCGTCGGCGCGGACCTCATAGGTCTCCGGATCGACTTCGATATTGGGCGTGGCGTCGTTGTGAATCATGCTCTTCTTCGAGATCCTGCCGCGGGTGTTCTGGACCGCATAGAGCTTCTTGTCGATGCCGAGCTTACGCGCGAGGCCGCCGGTGATCGCGGCCTTCGAGGTGAACACCACTGAGGATGCGGTTATCGCCTTGCCGAAGGCGCCGAACATCGGCTGATAATGCACCGGCTGCGGGGTCGGGATCGAGGCGTTGGGATCGCCCATGGGAGCGGCGACGATCATGCCGCCCTTGACGACACAATCGGGCTTGACGCCGAAGAAGGCCGGCGACCACAGCACGAGATCGGCGAGCTTCCCCTTCTCCACCGAGCCGATCAGCTTCGAAACGCCATGGGCGATCGCGGGATTGATCGTGTATTTGGCGATGTAGCGCTTGACGCGGAAATTGTCGTTGTCCTTGCCCTTATCCTGCGGCAGCGAGCCGCGCTGCTTCTTCATCTTGTCGGCGGTCTGCCAGGTCCGGATGATGACCTCGCCGAGGCGGCCCATGGCCTGGGAGTCCGACGAGATCATCGAGAGCGCGCCGAGATCGTGCAGGATGTCCTCGGCCGCGATGGTCTCCTTGCGGATGCGGCTTTCCGCGAACGCCAGATCTTCCGCGATCGAGGGATCGAGGTGGTGGCACACCATCAGCATGTCCAGATGCTCGTCGATGGTGTTGCGCGTGAAGGGCCGCGTCGGGTTGGTCGAGGACGGCAGCACGTTCTTGAGCCCCGCGACCTTGATGATATCGGGGGCATGACCGCCGCCGGCGCCCTCGGTGTGGAAGGCGTGGATGGTGCGGCCCTTGAAGGCTTTGATGGTATCCTCGACGAAGCCGGATTCGTTCAACGTGTCGGTGTGGATCATCACCTGGATATCGTAGTCGTCGGCGACCGAGAGGCAGGTGTCGATCGCGGCCGGCGTCGTGCCCCAGTCCTCGTGCAGCTTCAGCGCACAGGCCCCGGCCTTGATCATCTCGACCAGCGCGGCGGGCCGCGAGGCGTTGCCCTTGCCAGAGATGCCGAGATTGACCGGGAAGGCGTCGAACGACTGGATCATCCGCCCCATGTGCCACGGCCCCGGCGTGCAGGTCGTGGCGAACGTGCCGTGCGAGGGCCCGGTGCCGCCCCCTAACATCGAGGTGACCCCAGACATCAGCGCGTGCTCGATCTGCTGCGGACAGATGAAGTGGATGTGGCTGTCGAAGCCGCCGGCGGTGAGGATCTTGCCTTCACCCGCGATTACGTCGGTGCCCGGGCCGATGATGATGGTGACACCCGGCTGGATGTCGGGATTGCCGGCCTTGCCGATGCCGGCGATCATGCCGTCCTTGATCGCGACGTCGGCCTTCACGATGCCCCAGTGATCGACGATCAGCGCATTGGTGATGACGGTGTCCGCCGCGCCCTGCTTGTTGGTGACCTGCGACTGACCCATGCCGTCGCGGATCACCTTGCCGCCGCCGAACTTCACCTCCTCGCCGTAGGTGGTGAAATCCTTCTCGACCTCGATGATGAGGTCGGTGTCGGCCAGCCGCACCTTGTCACCGGTGGTCGGGCCAAACATGTCGGCATAGACCGAACGCTTTATTTTGACGGACATCACAAGCCCCGTTTGCGTTTGAATTTTGGACCGGTGCTCACAGCGAGGTCCTCGCTGTGAGCACCGTGTCGTCGAATGTCGTATCGAGCCAAGAGTTGCCGCCCCGGCAACCGGCGACAACCTGCTCGGCCCAGTCGGTGTAGTCGACGAGATCGTCACGTTCCTCGGCCGTCGGATCGGAATGCACGCGCGCGCCGATATTGCTGATCTTGTCGGCGATCTTGATCAGCCTGGCGCCAGCCGATTTCTTCGGTGCGTCGAGCACCTGACGCCGCCGCCGCTCCGGCTTAGGCAGGCTCATATCGTCGGTGCATTCCTCGACAAGCGACGCGACACGGTCGGAGAATTTTTGCGCGAGCTCCTCGCGCGTGGTGTCGGTGTCCTCGATCGCATCGTGCAGCCAGCCTGCGGCAACGAGTTCGGCGTCGGCGCCGTCGGTCGCGGTGGCAAGCAGGTTCGCGACCTCGGCGAGGTGGTTGATGTAGGGCTCATGACCACGGCCCTTGCGCGCCATGCCGTTGTGACGGCGCGCGGCGAGCTCGGCGGCTTCGGAGACGAGGCGGACAGGTGACAGCATGGCAAAGTCCTCCGTTTTCGCCTCAACCATGCCGCGCCACGCTCGTTCCTGTGGATTTCACAGCTTCCCCATCACGTCGCCGCGGAAGCCGTAGATGGTCTTCTTGCCGGCCACCGCGACGAGCTGAACGTCGCGGGTCTGGCCGGGCTCGAAGCGAACGGCGGTGCCGGCGGCGATGTCGAGGCGCATGCCGCGGGCTTTCTTGCGGTCGAACTTCAGCGCCGGGTTGGTCTCGAAGAAATGGTAGTGCGAGCCGACCTGGATCGGGCGGTCACCGGTGTTGGCGACCGTCAGCGTCACGGTCTTGCGGCCGGCATTGAGCTCGATCTCGCCGTCCTGGATGAAGAGTTCGCCGGGAATCATTCTATCCTCCTCGTCATTCCGGGGCCCGCGCAGCGAGAACCCGGAATCTCGATCAACAATCTTTGGATTCCGGGTTCGCCCTTCAGGCGCCCCGGAATGACGAATTCAAAACTACCTGATCGGCTCGTGCACGGTGACGAGCTTAGTGCCGTCCGGAAAGGTCGCCTCGACCTGGATGTCGTGGATCATCTCGGGAATGCCCGGCATCACCTGGTCGCGCGTGAGGACCTGCGCACCCGCTTGCATCAGCTCGGCGACGGTGCGGCCATCCCGCGCGCCTTCGAGGATGAAATCGGAGATGAGCGCGATCGCCTCCGGATGGTTGAGCTTGACGCCGCGATCCAGCCGGCGGCGGGCTACGATCGCCGCCATCGAGATCAGAAGCTTGTCCTTTTCGCGCGGAGACAGGTTCATACGAAATCTCTTCCGTTCACTTCGTCAATTCAGCCAGAGCCGCGGCAGCGCCGCACCGGTGCGCGCCAATACGGCCATCATGTCGCCACGCAGGCGCGCCGCATCTTGGGCACAGAACCGCGCCATTGCAAAGCCATTCCAGGCGGACATCCCGACCTCACCGGCGAAGGATTCCGAGGCCTCGCGGAGACGCTCGATCAGGGCCTCGTCGCCGGGCACGATCAGCGCCGTCCCGATCGCAGCGCCGCCCTTCGCCACCGCCGATCGCGCAAGCTTTGCGCCGATATTGCCGTCGAGCCTGACGGTCTCGGCGAACACTAGCTTGCCGCCGCGACGCAGTCGCCAGCGGTCGACGAACTCGCCCTGCTCCATCCGCTCACCCATCGCGGTACGGCCGAACACCACGATCTCGCACAGCAGGAGCGAGGCAGTCGCATCGAGGTCTATGTCGAAGCGACGGCGCACGCGCGCCCGGTCGAACAGGATCGTCTCCTGCGGCAGCCAGCCGAGATGTGCGCCTGCGGCAACCTTCAGCGCTATATTGAGCTCCGCCGCCTGCCCTGGCGCGCGATAGACCTTTTCCGCGGCCGCCGTCGTCAGCGTCAGCTTCGCACCATCTGCGGCCGCGATTTCGATGTCGAAGCGATCGCCGCCGGCGACGCCGCCGGCCGTGTTGACGAACACGCCGGAGAGCCCCTCGTCCTCCGGCGAAGGGAAGCGCACGCGCAGGGAGCCGGACTCATGCAAGATCCCGCGACGTGTCACACCGTCGCGCGCGTGGACGTCGAAGCGCACCGCTCCGCGGGCACGGTTGGCGTCGAACACCGAAGATGTCGCTAAAACGTCGCTGCGCATCCGCCTCCCCAGCCGGTCGCGGCAGAATGGCCTACAGCGCCATCTGGCGGCTGATTTCGCTCGCGTCGAGATTGGAGCGGTCGCAGGTGAACTTCACCGCGCCGCGATCCATCACCGCAAAACTGTCGCCGAGTTCGCAGGCAAAGTCGAGATATTGTTCGACCAGCACGATGGCGATGTTGCCGAGATTGCGCAGGTACGAGATGGCGCGGCCGATATCCTTGATGATCGAGGGCTGGATGCCCTCCGTCGGCTCGTCGAGCAGCAGCAGCTTTGGCCGCATCACCAGCGCACGCCCGATCGCGAGCTGTTGTTGCTGGCCGCCGGAGAGATCGCCGCCGCGCCGGCCGAGCATGGATTGCAGCACCGGGAACAGCGAATACACGTCGTCCGGAATGTGCTTGTCCTCGCGCCTGAGCGGGCCGAAGCCGGTCTTGAGATTCTCCTCGACCGTCAGAAGTGGGAATATCTCGCGCCCCTGCGGCACGAAGCCGATGCCCTTGCGCGCGCGCTCATAGGGCTTCAGGCCCGTAATATCGTTGCCGTCGAGCACGATCGCGCCCGATGAGATCGGGTACTGCCCGACCATGGCGCGCAAGAGCGAGGTCTTGCCGACGCCGTTGCGCCCGAGCACGCAGGTCACCTTGCCGGGCTCGGCCGCGATCGACACGCCGCGCAGCGCCTGCGCCGCGCCGTAGAACAGGTTGATGTCCTTGACCTCAAGCATCGCTCACCGCCCCAGATAGACTTCGATGACCCGCTCGTTGGACGAGACCTGGTCGATGGTGCCTTCGGCGAGCACGGTACCCTCGTGCAGGCAAGTGACCTTGACGCCGAGTTCGCGCACGAACGTCATGTCGTGCTCGACCACCATCACGGTGTGGGTCTTGTTGATTTCCTTGAGCAGCTCGGCGGTGAGATGCGTCTCGACGTCGGTCATGCCAGCGACGGGCTCGTCGACGAGAAGCAGTTTTGGATCCTGGGCGAGCAGCATGCCGATCTCAAGCCACTGCTTCTGGCCGTGGCTGAGGCTGCCGGCGAGACGGTTGCGGGCCTCGGTAAGGCGGATCGTTTCCAGCACCTTGTCGATCTGCTCGGATTCCGCCCGGCTGCCGCGCCAGAACAGCGTAGCCTTGACGCTGTGGTCGACATTGAGCGCGAGCAGCAAATTGTCCTGCACGGTCTGGCTCTCGAACACGGTCGGCTTCTGGAATTTGCGGCCGATGCCGAGCTCGGCGATGCGGGTCTCGTCAAGCCGCGTCAGGTCCGTGACGCCGTCGAACAGCACGGTGCCTTCGTCGGGCTTGGTCTTGCCGGTGATGATGTCCATCATCGTGGTCTTACCGGCGCCGTTCGGGCCGATGATGGCGCGCATCTCGCCGGGCTCGAGCGTCAGCGAGAGGTTGTTAATGGCGTGGAAGCCGTCGAACGAGACGTGCACGCCGTCGAGATACAGCATTGCGGAGGTCGCGCGGGTGTCCATGACGTTCATTGCGCCTCCTCCGCCATTTTGGGTTCGGCGACGCCATCTTCGGCCGCGGCGCTCGCAATGGTCGCGGCGTCGCGCCTTTCCTTCGACGAGTCCCACCAGGCGTTGAAAGTGCCGACGATGCCCTTGGGCAGCAGCAGCGTCACCAGAATGAACATCGCACCCAGCATGAACAGCCAGTACGGCGCGAGCATGCCGGAGGTGAAGAACGTCTTTGCGTAATTGACGACGACGGCACCGAGCGCAGCGCCGACCAGCGTACCGCGGCCGCCGACCGCAACCCAGATCACCGCCTCGATCGAATTGCCGGGCGCGAATTCGCTCGGGTTGATGATGCCGACCTGCGGCACATAGAGCGCGCCGGCGACGCCTGCCATGCAGGCCGACACCGTGAACACGAACAGCTTGTAGGATTCGACGCGGTAGCCGAGGAAGCGCGTGCGCGATTCGGCATCGCGCACCGCGATCAGCACCTTGCCGAGCTTGGACGAGACGATGGCGCGGCAGATCAGGAAGCCGGCGATCAGCGCCAGGCAGCTCAGCGCGAACAGCGCAGCACGGGTGCCTTCGGCCTGCACGTTGAAGCCCAAAATGTCCTTGAAGTCGGTCATGCCGTTGTTGCCGCCGAAGCCGAAATCGTTGCGGAAGAAGGCCAGCAGCAGCGCATAGGTCATCGCCTGGGTGATGATCGACAGATACACGCCCGTGACGCGGGAGCGGAAGGCGAGCCAGCCGAAGCAGAAGGCGAGCAGGCCCGGCACGATCAGCACCATCAGCGCGGCAAACCAGAACATGTCGAAGCCGTACCAGTACCAGGGCAGCTTCGAATAGTTCAGGAACACCATGAAGTCAGGCAGGATCGGGTTGCCGTAGACGCCGCGGCTGCCGATCTGCCGCATCAGGTACATGCCCATCGCGTAGCCACCGAGCGCGAAGAAAGCACCGTGGCCGAGCGAGAGGATGCCGCAATAGCCCCAGATCAGGTCGATCGAGAGCGCCAGGATGGCGTAGCAGACATATTTGCCCCAGAGCGCGACGAGATAGGTCGGCACTTGCAGGAACGAACCCGCGGGCAGCAGCAGGTTGGAGAGCGGGATCAGGATGCCGCAGGCCACGACGACCGCAAGGAAGATCGTCGCGCCGCGGTCCAGCGATCGCGTCAGCATGTGAGGGGTCATGCTTCCACCGCACGGCCCTTGAGCGCGAACAGGCCGCGCGGCCGCTTTTGAATGAACAGGATGATGAGAACGAGGATGGCGATCTTGCCGAGCACGGCGCCGGCGACCGGCTCCAGGAATTTGTTGGCGATGCCGAGCGTGAAGGCGCCGACCAGCGTGCCCCAGAGATTGCCGACGCCTCCGAACACGACGACCATGAAGCTGTCGATGATGTAGCTCTGGCCGAGATTGGGGCTGACATTGTCGATCTGCGACAGCGCCACGCCGGCGATGCCGGCAATGCCCGAGCCGAGGCCGAAGGTCAGCGCATCGACCCGCGAGGTCGCGATGCCCATCGAGGCCGCCATGCGGCGGTTCTGCGTCACCGCGCGCATCTCGAGCCCTAGCGCCGTGTAGCGCAGCATCGCGAGCAGAATGACGAACACCGCGAGCGTGAAGACAAGGATCCAGAGCCGGTTATAGGTAATCGTGATCTGGCCGAGCTCGAACGCGCCGCTCATCCAGGAGGGGTTGCCGACCTCGCGGTTGGTCGGGCCGAACATGGTGCGCACCGCCTGCTGCAGCACCAGCGACAAGCCCCACGTCGCCAGCAGCGTCTCCAGGGGACGGCCATAGAGAAAGCGGATGATGCTGCGCTCGATCACGACGCCGAGCGCGCCCGCCACCAGGAAGGCGAGCGGCACCGCGATCAGCAGCGAATAGTCGAACAGGCCGGGATAGCGGGTGCGGATCACCTCCTGCACCACGAAGGTGGTGTAGGCCCCGATCATCACCATCTCGCCATGCGCCATGTTGATGACGCCCATCACGCCGAACGTGATGGCAAGCCCGATTGCAGCAAGCAGCAGCACCGAACCCAGCGAGAGGCCGTACCAGGCATTCTGCACCATCGACCAGACCGCGAGCGAACTCTGGATCGAGCCGATTGCGCTCGCGGCAGCCTTGGTCACCGAGGCCGGCTGGTCGCCCATGCCGGTAAGCAGCGCCATCGCCTCCTGGTCGCCGCGCGCCTTGATGGTGGCAACGGCTTCGAGCTTCTCGACCTCGGTGGCATCAGGCTTGAACAACAGGATCGCCGCGCGGGCGTCGCCCAGCGCAGCTTTGACGGATCGGTTGGTTTCCTTGGCGAGCGCGCCATCGATGGCTTCGAGCGACGTCTCCTCATGCGACTTGAAGACGGATTGCGCGGCCTGCAGCCGCGCTCCGATGTCCGGTGACTGCAGCGTCAGGCTGCCGATCGCGGCATCGACGCTGCGGCGCAAGCGGTTGTTGAGGCGGACCGCGCTTGCACTGTCGGGCACGCTCGCCACAGCCAGGCCGGTCGCGGCATCGATCGACTTGCCGTCGGTGCCGGTGACGTAAACCTTCTTGCTATCCGGGTCGGCCATGAGTCGGCCGTCCTGAAGCGCGCTGATGATGGGGAAAGCCAGCTTGTTGCCGCTGCCCGCGACCACGCCGATCGCCTCTTCCGTGTCGGAATAATCGTCGTTGGCGAATTTGGCGACCGCATCCTCGAACGGGCCGGCCAAGGCCGGCAGTGCGAACGCGATCAGGAACAACGAGAGCAGGAGCGAACAGAGGCGGGCGGACAAATTGGCTGGCACTGTGAAAGACCCCGGCAGAAAAGGGTGGAGAAGGCGGCGGGATCGCCGCCTTCTCCGATCGTGCAATGGAGCGTCAGATCCGGATCAGGAGCCCGAACCGAGGCACTTGTTGGTCTTGGTGTTGAAGTTGCCGCACTTCTTGCCGACCCAGTCGCCGACCAGGTCCTTGGAGCCATCGAGCTCCTTCGACCAGGCGTCGCCTGCGACAAGACCCGGGGTCTTCCACACCACGTCGAACTGGCCGTTGGCTTTGATTTCGCCAATGAACACCGGCTTGGTGATGTGATGGTTCGGGAGCATCTTGGAGGTGCCGCCGGTCAGGTTCTTGGCTTCGATGCCCGGGAGCGCATCGATCACCTTGTCCGGATCGGTCGACTTCACCTTCTCGACCGCCTTGACCCACATGTCGAAGCCGATCACGTGCGCTTCCATCGGATCGTTGGTCACGCGCTTCGGGTTCTTGGTGTAGGTCTGCCACGCCTTGATGAACTTCTCGTTCTCCGGCGATTTGATCGACTGGAAGTAGTTCCAGGCGGCGAGATGGCCGAGCAGCGGCTTGGTGTCGATGCCGGCGAGTTCTTCCTCACCCACCGAGAACGCGACGACCGGGATGTCCTTCGCCTTGATGCCCTGGTTGCCGAGCTCCTTGTAGAAGGGAACGTTGGCGTCGCCGTTGATGGTCGAGACCACCGCGGTCTTCTTGCCGGCCGAGCCGAACTTCTTGATGTCGGCCACGATCGTCTGCCAGTCGGAATGACCGAACGGCGTGTAGTTGATCATGATGTCTTCCTGGGCGACACCCTTGGACTTCAGATAGGCTTCCAGGATCTTGTTGGTGGTGCGGGGATAGACGTAGTCGGTGCCCGCGAGCACCCAGCGCTTCACCTTCTCGTCCTTCATCAGATAGTCGACGGCGGGGATCGCCTGCTGGTTCGGCGCGGCGCCGGTGTAGAACACGTTGCGCTCGCTCTCCTCGCCCTCGTACTGCACGGGGTAGAACAGGATGCTGTTCAGCTCCTTGAACACCGGGAGCACCGACTTGCGCGACACGGAGGTCCAGCAGCCGAACACCACCGAGACCTTGTCCTTGGTGATCAGCTCGCGCGCCTTCTCGGCGAACAGCGGCCAGTTCGAAGCGGGATCGACGACGACGGCTTCGAGCTTCTTGCCGTTGACGCCGCCCTTCTTGTTCTGCTCGTCGATCAGGAAGAGGATGGTGTCCTTCAGCGTGGTTTCGCTGATGGCCATGGTGCCGGAGAGGGAGTGAAGCACGCCGACCTTGATGGTGTCGTCCGCGGCTTTCGCACCAGAAATGGAAGCCAGACCAAGCATCAGTCCGGCGGTCGCGGCGAGAACGCCACGGCGGCTAAATGGCGCCGCTATATCGTGAGTGGATTTGCTATGCATGAGTGTCTCATCTCCCTGACGCAGACGTGAAAAACGCTGCGAAACGGCCCCAACGGCCGCCTGCGATTAACGGATTCGCAAGAACCGTGCCATGGATTAGACACCAACTAAGCCATTGGCTTTGTTGCTAAAATGGACGGAAAACAAAGCCTCGCCATGACCGCGCCGCCTAAACACTGAGCAAATCGAATGTATGCGAATGTGGCAGACGGGCTATTTTTTGAGCAAATTTGCCACTCTGGCTAAATTTCCGGCATAACTATTTCTGCACCGCGATCGCCATTTGGGGTGAGCCTGCCTTGAAAGCGCCGCCTCAATGTTCCATATGGAGGGCGAGGTCTCTTGCGAATCAGAGACCGTTGCGAGCCGCGTGTTCTTAAGCCCTTACGGGCGTCTGGCTTGCCCCATCCCATCAAGCCATCCGACACCCCAAACACGCAGGTGTCCCTCTCGACACCCTTTTGCGCGCGCCGCGCCGAATGCGCCGGGCGCCCGCTTTTGACATGGAAAGAACCCATCTTTTGACTTCGTTTCAGGATTTCGGCCTCGCCGAACCCATCGCTCGTGCTCTCACCGAAGAGAACTACGTCACCCCCACCCCGATCCAGGCCCAGACGATTCCGACCGCGCTGACCGGCCGCGACGTCGTCGGCATCGCCCAGACCGGAACCGGCAAGACCGCGTCCTTCGCGCTGCCGATCCTGCACCGCCTGCTCGAGAATCGCATCAAGCCGCAGCCGAAGACGACCCGCGTCCTGGTGCTGTCGCCGACGCGCGAGCTGTCCGGCCAGATCCTTGACAGCTTCAACGCCTATGGCCGCCACATCCGTTTGTCCTCGACACTCGCCATCGGCGGCGTGCCGATGGGCCGTCAGGTCCGCTCGCTGATGCAGGGCGTCGAGGTGCTGGTCGCCACCCCCGGCCGTTTGCTCGATCTCGTGCAGAGCAACGGACTGAAGCTTGGAAGCGTCGAATTCCTCGTGCTCGACGAGGCCGACCGCATGCTTGACATGGGCTTCATCAACGACATCCGCAAAATCGTCGCCAAGCTGCCGATCAAGCGGCAGACGCTGTTCTTCTCGGCCACCATGCCGAAGGACATCGCCGAGTTGGCCGACGCCATGCTGCGCGACCCCGCCCGCGTCGCGGTGACCCCGGTCTCCTCGACCGTGGAGCGCATCCAGCAGCGCATCATCCAGGTCGACTTCTCCGCGAAGCCGGCCTTACTGGCCAAGCTGCTGAAGGACGAGCCGGTCAACCGAGCCCTGGTCTTCACGCGCACCAAGCACGGCGCCGACAAGGTCGTAAAGACACTCGAGAAGGCGGGAATCCCCGCCAGCGCCATCCACGGTAACAAGTCGCAGAACCATCGCGAACGGACGCTAGCCCAGTTCCGCACCGGTGAAATCCGCACGCTAGTCGCCACCGATATCGCCGCTCGCGGCATCGACGTCGACGGCATCACCCACGTCATCAATTTCGACCTCCCCAACGTGCCCGAGACTTACGTGCACCGCATCGGCCGCACCGCGCGCGCCGGCGCCGAGGGCACCGCGATCTCGCTGGTCGCGGGCGGCGAGGAACTTGCCTATCTCCGCGACATCGAGCGGTTGATCAAAGTGACGCTGCCGCGCGAAGACCACCGCACCGACGCGGGCCGCCGCGATGCGGGTCCTCCCCCGTCCCAGCAACGTCAGGGCCGGCCCAGCCGCCCAGGCCAGCGTCCGCACGGCGCACGGCATGGCGACGGGCGGCGTGCAGACGAAAGGCATGCTGACGGTCGTCACCACAGTGCCGCCAAGCAGGGCGACGGAAGGCCCGGCGAGGGACGTCATGGCGACGCCAGGCGTGCTGACGCACGGCCCGGCAGTGGCCCGAAGGCTTCGAAGACTCCTCGTCGCGACCACACCGGAGGCAAGGCGCATTCTTCGCCAAACGGCCGTCCGGAACAGCGTTCCGCGCATAGCGCCGGGGCGTCTGATGGGATACAAGGCGTTGCCTTTTTGCGCCGCGAGAGTCGGCCGAACGGCCAACCGAACCGCAAACCCCATTCGCACTAGCCGTCCACGACCTGGAGAAATTCATGGCTAAGGAAGAGCTGATCCAGTTCGAAGGACTGGTCACCGAAATCCTCCCCGACGCGCGCTACCGCGTGCAGCTCGACGCCGGACACGAGATCGTCGCCTACACCGCCGGCAAGATGAAGAAGAACCGCATCAAGACTCTGGCGGGCGACCGCGTGACGGTGGAGATGTCGCCCTATGACCTCGAAAAGGGCCGGCTGATTTTCCGCCACAAGGACGAACGTCCGAGCGGGATGGGCGGACCTCCGCGTCCCGGACAGCGCGGCGGCCAGTTCCGCCGCCGCTAGGGGCTCGGCGCGCGAGCGCGAACCTAAGATTCCGACCTGCATGCTGATCCGCCGTGACCATCACGGCGGATCAAAAAATCGTGCACGTCAGCATTGTTTTGGAGCTCTGTTTCCAATAAAATGAACTAATCGATTTTCGGCCGGACGACATTAGCATCCACCGGTACAGCCGGTTCAGACACGCTGACGACCCTTCCAAAAATTCGATCTAACCTGTCCGCGCAAGCGGGCTCTGACATTGTGTTATCTGAGAAGGGACTACCCCCATGAGCATGGGAACCGTGAAGTGGTTTAACGCGACCAAAGGCTTCGGCTTCATCCAGCCCGACGATGGCGGCCAGGACGTGTTCGTCCACATCAGCGCTGTGGAACGTGCGGGCCTCGGCACGCTGCGCGAAGGTCAGAAGATCTCCTACGAGATCGTGGCCGACCGCCGTTCCGGTAAGTCGGCAGCGGACAACCTTCGTTCCGCCGGTTGAGCCTACCGCTTACGGCCCCGATCGGCTCGAGCGAACAAATCAAAAGAAAAGGCCGGGCGCGATGCCCGGCCTTTTTTCTAGTTTAGGGGGCACGGCGACGGTACACCGTCGTAAGGAACGCAGGTGACCTGGCGCGGCCGCGTGTAGGAGACATCGCTCAGCGTGATGCCCGACTTCAGGACGAATTTGACGGAAGGCGTGTAGAGGTAACTCGCCTCACTGTAAATGAGGTAGGTCTTCGCGATCAAGAGCGTCGGCGGAATCATCGAGGTGACCGTGGTATCAGGCGCCAGAGACGGAGGCGCGTCCGTCACCGTGGCCTGCGTCGCGCCGTTCGCAATGGTGGCGGACTTGCTCCATTTAATCGTGGCGACTTTGCTTGAGTCGATATAGATCTGGGCAACCGTACCGTTCACGAGCGTAGCGTCATACGGCATGATCATCGATATGCTTGCCGTGAACGTGTCCTGCATGGCCGGACCGTTGGTCGCGATCGACTGCGACGTCAAGTCGGACAGCGTCCGTGCAATCATCGTAACTTTGCGATCGATCGCCACGGCCGATGAAAATTCGACGGTACCGAAGAACATCACCAGCATCAGCGGCACGATGACCGCGAATTCGGTCGCCGCGATCGCGCGCCTGTCGGCGACGAAGTCGCGGACGGAACTACTGGCATTTTTCCAGATATTTGCAATCGCCTGCATCGGTGGGCTCGGATCCATCTGTCTCAGAAGGGTTCATTCTTGAAGGCCGCAGTCGCAATCAGCAGCCGCTTGTTGCTGCAGCCCATGTTGAAGCCAAGGCCCGTGACGAAGAGCGGCCACTGATAGAACAGCCGCACCACGACGACCTGGTTGGCGGCCCCGGCACTGTACTGCACGCCGGTTGGATTGAAGCTGCAGGAATCGCCATAGTTGGTGAGGCTTAGCGCTCCGAACGAGCTTGTACTCACGACGTCGACGTAGAGCTTGGTGCAATCAAACAGCGCCGGGATCTGATTGCAGACGTAAGCCTTGAACGTCGTTTGCGAGCAGGGTGTGCTCACGCCGGACACCGCGCAGGCTGTTAGCGTGCCGGTTTGCGCCTGCCCGGTCAGCAACACGCGTGCAGAATTCTGCGCGGCACTCTCGAGCACCTGGCTCGCCAAGAACATCAGCGCCGACTCGATGATGGCGAACAGCAATGCGAAAAACATCGGCGCGACGAGCGCGAACTCGACGGCTGCGGAGCCGCGGCGGCTGCCGCGAAACCGGCGCAACGTGGCGAGGAGCGTGAATCTCGTAGGTGCAGGCGAAGGCATCAAATTCCCCAGCAGCAGCAGCAATCATCTGCCATGTTCAATAGCGGAAACTGATTGTTTAAGTGTTCAGGCGATCCGCACCCGGCGGCCCGGGCCGTTAACGGCGGGTTAACCGCAAACGACCCAGGGCACGGAGACGAGGGCATGGGGCGGGGCATGGAGACGAGGACGCGGAGAGAGAAACTCGCGCGCGTGCGTCGGGCGAGGACGATCCTTGCCCCGGCAAACCTGCCAATCAAACTCGCTGGTTGGTCTTACTTGGTTAGTCTTGCTCAGTTCGTCTTGGTCAGTTCGTCTTGGTCAGTTCGTCTTGGCGCCCGCACCGGCATTGCCGCTGGCCGTGCTGCTCAACGAACCGGCCTGACTCATCGTGTTGTTGAAGTAGGTGTCGCTGTCGCCGAGCGTCACGCGACGCTGGCAAATCGGCATGCAGCTGTAGGACTCGCGGTCGATCCCGCGATAGACGGTGACGAGCCGATCGCTCGGACCTTCGACCTGGATCTGGCGATCGACCAGGATCTCGCCGCCCCGATCGAGCGCGATGAAATTGGTGGCGCCATAGCCCTTTCCGGTCACGACGATCATGCCACCGGGCTGGAGCGTGACGTCGGCGATCATGGGATTGCCGACCACGATGGTCGCCACCTTGCCGGGCAACCGCACCAGCTTGGCCTGGTCGACATTCACGGCAATGGCATCTGCGGTCGGCTCGGCAATGACGACAGCCGGCGATGCCAGCACCGCGGCCGCAACCAGAAGACAGACGCGCGCACGACGGCGCAGCAATTGTTTACGCATACTCTTACCCCCGGGACGTCACAAACCGGCAGAAGCAATCACATAACAGCCGAGCCGGTGCCCGACCCGGCTAACCTGCCCTCAATTCGTGAACGTTCCGCAAATTCGCCGACTATTGTTTGAACGGACTGGCGTTTCGCGGCCCTCGAGAACCTAGCGGCGGAACGGATAGGCAAGCTGCCCTCCGATTTCCTTCGGCATGGTGGCTTCATCCTTGCCGTAATCCTGCGGCAGTTGCCCCTCGGGCATGCGGAAAGTGCCGAACAGCACATCCCAGATCGGGAACGTGCCGGCAAAATTGGTGTCCCCGCCCTCTGCGAGCGCGGTGTGGTGCCAGCGGTGGAACACCGGCGTCGCCAGCACATATTTGAACGGCCCGAAGGTCCAGTTCAGGTTGGCGTGCACGAAGGCCGAATGGAAGGTCGTGAACGGGGCGAGCCAGACCATGGCGTTCGGCGAAATGCCGGCCATCAGCAGCACGACGTCGACCGCGATCGTACCAAGCACGAGATTGACTGGATGGAAGCGGGCCGCAGAAATCCAGCTGATCTCCTCCGAAGAGTGATGGATCGCGTGGTACTTCCAGAACCCCCCGCCGTGGAACAGCCGGTGCAGCCAGTACAGCATGAAATCGGACAGCACCAGGAACAGCATGGCCTGGACCCAGAGCGGCAATAGCGCCAGCGGGCCGTGGCCATTGTCGTAGAAGGCGATGAGCTCGTCGGCATCATGGATGTTGAAGACGAAGCTCGCACCGACGATCAGAAGGCCGATCCGCATGACGCGTGCGAACACCGGAACGACAAACCAGTAGCAGATGTCCGTGACGATCTCCCGCTTGCGCCACCAGGGTGCGCCGGGATTGCAGGCCCAGACATGCTCGAGCACGGTGAAGACCACCGCGAGCGCGAAGGTCGTGGGGATCACCTTCGCGATGGTCTCGCCGAGCATCAGGGCGATTTCCATGGGCAGGCTCGACATCGTCGCCTCTCTTGCGAATTGCTGGTCGTACCTACGCGTACTCCCCTAAATTTAAGGGACGGTGAAGCCGGTGCCGCGCTTGCTGCGCATCCGGAACCGGAACGAATTGCAGATTGTGGCCTTAAGGCGAAATTCACTCTGGCCAGCGGCAAGCGCGTTTGCCCGACCTAATTAACTCTCCCGAAAGAGCTCGGATCTCATGGTCATTGCGTCAAGCACAACGCCGAACGAGGCGATCCCACCCCAGATGGAGTTTTGTTCATGAAGAACCTCATTGCGCGTTTCGCGAAAGATGAATCCGGCGCCACCGCCATCGAATACGGTCTGATCGCCGCCGGCATCGCGCTGGCCATCATCACCGTCGTCAACAATCTCGGCACCACGCTGAACGCCAAGTTCACCTCGATCAGCAGCTCGCTGAAGTAAGCGATCGACGAACGACGGCAAAAGCCCCGGGCCTCCGGGGCTTTGTGTTTCAGACGGCGAGTTCCAGTGGCGTTGAGCAAGTACAGAACCGATGCCGCGGTCGCGGCAAATGCGGCGGAGGCCACGCAGACCGGCTCGCCGGTCTACTGGGTCTGCCTTGCCCTGCTGCTTGCGACCGTCGCGCTCGCCGCACGCATCGCCTCCCTTTGGTGAGCACGCCTTCGGCTGGTTCCACCCCTCGAGCCGCTGCCGCCGTTTTCGGTTTGTTTAGCACTGCCGGCTAGAATCCGGCGACGCCAGCTCCGCGGCGAACCCAGGCCTCAAGACGCAGCCCATGATCCTCGACCTTGCGCGCCTTCTGCTCTTCCCGGCCCTGATGGCGTTTGCCGCCGCAAGCGACCTCTTCACGATGACGATCTCCAACCGCGTATCGCTGGCGCTGGTCGCCGGCTTTTTCGCGCTCGCTCTCGCCGGTGGCATGGCACCTTACGAGATGCTGAGCCATGTCGGCTCAGGCACGCTTGTCCTGGTCGTGGCCTTCACCTGTTTTGCGATGGGTTGGGTCGGCGGCGGCGATGCCAAGGTCGCGGCCTCCGTCGCACTTTGGTTCGGTTTCGCACAGCTGATGAACTTCCTGCTCTACGCCTCGCTGTTCGGCGGGGCGCTGACGCTGCTCCTGCTCCAGTTCCGGCAGTGGCCGCTGCCTTACGGGCTCGCCGGCCAAGCCTGGCTCGCGCGGCTGCACGCCAAGGAGAGCGGCATTCCCTATGGCATCGCGCTCGCACTGAGCGCGCTGATGGTCTACCCGGAGACCGAATGGGTGAAGGCGATCGATCTCGCTCACCTCGCATTGCGCTGAACGCATCGGGTAAACCCGGCGTTAAGGCGATTTAGATACGCCTCATTAACCATGCTTTGACGAATAGCTGGTCAACTGCCGATTACGGCGGCGTCAGCGTCGCGGCGTTTGGTGGAAAGTGAAGCGTATGAATAGGGCACGCATTGTCGTCCTGACGGTCGCCATCTGCGCCGGCGGTGTCGCCGCGTATCTGGCGAGCGGCTCGGACAATTCTGCGCCGCCTCCGGCTCCGGTCGCGCAGCTTCCCACCGTCGACGTCCTGGTCGCCAAGAACGACATCGGCCTCGGCCAGACCGTCAAGCCGGAAGACGTGCAATGGCAGACCTGGCCGTCCGCGACCGCCAGCGCCACCTTCATTCGCCGCAACGAGCGCCCCGAGGGCGTAACCCAGGTCACCGGCTCGATCGCACGATCCCCCTTCATCCAGGGTGAGCCGATCCGCGACCAGAAGCTGGTCAAGGCGGAAGGCTCCGGCTTCATGGCAGCAATCCTGCCCACCGGCATGCGGGCGATCTCGACCGAGATCTCGCCGGAAACCGGCGCAGGCGGCTTCATCCTCCCCAACGACCGCGTCGACGTGCTTCTGACGCGCCGTCTCAAGAACCCGGACCAGAACAGCGGCGCTCCCGATGTGGTCACGTCCGAGATCATCCTGGCCAATATCCGCGTCCTGGCCATCGACCAGGCGCCGAAGGAGAAGGACGGGCAGAACGCGGTGGTCGGCAAGACCGTCACCCTCGAGCTCAATCCTGCGCAGACTGCGACGCTCTCCTCGGCACGCCAGAGCGGCACGCTGTCGCTGGCGTTGCGCAGCATCGTCGACGTCAAGCTGAGCGAGATCACGCTCGATGATTCCGCGCAGAAGCGCGATGGCGTCTCGATCATTCGGTACGGTATCCCAAGCTCGACGGCGAAGGCACGATGAGGACTGTCGACATGAAATGCAGGGCGAATTTGGCGACGATGCGAACCTCTGTGGTCCGCGCCCTGTCGTTTTCGGCCGCCGTCGCGCTCGCGCTCAACCCGGTGCTGACCCCTGTGGTCGCCGCCGATTATCGCCCTGTGGCGCAGGCTGCGGCCGACGGTCAGATGAACGCGCGATTCCTCTCGCTCGGCATCGGCAAGTCGATCGTGATCGACCTTCCGCGTGACATCAAGGACGTGCTCGTCGCCGATCCCAAGATCGCCAATGCGGTCGTCCGCTCGGCGCAGCGCGCCTACATCATCGGCGCCTCGATCGGCCAGACCAACATCGTGTTCTTCGATTCAGCCGGCCAGCAGATTGCGGCCTATGACATCGCGGTCAAGCGCGACCTCAACGGCGTGCGGGCCGCGCTGAAACAGGTCCTGCCGAATTCAGACATCCAGATCGACGGCCTAGGCGACGGCATCATCCTGACCGGTTCGGCCGCGAATCCAGCCGAAGCCCAGCAGGCCAACGACCTCGCTGCGCGCCTCGCCGGCGGTCCCGAGAAGGTCGTGAACTCGATCGTGGTCCGCGGCCGCGACCAGGTCATGCTCAAGGTGACAGTCGCCGAAGTGCAGCGCAGCATCATCAAGCAGCTCGGAATCGACCTCACCGCCAACCTCAGCTACGGCACCTCGGTCGTCACCTTCAGCAACTCCAATCCGTTCACGGCTCTCGGCCATAACCTCGTCGACAGTAACAACCTGACCACCAAATTCGGCGGGGCGCCGTCGGTGCAGGCCACCCTGCGAGCGATGGAAACCGCGGGCGTGATCCGGACGCTGGCCGAACCGAACCTGACCGCGATCTCCGGTGAATCGGCAACATTCATCGCCGGCGGTGAATTCCCGGTGCCCGCCGGCTACGCGTGCGACCCCACCACGCACGTTTGTACCACCCAAATCAGCTTCAAGAAGTTCGGCATCTCGCTCAACTTCACCCCCGTCGTTCTCACCGAGGGCAAGATCAGCCTGCGGGTGATGACCGAGGTCTCTGAGCTCTCGAACGAGAACGCGATCACGCTGTCCCAAGCCGTGACCTCGACCTCGGTCAACTCGCTTACGGTGCCCTCGATCAAGACCCGCCGCGCAGAAACCTCGCTGGAAATTCCCTCCGGCGGCGCGATGGCGATGGCCGGCCTGATCCAGCAGCAGACCAAGCAGGCGGTCAGCGGACTGCCGGGTCTGATGCAGCTCCCGGTCCTCGGCACGCTGTTCCGCAGCCGCGACTTCGTCAACAACGCGACCGAGCTGGTCGTGATCGTGACGCCCTATATCGTTCGCGCAGTTGCGCAAAAGGATCTGTCGCGGCCGGATGATGGCTTCTCCGCGCCTGCGGATCCGCAGGCCGAACTGCTCGGCAACATCAACCGCATCTACGGCGTGCCCGGCCGGAGCGAACCGGCCAAGAACTACCGTGGCACCTACGGCTTCATCACCGACTGAGGCGGAACGGGGACTTCATGAAGATCACTAGACCACCCCAGATTCGCAGGCGCGCCATCCACCTCGGCGGCGCGCTCGTCGGCATGGCGCTCGCCCTTGGCGGTTGCCAGCACGACGAAGCGGTCACGGCCTCCATTCCCGACGACTACAAGCAGCGCCATCCGATCGCCATCGAGGAGCAGAATCGCTCCATCGTCGTCTTCGTCGGCCATGCCCGCGGCGGCTTGACCGCGGCCCAGCGCGCCGACGTGATGGGCGTCGCTTCGGCCTGGATGCACGAAGGCACCGGCGCGATCCGGATCGACGTGCCGTCCGGCACGCCCAACGCGCGTCCGGTCGCGGACACCATGCGTGAAATCCAGGCGATCCTGTCGGCGGCGGGCGTTCCGCCGCGCGGCGTCAGCGCCCGCTCTTACCAACCGGAGGACAAGCGCTTCCTGCCGCCGATCCGGCTCACCTATTCCAAGATCGCGGCGGTCGCGGGCCCCTGCGGCCTGTGGCCGGAAGACATCGGCCCTTCGATGAAGAACAAGAGCTGGTTCGAGAACAAGGACTATTACAATTACGGCTGCGCCTATCAGCGCAACCTCGCGGCGATGGTCGACAATCCGTCGGATCTCGAGCAGCCGCGGCCCGAAACGCCGTCCTACACGCCGCGGCGGACCGCCGCGTTCGAGAAGTATCGCAAGGGAATGCCGACGGCGGTCGCCTATCCCGAGGCCGACAAGGCCAAACTCAGCGACACCGGCAGATGATCAGCTACGCTCGCCAGCCCCAAGAAGAACAGTCCGAGGCATCGCTCCCGCCGGTCGAGGAGCATATTGCGCCGGCGCCCCGCGTTTCCGTCCAGGCTTTCTGCGAGACCGTGGAAACGGCGGCCGCCGTGCAGTCGGCCGGCGAAGATCGCCGTCTCGGCAAGGCCCATCTGAAGATCCAGATGGGCGGTATGGCGGCTGCGGTGGAAGCCTACCGCTCGGCACCCACGCCGAACGTGATCGTGCTCGAAAGCGACGGCCGCAACGACCTCCTGGGCGGGCTCGACCATCTCGCGACCGTCTGCGACGCCGGCACCCGCGTGGTCGTGATCGGCCGCATCAACGACGTCACGCTCTACCGCGAGCTGGTGCGCCGCGGCGTCAGCGACTACGTGCTCGCGCCGGTCGGCGCGATCGACGTCGTGCGCTCGATCTGCAACCTGTTCTCGGCGCCGGAAGCCAAGGCCGTCGGCCGCATCATCGCGGTGGTTGGCGCCAAGGGCGGCGTCGGCGCGTCAACTATCTCCCACAATGTCGCCTGGGCGATCGCCCGCGATCTCGCGATGGACGCGGTCGTCGCCGACCTCGACCTCGCCTTCGGCACGGCCGGGCTCGACTATAACCAGGATCCGCCGCAGGGCATTGCCGACGCCGTGTTCTCGCCCGATCGCGTCGACACCGCCTTCATCGACCGCCTGCTGTCGAAATGCACCGACCACCTCAGCCTGCTGGCGGCGCCGGCGACGCTCGATCGGGTCTATGATTTCGGCGCCGACGCTTTCGATGCCGTGTTCGACACGCTGCGCTCCACCATGCCCTGCATCGTGCTCGACGTTCCGCACCAATGGTCGGGCTGGACCAAACGCGCCCTGATCGGGGCGGACGACATCCTGATCGTGGCGGCGCCCGACCTCGCCAATTTGCGCAACGCCAAAAACATGTTCGATCTCCTGAAAGCCGCGCGCCCCAACGACCGGCCGCCGCTCTACTGCCTGAACCAGGTCGGCGTGCCGAAACGGCCCGAAATCGCCGCGGCGGAGTTCGCCAAGGCGATCGAGAGCCAGCCCGTCGTCTCGATCCCGTTCGAGCCGCAGATCTTCGGCTCGGCGGCCAATAACGGCCAGATGATCGCGGAAATCTCGGCCAACCATAAGTCGATCGAGATGTTCCTTCAGATCGCCCAGCGCCTGACCGGCCGCAGCGAAACGAAGAAGCAAAAATCGTCCCTGCTTTCACCCCTGATTGACAAGTTGCGGGGAAAATAGGTCGCCGCATGGAGTTTTTAAGTGTTCGGTAAGCGTAGCGGAACAGACGCCGACGCCCGGGCCCCGAAGCCCGGTGCCGTGTCGCCAGAGCCTGCCCAGGCTCCGGCGCCCGCCGTGTCGCGCTTGCCGCAGCCGACAGTCTCGTCGCCGCCGCTTGCCCCGGCGAAGCCTGCGCCGACCATGGAAGCCCGCCGCTCGGACAATTATTACGAGGTCAAGGCGACCATCTTCGGCGCGCTGATCGAAGCCATCGACCTCGCCCAGCTCGCCAAGCTCGATTCGGAGTCCGCGCGCGAGGAAATCCGGGACATCGTCAACGAGATCATCGCGATCAAGAACATCGTGATGTCGATCGCCGAGCAGGAAGAGCTACTCGACGACATCTGCAACGACGTCCTCGGCTACGGTCCGCTGGAGCCGCTGTTGTCGCGCGACGACATCGCCGACATCATGGTCAACGGCGCCGACACCGTCTACATCGAGGTCGCCGGCAAGATCCAACGCACCGGTATCCGCTTCCGCGACAATCAGCAGCTCCTCAACATCTGCCAGCGTATCGTCAGCCAGGTCGGCCGGCGCGTCGACGAATCCTCGCCGATCTGCGACGCGCGCCTGGCCGACGGCTCCCGCGTCAACGCCATCGTGCCCCCGCTGTCGATCGACGGCCCCACGCTCACCATCCGCAAGTTCAAGAAGGACAAGCTGACGCTCGATCAGCTCGTCAAGTTCGGCGCAATCTCGCCGGAAGGCGCGGAAATCCTCCAGATCATCGGCCGCGTCCGCTGCAACGTGCTGATCTCCGGCGGTACCGGCTCGGGCAAGACCACGTTGCTCAACTGCCTGACCAACTACATCGAGCACGACGAGCGCGTCATCACCTGCGAAGACGCCGCCGAACTCCAGCTCCAGCAGCCGCACGTAGTGCGACTGGAAACCCGCCCGCCCAACATCGAGGGCGAAGGCCAGGTCACCATGCGCGAACTGGTGCGCAACTGCTTGCGTATGCGTCCCGAGCGCATCATCGTGGGCGAAGTCCGCGGACCCGAGGCGTTCGACCTGCTCCAGGCCATGAACACCGGCCATGACGGCTCGATGGGCACGCTGCACGCCAACAATCCGCGCGAGGCGCTATCGCGCTGCGAATCCATGATCACGATGGGCGGCTTCTCCCTGCCTTCACGCACCATCCGCGAGATGATCTGCGCCTCGATCGACATCATCGTCCAGGCAGCGCGGCTGCGCGACGGTTCGCGCCGCATTACCCACATCACCGAAGTGATGGGCATGGAAGGCGACACCATCATCACCCAGGACGTCTTCCTCTACGACATGGTCGGCGAGGACGCCAACGGCAAGATCATCGGCCGGCACCGGTCGACCGGAATCGGCCGCCCGAAATTCTGGGAACGCGCCCGCTATTACGGCGAAGAGAAGCGCCTTGCCGCGGCGCTCGACGCCGCGGAAGTGGCGCCGCCGACGTGAGCAGGTCAGCACAGCCATGAACATGCAAGTCCTTGCCCTCGCCTTCCTTGCCACCGCGACCGTCGGCGGCCTGGCCTGGGTCTTCCTTTATCCGATGCTGTCCGGGGAACGGAAGGCCGAGAGCCGCCGCGCCTCGATCTCGCGCGCCGAGGCGCCCACGGCCCGCGCCGCCGAGAAGACACAGCGCTCGCGCCGCGAGCAGGTCGAAACCTCGCTCAAGGATCTCGAGGCGCGGCGCCAGCAGGAGAAGAGCGTATCGCTCAGTGTTCGCCTGTCGCAGGCCGGCCTCGACTGGACGCCGCAGAAATTCTGGATCGCATCCGCCGTCGTGGCGGGCGTGCTGTTCGCAGTCGCCTTGTTCATCGGCGGCGGCCTGCTCGGTGCCGCCGGCTTCGCTTTTGCCGGCGGGCTCGGTCTGCCCCGCTGGGCGCTCGGCTTCCTGAAGAAGCGCCGCGAAAACAAGTTCCTGGCCGCCTTGCCCGATGCCGTCGACGTCATCGTCCGCGGCATCAAGGCGGGCCTGCCGCTGTTCGAATCGATCAAGGTGGTCGCCGCCGACGCGCCAGAGCCGCTACGCTCCGAGTTTCTGTCCATCATCGAGACGCAGGCGATCGGCATGCCGCTCGGCGAGGCCTGCACGCGACTCTACAATCGGATGCCGCTGCCCGAGGCCAATTTCTTCGGCATCGTCATCTCGATCCAGCAGAAATCGGGCGGCAACCTCTCCGAAGCGCTCGGCAACCTCTCGAAGGTGCTGCGCGACCGCAAGAAGATGAAAGAGAAGATCCAGGCGATGTCGATGGAAGCCAAGGCCTCGGCCGGCATCATCGGCTCGCTGCCGCCGATCGTGATGTTTCTCGTCTACCTCACGACGCCGGGATACATCTCGATGCTTTGGACTCATCCCACCGGCCAGCTCATGCTGGTCGGCTGCGTCGTCTGGATGTCGATCGGCATCATGGTGATGAAGAAGATGATCAATTTCGACTTCTGATGGTGCCTTATGGTAGAGTTCCTCGTTGCGAAACTTCACGACGTTCACTTCATGACGATGCTGCTGGCGGCCATCGCCGCCAGCGCCACCGTCTATACGCTGGTGATGCCGCTGTTCGCCGGCGAGGGCCTTTCCAAGCGCATGAAGGCGGTTGCGAACGAACGTGAGCGCATCCGGCAGCGCGAGCGCGAGCGCCTCCACAAGAGTGAAAAAGTCTCGCTGCGACAGACGCCGAAGCAGCTCGTCTCGAAGGTCGTCGATGACTTCAACCTGACCAAATGGCTCGCGCAGGAAGCTGCGCGGGACAAGCTCATCATGGCGGGCTATCGAGGCCAGGCGCCCTACATCACCTTCCTGTTCGCCCGCCTGGTTGCCCCGATCGTGCTATTCGTCGGTTCGGTCATCTACGTGTTCCTGATCGCGCACATGCAGCAGTCGTTGCCGATCAAGATCGGCATCTGCGTCGGTGCGGCCTATCTCGGACTTCAGGCGCCAATGCTGTTCCTCAGGAACGCGATCTCCAAGCGCCAGCTCTCGATCAAGCGCGCCTTTCCCGATGCGCTCGACCTGCTCCTGATCTGCATCGAATCCGGCATGTCGGTCGAGATGGCGTTCCGGAAGGTCGCGGTCGAAATCGTGAGCCAGTCGATCGCGCTGTCCGAGGAGTTCACCCTGACCACGGCCGAGCTGTCATATCTGCAGGATCGCAAGGTCGCCTACGAGAACCTCGCGCGGCGCACCGGGCTCGAGGGCGTCAAGTCGGTATGTCTCGCGCTCCAGCAGGCCGAGCGTTACGGCACCCCGCTCGGTCAATCCTTGCGAGTGATGGCGCAGGAAAATCGCGACATGCGCATGAACGAAGCCGAGAAAAAGGCCGCAGCACTGCCGCCGAAGCTGACGGTACCGATGATCCTGTTCTTCCTGCCGGTGCTGTTCGTCGTCATCCTCGGGCCGACGGGGATCAAGGTCACCGAGATGCAATGACGTTAGACGCGGACCGCGCACGGTCCGCGGGCGCCTTCAAGATTGGAAGATCAAGACTCGAAGATCACGTCTGATCAGTCGGGCTGGCCGAGCGAGGCGACCGGAATCCGCTTCGGCGCACCCCGCCGGACGTCGTTGCGGGTCAGCATTTCCTTGAGATAGGCGACGTTGGCCACAGCCTGGTCCGGCGGCAGGTCCGCTTTCACGATGGTCTCGGCTTCGGCGAAGCGGCCCTGGAGACCGACGACCAGACCGAGATTCTGCCGCACCCGCGCGTTTGCGCGCGGCGAGGCATAGGCTTGCCGCAGGGCGTCTTCGGCCTTCGGCAGGTCTCTCGACAACATATAGGACAGGCCGAGATTGGAGAGCACACCGGGATCGCCAGGCGCGATCTTGAGCGCGCTCGCATAATAGGAGCGCGCTTCCTCGTGACGGCCCATCTGATCGAGCGCCGTCCCCTGTACCGAGAGCAGGCGCCAATCCGGGTTATCGGGCGAATGCGCCTTCGACAACACGTCGAAGGCTTGCTGGAAATTGCCGTTGTCGGAGAGCGCGCGGCCGTATTGGGCCATCAGCGCCTTGTTGCCGGGATTGGCGATGGTCGCCTGCTCGAGCACGGCGGCGGCCTGGGCGTGCTGGCCGTTGGCGCGCAAGGCCTGACCGTAGGCGAGCGCCGCATCGGCGTCTTTGGGATTGGCACGATAGCGCTCGCCATAGACTTCGGCAGCACGCGCGGGATCGGTGGGAGCGGCTTCCGCTCGCGGCCCGACCGAGCCCGTGACGTCGGAGAGTTTCGACATCGCCGTGCAGCCGCCGAGGCCCATGGCCACCGCCGCGACCAGCGAGGTGGACGCGAAAAGCCGGGCAAGACTGAGCCGTCCAAGACTGAACCGTTCAAGACCGAACCGTTGACGCATGACGCTTTGACTCTCGAGCCGATTGATCGAGCCGAACGCGCCAGCAATAGACTGTTAACCCTAACGGCCGGTTAATTCCCCGGACCCGCGTCCCTCACTGCGGCGCCGGCGGCGGGACCTTGCCGCCGAGACCCGGATCGAGACCGAGCGCCTTTGCCTGCTCGTTCAGGTCTCGCAGCAATTGCAATCGTTGCCGCGTCTCGATCTCGAGATCGATACCCGGGCGCGCCACCCTCGGCAATTCGCGCCGAAGGTCGTCACGATTGACCAGACGCCTCGCGCGGAGCTCGTCGAGCTGAAAATCGTCGATGCCGAGCACATTTGCAGATTGTTCGATCAACCGACGCAGCAGCGATGTCACCGTGGCCGCGGCGTCGACCTCATGCTTGCGTGCGGATCTCGATAACTTGCTTTCGAGATCTGCCCAGACGTGGGAGGTGACGAGATAGACGTGGAGCAAATCGGCCCAATCCGCCTCGCCATCGGCATAGAAGGCGCGGCGCAGCAGGAGCCGGCGGGCGAATGCCGCGACCTGATCCCGTTTCAGCGTCGTGCATGCGTCGATCTCGATGCCCGACTGGACGGCCGGATCTCGGGAAAAATCCCGCCCGGCCGGCAGCCCGACGACGCCGTGCGGCAGGTTGGAATCGAGGAGCCTGAAGACACCATCCTTGCGCGGACGTGAGTAGCGGGCGATCGCGAAGCGATACTCGGTGCGGCCGCCATGGGACATCGGATGGGACATCGGGCCGAAATGGATGACGTTGAAGCCGGCGTCGTCACCGGCCTGCCCGGTCGATGACGGACAGGACAAGACGTAGATCGTGCGCCAGAATGCTTCATCGCTCTCGCTCGACATGGCGCGCGGATCGGGAATCGAATAGCGCGTCAACCCTTCGACATGCCGGTGTCCGTGCAGAACCAGATCGACGTTGAGCGATGTCGCCGCTTCGAGGAAGGTCGCGGGCGCGGCGAGATACATCAGCGGTTCGTCGGGCACGCCGAGAAACCGCTTTCCTTCTCCGGTCGCCTGCGGCAGTGGATGATGGTGCAGCGCCAGCACGCGCACGAGGTTTTCCACCGGCTCGGCATAATCGGCGCGGCCGCCCGAGCCGAGGCTGCCCGCGAGCTCGACGCTCAGCCGCGCGGAATCCGAAACCATGGCGTGATAGGCGCTCTGGTCGACGTTGCCGCTCGCGAGCGTCGTGAGGCTCGCGCGGTTGGAATCCAGCAGCACCAGATCGAGGCCGGCCTGACGGTAGTAGACGCTCTTCGAGGTCCGCGGCAAATGCAGGTAATCATAGACGTCGTAGCGGCCTGCACGCTGGCTCGAGCGCTTGACGTCGTGATTGCCGGCGATTGCCTGGATGTCGGTGAACAGCCCGGTCTGTCGGAAGGACGCGATGACTGCGAGCGCTTCGTCGAGCGCAGGCGGCGTCGGGTCGTCCACGATATCGCCAGTGATCAGCAGGATGCGATCGGGAATGTCCGCGAAGTCCGCCATCCTCTCGCGAATTGCGGCATTGAGCGTCTCGATCGTCGCAAGCAGTCGACCAGACCCGTCCAGATGCAGGTCGGAAATCTGTACGATGACGAACGATCTATCCATTTTGCGTCGCTCATTTGCGAATGTCGCGCCGCGCAAACGATGAGAGAAATGCCTTCGACGATCAGATTCAGGCCGGTTTCAACCCAGGCCGTGATGAGCCAGGTAGCAATGACTTTCGCCACGTGCAGAACCCGCACGACACAATCTAAAATATTGGCCAATAATGCCACAACCGCAGCGCTAGTAAAGCCCCGCGGCCGCTCGCGCGAACCGCGGATCTTGGCATGAGATACGGGGCCCGCCCGATGATGGTTTCGCACACTTGATCAATATTCGATGGCGAGCCGCTTGCGGATTTCGTCAATGCGCTTGTCCAGTGCATCGAACCGCGCGTGAACGGAGCGGTCGTGGAGATAGAAGGCGTAACCGCCGGCAAGGAACGCGAATATCCAATGATGATGCTCGACATAGCCAAAAATCGCCTCGACCGCCTGGCCGATGAATGTGACCACGCTCCACACAAATTCCATTGCATTTCCTCCCGGCCGGCTTTGTCGTCGGCCGCCGGAGATCTCCGCACCCGACGGCCGTTGCCGGAACCTAGCATGGCCCCCTTGCTGCGAGTAGCGGATCGCTGAACGGTGGCAGCAAAGCTGATTGCGGCGGCGGCAAAACTCTGCGAAATCTCGTCCGTTCGTATGACCCGCTCGATCTGGATCCGGACCCGCCAATGCCTTCTGTCTTCGAGACGTCGCCTACCGCCATCCCGATCACCTTCGTCACCAAGTCGAGCTGGGATCAGGTCGCCGAGGGGCTACCGGCGGCGCAACGCCAGTTCGCCATTGCGAGCGCCTTTACCGCAAAGCCGGGCGGCTATCTCGCGCTGCCCGCGCTCGATGGCGCGATCGCGCAAGTGCTGTTCGGGCTCGAGGACGAAGGTGCAAGATCGCGCGACCTGTTCCGACCGGGCGCCCTGCCCGGCCTGCTGCCGCCGGGCATCTATCGCTTCGCCAATGCACCGCACGATGCACGGCTCGCCGCACTCGCCTTCGCGCTCGGCAGCTACCGCTTCGCCCGGTACCGCAAGGCGGATCGCCCCGAGGTCCGCCTCGTGCCGCCCGACGGCGTCGACGCGACCGAGATCAACCGCATGGCGGACGCCGCAACACTGGCGCGCGACCTCATCAACACGCCGGCCAATGACATGGGGCCGGAGGAGCTGGCCGCGGCCGCGCAGGATCTCGCCGCCGAATTCGGTGCAAGCTTTGCCTGCACCATCGGTGACGACTTGAAGACGAATTTTCCGCTGATCCACGCCGTCGGCATGGCATCTAGCCGCGCGCCGCGGCTGATCGACATCGGCTGGGGCGACCCGGCCCATCCCAAGGTGACGCTGGTCGGCAAGGGCGTCTGCTTCGACACCGGCGGGCTCGACTTGAAACCGTCGAGCGGCATGCTGATCATGAAGAAGGACATGGGCGGCGCCGCCAACGTGCTGGCGCTGGCGCGCATGGTGATGGATGCGAAGCTGAAGGTGCGACTGCGCGTGCTGATTCCGGCCGTGGAGAACGCGGTCGCGGGCAATGCCTTCCGCCCGCTCGATATCTTCACCTCGCGCAAGCGCATCACGGTCGAGATCGGAAATACGGACGCGGAGGGACGGCTGGTGCTCGCCGACGCGCTGGCGCTGGCGGACGAGGAAAAGCCGGACCTGCTGATCGATCTCGGCACGTTGACGGGAGCGGCACGCGTCGCGCTGGGGCCGGATTTGCCGCCCTTTTACACCAATGATGAGGCGCTGGCCGCCGACGTCGCACGATGCGCGGCGAGGGAGAACGATCCGTTGTGGCGCATGCCACTGTGGCCGCCTTACGATGCGTGGCTGGACTCCAAGACGGCCACCATCACCAACGCACCGTCAGGCGGCTTTGCCGGCTCGATCATCTGCGCGCTGTTCCTGCAACGCTTCGTCGAACAGGCCAAGAGCTGGCTGCATGTCGACATCTACGGCTGGACGCCGTCGGCGAAGCCCGCACGCCCCGAGGGCGGCGAGTGCCAGGCCGCGCGCGCGATCTACACATTGTTGAGCGAGCGCTATGCGTGATCCGGGACGAGATCCAAGGCTGACACCGTCGCGAGGCGACCTCGCCGCGAAGTATCTCGAAGGCACGGTGCAGGCGGATCGCTTCGTCACGGGCGAGGAATTCGAGATGATCGAGGCGATCGCGCCCGTGCGCGAGCAGCCGTCGCCGAACGCGATGCTGATGACGCAAGCGTTGCGCGGCGAGCGCGTCACGGTCTACGACCGCAACAGCGAAGGCTGGGCATGGGGTCAGCTTTCCGGTGACGGCTATGTCGGCTGGCTGCCGGACGCAGCGCTCATGAAGCCTGCGGCCGCGCCGACCCACATAGTCAGGGCTTTACGAACCTTTGCCTTCCCCGGCCCCTCGATCAAGCTGCCGCCGGCGGACACGCTGGTGATGGGATCGAAGATCGCGGTTGCACGCGAGGACGGCAGCTTCGCCGTGACGGGCGACCGACAATATCTGCCCAAGGCCCATCTCGCCCCGCTTGGCCATCGCGAGCCGGATTTCGTCGCAGTCGCCGAGCGTTTCGTCGGCACGCCCTATCTCTGGGGTGGCAAGAGCAGCCTCGGCGTCGATTGCTCCGGCCTCGTCCAGATCTCGCTGACATCAGCGGGCATCGGCTGCCCGCGCGACAGCGACATGCAGCAGGCCGGCCTCGGCCGCGCGCTGGAGCCGCATGAGCGGAGCAGCTTGCTGCGCGGCGATCTCATTTTCTGGAAGGGTCATGTCGCCATCGTCCGCGACGCCGACACTATGGTCCACGCCAATGCGCATCACATGGCAACGGCGATCGAGCCGATCGAGCCGGCCATCGCAAGGATCAAGCAAGCCGGCAGCGAGGTCACCGCGATCAAGCGGCTCTGACGGACGCTAAGTCGCCGCAGACCCATTCCCCGCCGTCTCCAGCCGGAACGCCGCCGCAAACAGCGCGCGCGTGTAATCCGTCTTCGGGTTCTTGAAGAGCTCGGCGGCCTGGCCTTCCTCGACCACCTTGCCGCCGCGCATCACGATCAGATGGCTGGCGAGCGAGGCGACGACGCGCAGATCGTGCGAGATGAACATGTAGGTGAGATCGCGCCGGCGCTGCAATTCACGTAGCAGATCGACCATTTGCGCCTGAATCAGCATGTCGAGCGCACTGGTCGGCTCGTCCAGCACGACGAAATCCGGCTCCAGCACCACCGCCCGGGCGATGCTGATGCGCTGGCGCTGGCCGCCGGAGAATTCATGCGGATAACGGTGGCGGGTATCCGGCTTCAGTCCGACGTCCTCGAGCGCCTTGACGACGCGCTCCTCACGCTCGCCGCGCGAGAGCTGCGGCTGATGCACGGTGAGGCCTTCGGCAACGATGTCGGCGACCGACATGCGCGGGCTGAGCGAGCCGAACGGATCCTGGAACACGATCTGCATGTCGCGCCGGAACGGCCGCATCTCCTTGAAGCGCAGGCCCTGGATATCCTTTCCCAGGAACACAATGCGTCCGTTCGACGAGATCAGCCGCAGCAATGCGAGCCCCAGCGTGGTCTTGCCCGAGCCGGACTCGCCGACGACGCCAAGCGTCTCGCCCTTGCGCACGGCGATGCTGACACCGTCGACCGCCTTGATGTGACCGACCGTCTTGCGCATCAACCCGCGTTTGATCGGAAACCAGACTTTCAGGTCGTCGGCCGACATCACCACCGGCGCATCCGGCTGCGGCGGCGCCGGATCCGGCTTCGGCTCCGCGGCAAGCAGGTCGCGCGTGTAAGGATGCTTCGGGGTCTTGAACACTTGCTCGACCGGCCCCTGCTCGACGATCTCGCCGCCCTTCATGACGCAGACCTGGTCGGCGATGCGGCGCACGATGCCGAGATCGTGGGTGATGAAGAGCAGGCTCATGCCGAGGCGACTGCGGATCTCCGCGAGCAGCGTCAGGATCTGCGCCTGCACGGTGACGTCGAGCGCCGTGGTCGGCTCGTCCGCGATCAAGAGGTCAGGCTCGTTGGCGAGCGCCATCGCGATCATCACGCGCTGACGCTGGCCGCCGGAGAGCTGGTGTGGATAGCTCTTCAGCCGCGTTTCAGGCTCGGGAATGCCGACCTGCGTCAGCAATTCCAGCGTCCGCCTGCGCGCCTCGGCATTGCTGGTCGGATTGTGCAGCTGGATGATCTCGCCGATCTGCGCCTCGATCGTGTGCAGTGGGTTGAGCGAGGTCATCGGCTCCTGGAAGATGATGGAGATGTCGCTGCCGCGAATCTCCCGCATCTCCTGCTCCGACCGGTCGATCAGTTCCTGGCCCTTGAAGTGGATGCTGCCCGAAGGATGCGAGGCGTTCGGATAGGGCAAGAGCTTGAGGATCGAGAGCGCGCTGACCGACTTGCCGGAGCCGGACTCGCCGACCAGCGCCACGCACTCGCCGCGCCTGATCTGGAACGAGATCTTGTCGACCGCGAGCGTGGTGACGCCGCCCTGGTGGAAGGCCACCGAGAGCTCGCGCACGCTGAGCAGGGGCTGGTTGATCGCGTCCATTGGCTTACCTGAACGTCTTGCGCGGATCGAACGCGTCGCGCACGGCCTCGCCGATGAAAATCAAGAGCGACAGCATGATGGCGACCGAGAAGAAGCCGGAGAAACCGAGCCAGGGCGCCTGCACGTTGGACTTGCCCTGCGACAGCAGCTCGCCGAGCGACGGCGAGCCGGGCGGCAGTCCGAACCCGAGGAAGTCGAGCGCCGTTAGCGTCATCACCGAACTCGACACGATGAACGGCAGGAACGTCATGGTCGCGACCATCGCGTTCGGCAACAGATGCCGGAACATGATGACCTTGTTCGACACGCCGAGCGCCCGCGCCGCCTGGATATACTCGAAATTGCGCCCGCGCAGGAATTCCGCGCGCACGAGTCCGACCAGCGACACCCAGGAAAACAACAGCAGGATGCCGAGAAGCACGAAGAAGCCGGGCACGAGCACCGACGACAGGATCAGCAGTAGATAGAGCGAAGGAATCGCAGTCCATATCTCGATGAAACGCTGGAACAACAGGTCGATCCAGCCGCCGAAATAGCCCTGCACCGCGCCGGCCGCGATACCGACGATGGAGGAGACGATGGTCAGGCAGAGGCCGAACAGCACCGAGATGCGGAAGCCGTAGATCAGCCGCGCCACCACGTCGCGGCCCTGATCGTCGGTGCCGAGCCAGTTGTATTCGAGATCGCGGCAGCTCTTGAGGCCTTTCTTCTCGACGACAGGCTTGCATTGCGCTTCCGTCAGCATCCAGGTCGGCTTCGACGGCGCCGGCGTCGGCAGATCGAGATTGTGGGTGTCGTAGGAATAGCGGATCAGCGGCCAGACGATGCTGCCACCCTTGTCCTTGATCAACTTCTGCAGATAGGGATCGCGATAGTCGGCCGCCGTTTCGAAATCGCCGCCGAAAGTGGTTTCCGAATAGGTGACGACGGAGGGCCAATAAAGGTGGCCATCATATTTGATCAGGAACGGCCGATCATTGGCGATCAGCTCGGCGAACAGCGACACCACAAACAGGATCAGGAAGATCCAGAACGACCAATAGCCGCGCCGGTTCGCCTTGAAATTCTGCCAGCGGCGCCTGTTGAGCGGCGACGGCACGAACGGTTTGCGCGTGATCGGCACGGCATTGCCGAGCGGCGACTTCGCAGTGGTTTCGATCGGCGTGGTGGGGGCGGCCAGCGTCATCAGACCTCCCGCGCCTCGAAATCGATTCGCGGATCGATCCACATATAGGTCAGGTCAGAGATCAGGTTGATCACGAGGCCGACGAGCGAAAAGATGAAGAGCGTGCCGAACACCACGGGGTAGTCGCGGTTGAGAACGCTCTCGAAACTGAGCAGTCCCAGTCCGTCCAGCGAGAAGATGGTCTCGATCAGAAGCGAGCCCGAGAAGAAAGCGTGAATGAAGGTCGAGGGAAAGCCGGCGATGACGATCAGCATCGCGTTGCGGAAGACGTGGCCATAGAGCACCCTATTCTCGCTGCAGCCTTTCGCGCGCGCGGTCATCACGTATTGCTTGCGGATCTCGTCCAGAAACGAATTCTTTGTCAGGAACGTCATGGTGGTGAACGCACCGAGCCCCATGGCGATCAGCGGCAGCGTCAAATGCCAGAAATAATCGATGATCTTCCAGTACCACGGAAATTGCGACCAGCCGTCTGACGTCAGTCCGCGCAGCGGGAACCAGTTGAAGAACGAGCCACCGGCAAACAGGATGATCAAGAGGATCGCGAACAGGAACCCGGGTATGGCGTAGCCGAGCACGAGCACGCTCGACGTCCAGGTGTCGAAGCGCGTCCCGTCCCTGACCGCCTTGCGGATGCCGAGCGGAATCGAGATCAGGTAGGTCAGCAGCGTCAGCCATATGCCGAGCGAGATCGAGACCGGCAACTTCTCCTTGACGAGTTGCAGCACGCTGACATCGCGAAAATAGCTCTTGCCAAAATCGAAGCGGGCGAAATTCCAGACCATCAGTGCGAAGCGCTCCGGGGCCGGCTTGTCGAAGCCGAACTGCACTTCCAGCTTTTTGATGAAATCGGGATCGAGGCCTTGCGCGCCGCGATATTTCGAATTGATAGCGTCGCCGCCAGCGCCTAACTGCCCCGGGGCGCGTTGCGCAAAGTCGCTGCCGCCCGAAATGCGCGAGGTCCCGCCGGTATCGGCGCCCGAGAGCTGCGCGATCACGCGCTCGACCGGCCCGCCCGGCGCGAACTGCACGACGATGAAGGAGACGAAGAGGATCCCGAGCAAGGTCGGGATCATCAGCAGGATGCGGCGGGCGATATAGGCGCTCATGGCTGTTTCGCCTGCTCGAGCCTGGCGGCTTTGCCGCCCTCGTACCACCAGATGTCGGGGGCACCGACGCCGTTGGCATAACGCGGCGGCTTCTGCGGATGACCGAATTGGTCCCAATAAGCAAGCCGGTGCGTCTTGTTGTACCATTGCGGCACCCAATAACGGCCGGCGCGGAACAGCCGATCGAAGGCCCGGCAGGCGACGGTCAAGTCCTCGCGATTGTCCGCCGCCATGATCTTCTCGATCATGGCGTCGATGGCCGGACTGGCGACGCCCGCGAGATTATAGGAGCCCTTGGTCGCCGCGACCTGCGAGGAAAAGAACGCGCGCATAGCATCGCCCGGTGTCGCCGACATGCTGAAGCGCTGGATCGTGATGTCGAAGTCGAAATCTTCCTGGCGCGCCTTGTATTGCACGGCATCGACGAGGCGCACGCTCGCTTCGATGCCAAGCGTCGCGAGATTCTTGATGTAGGGCGCATGGTGCGGCTGGAACGAAGCCTCGTCCAACAGGAATTCGATCCTGAAGATCTCGCCGTTTGGCAGCACCCTCTTGCCGTCCTTGATCGGCAGGCCGGCGTCGCTGAGCAGTTGCTGCGCCTTGCGCAGCAGGCTGCGGTCCTGCCCGGAGCCGTCCGAGACCGGCGGCGTGAACGGCGCAGCGAACACCTCGTCGGGAATCTGGCCGCGAAACGGCTCCAGCAGCTTCAGCTCTTCCGGCGGCGGAGGCCCGTCGCTCGCCATGAGGTCCGAGTTCTGAAATGGCGACACCGTGCGGGCATAAGCACCGTACATGATGGTCTTGTTGGTCCACTCGAAGTCGAAGGCGTCGATCAGTGCCTCGCGCACGCGGGGATCCCTGAACTTGTCGCGCCGCGTGTTGATGAACCATCCTTGCGCGCCGGAGGGCGTGTCGTCGGGCACGACCTCCATCTTGACGCGACCGTCCTTCACCGCAGGGAAGTCATAGCGGGTCGCCCAGATCCGAGAGGTGAACTCCTCGCGATAGAGATAGTTCTTACCGGTGAAACCTTCGAAGGCGACATCGCGGTCGCGGTAGAATTCGTAGCGCACGACGTCAAAATTGTAGCTGCCGCGACAGGGGGGCAGATCGGCAGCCCACCAATCCTTGACGCGCTCGTATTCGATGTAGCGGTTGACCTCGAACTTGCCGACCTTGTACGGCCCCGAACCCAACGGGATCTCCAGAGACGTTTCGTCGAACGAACGGGAGGCATAGTAGGCTTTCGAGAAGATCGGCAGACTCGCCACATAGAGTGGCACGTCGCGCGCGCGTCCCTTGGCGAAGGTCACAACAAGCGTCGCATCGTCAACAGCTTCCGCGCTGACCATATCGCGCATCTGCACGATGATCAGGGGATGGCCCTTCGTCTTCAGCGACGTCAGCGAAAACGCCGCGTCGTGCGCGGTCAGCTTGGTGCCGTCGTGGAACTTCGCCTCGGGCCGCATCGTGAAGCGATAAACCAGCCTGTCTGCCGATATATTTACAGACTTGGCGGCAAGCCCGTACATCCCGTCCGGTTCGTCATTGGCTCGCACCATCAGCGGCGCAAACGTCATGTCCATGCCCTGCGCGCCATCGCCTTTGAGGATGAAGGCATTGAGCGAGTTGAAGGTTTGGTAGGACTGGTTGTAGGCGCGCACCGACGGAATCAGCGAGAAGGTGCCGCCCTTCGGCGCGTCGACATTGACGTACTCGAAGTGATGGAAGTCGGCGGGATATTTGAGGTCGCCGAAGGCCGACATGCCGTGGGCCTCGGCGGGCATCTCGGACGCTGTCGCGCCCCGGAGCCAGGAGACGCCGAACGCGCCACCGGCACCCAAGGCCAGCACATGCCGGCGTGAAAGCTGCGCCATGCGGAGAATGTCCTTCACGACTTCTTTGCGATCCGCGCCGCCTTGTCCGCGTCGTACCACCAGATGAACGGAAAGCCGGACTGACCGTATTTGGGTAATTCCGCCGGCCGGCCGAACCGATCCCAGCGCGCGGTGCGGACCTTCGTATAAGTCCACTGCGGCACGACGTAGTGATTCCACAGGAGCACGCGGTCGAGTGCCTTGGTTGCCGCGACGAGATCGTCGCGACCCTTGGCGTAGATCACCCGCTCGATGAGCTTGTCGACAGCTGGATTCTTGATGCCGGTAATATTGCGTGAACCGGCGATGTCGGCCGTCTTCGAGGACCAGAATTCGCGCTGCTCGTTGCCCGGCGACTGCGACTCGCCCCAGGAGTTGGTGACGATGTCGAAATCCCACTCGCGCGTCCTGTTCTCGTACTGGGTGGGATCCACCGTCCGCACGCTGACGGCAATGCCGAGCCGTTCTAACGAGGGCTTATAGAACAGCGTGATCCGCTCGAAACTCGGATCCGAGTTCAGCAACTCCAGGGAGAACTGGGTGCCGGTCTTGACGTCGATCAGCTTGCGGTCGCGCACCTCGTAGCCGGCTTCCTTGAACAGGCGCAGCGCTTCGCGCAGATTGTCGCGCACGGCTTCCGGACTGCCGCCGACTGGATTGGTATAGGCCGTCGTGAAGACTTCGGGCGGAACCTCGGCGCGGACCGTCTCGAGAATCTCGAGCTCCTTGCCCTGCGGCAACCCGGTCGCCATCAGCTCATCGATGCCGTCGAAATAACTGCTGATGCGCTTGTACTGGCCGTAGAAGATCTGCTTGTTCATCTCCTCGAAGTCGAACGCGTAATTGAGCGCGCGTCGCACGCGCGGATCCTTAAACTTGGCGCGGCGCAGGTTCGGCACGAAGGCCTGCATGACACCCGAGCTGCGATTGGCGAACTCCTCGAGGATCACGCGCTTTTCGGTGACGGCCGGGAAGTCGTAGGCTGTCGCCCAGTTCTTCGCGCTGTTCTCGGTGCGCCAATCGACCTGATCGGCCTTGAAGGCCTCGATCGCCACGGTGGCGTCGCGGAAATACTCGTAGCGCAGCTCGTCGAAATTATTACGGCCCACATTGGCCGCGAGGTCGCGCCCCCAATAATCTTTTACGCGCTCCAGCGCGATCGACCGTCCGGCAACGAATTCCTTGACCCGGTAGGGGCCCGAACCCAGCGGCACTTCGAGCGTGGTGGCGGAGACATCGCGCTTGCGGCCCTGCGCGTCGGTGCCCTCCCACCAATGCTTCGGCAGGACTGTGAGCTGCCCGACGATCTGCGGCAGTTCGCGGTTGCCCGGCGCGTCGAACACGAATTTCACCTCGCGCTCGCCGACCTTCTCGGCCTTCACCACATGGCTGTAATACGCCGAGTACTGCGGGTGGTGCTTCTTGAAGGAATCGAGCGAGAAGATCACGTCATCCGCGGTAACCGGCTTGCCGTCGTGCCATTTGGCTTGCGGCCGCAAGCGGTAAGTCACGAAGGAGAAATCATCCGGATGGCTGACGGCCTCGGCCAGCGCGCCGTATTCGGTCGAGACTTCGTCGAGCGCGGCCGTCGTGAGGGATTCGTAGATGAATGCTACGGCGCCGGCGACTTGCCCCTTCACACCGGAGACGACGATGTTGAAATTGTCGAATGTGCCGACGGCGATCTGGCGCGCGACGCCGCCTTTTGGCGCTTCCGGATTGACGTAGTCGAAGCGCTTGAAGTCCGCGGGGTATTTGACCTGTCCGAACAGCGACAGAGCATGGCGCCAGGTGGGCTCGTTGGCGGATTGCGCGTGTGCCACGCCGACGGCGGGAAGGCCCGCTACGGAACCAAGGGCGGGGAGCGTTACGGCAGCAGTGCCAGTGAGCAGGAGATCGCGTCGGGTAAGGGCCAAATCAACATTCCTGTCTTGAAGGAGGCTACTCCTTTAAGTTCCCAATATAGGCGAGGTTTCGACGGAATATGTTGCTTTTTCCTCATCTTGGAAGGCCGGCTGGCCGATCGCTGCGGCCAAACGCCCCGATAACAACGCCGCGAGGCCCGGATAAGCAAACGGCCAGGCTTTTCAGCCTGGCCGCTTACGAAGAGCGAAGTCGATAGGCCTTACTTCGCCGCGGTGGGCAGCGGCTTCGGGCTGTCGGAGAGGCTGTTCAGGTAAGCGATCACGTCGGCGCGCTCGCTATCCTTCGGGATGCCGGCAAAGCCCATCGCGGTGCCCGGGACAGCCGCCTTGGGATTGGCGATGAATTTGTTGAGCGCATCGAAGTCCCACGTGCCGCCCTTGGCCTTCATCGCTGCCGAGAAGTTGAAGCCGCCGCGACCTTCGCCAACATGGTCGCCGACGACGCCATAGAGGTTCGGACCGACACGGTTCGGGCCGCCCTTCTCGAAGGTGTGGCAAGCGCCGCACTTCTTGGCGGCGGCGGCGCCCTTCTCGACCGAGGCGGTCTGGAGCAGCTTTTCGATCGGCTCGGCGGCCGCGGGGGCAGCGCCGCCTTCCTTGCCGTGGCCGGCGTCTTCCTTCACTGCGATCTCGAAGCCCGGCTTTTCCGGCATCTTGGGCGAGAACAACGCCTGGGCGGTGAAGCTCGTCACCAGCAGAAGGAGACAGGTGCCGAGCACGGCACCGAGAATCTTGTTCAGTTCGAAAGAGTCCATTTCCGGCCAGGCCCCACACCGCAAGAAGGATCGAGCGGCCCAATGCGGCCGCCAGGACGAGCCTCGGAGAATCAACGTTCCTTACTGTTTCCCCGAGTTTTGCCATTGAGATATCGGTTTGCCCGGGGTCTGGCAACCCGTATAAGCGAGCGGGCTTCACGCCCGTCCCCACCCATTTCTCGGCGCGGAAAACGCCTCGTTTCCAGGCCCTTGAACCCAGGCCCTTGAATCATGATCGATCCCCGCATCCTGGTGCTTATTCCGGCCCGCATGGCCGCCACCCGCCTGCCCGGCAAGCCGCTCGCCGATATCGCGGGGCAGCCGATGATCGTGCACGTCATGCGCCGTGCCGAAGCCGCCGGGATAGGCCGGGTCGCGGTCGCAACCGACACGGCGGAGATCGCGTCCGTCGTGACCGCCCATGGCGGCGAGGCCGTGATGACCCGCCCGGAGCACCCGTCCGGCTCCGACCGCATCCACGAGGCCATGCTGAAGCTCGATCCGGACGGCAAAGCCGAGATCGTGGTCAATCTGCAGGGCGATTTCCCGACCATCACGATCGACAACATCCGCGAGGTGCTGCCGCCGCTGCAAGACCCCGTCGTGGACATTGCAACGCTGGCTTCGCAGATCCACACCGAGGAGGAGGACCTCGCGCCGAGCGTCGTGAAGGCGATCGGGACCTCGCTCGGCGGCAGACGTATGCGCGCACTTTATTTCACCCGCGCAACCGCCCCGACCGGCGACGGACCGCGCTACCACCATATCGGTCTCTATGCCTATCGCCGTGCCGCGCTGGAACGCTACGTCCGGCTCCCGCCCTCGCCGCTGGAATTGCAGGAGAAGCTCGAGCAGCTCCGGGCGCTCGAGGCCGGAATGCGCATCGACTTCACCATTGTCGATACCGTGCCCCGCGGGGTCGACACGCCGGCGGACCTGGAAACCGCCCGCAGCATCCTTTCCAAATCCTGAGCCGCTGTTACAAGGCCGAGCATGAGCAAGCTGAAAATCGCATTCCAGGGCGAGCCTGGCGCCAATTCCCACATCGCCATCGTCGAGGCCTATCCCGACGCCGAGCCGATGCCCTGCGCCACCTTCGAGGACGCCTTGTCGGCGATCTCGTCCGGCGAAGCCGATCTCGGTATGATCCCGATCGAGAATTCGGTCGCGGGCCGCGTCGCCGACATCCATCATTTGCTGCCGGCCTCCGGCCTCTTCATCATTGGCGAATGGTTTCTGCCGGTCCGGCATCAGCTGATGGCGGTGAAGGGCACCCGGCTCGAAGACATCAAGAGCGTCGAAAGCCATGTGCACGCGCTCGGCCAGTGCCGGCGCATCATCCGCAAGCTCGGCATCAAGCCCATCGTGCACGCCGATACCGCCGGCAGCGCCCGCGACATCTCCGAGCGCAACGACAAGACGGTGGCCGCGATCGCCTCGCGCCTGGCCGCAAAGATTTACGGCCTCGACATTTTGGCCGAGGACATCGAGGACGAGGCCCACAACACCACGCGCTTCGTGGTGCTGGCGCGCGAACCGAAATGGGCCGCACAGGGCTCCGGTCCGCTGGTCACGACTTTTGTGTTCCGGGTGCGCAATTTGCCGGCCGCGCTCTACAAGGCGCTCGGTGGCTTTGCCACCAACGGCGTCAACATGACCAAGCTCGAGAGCTACATGGTCGACGGCAATTTCTTCGCCACCCAGTTTTACGCCGACGTCGACGGCCACCCCGAGGACAAGGGCCTCGCTTTCGCGATCGAGGAGCTGAAATTCTTCTCGCGCGAATTCCGCATCGTCGGCGTGTATCCAGGCCACCCGTTCCGCGCGACGATGGAATAGTCCCGTGTCCCGGACGCGCGAAGCGCGAGCCGGGGCACGAGAGCCTTATCCGACCGCCTTAAGTCCGAACGCCTCCGCCAGCAGCGAATACGATTTCTTGCGCGCCTCGTGATCGTACACGGCGGTGATCACCATCAACTCGTCCGGCTTGCTCGCGTCGATCAACGGCTGCAGTGTCTTCTGCACGGTTGCAGCGCTGCCGACGAACAGGCGCGAGCGGTTGCGCCGGATCGAGATGCGCTCCGAGTCGCTATAGGGATAGGCCAGCGCCTCTTCGACGCTCGGCAACGGAAGATACTGGCCGCGGTCGCGGCGCAGGCGGTTGAGGTCGAAAGACGCGGCGAGCTTTTCGGCTTCGTCATCGGTGTCGGCCGTGATGACGGCGACCGCGAGGATCGCGCGCGGACTCGCACTCCAGGCCGAGGGCTGAAAACGATTGCGATAGTGCACCATCGCATCGATCGCATCGTGGGACGCAAAATGATGGGCGAATGCGAAGCCCATGCCGACCTGCGCGGCGAGCTCCGACGAATAATCGCTGGAGCCGAGCAGCCAGATCGGCGGCAACGGCGTATCGTCGGGCATCGCGACGACGTTGTGGTAGGGATGGCCCGAGGGGAATTCCCGGGTCTGCCACAGGATCAATTCGTGCAGCCGCTCGAGGAAATCATCGCCTTCGCGGCGGTCGAGCCGGCTGCGCAGCGCATAGGCCGTGGCACCGTCAGTGCCGGGGGCGCGGCCGAGGCCGAGATCGATGCGGCCGGGAAACAACGCCTCCAGCATCTTGAAGCGCTCGGCCACGACCAGCGGCGCGTGATTTGGCAGCATCACGCCACCGGAGCCGACGCGGATGTGCTTCGTCACCGCCGCGATTTGCCCGATCATCACGTCGGGCGCCGGACTAGCGACAGAGGCGAGATTGTGATGCTCGGCGAGCCAGTAGCGGACATAGCCGAGCCCATCGACATGGCGCGCCAGGTCGATGCTGTTGCGCAGCGCCGCGGCGGGCTTTGTGCCGCTTGTGACGACGGAGAGGTCGAGGACTGAGAGCGGGATCATGGCGCGCTAACGTAGTGGAGAGCGGCGCAGCGGCAATGGGCCGGGCGCGCAGGTCTGACGTGCAGGCCGCGGACTCGCGGGACTTCGCCGCAGTGTTGGGACAGCGACCGCGCTAATAGTATCATTTTCATATTGCCCACCGATAAATTCGCGCCGAACGAACCACCCTCTTCTATTATATATCTGATATATCAGATATTTTATCTAAAATCGAACTTCCCACCTCGACCTCTTACCTCAGATGTTTCTTAATTTATACCCGTAAAGTGGGCAATTTCCCATCACTGATGGGCTGTCGAGTGCGGCCGCTTTGGCCTATCTTGACCTCTCCCAATCTAGACCTGACCGCCGGCCGCCAGCGACCCGGCGAGCCCTTGGAGTGAGTGGTGCCCATGACTGACGCGACGATGCCTGCCCACACCGACGGGCAAGACGGGTACCTGAAGCGGCCTGCGATCTCCTTCGAGTTCTTTCCGCCCAAGACGGAAGATATGGAGCGCAATCTCTGGGACACCATCAACCGGCTGGCCCCGCTCGACCCGAAATTCGTCTCGGTGACCTATGGCGCCGGCGGCTCGACCCGTGAGCGGACCCACGCGACCATCTCGCGCATCCTGAAAGAGACCGCGCTGCTGCCGGCCGCGCATCTGACCTGCGTCGGCGCCTCGCGCGGGGAGATCGACGAGATCGTCGACCGCTATCACGAGGTCGGCGTCCGCCACATCGTGGCTTTGCGCGGCGATCCCGCCGGCGGCATCGGCACGGCCTACTCCAGCCATCCCGACGGCTACCAGAGTTCCGCCGACCTCGTCGCCGGCATCAAGAAGCGGCACGGCGATATCGAGGTGTCGGTGTCGGCGTACCCCGAGAAGCATCCCGAGGCGCGCGACTTCGACGATGACATCGACACGCTGCAGGCCAAGGTCGATGCGGGCGCGACCCGCGCGATCACGCAGGTGTTCTTCGATAACGACCTCTACTTCCGCTATCTCGACCGCGTGCGGGCGCGCGGGATCAACATCCCGATCGTGCCGGGCATCATGCCCATGCACAATTTCAAGCAGGCTCGCAATTTCGTCACCCGCGCCGGCACCTCCGTGCCGGATTGGTTCGCCGCGAAATTCGAGGGCCTCGACGACGACGCCGAGACCCGCAAGCTGGTGGCGGCCACCGTCGCCGCCGGCCAGGTGCAGAAGCTGGCCAAGCACGGCGTCGACACCTTCCATTTCTACACCATGAACCGCGCCGATCTCGTGTTCGCGATCAGCCATTTGCTCGGCATCCGCGCCAAGAGCGCGCAGAAGGCGGCTTAAGACACCATGACCGTATCCACCTCTCCCAAGCGAACCGCCCTGCTCAACGCCGCGCGCGAGCGCATTCTCGTGCTCGACGGCGCCATGGGCACGATGATCCAGAACCTCCAGTTCGACGAAGCCGCCTTCCGCGGCGGGCGCTTCAAGAACTTCCATCGCGATTTGCGCGGCAACAACGACCTCCTGATCCTGACCCAGCCGCAGGCGATCGAGGACATCCACGCCGCCTATTTGCGTGCCGGCGCCGACATCGTCGCCACCAACACCTTCTCCACGACTTCGATTGCCCAGGCCGATTACGATCTCGCCGACATCGTCTACGAGATGGCGCGTGAAGGCGCCCGCCTCGCCGGCAATGCCGCACGCCGCGTCGAGGCCGAGGACGGCAAGCCGCGCTTCGTCGCGGGCGCCATCGGACCGACCAACCGCACCGCCTCGATCTCGCCCGACGTGTCCAATCCCGGCTACCGCGCCGTCACGTTCGACGATCTGCGCAAATCCTATGGCGAGCAGATCAACGGCATGCTCGACGGCGGCGTCGATCTGCTGCTGGTCGAGACCATCTTCGACACGCTGAACGCCAAGGCGGCGCTCTACGCGATCGCCGAGATCACCGAGGAACGCGGCATCGACATGCCCGTGATGGTGTCGGGCACCATCACCGACAAGTCCGGCCGCCTGCTGTCCGGCCAGTTGCCGGAAGCGTTCTGGCATTCGGTGCAGCACGCCAAGCCCGTCACCATCGGCTTCAACTGCGCGCTCGGCGCGGAAGATCTGCGCGCGCATATCGCCGATATCGGCCGCGTCGCCGACACGCTCGTTTGTGCCTATCCCAATGCCGGCCTGCCCAACGAGTTCGGCCAGTATGACGAGACCCCGGAATACATGGCGCGCCTGGTCGGCGAGTTCGCGCGTGATGGTTTGGTCAACATCGTCGGCGGTTGCTGCGGCACCACGCCGGACCATATCGCGGCGATTGCGGCTGCGGTCGCGCCGCACAAGCCGCGCATCGTGCCGGAGATCGAACCTCGCTTGCGGCTCTCCGGCCTCGAGCCGTTCATCCTGACCGACGCGATTCCTTTCGTGAATGTCGGCGAGCGCACCAACGTCACCGGCTCCGCCCGCTTCCGCAAGCTGGTCACTGCCGGCGACTACACCGCCGCGCTGCAAGTCGCGCGCGACCAGGTCGAGAACGGCGCGCAGATCATCGACGTCAACATGGACGAGGGTCTTCTGGACTCGGAAGCCGCGATGGTGACCTTCCTCAACCTCGTCGCCGCCGAGCCCGACATCGCCCGAGTCCCGGTGATGGTCGATTCCTCGAAATTCTCGGTGATCGAGGCCGGCCTGAAATGCGTGCAGGGCAAGCCGGTCGTCAACTCGATCTCGATGAAGGAGGGCGAGGAGAAGTTCGTTCACGAGGCCAAGATCGCCCGCCGCCACGGCGCGGCCGTCGTGGTGATGGCGTTCGACGAGGTCGGCCAGGCCGACACGTTCGCCCGCAAGACCGAGATCTGCAAGCGCGCCTACGACATCCTGGTGAACCGCGTCGGCTTCCCGCCGGAAGACATCATCTTCGATCCGAATATTTTCGCGATCGCAACCGGCATCGAGGAGCACAACAATTACGGCGTCGACTTCATCGAGGCGACGCGCTGGATCCGCAAGAATCTGCCGGGCGCGCACATTTCTGGCGGTGTGTCCAACCTGTCATTCTCGTTCCGCGGCAACGAGCCGGTGCGCGAGGCCATGCACTCGGTGTTCCTGTATCATGCCATCAAGGCCGGCATGGACATGGGCATCGTCAATGCCGGGCAGATGATCGTCTATGACGACATCGATCCCGAATTGCGCCAGGTGTGCGAGGACGTCATCCTCAACCGCGACCCCGGCGCCTCCGAGCGTCTGCTGGCGCTCGCGGAAAGATTCCGCGGCAACAAGACCCAGACCAAGGAAGCCGATCTCGCCTGGCGCGAATGGCCGGTGGCGAAGCGGCTGTCGCATTCGCTGGTGCACGGCATCACCGAATTCATCGAGCAGGATACCGAAGAGGCCCGCAAGGCCTCGACGCGCCCGCTCGACGTGATCGAGGGACCGCTGATGGCCGGCATGAACGTGGTCGGCGATCTCTTCGGCGACGGCAAGATGTTCCTGCCGCAGGTGGTGAAGTCGGCCCGCGTGATGAAGCAGGCGGTCGCCTGGCTTATGCCGTTCATGGAGGAAGAGAAGGCGCGCAATCTCGCCAACGGCATCGGCACGGAAGGCTCCTCGTCCGCCGGCAAGATCGTGCTCGCGACCGTCAAGGGCGACGTCCACGACATCGGCAAGAACATCGTCGGCATCGTGCTCCAGTGCAACAATTACGAGGTGATCGACCTCGGCGTGATGGTGCCGGCAGCCAAGATCGTCGAGACCGTGAAGGCGGAGAAGGCCGACATCGTCGGGCTGTCCGGCCTGATCACGCCCTCGCTCGACGAGATGGCGTTCTTCGCCGCAGAATTGCAGCGAGAAGGCCTCAAGCTGCCGCTGCTGATCGGCGGCGCCACCACGAGCCGTGTGCATACGGCGGTGAAGATCGACCCGAGCTATCGCGCCGGCCCCGTGGTGCATGTCAACGACGCCAGCCGCGCCGTTGGTGTTGCGTCTGCTCTGCTGTCGCCCGAGAGGCGCGAGGCCTATGCCGCCGAAGTCCGCGCTGAATACGCAAAGATCTCGGACGCGCATATGCGCGCCCAGGCCGACAAGAAGCGGCTGAAGCTGGCGACCGCCCGCGCCAACCGCGTGCCGGTCGACTTTGCCGCGAACAAGCCGGTGAAGCCGACCTTCCTCGGCACCAGGAGCTTCGACGACTACGATCTCGCCGAGCTGGTGCCCTATATCGACTGGACGCCGTTCTTCCAGACCTGGGAGCTCGCCGGGCGCTTCCCCGCCATCCTTAGCGATGCCAAGGTCGGCGAGGTCGCGCGCTCGCTCTACGACGACGCGCGGAAAATGCTCGACCTGATCGTCAAGGAAAAATGGTTCCGAGCGCGCGCCACCGTCGGCTTTTGGCCGGCCAATGCAGAGGGCGACGACATCGTGCTTTATGCCGACGAGAGCCGGACCAGGACGATCGCGACGCTGCACACGCTGCGCCAGCAGCTCGAGAAGCGCGAGGGCCGTTTCAACGCCGCGCTGTCCGACTTCGTCGCACCCGCCACCACCGGCGTGCCCGATTATGTCGGGGGCTTCGTCGTCACCGCCGGCATCGGCGAGGATGTGGTCGCCGACCGGTTCAAGATGGCCAATGACGACTACTCCTCGATCCTGTGCAAGGCGCTGGCCGACCGCCTCGCCGAAGCCTTTGCCGAGCGCATGCATGCCCGCGTCCGCCGCGAGTTCTGGGCCTATGCGCCCGACGAGGCGCTCTCGACCGACGAGTTGATCCTCGAAAAGTACCAGGGCATCCGTCCCGCCCCCGGCTATCCCGCGCAGCCCGATCACACCGAGAAGGCGACGCTGTTCGAGCTGCTCGACGCCGAGAACACCGCCGGCGTGAAGCTGACCGAGAGCTTTGCGATGTGGCCGGGCTCTTCGGTGTCGGGGCTCTATCTCGCTAGCCCCGAGAGCTATTATTTCGGCGTCGGCAAGATCGAGCGCGATCAGGTCGAGGATTATGCTGCGCGCAAGGGCATGAGCGTCGCCGAGGCCGAGCGCTGGCTCGCGCCGATCCTGAACTACATCCCGGCGCGAGAGAGCCCAGGCGACAAGGCGGCGTTCGCGGCAACGCCGGCGAACGACGAGACGTCGAAGGAGCTTGCCTCGCATCCGCCGGGCTGCACCTGCGCGGTGCACCTGGTCTGGCAGAAGAAGCGCGCGGGCGCGGGTTAGGCGCCCTCCAAACAAAAAGCGAGAAATCAACCCCATGCACAGTAGACATGGGGTTGAAAAAGCTCGATAAATTTCGGTCTTGCCGAAATGACTTGCGGCGTCGGGCAAAACACCTGTATGAATGCATGATCGCCGACCGCGCCCGTTTGACACTCGCTGCCTCGTCCGTCGCGATCATGCGCGCGTACCACACGTTCGGTGTCGTCCGTTCGGTGTCGTCTTGGCGAAGGCCAGGACCCATACCGCGTGATCCATCGGTGACCATCGCTGGTAATACCGAACGACCAATCTTCGCCAAATGACCCATTTGGGTCATGGGTCCTGGCTTTCGCCAGGACGACATTGGTGAAGCAAATGCTCAGCCTGTACCGGAACGACGCAGCACATCGAACAGCTGCGGATGCGCCCTCGCAAGAATCGGCCGCTTGTGAACTCGTTCACTTGTCCGCTCAACCTTGGTTCGCTACTCTCTCGGCCTACTACCTTCAACCGACGATTTGCTTGGGATCGAACAAATGAAGCAGTTCATTGCACCGTTCCTCGCCGCGATCGCTCTCGTCGTGCTGCCCACGATTGCCGCGGCGGACTGTCCGAAAGGCTATGTGCCATGCGGCGAGAAAAATCAGTTGTGCTGCCCGGGAAAATAGCAAGCCGCAAATGGCTTTGGCTTGGTAGCGGAGTCTTCGTCGCGATCGGCCTCGTGATGGTCGCGGTCTACGCCGGATTCCCGCGGAAGAAGCAGACGATCACGGCCATCCTCTCCGAGACCGGATATTTCGAGGTGGTGCCGCCAAGCACGTTCGGCGGCCCCGGCACGATCAACACCATCGAGTATCTGAGCAACGGCCGGCTGGAGCTGCATCCGACTTGTGATGTCGATCCAACGCTGCTGACCGGCAAGATCCAGAAATCGCGGACCGTCGACCGGGACCTGAAGCAGTCGCTCGAGAAGAGGCTCGACGTGTCGGCCCAGGTCAAGGACAAGCTGTCGGCCCTCGCCGGAATGCAGCAGGTCGAGGCCGTCAACCTCAAGCTCGAGAATGCCAGCATTCTGCTGATATCCGACGAGTCGCTGATCTCGGCCCGCAACGCCTTGCTGAAGGCCGAGTGTGAGGACGCGGTCACTCAGAACGTTTCGAGCGGCGGCGTCGTGTGCCAGACGCGGTCCGTGCTGGAGGCCGACGTCGTCTACGAAATCAAATATCACAACGCGATTTCGATGGAGGAGAGGGCCAAACTGACCTCCGAGATCGCGACGAAGCTCGATCTGGACGTCCATGAGGGGACGAACGACAAGGTCTCCGGCTCTCAATTGTTCTTTGGCATCAGACTGTCGCCCAATCCGATCGTGATGCACTCTGCCTCGGGCGAGATCAAGCCCTGCACGAGGAGATAGGATCGGCGCCGCACCCCTGCCATGAACGCAACCCGCGTTCGCTGCGACCAATGGCGGTCGCCGCCGAAGCGCAGGGGAATCGGATGCTGAACGCCCAACAATTGATGTGGACACAGATTGCCGCCGGCATCGCCGTGCTGCTGTTTGGATTGACGCTGTTCAACCTGGTCCGCATGCGCGGCCGGATGGTGGCCGCGCGGAGCTGGGACAAGGTGGAGGGCATCATCACGGTCTCCCGAGTCGACCAGCCGGCGGCGCATTCCTCGGACGATCGGAACGACGCCAAGCCCATCATCCGCTATCGCTATCAGGCCGGCGGCCAGGAGCTGGAAAGCGACAAGATCTTTGTCGGCGGCCCCGTCATCACGACGAGGGTCTTGGCCGCAAAACTGACCGGACGCTATCCGGTCGGCGCCCATGTCGAGGTCCATGTCGATCCGAAGCAACCGACCGAGGCGCTGCTGGAGCCCGCCGCCGCGCAGAACGTCGCGGCGCTGGTGGCGTTCACGTTGGTGTTCGGAATTATCGCCGCCACCCTGACCGCGCATTCGTTCGCAGGCCACGTGCTCTACGCCGACAAGGGCGTCCCGCTATTCGCGTTCGCGGTGCCGATCATCGTGCTCGTGGGCGGGGTGTTCTTCGCCGCCGATTATGTCCGGACGCGCCGGCTGGCGAGCGCCAGCCTGCGCTGGCCGACCGCGTCGGGCAGGGTCATCCATTGCGACGTGATCGAGGAAATCATCGAAGAGAAGACCGAGCACGACAATCGACCGACGACATCAAAGCTCGTCCACCGCTATCAGGTCGACCTGCGCTACGCCTACAGGGTCGGCAAGCGCGACTTCATCGGCACCGAAGTCGATTGGAACGGCACCATGATCTCCGGCCTGCGCGAGGTCGCCGAAGAGGGCGCTGCGAAATATCGGCCCGGGAAGAGCGTCCAGGTCTATTACGATCCGGACCAGCCGGGGCAGGCCGTGCTGGAGCCGGCACGCCGGGAGGGCGCGCTGGGGCCGCTGATCGGTGCCGCGGTCTGCGCGGTCGTCGGCGGCCTTTTCCTGATGATCCTGATCAAGGTCGGGTTCGCGTAGCGGCGCTTCTCGGTTCGCCTCTCCCCCCTGGCTGAAGGACAAACGCATATGACGTCTCAGCGGCGCCCGAGCGAGCGCCTCGTCCTTCGAGACGGCCGCTTCGCGGCCTCCTCAGGATGAGGCTCAGCTGCATCCATCCGCGTGAAGTGCTGCCGCATACGCATCCCTCATCCTGAGGGCCCGCCGCAGGCGGGCGTCTCGAAGGATGGCCGCAGCCGAGCTTCCAGCCATATGCTTCTTCATATGCGATGGCCCTACCGCCCGCGGGAGAGATTGAAAGAGCCTCACCCCTTCGGCGGTGCCAGCGGTTGCACGATCTCCCGGAACGGCGCCAGCGCCTCGCAAGCGTCGGCATGCGCCGATAGCGACGGATAGCGCGATGGCTCGAACAGAAGCGGGTGCGCCTCACGGGTGAAGCGGACGACGCAGGCGACCACAACGTCGGCGTGGCCGATACGATCGCCCAGCCAGTATGGCGTGGTCACCCTGGCGCGCTCGGCCTCCAGCGCTTTCAGCACGTCCGCGATCTGCGCCTGGCAGCGCTCGACCCACAGCGCAAGCTGCTCCTTCCGCAGCACGCGCTCGTAGAGCAGGCTGACCGCCTTGTCGCCGAGACCGGAGGCGAGCGCGCAGATGCGCAAATGACGCCGGCGCTCGGCGCCGGAGCGCGGCAGCATCGCCTTCTCCGGCCCTACCAATTCATCGAGATAATCGAGGATGACCGTGCTCTCGATCAGCGCCTCGCCATCGTCGAGCACCAGCGTCGGCACGCGGCGCAGCGGGTTATAGGGCGCGATTTTGTCGGCATCGCCAAAGGTCGACCACGGCTTGTGCTCGAAGGCGAGGCCGTAAAGCCGCAGCGCGATCGCGACGCGGCGGACGAAGGGGGAATCGTATTGGCCGATCAGGAACATGGTTTGGCAGCCTTTGTCATTGCTGGGCTTGACCCGGCAATCCATCTCTTCTCAGATTAGGAAGCGATGGATGCCCGGATCAAGTCCGGGCATGGCAGAGCTGGGCGCAGGAGCATGCATGACGCAACGACTTGCAACGGTCGCACTCGGGCTCTCCCTGCTGGCCGCGAGCCTCGCCCACGCGCAGGACCGTCCGATCGGCTTTCAGACGCCGTCGAAAAACATCGCCTGCCAGTTCTTCACTGACAATGGTCAAGGCGTGCTCCGCTGCGACATCATGAACCTGGACACGCGGCCGCGCCGTCCGGCCGATTGCGAGCTGGAATGGGGCAACGCCTTCGAGATGAGCGCGAAAGGCAGCGCAGGCCGCATCTGCGTCGGCGACACCATCATGGACCCGTCATTGCCGGTGCTGTCCTATGGCGAGGTCTGGCAGCGCGCGGGGTTTACGTGCCGGTCGGAGCCGACGGGGCTGACGTGCTTCAATGCGATGCAGCGCGGGTTCTCGCTGGCGCGGGCGAAGCAGGAGGTGTTTTGAGCGTGTAGCCCGCATGGAGCGGAGCGGAATGCGGGGACGCTGTGCCGGATTTCGCTCCGCTCCAACCGGGCTACGCTTCCGAGGCTTGATTGCTTGCGTCGCGTCAACTTGGGAGCGCGTAGCCCTAATGAAACGCGACGACAGCGCCACACTCCGTCCTTGCGAGCGCAGCGAAGCAATCCAGCCACCGATTTAGGGGAGGCTCAGTATCTTTCCACGGAAACAGTCTGGATTGCTTCGTCGCAATGGCTCCTCGCACTGACGGTCGGAAGGCAGCTGCGCACTAGCCGATGATCGGCACATGCTTGGCCGCGGTCCGTGGCGCGGTGCCATCGAGGCGCGGGTCGTCGGCGATCTCGATCTGGCGGCGGAACGGGCGGAAGCCCGAGCGCTGGTAGAACGCGACGGCCGACGGATGATCGAAGGTGCAGGTGTGCACCCAGACGCGGGACAGGTCGCGTGACCATGCGAGCTCAAGCGCGCGGTTCATCAGGAAGCGGGCGGCACCGCTCCCGATCAGTTTCGCGGTGACACCGAAATACACGAGCTCGCACTGGCCGGCCTCGCGAAAGTCCAGCTCCAGCAGGCCTTCATCGTGGCCGTCCACGACAAGCCCATAGACCTCGACGCCCGGTGCGTGGATGATTGCGGCGAGCTCGGCGTCGTTCATGCGCGCCCGCGAAAACCACAACCACTCCTCGCCAACGCGACGATGGAGGTCGCGATACCAATGAAGCGCGGGGGTATCGACCTTGCGCAGGGTCCAAAGACCTGATGGAGCGCCCGGCGGATCGGCGCGGCGCGCAGGGCGCGCGGTCATCTCGAGATGGGTGACGACGGCAACGATCTTGCCGGCGGGGATGTCGGAATAGCCGTCGGGGAGGATCATGGGATGCGTCCCGTTGAAGCTGAGCGCCGGCCACACATTCCGGGTCGTCCTGGCGAAAGCCAGGACCCATTACCACAGCTGGTCGCCGTTGCGGCAGGCTGGGGCCGACAGCGGTCAAAGGCAACTTAGCACGGTGGTTATGGGTCCTGGCTTTCGCCAGGACGACGGCGGAGTTTGTGGATACGCCTCGTTCATCGCGGCGTCAGGGTAATCGCTTCCAGAGAACCCCGGATTTCACTGCGCTCCATCCGGGCTACGAGATCGGCCTAACCCTCGCCCTCGTCGCTCGCCAGCACGCCCTTCACCGCCCTCGCCCAGCCCGCCAGCTTCCGCTCGCGCGTCGCCTGGCTCATGTTCGGCTTGAAGCGATGCTCGAGGCGCCAGTTGTCGGCGAACTTGGTCGGTTCGGGATAGACGCCGGCCTCGAGACCCGCGAGATAGGCGGCGCCCAGTGCCGTCGTCTCCTGGATCACGGGGCGGTCGACCGGCGCGTCGAGCAGGTCGGCGAGGCGCTGCATGGTCCAGTCGGATGCGGTCATGCCCCCATCGACGCGGAGGACCACGCTCGCCACCTCCGAGCTCGGCCAGTCGGCCCGCATCGCGGCCCAGAGGTCGAAGGTCTGGTAGCAGACGCTTTCCAGAGCGGCGTGGGCAAGCTCGGCCGGGCCGGTGTTGCGGGTGAGGCCGAACAGCGCGCCGCGCACGCGCGGATTCCAGTACGGCGCGCCCATGCCGACGAAGGCCGGGACGAGATAGACGCTCTGCATCGAATCCGATTGATCGGCGAGAGGTCCGGTCTCGGCGGCGTGCTTGATGATGCCGAGGCCGTCGCGCAGCCACTGCACCGCGCTACCTGCGACGAAGATCGAGCCTTCGAGCGCGTAGGTGCGTTTGCCACCGAGCTGGTAGGCGATGGTGGTGAGCAGCTTGTTCTTCGAGGCCACGGGCGTGGTGCCGGTGTTGAGCAGGGCGAAGCAGCCGGTGCCGTAGGTGGATTTCATCATGCCCGGACGGAAGCAGGCCTGGCCGATGGTCGCGGCCTGCTGGTCGCCGGCGATGCCGGAGATCGCAATCGCGCCGCCGAACAGATCCGGCGTGCTCTCGCCGAAGCGGGCTGAGGAATCCTTCACCTCGGGCAGCATCGAGCGCGGCACGCCGATGATCTCCAAGAGCTCGTCGTCCCACTGCCCGGTGTGGATGTTAAACAACAGCGTGCGCGAGGCGTTGGTGGCGTCGGTGGCATGCACCTTGCCGCCGGTGAGGCGCCACAGCAGATAGCAATCGACGGTGCCGAACATCAATTCGCCGCGCGCGGCACGCGCCCGCGCGCCGGGGACGTGGTCGAGAATCCAGGCGACCTTGGTGCCGGAGAAATAGGGATCGATGATCAGGCCGGTCTTCTGCGAGATCACGGGCTCGCGGCCGTCGGCTTTCAGTCTCGCGCAGATGTCGGCGGTGCGGCGGTCCTGCCAGACGATGGCGCGATGCACGGCCTGCCCGGTGGCGCGATCCCACACCACGGTCGTCTCGCGCTGGTTGGTGATGCCGATCGCGGCGATGTCCTTTGCGCTGATGCCGGCTTGCGCGATCGCCTCGCGGCAGACCGTCACGGTCGAGGTCCAGATGTCCTCCGGCTCGTGCTCGACCCAGCCCGAGGCGGGGAAATGCTGCGGAAACTCGGCTTGCGCCTTTGCCGCAATGGATATGTCGCCGCGAAACACGATCGCGCGCGAGGAGGTGGTGCCCTGGTCGATGGCGAGGACGAAAGACATGGCAGCTTGCCCTTGGCGTGTTCCCGTGAGGAGGGGTTGTTGTGTTGGGGCAGAGAAAACGGGATTGCCGGCAGCAGGTCAAGGCGCCGGCGTTGATCCTCCCCGGGGGGGGGGCGGCGGCATCGGCAGTGCGCTCCCTCCCCCGCTTGCGGGGGAGGGCTGGGGTGAGGGCTGTCTCCGCAATGGGATTGTCGAGAATTGCGGAGGGAATCCCCAAGGGGTGAGAGCCCTCACCCGCCGCGCGCGGACGATGCTTCGCATCGCCCGGGGCGCGTCGGCCTCTCCCGCAAGCGGGAGAGGCGGAGCAAGCGGCGCGGTCCTTTTGAATTTCATATGCCACTGCCCTGGAGCGGGGGAGGACACCGGACTAGGACGGAGAATGCGAAAATGCTACATGCCGGGCGGGCAGATGGGGCGGCATGACCTTCACTTCTTTTCAGTTCGGCGTCTTCGTCGCGATCGTCTTTGGCGTCTATTACCTGCCTTCGCTGCGCAGCTTCCAGGTCCCGCTGCTCGTCCTCGCAAGCGTGTTCTTCTATGGCTTCGGCCAGCCCGAGCTGCTGCCGCTGCTGCTCGTTGCGGTGCTCGGCACCTATCTCTGCCTCGTGCTTGCGTTTGATAACCGAACTTTCTGGATGCCGGCCGGCATCGTCTTCAATCTCGGCCTGCTGGCGTTCTTCAAATACAAGTTCCTGTTCGTTGACGCCGCCGCGGCCCATCTGACCGGCTCCGCGCCGATCGACTTCCTGCTGCGGCTGCCGCTGCCGATCGGCATCTCGTTCTTCGTGTTCCACAACATCAGCCTGCTGGTCGATCTGACGCGCGAGAAGCGCACCGTGCGCTTGCGCGAGGTGTTCCTCTACATCATCTTCTTTCCGCAGCTGGTGTCCGGCCCGATCACGCGTGCGGCCCAGTTCATGCCGCAGATCGTTCCCAAGCGGATCGGCGACGTCGCCTCCGTCGAGGCCGCGAAGTGGATTCTGGTCGGCTATTTCTTCAAGCTGTATGTGGCGAACAATCTCAACGAGATGACGTCCTATATGGACTTCCCGCTCTACGAGACGCTGCGCACGCAGGACCGCTGGCTGCTGGTGTTCCTCTACAGCTACCAGATCTACGCCGACTTCTTCGGCTACTCGGCGATTGCGCTCGGCCTCGGCCTGCTGTTCGGCTATCGCCTGCCCGTGAACTTCAATTTGCCCTACATCTCGATTTCATTCTCGGAGTTCTGGACGCGTTGGCACATCTCATTGTCGAGCTGGCTCAGGACCTATTTGTACATTCCGCTCGGCGGCAACCGTCATGGACCGGCACGAACCACTCTCAACCTGATGATCGTGATGACGCTTGGCGGTCTCTGGCATGGTGCAAGCCTGAGCTACGCGCTGTGGGGGATGGCGCACGGGTTTCTGCTCGTGATCGAACGACCGTTCCTGAAGCTGCTGGGCGATCGAAGCCCCGCGGTGCGGGTGATCCGGATGGGCATCGTGTTCTTCTGCGTCACGATGCTCTGGATCTTCTTCAAGCTGCCGAACTTCGACCACGCGCTCAGCTATCTCAAGGGAATGTTCATGGCGACGGACGCGCCCAATCCACCAAAACTGTTCACCAATCTGGCTTTGCTTTACGCCTTGCCTGTTATCATCCAGCATATCGGCATCGGCGCGTTCGTCGAAGGCCGCTTGCGGCGATGGGAGCCGTATCTCTATGGCGCGCTCGCAGCGCTCGCCTGTCTCGAGGCGGGGCCCGACAGCACTTTCATCTACTTCCAGTTCTGACATGCAGCAGGATTTTTCGCTTTCATGGCTGATCAAGTGCGCGGTGGCGGCAGCCGCGCTGCTGCTGGCCTGCGCCTTCACCACGGCGCGCTTCGGCTCGGCCCTGCAGCAGCCGGCGGTCACGACCCGCGGCGGCAGCCTCGTCAGCCTCAACCGCTATGTGCGGGATCCCACGCCTGATATCGTGCTGGTCGGCAGCTCGGTCGCCTGGCGCCTCAAGGAGGAGTATTTCTCGCCGCCGCGCGTCCGCAATCTTTCGCTGGCGGGCGGCTCACCGGTGACGGGTCTCGAGATCGTCGCGAACCGACCGACCCCGCCGAAGATCGTGCTGATCGAGACGAATGTCCTGACGCGCGAGCCGGATAGCGCGCTGATCGAGAAATTTTCCGGCGGCGCGCGCACCGAAGCGCTGCTGCTGCGCCCGGTGCGAACAGCGGTCGCGGGCTATGAAAGCTGGAAACACGGTGAACCCGATCCCGCCCGGGCGCGCGCCGAGCGGGATCGCCTGCTCAGCCAGCCGCCGGGCACGTTCGACAACAAGGTCTATCTCGACCGCGCGCTGGAGCAGATGAACGAAGCTGACCCGACCGTGCCGGTACGCGCGAATGTGGTCCACGTCAGACAGCTCATCGAGGAACTGCAGCGGCGCGGCACCCGCGTGTTTCTGATTCACGTTCCGTTTGCGCCGGAGATCGAAGGCTCGCGCATGGTCCGGATCACCAACGAGATCGTCGACGAAGCCTTCCCGGATCGCGCGCTTTGGCTGCCGATCGATCCGCCGCGACGCGAGCTGCGTTGGGACGACGGCGTGCATCTCGACGAACGTTCGGCCCTGATCGTCGTACGCGCCATCGAGAGCGCCATCGAACGCACCTTGGCCGAGCGCCGCCCGTAGCGGAGGAGCGGCGGCTACGGCGCCGCCGTGGTCACGCCGCCGTCGATGACGATGGTCTGTCCGGTCATGAAGCTCGAAGCATCCGAGGCGAGGTAGGCCACCGCGCCTGCGATTTCGTCGGGTTCGCCGATGCGGCGCAGCGGGGTGGTGGCGGTGCGGCGCTTTAGATTTGCTTCGTCTTCCCACAGCGCGCGGGCAAAGTCGGTCTTGACGAGGCCGGGCGCGATGCAGTTGACGCGGACGCCTTTCGGGCCCCATTCGCCGGCGAGCGAACGACACAGCGCGAAGTCAGCGGCTTTCGAGATGCCGTAGGCGCCGATCACGGTCGAACCGCGCAGGCCCCCGATCGAGGAGATGATGACGACGGAGCCGTTGCCGCGCTCGGCCATCTGCGGGATCGCCAGCGCGGAGAGCCAGATGTTGCTCTTGACGTTCGAGCCCATGATCTTGTCGAAGGCTTCGTCGGTGATGTCGAGCAGCGGGCCGTAATACGGGTTGACGGCGGCGTTGCAGACGAGGATGTCGATCTTGCCGTAGTGCTTGATCGTGCCCGCGATCAGCGCCTCGACCTCTTGCTTGCGCGCAATGTTGCAGGGGATGACGGTTGCCTCGCCGCCGGCCGCCTTGATGCCGTCGGCGACGTCCTGGCAGGCATCGGCCTTGCGCGAGGAGACCACGACTTTGGCGCCGAGCTTTGCGAGCAGTTCGGCGGAAGAGCGGCCAATGCCGCGGCTGGAGCCGGTGACCACGGCGACCTTGCCGGTGAGATCGAACGGGGTGTTTTTCATTGTTGTTGCTCCGTTGAGGCCGCGTACTCCGTCATTGCGAGGAGCGTAGCGACGAAGCAATCCAGACCGTCTCCGCGGAAAGACTCTGGATTGCTTCGCTTCGCTCGCAATGACGGTGGAGAGCCCTAGATCAACCCGCCACCATCCGCCACGCGGCGCTGATGGTAGTCGGTGTCGCCGAACGAGTTCTCGATCATGGTCAGGCGCTTGAAGTAATGGCCGATCTTCGCCTCCATGGTCATGCCGATGCCGCCGTGGAGCTGGATCGCCTGCTGCCCCACGAACTTCAGCGACTTGCCGATCTGCACCTTGGCCGCGGCAACGGCGTTGCTGCGCTCCTTGGCGTCCTCGAAATCAGCAGCCATGGTCGCGAACATCGACATCGATCGCGCCTGCTCGGTGGCGACGAACATGTCGGAGGCGCGGTGCTGCAGCGACTGAAACGAGCCGATCGCGACACCGAACTGCTTGCGCGTCTTGATGTACTCGACCGTGGTCTTGAGCGACTCGTCCATCAGGCCGACCGCTTCGGCGCAGAGCGCGATGCGGGCTTCGTCGACCACACGCTCGATCAGCGCGAGCGAATCGTCGGGATTGCCGAGCGCCGCGTCGGCACCGACCTCGACGCCGGTGAAGGTGATGTCGGCGGCGTGCAGGCCGTCCTGGGTCGGATACGACTTCTTGGCGACGCCCTTGGCGTTGGCCGGCACCAGGAACACGCCGATGCCGCTCTTGTCGCGGCGCTCGCCCCTGGTGCGCGCGGTCACGATGAGGGTGTCTGCGTTCTCGCCGTTGAGCACGACGAACTTCTCGCCGTCGATGACCCAACCATCACCCCTCTTCTTCGCCGTCGTGGTGACGTCGAAGAGATCGTACCGCGAGTTCTTCTCGAGCTGCGCAAAGGCGAGCGTCTTGCTGCCGTCGACGATGCCGGGCACATGCGCGGCCTTCTGCGCATCGCTGCCTGCATGGCGCAGGAAGCCGCCGCCGATCACGACGGTCGCGAGATAAGGCTCGAGCACCAGCGCCTTGCCGAGCGCTTCCATCACGATCATGGTCTCGACGCCGCCGCCGCCGAAGCCGCCATCGGCCTCCGCGAAGGGCAGACCGAGCAGGCCCTGCTCGGCGAGTTTGCCCCAAACGGCTTTGCTCCAGCCGCCCTTTTCCTTCATGTACTTCTTGCGGCTCTCGAAATCGTAGGAATCGGTCAAGAGGCCGTCGATGCTTTCCTTGAGAAGCCGCTGCTCCTCGTTCAGATCAAAATCCATGTCTCTCTCCAAATCGGCGGGATTGCCCTGCCGTCGCCTCACCCTCAAATGTCATCCCCGCCTTGTGCGCAATTGCGCACTGGGGCGGGGATCCAGTAAACGCAGCGGCCCGTCGTACTCATGACCGCCGCGGCGTACTGGGTCCCCCGCCTTCGCGGGGGACGACAGCGTCCTGTATTCAATCGATCACAGCCCCAGCACCGCCTTGGCGATGATGTTGCGCTGGATCTCGTTGGAGCCGCCGTAGATCGAGACCTTGCGGTTGTTGAAGTAGCTCGGCGCGATCTGGGCGGTCCAGTCCATGGCTTCGTTCGAGCCGTCGTCGCCGTGCACGTCGTAGGGTGCCGCGAACGGGCCGATCACTTCCATCAGCAGTTCGGTGGTGGTCTGCTGGATCTCGGAGCCCTTGATCTTCAGCACTGACGACGCCGGATTGGGCTTGCCCTTGCCATGCTTGCCTTCGTCGGCGACGACGCGGAGCTGCGTCAGCTCGAGCGCCTTGAGCTCGATCTCGCAGGCCGCGAGCTTGTCGCGGAAGGCCGCGTCCTGGATGATCGGCTTGCCGCCGGATTCGACCTTGCCGGCGAGGTCGCGGATGCGGCGCAGCCGCTCCTTGGAGACGCCGACGCGGGCGATGCCGGTGCGCTCATTGCCGAGCAGGAATTTCGCGTAATCCCAGCCCTTGTTCTCCTCGCCGATCAGGTTCTCGTAGGGCACTTCGACGTCGTCGAAGAACACTTCGTTGACCTCGGCGCCGCCGTCGATGGTCTGGATCGGGCGCACGGTGACGCCCTTCGACTTCATCGAGAACACGATGAAGGAGATGCCCATCTGCTTCTTGGCGGACGGGTCGGTGCGGCAGAGGCAGAAGATCATGTCGGCGTGCTGGGCGAGCGTGGTCCAGGTCTTCTGGCCGTTGATGATCCACTTGTCGCCCTTGCGCTCGGCCTTCGTCTTCAGCGAGGCGAGGTCGGAGCCGGAGCCGGGCTCGGAGAAACCCTGGCACCACCAATCGTCGACATTGGCGATGCGGGGCAAATACCGCTTCTTCTGCTCTTCATTGCCGAAGGTGTAGATCACGGGACCGACCATGCTGACGCCGAAGGCGAGCGGCTGCGGCGCCGGATAGGACTGCAGCTCCTCGTTGAAGATGTAGTGCTGCACGGAGGTCCAGCCGGTGCCGCCATATTGCTTGGGCCAGTGGCTGACGCCCCAGCCCTTCTTGTTGAGGATGCGCCACCACGTCACCATCTCGTCCTTCGAGAGGTGGCGGCCCTCGACCAGCTTGCGCCGGGTATCCGGCGGCACGTTGTCGCGGAAGAATGACCGCACTTCCTCGCGAAACGCCTGCTCTTCTTTCGTGAATGCGAGATCCATCGGATCCTCCTGTTTCCTCGTCGTCCTGGCGAAAGCCAGGACCCATTACTACCGGCCTTCGTTATGCGAAGGCTGTCTGAGCACCACACTCCGGCTGCGGAGTATGGGTCCTGGCTTTCGCCAGGACGACGGCTACTGCAACACCTCAAAAAGCCCCGCCGCGCCCATGCCGCCGCCGACGCACATGGTGACGACCGCGTACTTCGCCTTGCGGCGGCGGCCTTCGATCAGAGCGTGGCCGGTGAGGCGCGCGCCCGACATGCCGTAGGGATGGCCGACCGCAATCGCGCCACCGTCGACGTTGATCTTGTCGGGGTCGATGCCGAGCTTGTCGCGGCAATACAGCACCTGCACCGCGAAGGCTTCGTTGAGCTCCCACAGGCCGATGTCGTCGACGGTGAGGCCATGACGCTTGAGCAGGCGCGGCACCGCGAACACCGGGCCGATGCCCATCTCGTCCGGCTCGCAGCCGGCGGAGACGAAGCCGCGGAAGATGCCGAGCGGGTTCAGCCCGCGCTTCGCCGCTTCCTTGTCGCTCATGATCACGCTCGCGCTGGCGCCGTCCGAAAGCTGGCTGGCATTGCCGGCGGTGACCGAAAATCCCTCGCCGCGCACGGCCTTGAGGCCGGCGAGACCTTCAGCGGTGGTCTCGGGGCGCGGGCCCTCGTCCTGCGAGAGCGTGACGTCCTTGAACGAGACTGCACCGGTCGCCTTGTCGGTCACCGCCATCCTGGTGGTGATCGGCGCGAGTTCGTCCCTGAACTTGCCGCCCTGCTGGGCCGCGGCCGTGCGGCGCTGGCTCTCCAGCGAATATTCGTCCTGCTTCTCGCGCGAGATGCCGTAGCGCTTGGCGACGATCTCCGCCGTGTCGATCATGGGCATGTAGACCTCGCCCTTGATCTCGAGCAGCGCCGGGTCCTGCGCATGGAAGCCGTTCATCTTGTCGTTCTGCACCAGCGAGATGGACTCGCCGCCACCGCCAACGGCGATCTCGACGCCGTCGAAGATCACCGAACGCGCGGCGAGCGCGATCGCCTGCAGGCCCGAGGCGCATTGCCGGTCGATGGTGGTGCCGGCGACCGTGACGGGGAGACCGGCACGGAGCAGCGCCTTGCGCGCGATGTTGCCGCCGGTCGCACCCTGTTGCAGCGCTGCGCCCATCACGACGTCCTCGACCTCCTTGGGGTCGACCTTGGCGCGCGCGACGGCCTCGCCGATGGCGTGGCCGAGCAGCGTTGCGCCCTCGGTGGCGTTGAGCGCGCCGCGATAGGCCTTCCCGATCGGGGTGCGGGCGGTGGAAACGATGACGGCGTCGGTCAAGAGCGATCTCCTGATGCAAGTCGGGTGACAAGTTGGGCGGATTGTGATGGTTTCTGCTGCTGGCGCAACTCATGGCGCGACAGCTTTCCGACCGGCGTGCGCGGCAGATCGTCGACGAATTCGACCTCCGCCGGCAATTCGTGCCTGCCGAGCTTGCCGGCGAGCTGCGCGCGCAGCTCGTCGAGCGAGAACGGCTTTGCGCCGGGCCTGAGCTTGATGAAGGCTTTTGCGGCCTCGCCGCGATACGAGTCGGGAATGCCGAGCACGATCACCTCGTGCACGCCTGGTAGGGTGTAGATCGCCTGCTCGATCATTTGCGGATAAACGTTGAAGCCGCCGGAGATGATCATGTCCTTCTTGCGGTCGACCAGGAAGAAATAGCCGTCGCTATCGACATAGCCGATGTCGCCGGTGACGAAGCGGCCGTCGACGAAGGCCTCCGCGGATCCCTCGGGCTTGTTCCAGTAGCCCATGGTGACGTTCGGGCCCTTGATGCGGATCTCGCCGACTTCGCCCGGCGGCAGCACTTTTGTGGGATCTTCCAGGGAAACGACGTCGAGCTCGATGCCGGGCAGCATCAGGCCGATCGAGCCCGGCTTGTCAGGGCCTGTGGGCGGATGGCCGGTGCCCGGCGAGCAGGTCTCGGTCATGCCCCAGCCGCTCTTGAGCTTCTTGCCGACCTTGCGCTCGAAGAAACTCGCAATCTCCACCGGCAGCGGCGCGCCGCCGGAGCCAATGGTGCTGAGCGAGGAGAAGTCGCGCTTGTCGAGATCCGGGAGCGCTGCAATCGCGATCCACATCGTCGGCACGCCTGGGAAATAGGTCGCGCGTTTGACCTCGATGTCGCGCATCACGGCTTCGACATCGAAGCGCTGATGCAGCGAGATCAGATAGCCGCGGCGGAGCGAGCACAGCAGCACGAGGGTCAGCGCATAGATGTGGAACAGCGGCAGCACGCCGATCACGCGCTCGACCACGTCGCCACGCGCGGCTCGGGACGGCTTGCCCCAGATGTCGAAGATCGACACCGCCGAGGTGAGGTTGCCGTGCGTCAGCATGGCGCCCTTGGGCAGACCGGTGGTGCCGCCGGTATATTGCAGCAGCGCGACGTCGTCGATCGTCACGGATGGCCACTGCGCCGGTGCGGTCGCGCCCTCGACAAAGGCCTTGAAGGTGACGATGCGGGGATCATTGGGGATCGCGGCCTGCGGCGTGCCGACCTTGCCCCAACTGTCCTCCTCGCAGACGACCAGGCGGTCGATCAGGCCCTTTTCCAGGAATTTCAGCGCGGTCGGCAGCAGCGCCGCGAGGTTGGTGGTGACGAGCAGGCGCGAACCGGAATCGGAGACCTTGTGGGTCAGCGCGATCTCGCCGTCGAGCGGTGAGAGATGCGCGACACGGGCGCCGGCCTTCAGCGCGCCGAAGAAATTGACGGGGTGGTCCGGCGTATTGCCGAGGAACAGCGCGATGGATGTGTGCTTGCCGCAGCCGGCGCGCAGGAACGCGGCAGCCGCACGCTCCGCCATCGCGGCGAGTTCGGTGTAGGTGATCGGACGATCCCGGAATTCCAGCGCGGTGCGCGGTCCGTACTCTGCGGCGGCTTTTGCCAGCAGGTCAGGCAACGGGCCCTGGACGATGGTGTCGTCCCAGCGCACGCCCTCGGGATAAAACTGTTCGCCGGGATGGGTCATCAACGATCAATGCTCTGCAAACGTAAGGCGGGTACGGACAGACGGGCTCCCTTCCCCCTTGTGGGGAAGGGTTGGGGAAGGGGGTGCCACGAACTCGGACCTCGCCCGGGGCTACCCCCCTCCCTGACCCTCCCCCACAAGGGGGGAGGGAACGGAGAGAGCGTTGCCCTGGCGAAGGTGTTCGCGGTCACCGAGCCCAATCCAATCACGCCGCCTTTGATGTCGCGGCCAATGACGCAAAGGTCTTGCCTTCGGCCGCGAGCTTCTTCAGCAGCGGCGCGGGCTCGAGGCTGGGGTCGTTGGTCTCCTTGGCATAGAAAGAGAGACGATCGGCGATGTGCTTGAGGCCGACGGTGTCGGCCCAGAACATCGGGCCGCCGCGGTAGATCGGCCAGCCGTAGCCATAGAGCCAGACCACGTCGATATCGGACGGGCGCGCGGCAATGCCTTCTTCCAGGATCTTCGCGCCCTCGTTGATCATCGGATACATCATGCGCTCGAGGATCTCGTCGTCGCTGACGACGCGCTTCTTGCGGCCCAAACGAAGCAGCGTCTCGTCGATCAGCTTCTCGACTTCGGGGTCGGGCAGCGCCGAACGGGAGCCGGCTTCGTATTTGTAATAGCCCTTGCCGGTCTTCTGGCCGAAGCGCCCGGCTTCACAGAGCGCATCCGCGATCTCCGATTTGATGCCGCGGTCCTTGCGCGAGCGCCAGCCGATGTCGAGGCCGGCGAGGTCGCCCATGGCGAACGGCCCCATCGGCATGCCGAACTTCGTCACGACGGCGTCGACCTGCTGCGGCAGCGCGCCTTCGAACAGCAGTTTCTCCGACTGCTTGCCGCGCTGGGCCAGCATGCGGTTGCCGACAAAGCCGTCGCAGACACCGACCACGGCCGGCACCTTTGCGATTTTGCGTGCGATCGAGACAGCCGTGACGAGGGCATCGGGCGCGGTCTTGTCGGCGCGCACGATCTCGCACAGTTTCATGACGTTGGCGGGCGAGAAGAAGTGCATGCCGAGCACGTCCTGCGGCCGCTTGGTCGACTTCGCGATCTCGTCGATGTTCAGGTACGAGGTGTTGGAGGCGAGCACGGCGCCCGGCTTGACGTACTGGTCGAGCTTGCCGAACACTTCCTTCTTCACTGCCATGGTCTCGAACACGGCTTCGATGACGAGGTCGGCGTCGCCGACGTTCTCGATGCCCACGACGCCGTTGATCAGCGCCATGCGCTTGGCGGGCGCGTCCGCCGGGATGCCGCCGCGCGCCGCGGTCGCTTCCCAGTTCTTCTGCATGATGCCCATGCCGCGCTTGAGCTGCTCCTCGCCGGTCTCGATCAGAGTGACGGGAACGCCGGCATTGGCAAAGGACATCGCGATGCCGCCGCCCATCGTACCGGCGCCGAGGATGGCGACGCGGTTCACGGGCCGCGGCTTGGTCCCCTCAGGAACGCCGGCGATCTTGCTGGCCTCGCGCTCGGCGAAGAAGGCATAACGCTGCGCCTTGGACTGATCGCTGGCGACGAGCTTCAGGAAGCCCTCGCGCTCCTTCTTCAGCCCTTCATCGAATGGCAGGTCGATGGCGTAGCCGACGGCGTCGGCCGCCGCGAACGGCGCTTCCAGGCCGCGTGACTTCTTGGTCATGGCCGCGACCGCATTGGTGAAGATCGAGCGGTCGGCCTTGGCCGCCGCGATCTTGGAGTCGTCGTCACGCAGGCGGCGCAGCGGACGCTTTTCAGCCAGCAGCTTTCGTACGAAGGCTTCGCCTCCGGCGGCGGGGCCCTCGACGATCTCCTCGATCAGACCGTTCTTCAGCGCTTCCGCAGCGCCGATCGGATCACCGCCGACGATCATCTTGACCGCGAGCTCCGGTCCGACTGCGCGCGGCAGGCGCTGGGTGCCACCGGCGCCCGGCAGCAGGCCGAGCTTCACCTCGGGCAGGCCGAGCCTGGCTTCCTTCACCGCAACACGGAAATGACAGGCGAGCGCGACCTCGAGGCCGCCGCCGAGCGCGGTGCCGTGGATCGCGGCGACGACCGGCTTCGGTGAATTCTCGATCTCGGAAAGCACGTCGTTGAGGGCGGGCGGCTTCGGCGGCTTGCCGAATTCGGTGATGTCGGCGCCTGCGATGAAGGTACGGCCGGCGCAGGTCAGCACGATGCCCTTGATTGCGGGATCGGCGACCGCGGCCTTGATGCATTCCAGAATTCCGCCGCGAACCGCGGCGCTCAGCGCGTTGACCGGAGGGCTGTCGACCGTGACGATCCCGACTTCGTCATGACGCTCAAACTTGACCACTTCGCTCACGGTGTCCCTCCTTGGTGGGGTAACTTTTGTTCAATTTCGCACTGCGGAATTTAATTCCGCATCTTGACGGCAGGGTTATTTTGAAGCACGTGGCTTGTCAACGACTCCGCGCAAGAAGCAGATCAGGGATGAAGCGTACAGGAAAGAAGACAGCGACCGATCGGAATTTCGTCGTCGCGCTTTCCCGCGGGCTAGACGTATTGCGCGCATTCCAGCCCAGCGACGGACTTCTTGGCAATCAGGAAATCGCGGCCCGTACCAATTTGCCCAAACCGACCGTTTCGCGGCTGACCTATACGTTGACGAAGCTCGGCTATCTGACGCCGGTTCCCCGCTTCGAGAAATATCAGCTTGCGCCGGCCGCGATGGCGCTCGGCTACGCCGCGTTGTCCAATCTCGGCGTTCGGCATTTGTCCGAACCGTTCCGCGAGGAAATGATGCGCGCGACCGGCGGAGCCGTTGCCGTCGGCGGCCGCGACCGTCACAGCATGATCTATTTCGGGCAAAGCCGCGGCAGCGAGACGGTCGGCGTTCAACTTGACGTCGGCTCCCGCGTGCCGATTGCAACCAGCGCGATGGGCCGCGCCTATTTTTGGGCGCTCGAGGAAAACGATCGGGCGGAACTGTCTCGTGTCTTGCGCGAACATTACGGCAGCCGCTGGCCCAAGATGCGCGACGGTTTGGAACGCTCCGGCGAGACGGTCGCGAAATACGGATTTGCGATTTCGGTCGGCGACTGGCACGACGATATCGGCGCCGCCGGCGTCGCGCTCAGGCTCAACGACGGAACCGGTCCTTACGCATTCAATTGCGGCGCGCCGGCATTCCGCTTCACGGAAGAGCGTTTGATCAACGACATTGGACCGCGTCTGCTTGCGATGGTAAGGAACATCGAAGCGGCACTTGGGGGTCTGATGCCGCATTCCAAAAAAGACGTCAGCAAAAAGCTGAAATCAGGAGGGAAAGTTGCGCGTGTGGCCGAGGGGATCAGATAGCCTTTGTCGTCATCGGGAGCGGTTCACATCGCCCCTTCGCTCACTGAACACAGTGGGCGAGACGAGATGACGCAGGCACAACTCGCGCAGGGGACATCGCCCCTGCTCGCGGTTCGCGACGTCAGCGTCGTGTTCGGCGGCATCGTCGCGCTCAACGGCGTGTCCTTTGACATGCACAAGGGCCAGATCCTCGGCTTGATCGGCCCTAACGGCGCCGGCAAGACCACGCTCTTCAACTGCCTCTCGCGGCTGTACCAGCCGTCGTCCGGCGACATCCTGATGGAGGGCGCGAGCATCCTGACGCGCCCGCCGCACCGAATCGCGGAGATCGGCATCGGCCGCACCTTCCAGAACGTGGCGCTGTTTCCGAATTTGTCGGTGATGGACAATGTCCGCGTCGGCACCCATGCCCGCACCTCCAGCGACATCATCAGCGACTCGCTGCGGCTGGCCTGGGTCCGCCGCAGCGAGAGCGACGTCAACAAGAAGGTGCATGAGATCCTCGCCTATCTCGACCTCGAGGATGTCGCCCACACCGTCGTGTCGGGCCTGCCGTTCGGCACGCAGAAGCGCGTCGAGCTGGCGCGCGCGCTCGCTGCCGATCCGAAGATCCTGCTGCTCGACGAGCCCGCCGGCGGCCTCAACCACGAGGAAGTCTACGTGCTCGGCGACCTCATCCGCCGCATCCGCGACGAACGCCATATGACCGTGCTGCTGGTCGAGCATCACATGGGCCTCGTGATGTCGATCGCCGACCACGTCGTCGCGCTGAATTTCGGCAAGAAGCTCGCGGAAGGCACGCCGGCCCAGGTGCAGGCGGATCCCCACGTCATCAAGGCCTATCTCGGGAGCAAGGACCAATGACGACGCTGCTCAACGTCAAGGACCTGCGCGCCTATTACGGCCAGGTCCAGGCGCTCCACGGCCTGTCCTTCTCGCTCAGCGAGGGATCGCTGACCACGCTGCTGGGGGCCAACGGCGCCGGCAAGACCACCACGCTGCGCGCGATCTGCAACATGGTGCGCTCGACCGGCGGCATCGAGTTCGACGGCAAGCCGCTGAACAACCGCTCCACCGAAAGCATCGTGCGGTTCGGCATCGCCCATGTGCCGCAGGGCCGCGGCACCTTCACCACCATGACGGTGGAGGAAAACCTCCAGCTCGGCGCCATCACCCGCAAAGACAGCGCCGGCATCGTCTCCGACATCGAGCGCATGTATGCGCATTTCCCGGTGCTCAAGCAGCGGCATACGCAGCAGGCCGGCACGCTCTCGGGCGGCGAGCAGCAGATGCTCGCGGTCGCCCGCGCCCTCATGCTGCGGCCGCGGCTAATGCTGCTGGACGAGCCCTCGTTCGGACTGGCGCCGCTAGTCGTGCGCGACCTGTTCGGCATCCTCGGCAAGATCAACCGCGAGGACAAGGTGTCGATCCTGGTGGTCGAGCAGAACGCCCAGCTCGCGCTCGAGCTCGCCGACCAGGCCTATGTGATCGAGACCGGGCGCATCGTGATGTCGGGCAACGCCAAGGACATCGCGAACAACGAAGAAATCCGCAAATCCTACCTGGGTTACTGAGGAGCCGGCACGATGGAGCTGTTCACCAACCAAGTGCTGGCCGGCATCGCCACGGGCGCGATCTACGCCTGCATGGCGCTCGCCGTGGTCATGATCTATCAGGCGATCGACCATCTCAACTTCGCTCAGGGCGAGATGGCGATGTTCTCGACCTTCATCTCCTGGCAGCTGATGCAATGGGGCATCCCCTATTGGGCCGCCTTCGTGATCACGCTGGCATTGTCCTTTGTCGGCGGCATCGCGATCGAGCGCATCCTGTTCAAGCCGCTCGCCAAGGCGCCGGTGCTGACCAACGTCGCCGGCTTCATCGCGCTGTTCGCGATCATCAACTCCTCGGCCGGTCTGATCTGGGACTTCACCATCAAGCAGTATCCGACCCCGTTCGGCTCCTCGCCGTTCCTCGGTAGCCAGCTGATCTCGACTCACCAGGCCGGCATGATCGGCGTCACGGTGCTGCTGCTGCTCGGCCTCTACTTCTTCTTCCAGTACACCAAGATCGGCCTCGCCATGCGCGCGGCCGCCTCCGTGCCTGAATCGGCCCGGCTGGTCGGCATCAACACCAGCTGGATGATTGCGCTGGGCTGGGGCATGGCGTCCGCGATCGGTGCGATCGCCGGCATGCTGATCGCACCAGTCGTGTTCCTCGAGCCCAACATGATGGGCGGCGTGCTGATCTACGGCTTCGCCGCGGCGGTGCTCGGCGGACTGACCAGCCCGTTCGGCGCCGTGGTCGGCGGCTTCCTGGTCGGTGTCTTCGAAAACCTCGCCGGCACCTACATTCCCGGCGTCGGCAACGAGCTGAAGCTTCCGATCGCGCTCGCGCTGATCATTTCCGTCCTGGTCGTCAAACCCGCTGGCCTGTTCGGCCGGCAAATCGTCAAGCGAGTTTGATCATGAGCGCTGCAGAAGACGTCGTCACGGAAGCCCCGGCCGTCGAGGCGGTTCCGAAGCGGGCGATGACGCTGGGCACGGGCACCTCCCTGTTAGTGCTGGCGGTGCTGTTGATCGTGCCGATGTTCGTCAAGAACTTCATCATCTTCCAGATGACGATGCTCCTGATCTACGGGCTCGCGGTGCTGGCCTTGAACATTCTGACGGGCGGCTCCGGCCAGTTCTCGCTCGGCCAGAGCGCCTTCTATGCCGTGGGCGCTTATACGTCGGCGGTGCTGATGGAGTACTTCAACGTCAACTATGCGCTGACAATTCCGGTTTCCGCCGCGGTCTGCTTCGCCTTCGGCTACCTGTTCGGCAAGCCGGCACTGCGGCTGTCGGGCGTCTATCTCGCGCTCGCGACCTTTGCGCTTGCCACCGCGATGCCGCAGCTGCTGAAGCTGAACTTCCTCGAGCACTGGACGGGCGGCGTGCAGGGCCTCGTCGTCACCAAGCCCGACGCGCCGTTCGGGTTGCCGATGTCGCAGGACACATGGCTCTACTACTTCTCGCTCGCGGTCGTGCTCGCGATCTACATCTTCTCTGTCAACCTGCTGCGCTCCCGCTCGGGCCGCGCCTTCATGGCGATCCGCGACAACGAGATCGCGGCCTCCTCGATGGGCGTCAACGTCGCACTGTACAAGACACTGGCCTTCGGCGTGTCCGCCGGCATCACCGGCGTTGCCGGCTCGCTTGGCGCCATCGCCGTGCAGTTCGTCGCGCCCGACAGCTACACGATCACGCTGGCGATCTCGCTGTTCCTCGGCATGGTCGTCGGTGGCGTCGGCTGGCTGCCCGGCTCGTTCGTCGGCGCAGCCTTCATCATCTTCGTGCCGAACATGGCAGAGGGCATCTCCAAGGGCCTCTCCGGCGCCGTATTCGGCGTACTCCTGTTCGCCGTCATCTACCTGGTGCCGCACGGCGCGAGGCAGATCGCGATCATGGGCCAGCAACTCGTCGGCCGGCTCAGAAAGAACTGACAACCCGTTGATTAAGCCAAGGAGACCCGAATTGTTTTTTGAAAGAACACTGCGAACCGCTGCGCTGGTGACGGCAACGGCGGTCATCACTCTCACCTCCGGCGCCGCATTCGCCCAGAAAAAATACGACACCGGCGCGTCCGACACCGAGATCAAGATCGGCAACATCATGCCGTACAGCGGTCCGGCCTCGGCCTATGGCATCATCGGCAAGACCGAAGAAGCCTATTTCAAGATGATCAACGACAAGGGCGGCATCAACGGCCGCAAGATCAACTTCGTCACCTATGACGACGGCTATTCGCCGCCGAAGGCCGTGGAGCAGGTCCGCAAGCTGGTCGAGAGCGACGAAGTGATCGTCGTGTTCAACCCGCTCGGCACGCCCTCGAACAGCGCGATCCAGAAGTATTTGAACGCCAAGAAGATCCCGCAGCTGTTCGTCGCCACCGGCGCCACCAAGTGGAACGACCCGAAGAACTTCCCCTGGACCATGGGCTGGCAGCCCTCCTACCAGAGCGAAGCGCAGATCTACGCGAAATGGCTGTTGAAGGAAAAGCCCGACGCCAAGATCGCGATCCTCTATCAGAACGACGATTTCGGCAAAGACTACCTCAAGGGCACCAAGGACGGCTTGGGCGCCAAGGGCGCGTCCATGATCATCATGGAAGAAAGCTACGAGGTGTCCGAGCCCTCGATCGACGGTCACATCGTCAAGATCAAGGCGGCCAATCCCGACGTCCTGCTGATCTACGCGACGCCGAAATTCGCGGCCCAGACCATCAAGAAGACCGCCGAGCTGAGCTGGAAGCCGCTGCAGATCCTCACCAACGTGTCGATCTCGGTCGGCAGCGTGATGAAGCCGGCCGGCTTCGAGGCCTCGCAGGGCGTGCTGTCGGCGGCCTATGCCAAGGACTCCACGGACCCGCAGTGGGCCAACGACCCCGGCATGAAGAAGTGGAACGAGTTCGTCGACAAGTACATGCCGGGTGCCGACAAGTCCGACACCAGCATGGTCTATGGCTACGGCGCAGCGTCGACGCTGGCCAAGGTCCTGGAGATGTGCGGCGACGATCTGACCCGAGCCAACATCATGAAGCAGGCGGCCTCGTTGAAGGATTTCGCACCGGACACCTTGCTGCCCGGCGTCAAGATCAACACCGGCCCCACCGACTTCGCCCCGATCGCGCAGCTCCAGATGCAGCGCTTCAAGGGCGAGAAGTGGGAACTCTTCGGCGAGATCATCAGCGGCGACATCGCCACCGAGTGACGCTCTGACGCAATAGTCCGACACCTCGAGAAGCCCCCGCGAACGATCGCGGGGGCTTTTTGTTGACGTCCCGCATCAATCTTGTTCAATGCGGCGGCGATCCGTTCCGGGTGGAGAAAGATGACTGCCGTTCGATTTCAGGTTGCGGGCGTACTGGCCGCATTCGCATTGTGCACTGCGATGGGCAGCCCGGCACTGGCGCAGAAGAAATACGACAGCGGCGCTTCCGATACCGAGATCAAGATCGGCAACATCATGCCCTATAGCGGCCCGGCCTCCGCCTACGCGGCGATCGGCAAGGCCGAGGAAGCCTATTTCAACAAGATCAATGCCGAGGGCGGCATCGGCGGCCGCAAGATCAAGTTCATCTCCTACGACGACGGCTATTCGCCGCCGAAGACGGTGGAGCAGGCCCGCAAGCTGGTCGAGAGCGACGGGGTGCTGCTGATCTTCGGCTCGCTCGGCACCTCCACCAACGGCGCCATTCGCAAATACATGAACGAGAAGAAGGTGCCGCAATTGTTCGTGGCGAGCGGCGCTTCGAAGTGGAACGATCCGAAGCAATATCCCTGGACCATGGGCTGGCAGCCGAGCTACGCGAGCGAGGCGCGCATCTACGCCAAGTACATCATGAAGGAGAAGCCGGACGGCAAGATCGGCGTGCTCTACCAGAACGACGATTTCGGCAAGGACTATCTCAAGGGGCTGAAGGACGGCCTTGGGCCCAAGGCCTCGATGATCGTGCTGGAAGATGGCTACGACACCTCGGAGCCGGCGATCGACGAGCACGTCGTGAAATTGAAGGCCTCCGGCGCCGACATCTTCGTCAGCATCACCACGCCGAAATTTGCAGCGCAAGCGATCAAGAAGGCGGCCGAAATCGGCTGGCATCCGGTCCACATCATCTCCAACGTCTCGGCCTCGGTCGGCGGCGTGCTCGAGCCGGCGGGGCTCGAGATCTCGCAAGGCATCCTATCGGCGAGCTACACCAAGGACGGCTCCGACCCGCAATGGAATGCCGATGACGGCATGAAGAAGTTCTACAACTTCCTCGCCAAATACGATCCCAAGGCCAACAAGCTCGATGCGGGCGTGGTGTTCGGCTATGCCGCCGCGCAGACCATGGTGAAGGTGCTGCAGATGTGCGGCGACGACCTCACCCGCGACAACGTCATGAAGCAGGCGGCAAGCCTGAAGGATTTCGAGCCCGACACCCTGTTGCCCGGCATCAAGATCAACACCGCAGCCGATAATTTCGCCCCGATCGAGCAGCTCCAGATGATGCGGTTCAAGGGTCGGAAATGGGAGCTGTTCGGGGACATCATCTCGAGCGAGCTCGGCCACTGAAGCCACGCAACTCAAACTCGCTCCAGATCGGTTCGTCAACTCAGACGGATGCACCTTCTCGCAGTCGCACACGAGCGCGCGGGCGCCCCTGACTACTAAAGAAGCAGCCCCTGCGCCCCCGCCGCAGGGGCTTTCTGTTGAAGGCGTCCGGTAAATCGTATTGAATTGCTGCTGCGTCAGCAAAAACAGGCAACACAAGAAAAGGGACGCGCACACACCAAGAAAATAGGGAGATAGGAATGCCCGCTGTCACCGGCAAACTTGCGGCCGCCTCACTCGCGCTCGCGCTCATTGCGGCCTCGGCCTCCACTGCATCGGCCCAGAAGAAATACGATACCGGCGCGACCGATACCGAGATCAAGATCGGCAACATCATGCCCTACAGCGGACCGGCCTCCGCCTACGGCATCATCGGACGGACGGAAGCGGCCTATTTCAAGAAGATCAACGACGAAGGCGGCATCAACGGCCGCAAGATCAACTTCATCAGCTACGATGACGCCTACTCGCCGCCGAAGACGGTGGAGCAGGCGCGCAAGCTGGTCGAGAGCGACGAGGTGCTGTTCATCTTCAACTCGCTCGGCACGCCGCCGAACTCCGCGATTCACAAATACATGAACTCGAAGAAGGTGCCGCAGCTCTTCGTCGCGACCGGCGCCACCAAGTGGAACGACCCGAAGGATTTCCCCTGGACCATGGGCTGGCAGCCCAATTACCAGAGCGAGACGCAGATCTACGCGAAATGGCTGCTCAAGAACAAGCCGGATGCCAAGATCGCCGTGCTGTTCCAAAACGACGATTACGGCAAGGATTATCTCAAGGGCCTGAAGGACGGCCTCGGCGCCAAGGCCGCGTCGATGATCGTCATGGAGGAGAGCTACGAGACCTCCGAGCCGACCATCGACAACCACATCGTCAAGCTGAAGTCGACCGGCGCCGACGTCTTCATGAACATCACGACGCCGAAATTCGCGGCGCAGGCAATCAAGAAGAATGCCGAGATCGGCTGGAAGCCGCTGCACTTCCTCAACAACGTCTCGGCGTCCGTCGGCAGCGTGCTCAAGCCCGCCGGGTTCGAGAACTCGCAGGACATCATCTCCGCCGACTACCTGAAGGACATTTCGGATCCGGCGTGGAACAGCGATCCCGGCATGAAGGACTTCGTCGCGTTCATGAACAAGTACTTTCCGGACGGCGACAAGCTCGACCACGGCACCATCGTCGGCTACGGCGTGGCGCAGACCCTGGTCCAAGTCCTCAAGCAGTGCGGCGACGATCTCACGCGCGCGAACGTCATGAAGCAGGCCGCCAGCCTGAAGAACTTCCGCACCGAAGTGCTGCTGCCGGGCGTGCAGATCAACACCTCTCCGACCGACTTCGCGCCGATCAGCCAGCTCCAGCTCGAGAAGTTCAAGGGCGACAAGTGGGAGCTGTTCGGTGACGTGATCAGCGCCGACGTCGGCGGCTAACCGCCTGATACCCACGACGATGAAAACCCCCTGCGAACCATCGCAGGGGGTTTTTGCTTGCGCGTCGATTATGATCACGCGATTGCACAATCGAATGATGGTGAAGCCGGCTTACGCTTTGGCGCATGATGCGGTAGGCAGGTGAGCGGCGCGTTTGCCGCCAGTCTTTCCTGTCCGCTCAAGGCCCTTCGTCATGTCCGATCGACGCCCCCTGCTCCGCGCGCTCTACGACGCCGCCGTTGCCGCCGCTCATCCGAGCACGATTCTGGCGCCGCACCTGCGGCCCGCGCCAAGGGGACGCGTGATCTGTCTCGCCGCCGGCAAGGGCGCGGCCGCGATGGCCGCCGCCGCCGAGCGGCATTATCTCGACGCGCTCGGGCTCGCGCCGGAACGTCTCGTCGGCATCGCCACCACGCGACACGGCTACGGCGTGCCGACGCGCCGCATCCGTGTGGTCGAGGCCGGTCATCCCGTGCCTGACGAAGCCGGCCTGAAGGGCGCGGCCGATACGCTCGCGCTCGCAGCCGAGGCCGGGCCGGACGATTTGCTTTTGGTGCTGCTCACCGGCGGCGGCTCGGCGAACTGGATCGCGCCCGTCAACGGCATCAGCTTCGCGCAGAAGCAGGCGGTCAACAAGGCGCTGCTCCGCTCCGGCGCGCCGATCGGCGAGATGAATGTCGTGCGCAAGCATCTGTCGCGGATCAAGGGTGGGCGGCTGGCGCGCGCGGGCAAAAATGCCGCCGAGATCGTGACGCTCGCGATCTCCGACGTGCCGCATGACGATCCCTCCGCGATCGCCTCCGGTCCGACCGTGCCCGATCCGACCACGCTCAATGATGCGCGCGCCATCGTCGCCAAATACAAGCTCGATATCGACGATGCCGTCCGCCGCGCGCTGGATGACCCCGCCAACGAAAGCTGCAAGCCCGCTGATGCCGCCTTCGCGCGCGCGCATTTCGGATTGATCGCACGCCCGAAGCAATCGCTCGACGCCGCGGTGAGGCTCGCGCATGAGGCCGGTTACGAGACGATCGATCTCGGCGCCGACCTCGAAGGCGAGGCCCGCGACGTCGCCGCCGATCATGCCAGGCTGGCACTTCAGGCCCGTGCACAGGGCAAGCGCGTGGCGATCCTCTCCGGCGGCGAGCTCACGGTCACCGTGCGTGGCGATGGCCGCGGCGGCCCGAACCAGGAATACGCGCTGGCGCTCGCCGGCCTCTTGAAGGACACGCCTGACATCTCCGCGCTCGCCGGCGACACCGACGGCGCCGATGGCGGCGCCGGCCACCCCACCGACCCCGCCGGCGCGCTGATCGACGCGGCGACGTTCGCGAAGATGAGGGCGCAGGGGCTGCAGCCGCAGGCCTATCTCGACAACAACGATGCGACGACGTTCTTCGAGGCGACGGGCGACCTGTTGCTGCCGGGTCCCACGCTGACCAATGTGAACGATATCCGGGTGATCCTGGTCGACTGATCGGGCGGCATCGCCATCCCGCCGGCACCGCGCGCGGTTCGGCGGGACGACATGGTTAACGATCTCTGAATTCTTGTCGGCGTCCTCTTTTCCAGGGGGCGGGCATCGCCGCCCTTAACCTCGCGTTCGCCCAGTTTCAGGAACATGTCCCGAAACTGGGCGAATTGTTGGGCTGATTCACCACCGCCTGCTCTAATCGCGTCGTTTCGGGGGCAAGGCGCATGGCGGAGAATGATCAGGAGGTCGCAAGCATTGATCCGCTCGTGCTCGGCGAGCTGCTCAAGTGCGCCGCCAATAATCTGTGGCTCGGGATCATCCTGTTCGGCAGCGACCGCAGGGTCATTTTCTGCAATCCGCGCTACCGCGAGATGTACGCGCTCTCGCCCGAGCAGGTGCACCCGGGCACGCCGATCAAGGACCTGATCCAGCATCGGCTCGAACTGGGCCTGAACATCGGCGGAGAAGCCGGCGCCTATGTCCGTGCCCGCACCGAGGGTTCGGTCGTCAGCGAGCAGACGGTTCAGCAGTTCGCCGACGGACGAATCATCGCCTACACCATCCATCCCCTGCCCGACGGCGGCGGCATGGCGACGCACGAGGACATTACAGAGCGCGAAGAGCTCAGTGCGCGGCTACAGGAACGCAATTTCCAGTTCGACATCGCGATCAACAACATGTCGCAGGGACTTTGCTTCTTCAGCGCCGACCATCGGCTGCTGGTCTGCAACACGCACTATATCGAAATGTACGGCCTGCCGCCCGACCGCGTTCGTCCGGGCACGCCGCTCCAGGAGATCCTCGACCTGCGCTTCGAAGCCGGCAGCGTGCCGACAATGACGCGGGAGGAATACGCCACATGGCGGACCGATGTCGCCACGTCGGCCGAGGCCATGGACAGCATCGTCGAGATGCGGAACGGGCGGACCTTCAAGATCAGGCACCGACCGATGCCCGATCTCGGATGGGTCGCGACCCACGAAGACATCACCGAGCAGCGCAAGGCGGAATTGCAGATCGCGCATATGGCGCACCACGACGCGCTGACGGACCTCGTCAATCGCGCCCTGCTCGGTCAGCGCCTCAAGCAGGCGCTCGAACAGGGTGGGATGTTCGCGATCCACCACATCGATCTCGACAAGTTCAAGGCCGTCAACGACACCCTTGGCCACCAGGCCGGCGACATCCTGCTGCAGGATGTCAGCCGCCGCCTCAAGCAGCTCGCCCGCGACAGCGATACCGTCGCGCGTATGGGTGGCGATGAATTCGTCATCCTCCAGTCGCCGATCTCCGATTCGAACGAAGCGGACACGCTGGCGCGTGATGTTGTCAGCGCCCTGAGTGCTCCGTTCGGGCTCGACGGACATCAGGCTATTGTGGGCGCGAGCGTCGGGATCGCCATTGCGCCCGGCGACGGCTCGACGCCCGAGCAACTCCTGCACAATGCCGATCTGGCCCTGTATCGCGCGAAAAGCGACGGCCGCGGCATGCACTGCTTCTTCGAACCGGCCATGGGCGAAGAGGCGCAAAGCCGCCGCGCGCTGGAGCAGGACCTGCACAACGGCCTTGCCGCCGGCGAGTTCGAACTGCACTACCAGCCGGTCGTGAAGACCGACGGCGGCGAGATCAGCGGCTTCGAAGCCTTGATCCGCTGGCGACATCCACGACGCGGACTGGTCGCGCCGAACAGCTTTATCCCGCTTGCGGAAGAGATCGGCCTGATCGTGCCGATCGGTGAGTGGGTGATCCGGCAGGCCTGTGCCACTGCAAGCCGGTGGCCGGACCATCTGCACGTCGCCGTCAATATCTCGGCGGTGCAATTCCGCCAGCCGGGCCTGACCGAGGTGATCGTCGGCACCCTGGCGGCCTCTGGCCTCGATCCGCGGCGGCTGGAGATCGAGATCACGGAAAGCGTTTTGCTGCAGGACAGGCATGGGACGCTGACGACGCTGCACCAGCTCCGGGCGCTCGGCATCAAGGTCGCCATGGACGATTTCGGCACCGGTTATTCGTCATTGACCTATCTGCAATGCTTCCCCTTCGACAAGATCAAGATCGACCGGTCGTTCGTCAGCGGCGTGGAAAACAATGCGGCATCCCTCAGCATCGTGCGCGCGGTGGCGGCGCTGGCGCGCGGAATGGGCATGACGACGACGGCGGAGGGCGTGGAGACCGCGGAGCAACGGGACCGGATCGCAGCGGAGGGCTGCACCGAAATGCAGGGCTATTTGTTCGGCCCGCCCTTGCCCGCCCTGGAAATCGAGCGCCGCTTCCTGTCCGCGAAAACACCTGCCATGCCCAACCGGTTCGCTGCGGCGTAACCGCCGCCAGCCCGCCCGCGCTTCCGGGTTTGATGCCCGGTCGCCGGGGCAATCAACCGTCAAAACTCGTTGGCGATCTTCGAGAGCATCCCGAGCAGGGCTGCGCGATTGGACGGCCCGAGCAGCTCGTTCAGCCGAGCCTCGTGCTTGGTGGCGACGAGCTTCTTGGCGCGGGCCAGCACGGCCTTGCCCTTGTCGGTCAGCACCAGGATGTGCGAGCGGCGGTCGTTGGTGGAGCGGATCCGCGCGCAAAGGTCGCGGCTCTCGAGATTGTCGAGCATCGCCACGAAGTTCGGGCGCAGGATGCCGAGGGTGGAGGCGATCTCGGTCTGGTTACGGCCGGGGTTTTTCTCGACCAACAGCAGCACTGAGAACTGCGCCGGCGTGAGCTGGAGCGAGGCCATGCAGCGCAGGAAGTTCTCGAACACCTTGAGCTGTGCCCGCTTCAGGACATAGCCGAGCTGCTCCGAGAGCTCGCCGAGCTGGAGGGCTTCGCCAGGCCCGTCGGCCGCGTCCTTGCGGCCCTTGGCGGTCTCGGCGGGTTTTTCAGAGGACTTTTCAGCGGTTTTGGAAACGGTCATCGCCTCATGCTCGCAATCCCGTTAAGTTCGGGAGGATCGTTCGCCACTCTTGATGTTATATTTGATAATTGTTATGGACCATATCAAATATCGTCAGCGCTGTTCAATGGCTGTGAGCGGACCGTCCACCACAATCAGGGGACCGGTCCTGAATCTTTGAGGGGGAGCGTCCGGTCTTGAATACCACCATCATGCTGTTCCTGCTGCAGGACGGCATCACCAATGGCGCGATTTATGCGCTGCTCGGCCTGGCGCTGGTGCTGGTGTTCGCCGTCACCCGCGTCATCCTCATCCCGCAGGGCGAATTCGTCACCTATGGCGCGCTGACCTATGCCTCGCTGGCCGCGGGCCAGATGCCGGGTACGGCGAAACTCGCGCTCGCCCTGGGCCTTGGCGCCTTCGCGTTCGACCTGTTCGCCGCGCGCAAGGCGTTGCACGGGCGCCTGGTGCTGCGCAGCATCCTGACCAACATCGTGCTGCCGGCCATCGTGCTGGCGCTGACTGTCTACTACACCGCTCAGAAGCCGCCGGTTGCGGTCTGCATCGCGCTGTCGCTGGTGATCGTGGCGATGATCGGCCTGTTTCTCTACCGCATCGCATTCCAGCCGCTGGCGCACACTTCGGTGCTGGTGCTGCTGATCGCCTCGGTGGGCGTCCACCTCGCACTTCAGGGTTTGGGCCTATTGTTCTTCGGCGCCGAAGGTCAGCGCGGACCTGCCGTACTGTCGGGATCTTTCACCACCGGCGCGCTGCGCTTCACAGGCCAGAGCATCACGGTCTACGGCATTACCATCGCCTTCATCGTCGGGCTGTGGCTGTTCTTCGGGCTGACACTCTACGGCAAGGCGCTGCGCGCGACCGCCGTGAACCGGCTCGGTGCCCGGCTCGTCGGCATCCGCACCACGCTATCCGGGCAGATCGCCTTCCTGCTGGCGTCCGTCATCGGCGCACTGTCGGGCATCATGATCGTGCCGATCACGACGCTCTATTACGACTCGGGCTTCCTGATCGGCCTGAAGGGCTTTGTCGCCGCGATCATCGGCGGGCTTGTCAGCTACCCCCTCACCGCGGTCGCGGCGCTGGTCGTCGGCATCGTCGAGGCGTTCTCGTCCTTCTATGCCTCCAACTACAAGGAGGTGATCGTTTTCATGCTCTTGATTCCCGTGCTGCTGCTGCGCTCGCTCGCAGCGCCTGCGGTCGAGGAAGAGAAGGACTGACGCCAAAATGCAGAGCCGGCTCCCCATCCTCATCTTCGCGCTGATTATGGCGGCGATCCCCTTTGTTCCGGGCATGCCCCCGTTCTGGATCGTGCTGCTCGACAATGTCGGCCTCACCGCCCTGGTCGCGATGGGCCTCGTGCTGCTGACCGGCGTCGGCGGCCTGACCTCGTTCGGACAAGCGGCCTTCGTTGGCTTCGGCGCCTACACCACCGCGGTGCTGTCAACGACCTACGGCATGTCGCCCTGGCTAACGCTCCCATTGTCGCTGCTGGTCAGCGGATTGCTGGCGGTGCTGCTCGGCCTCGTCACAGTCCGTCTCTCTGGCCATTATCTGCCGCTCGGCACGCTCGCCTGGGGGCTCGGCTTGTTCTATCTCTTCAGCAAGCTCGAATTCCTGGGAAGAAACGACGGCATCTCGGCGATCCCGCCGCTGTCGATCGGCTCGTTCAAAATGCTCTCGCCCGGCTCGATCTACTACGCGATCTGGGTTGCCGTGATCCTCTCGGCGCTGCTCACGATGAACCTGCTGGACTCCCGCACCGGCCGCGCCATCCGCGCGCTCCGGCGCGGCCATGTCGCGGCCGAGGCGTTCGGCGTGCACACGCCGCGGGCGAAAATGCTGGTGTTCATCCATGCCGCCGTGCTCGCCGGCCTCTCCGGCTGGCTTTACGCCCATCTTCAGCGCGCGGTGAACCCGACGCCGTTCGGCGCGCAGGCCGGCATCGAGTATCTCTTCATCGCCGTGGTCGGCGGCGCCGGCTATGTCTGGGGTGGCGTCCTGGGCGCGGCGCTCGTCGTGGTCCTCAAGGAAGTGCTGCAGAGCTATCTGCCGCTGATCCTGCCCGGCTCCGGCCAGGTCGAGACCATCGTGTTCGGCATCATGCTGGTGGCGCTGCTTCAGCTCGCACCCGGCGGCGTCTGGCCCTGGCTGATGTCGTTCCTGCCCCAGCGCACCGGTGGCAAAAAGCCGGACACCTCGCTCAAGCTGGAGCAGCGCACCCGCTCCCCCGGCCAATCCAGCGTCCTGCTTCAGGTCGAGAAGGCCCGGAAGCAATTTGGCGGCGTGGTCGCGGTGAACAACGTCTCCTTCGACGTCCTGGCTCGCGAGATCGTCGCGCTGATCGGCCCCAACGGCGCCGGCAAGAGCACCACCTTCAACCTGATCACCGGCGTGCTGTCGGCCACCTCAGGCTCGATCTCCGTGCTCGGCAACAAGGTCGACAGGGCACCGCCGCAGGAGATCGTCAAGCTCGGCATCTCCCGCACCTTCCAGCACGTCAAGCTGGTGCCTGACATGACCGTGCTGGAGAACGTCGCGATCGGCGCCCATCTGCGCGGCCATTCGGGGCCGATCTCCTCGATGCTGCGGCTCGACCGCACTGATGAGGCAAAGCTGCTCGCCGAAGCCGCCCGCCAGATCGAGCGGGTCGGACTTGGCGAGCAGATGCATCAGCTCGCAGGCTCGCTTTCGCTGGGACAGCAACGGATCGTCGAGATCGCCCGTGCGTTGTGCGTCGATCCGATGCTGCTGCTGCTCGACGAGCCGGCCGCCGGCCTGCGCCACATGGAGAAGCAGCGGCTCGCGAGCCTCCTGCGGGAGCTGCGCGACGGCGGCATGAGCGTGCTGCTTGTCGAGCACGACATGGGCTTCGTCATGAACCTCGCCGACCGCATCGTGGTGCTCGATTTCGGCACCAAGATCGCAGAAGGAACGCCGGCCACGATCAAGACCAATCCCGAAGTGATCAAGGCCTATCTCGGAGTGGCGGCATGACCGCGCTGTTGTCCGTCGCCGACGCCCATGTCGCCTATGGCAAGGTCGAGGCCGTGCGCTCGGTCTCGCTCGAAGTCGGCCAGAACCAGATCGTCACCATCGTCGGCGCCAATGGCGCCGGCAAGACCACGCTGCTCTCCGCCATCATGGGCATCTTTCCGCTGAAGGGGCGCGTGGCATTCGCAGGTCAGGATCTGTCGCGACTCGACATCGAGGACCGCGTCGCCATGGGACTTGGCCTCGTTCCCGAGCACCGCGAATTGTTCGTGACCATGAATGTCGAGGACAATCTCGAGTTGGGGGCCTTCCGCATCGAGAGAAGCAAGGCGAAAGCCTCGATGGAGCGGGTCTACGCGCTGTTTCCGCGGCTCAAGGAACGGCGCAAGCAGCTCGCCGGCACGCTCTCCGGCGGCGAGCAGCAGATGCTCGCAATGGGCCGCGCCCTGATGGGCGAGCCCAAGCTCCTGATGCTGGACGAGCCGAGCCTCGGCCTCGCCCCGATCATCGTCGCCGACATTTTCCGCATCGTCACCGAACTGCGCGCCGCCGGCGTCTCCGTACTGCTGGTCGAGCAGAACGCGCAGGCCGCATTGAAGATCGCGGATCAGGCCTATGTCATGGAGCTCGGCGAGTTCGTGCTCAGCGGTAAGGCCAGCGACATTGCGGCGAACGAGCGCGTCGCCGCCAGCTATCTCGGCTTCCAGCACGAAGGCGCGAGCGGGCTGTAAGTTCGAGAAATTGCTGACGCCGCACGCGCTGTCTTCTTCCCTTCTCCCCTTGCGGGAGAAGGTGGCGCGAAGCGCCGGATGAGGGGTATCTATCTAAACGGAAAGTGCTTCATTCGTGGAGAGAGACCCCTCACCCGTCTCGTCGCTCCGCGACGAGCCACCCTCTCCCGCAAGGGGACAGGGTGCACGCCGCAAGTCGCTCTAGCTTTCATTGGCAGGTAAGCTCAACTCGCGGCCTTCTCCCCCTTCAGCGCCGCGACCTCCGCCTCCAGCTCCGTGATTTTCGCATCTCTTGCCGCCAGCGCCGCTGCCACATCCGTCGCGTCGAACTTCTGCGGGATGTGCTGCGGGCAGTTCGTGTCCCACGCTTCGATCTTGAACAGGATCACCTGCTCCGGCCGGGCGCGGTAGCCTTTCGGCATCAGCGATGTCGTCAGCGCCTCGTCGTCTTCGACCACCCGCGCCTCGCCCCAGATCTTCACCCGGCGGCGATGGGCGTAGTCCATCACGAAGATGTAGGCCTTGGGATTTTCGGACAGATTTCCCTGCGTGATGTATTGCCGATTGCCGGCATAGTCCGTGAAAGCCAGCGTCTGCTTGTCCAGCACTTTCAAGAAGCCCTTCGGGCCGCCGCGATGCTGGATGTAGGGCTGTCCGTCGGCCGAGGCCGTGGCAAGATAAAAGCTGTTGGCGTCGGCCAGGAACGCCGCGAGGTTTTCATCGACCTCGGTGCGCCAGCCGCGCTGCTCGGCATGCGCATAGCCTTCGCGGGATCCCTTTCGGGTCTGGATCGACTTCACCGCCGGCGTGAATGCGACGTCGCTGGCATAGGTGTGAGTTGCCGTCATCGGACCATCTCCTGAAATCCCGGCGCATCCCTGCGTCTTCGCCACCTAAAATGGACTTTTCGCCGGCTAAAACAATCGGCCCGCTTGACACTTCATCATTGCGGTATATGCAACAATACCATGGATCGCCTCGAGGCCATGCATGTTTTCGTCACCGTCGCTGACCTGCACGGCTTCGCGCCGGCGGCACGAAAACTGCGGTTGTCCCCCTCCGCGGTGACGCGGCTGATCGCGGCGCTGGAGGAGCATCTCGGCGCGCGCCTGTTGCAGCGGACCACCCGTCAAGTGACCCTGACCGACGTCGGCACGCGCTATCTGGAGCGTGTGCGTCGTATCCTGGCCGATGTCGAGGAGGCCGACGGCTCGGCACGGGAGGAGCGCAACCGGCCGAGCGGGCGGCTGGTGGTGTCGGCGCCGGTCGGCTTCGGCCGGCTCCATGTCGGGTCTGTCATGACCGCCTACCTCAAGCGCTATCCCGAGGTCGCCTGCGAATTGCGGCTGTCGGACAATTTGGTCAATCTCGTGGAAGATGCCGTCGACGTCGCGGTGCGGATCGGCCATCTCGCCGACTCCTCGCTCGTGGCGCGCCAGGTCGGCGAGATGCGTCGGATCGTTGTGGCGACGCCAGGCTATCTGAAGCGCCATGGCGAACCGAAGACGCCGGAGGCACTGCTTACGCACCAGACCATCGCGTTCGGTCCATCCGCGAACTGGCGCTTCGTGCAGGACGGCCGCGACATCGAGGTGGCGCCGAATCCACGCTTCGCCAGCAACAGCGCCGACGCCGCCCTGCAATATGCCGAGGCCGGCGGCGGCGTGACCCGGGTGCTGGCCTATCAGGCCGCCGAGGGCTTGCGGCGCGGGCGCCTCAGAATCGTGTTGGCGAAATACGAGCAGCCGGCGCTGCCGATCCACATCGTCTACCCGACCTCGCGCCTGCTCTCCGCCAAGGTGCGCGCCTTCGTCGATCTCGTGGTGGAGACGGCGGGGTGGAAATTCGGGTGACGCCCTCACCCCTTTTTCGGCACGACGCGAAAGGTGCCGCTGGCGCGCGCGATCACGGCGCCGTCGGCCTTCGCGAGGCACTGCGCGAAACAGATTGTGCTGCCGGTCTTGATCGCCTCGCCCTCGACCGCGAGCCATTGGCCGATCTCGCCGGCGCCGACATAGTCGACCGACAGCGAGATCGTGACCAACGAGGTGGTCCAGCCGGTCGCCTGCGCGCAGCTGTAGCCCATGGCGGCATCGGCCAGCGCTGCGATCAATCCGCCATGGATCAGCCCGCGCGCGTTGGTGTGCGGTGTTGCGAGCCGCAATCCCACGGTGACGCCGTTGTCGGTCTTCCTGGAGTAAAGCGGCTCCCAGGGGTCGGTGAGCGGGGCTTTGCGGAAATGCGGCTCGAAGCCGGCGGGGATGTCGGTGCTGGTCATGTCCATCTCGCGTTGGTGGCTGCCGCCATTGAACGCGAGGGACGTGACGGTTGCACCACCTACAAAGTTTTAAACGGAATTTGCGCGGGTGTTTGAAAGAAGTGGCGCCGGCGCGAGCACTCGTAGGGTGGGCAAAGGTGCGCAGCGCCGTGCCCACCATCTCGCGCGAAGACAACGCTGGTGGGCACGCTTCGCTTTGCCCACCCTACAGCACCGTCCTAAAACGGCAGCCCCACATAGTTCTCCGACAGTGATGTCATCGCGGCTTGGGACTGCGTGACGTAGTCGAGCTCGGCGAGCTGGATGCGCGCCCCAATCGTACCGGTGTCCGGAAATTTGTGCAGCATCGAGGTCATCCACCAGGAGAACCGCACGGCTTTCCAGACCCGCGCCAGTGCCTTCGCGGAATAGGCGTCAATGCCGGCGCTGGATTTTTCGTCGTAGAACTCGCGAAATGCGCTCGACAGATAATGCGCATCGCTCGCGGCCAGATTCAGCCCCTTGGCGCCGGTCGGCGGCACGATATGGGCGGCATCACCGCACAGGAACAACTTGCCGAAACGCATCGGCTCGGCGACGAAGCTGCGCAGCGGCGCAATGCTCTTCTCGATCGAGGGGCCCGTGATCAGGCTGTCGGCGGCGTCCCGGTCGAGGCGGCGCTTGAGCTCGTCCCAGAATCGATCGTCCGGCCACTGGTCGACATGGTCGTCGAGCGCGCACTGCACATAGTAGCGGCTGCGCCTGGTCGAACGCATGGTGCACAGCGCAAAGCCGCGGACGTGGTTGGAATAGATCAGCTCGTGGCTGACCGGCGGCGTCTCGGAGAGGATGCCGAGCCAGCCGAACGGATAGATGCGCTCGAACTCCTCGATGGCCGAAGCCGGAACGCTGGCGCGGCTGACGCCGTGAAACCCGTCGCAGCCGGCGACGAAGTCGCAATCGATCGTGTGGGTGACGCCATCTTTCATGTAGGTTACGCGCGGGTGACCGCCGTCGAAATCGTGCGGTTGTACGTCCTTGGCCTCGTAGACCGAGGTGAGACCGGCGGCGTTGCGCGCATCCATCAGGTCGAGCGTGACCTCGGTCTGGCCGTAGATCATGACCGTCTTGCCGGTCGCAGCCTTCATGTCGATGCGGTGCCGGCGCCCCGAAAAGGCGAGCTCGATCCCTTCATGCACCAGCCCTTCGGCATGGGCCCGTGCGCCGGCGCCGATCTGGTCGAGCAGCGCGACTGTTCCCTCCTCCAGCAGTCCGGCCCGGATGCGGCCGAGCACATAGTCCGGGCTCTGCCGCTCCAGAATGACATTGTCGATGCCATAGCGGTTCAGCAGTTGCCCAAGCAACAATCCAGCCGGCCCTGCCCCGATGATTGCGACTTTTGTCCGCAATACTTGCTCCTCCCGATCCGGTAGGCTTTCGGCGTGGCTCGCTTGTCGCAGCTGTCCGCACACGATAATTATATCATATAACGGTTGGGCAAAAAGGGAGTGCGCGGCGGCACGCCGCGCCAGTTCCGGCTTGAACGCGCCGGCCAATTAGATAACATGTTAAATAACGAGACCGGGCCATCGAAGCCCGCCGTCAAAAGAGGGAGAGACGCGTGATGAGGAAAGCCTGTCTGGCGTTGCTGCTGGCAGCAAGCGTGAGCCCTGCGTTCGCGCAGGACAAGACCTTCGATTTGAAGATCTCGCACTGGGTGCCGGCCTCGCATCCGCTGCAGAAATCGCTCGAGGATTGGGCCGCCGCGGTCGAGAAGGATTCCGGCGGCACCATCAAGGGCAAGGTGTTTCCGGCCCAGCAGATGGGCAAGGCCTTCGATCATTACGACATGGCGCGCGACGGCATCGCCGACGTCACCTATGTCAATCCCGGCTACCAGCCCGGCCGCTTCCCGATCATCGGCGCCGGCGAATTGCCGTTCCTGATCTCGGATGCCAAGGGCGGCTCGATGGGGCTGGATGCGTGGTATCGCAAATACGCCGAGAAGGAGATGAAGGACGTCAAGTACTGCCTCGCCTTCGTCCACTCGCCGTCTTCCTTCCACTCCCGCACCAAGAAGATCGTGATGCCGGAGGACGTGAAGGGCCTGAAGATCCGCCCCGCCCACGCCACCATGGCGAATTTCGTCACCTCGCTCGGCGGCACCAATGTGCAATCCTCCGCGCCCGAAGTACGCGACATCATCGAGCGCGGCGTCGCCGACGGCGTCACCTTCCCCTGGGGTTCGCTGGTGCTGTTCGGCATCGACAAGGTGACCAAGTACGACATGGAGGCGCCGCTCTACACCACGACCTTCGTGTTCGTGATGAACAAGGACAAGTACAATGCGATGTCCGACAAGCAGAAGGCCGCGATCGACAAGAATTGCACGGTCGAGATGGCCGGTGTGGTCGGCGAGCACTGGGGCAAGTTCGAGGACGCCGGCATCGACAAGGTCAAGGCGGAAACCAGCCACGAGGTCTACAAGCTGACGCCCGAGCAGACCGCCGCCTGGAAGAAGGCTGCCGAGCCGCTGGTGAAGACCTGGGCCGACGGCGCAAAGAAGGCCGGCGCGGATCCGGATGCGGCGCTTAGCGAGCTGAAGGCCTCGCTGAAGAAGTACAACGCGCTGGCGGAGTGACGCTGAATCGGAGCCGCAGACTCGCTGCACCTCTCCCGCTTGCGGGGGAGGTCGGCGCGAAGCGCCGGGTGGGGGCTCTCTCCACTCGGGGTCCGTTCATTGCGGCGACACCCCCACCCCAGCCCTCCCCCGCAAGCGGGAGAGGGAGTGCAGCATCGCTGTTGATGCAACTCGCACTCATCTCGAGCAGGAAGCTCCCATGAAGCGCAGCTGGATGGATCGCGTTATCGATTCGATCGAGTGGATCGCAGCCGCCTTCGTCGGCATTGTCGCACTCGACATCTTCCTGTCGGTGCTGCTGCGCAACACGCTGAACTATGCGATCCCCGATAGTTTCGACATCGGCCGCATGCTGCTCGGCATCCTCATCTTCTGGGGCATCGCCGCGACCTCCTATCGCGGCACCCACATCACGGTCGATCTGGTCTGGGGCAATGTCGGGCCGCGCTACCAGCGCTGGATCGACGTGTTCGCGACACTGGTGCTGCTGTTCGTCGTGACGGTGCAGACCTGGACGCTGTTCGACAAGGTCCGCGGCACCTACAACGACAACGTCCAGACCTTCGACATGCACATGCCGACCTGGCCGTTCTTCGCGATCGCCTGGATCGGCGACGTCTCCGCCGTGCTGCTGATCGCGATCCGCACCTATCGGTTGATCTTCCATCCCGAAGAGATGCACGACCCCAAGCTGAAGGCGACGGAGTAATCATGAGCACCGATGCCGTCGCCGTTATCGGCTTCGTTTCCCTGTTCGCCCTGATGCTGCTGCGCGTGCCCGTCGGCATGGCCATGGGCCTCGTCGGCGTCTCCGGCTTCTCCTATCTCGTCGGCGCCACGCCGGCGCTGAAGCTGGTCGGCCAGACCTCCATGCGCACGGTGACCGACTACACCTTCGGCGTCATTCCGATGTTTCTGCTGATGGGCTCCTTCGTCAGCAATTCCGGCATGAGCCGCGAGCTATTCCGCGCCGCCAACGGCTTTGTCGGCCATTTGCGCGGCGGGCTCGGCATCGCCACCGTCGGTGCCTGCGGCGGCTTTGCCGCGATCTGCGGCTCCTCGGTCGCGACCGCAGCGACCTTCTCGGCGGTCGCTTACCCCGAGATGCGCCGTTTCGGCTACCCGCAGTCGTTTGCCACCGGCGTGATCGCGGCCGGCGGCACACTGGGCGCGATGCTGCCGCCCTCCACCGTGCTCGCCGTCTACGGCATCATCACCGAGCAGGACATCGGCAAGCTGTTCATCGCCGGCATCATCCCGGGCATTCTGGCGATGACCATGTACATGATCACGATCTTCCTGATCGGCTATTTCCGGCCGGACTTTCTGCCCAAGGGCAAGGTGCTGCCATGGCGCGAGCGCTTCGCCGGCCTGAAGGACATCTGGGCGCCGGTGCTGCTGTTCGTGTTCGTGATCGGCGGCCTTTACGGTCTGCCCTATTTGCCGCGCTTCACGCCGACCGAAGCCGGCGGCGTCGGCGCTGCCGGCGCCTTCATCATTGGCGTGGCGACCGGCCGCCTCGACCGCGAGAAAATTCTGGCCTCGCTGCTGCAGGCGACGCGCACGGCGGCCGCCGTGTTCACCGTGCTGATCGGCGCCTTGATCTTCGGCTATTTCCTCACGGTGACGCAGACCCCGCAGAAGGTGACGGAATTCCTCACCGGCCTTGGCCTCGGCCCCTACGGCGTGCTGGCGCTGATCATGGTGATGTATCTCGTGCTCGGCTGCCTGATGGACGCCATGGCGATGATCATCCTCACCGTGCCGATCATTTTCCCCGTGATCATGCATCTCGGCTTCGACCCGATCTGGTTCGGCGTCATCATCGTCATGACGGTCGAGCTCGGCCTGATTCACCCGCCGGTGGGCATGAACGTCTTCGTCATCAAGAGCGTGGTGAAGGACGTTTCCTTCTCCACCATCTTCAAGGGGGTGATTCCGTTCGTGGCGACAGACCTCGTGCGCCTCGTGATCCTGATCGCCTTCCCGCTGCTGGCGACATGGCTGCCGACGCGGATGATGGCGCATTGAGGAGGTGAAGCGATGACCACGCCGGCGCTCGAAACCAGATACGTCTTCACCGTCACTGCACGTATCGGCGACGTCGTCACCGCCGGCGAGACCGGCATCGGCGTTCGCCGCATCATCCCGATCATCGGCGGCGAGGTCTCGGGCGCGATCACCGGCAAGGTGCTGCCGTTCGGCGCCGACTTCCAGACCATCCGCCCCAACGAGCTGATTGATCTCGAAGCGAAGTACGCTTTCCAAACCAACGACGGCGCCATCGTCTATGTCGAGAACAAGGGCATGCGCTTCGGCCCGGTCGAGCTGTTACAAAAGCTCAAGCGCGGCGAGCCGGTGGATCCTAAACTGATCTATTTCCGCACCGTGCCGAAGTTCGAGACCGGGCATGAGAAGTACCGCTGGCTGATGCAGCACATTTTTGTCGGTTCAGCCGCGCGGCATGCGGACCGCGTCGTGATCGACGTGCATCAGGTGATGTGAACGCGTGGCGCCGCACCAAGGGCCGGCTGGTCCATTGACATTGCCACTTATGTAGCGTATACGCTACAGATGCCGACGATCAAGAGAACCGACGAATTCTCTGACTGGCTTAGAAACCTGCGAGACCGGAGAGCGAAGGCAAAAATCCTGGCCCGGATCGATCGGCTGGCGCTCGGCAATCCCGGAGACGTTGCTCCGGTCGGAGGCGGCATCAGCGAAATGAGAGTTCACGAGGGCGCTGGATACCGGATCTACTACGTTGCCCGAGGCGAGGAGATCATCATTCTTCTTTGCAGTGGCGATAAAGGCTCTCAGCCAGGGGACATAGCGTTGGCAAAGAAGATCGCGAGCGAATTGGAGGTCTGAGCAATGGCAAAAGTGAAATCCTTTGATACTGCGGAGTACCTCGACAGTCCGGAGATGGTTGCGGCCTATCTCACCGAAGCCTTTGAATCCGACGATCCGTCCGCAATAACGATGGCAATCGGCGCCGTAGCGCGCTCTCAGGGCATGGGCGCCATTGCCGAAAAAGCCGGTCTATCCCGTGAGAACTTGTATCGCTCGCTTGGCGGCGAGGCCAAACCCGAATTCGGCACTGTGATAAAGGTTCTCCACGCCATGGGTATCAATCTTGTGGCGCAACCCCAAAGCGGAACCAAGGCGGCGTAGCGGCCGGATAGCATCGGCGTCGGTGATATTCATCCCAATCTTGCGCATCGGGCATTCGGGTACGGGCTCTGTACCCGGACTGTCGTCCCATTTCCGGACGATGCATCGGCTTCCCCGCTGCCAGCCGTATTGACTCCCCCTGAATTCGTTATACAACATAACTATTCTGACAAGGACGCAAATGACACAGGGAAACGCCGAGACCGCCGACGCGGGCGCCTCCGGGCTTTTGAAGATCGAGCGGGCGGACCGGGTTTTGACCGTCGGCCTCAATCGGCCGGCCAAGCGCAATGCGCTCAACGACGGCATCATCCTGGAAATCGGCGAGTGTTTTACGTCCCTTCCCGAGGATATCGGCGCGGTCGTCATCCACGGCATCGGCGACCATTTTTCCAGCGGTCTCGACCTCTCCGAACTGACCGACCATGATGCCACCGGCGGCCTTCTCCATTCCCAGATGTGGCACCGGGTGTTCGACCGCATCCAGTACAGCCGCGTGCCCGTGATCGCGGCGCTCAGGGGCGCCGTGATCGGCGGCGGGCTGGAGCTCGCCTGCGCGGCGCATATCCGTGTCGCCGAACCGTCGACCTATTTCGCGCTGCCGGAGGGACAGCGCGGCATCTTCGTCGGTGGCGGCGGTTCGGTGCGCCTGCCGCGCCTGATCGGCGTCGCCAGGATGATGGACATGATGCTGACCGGCCGCGTCTATTCCGCGACCGAAGGCACCTCCTACGGCTTTGCGCAATATGTCACGGAAGCCGGCAACGGCCTCGGCAAGGCGATGGAGCTTGCGACCAAGGTCGCCTCCAACGCGCCGCTGACCAACTTCGCCGTGCTCCAGGCGCTGCCGATGATCGCGGAGGCCAATCCGCAGACCGGCCTGTTGATGGAATCGCTGATGGCGACGGTGGCGCAGAGCGACAAGGAAGCCAAGCGCAGGATCCGCGAATTCCTCGAGCACAAGACCGCAAAGGTGAAGCCGAAATCATGAGCGCGCAGCCGTCCTCTTCCAGCATGGAGCGCGGCGCGAGCACTTCCCCGCTGCGGCCCATTTCATTCGGCGATCCCGTCGTGAATATCGAGCGGCGCGACGACGGCACGATTTACCTGCGGCCCAAACAGCCGCTCGGAGACTATCCGGCCCGCATCACCGACCGCCTGCATCACTGGGCGAATACGACGCCGGATCGCATCTTCATGGCCGAGCGCGAAGGCGGTCGCGGCTGGCGCAAGATCAGTTACGCCGAGCTGCTCGCCGCGAGCCGGCACATCGCCTCAGGACTCATTGCGCGCGGGCTGTCGGCGGAGCGGCCGGTCGTCATCCTCTCCGGCAATTCGATCGACCATGCATTGCTCGCGTTTGGCGCGTTCTATGCCGGCATTCCGTTCTGCCCGGTGTCGCCGGCCTATTCGTTGGTTTCGAAGGATTACGGCAAGCTCTCCTACCTGATGAAGCTCCTGACGCCCGGCCTCGTCTTCGCCGAGGACGCCGACAAGTTCGCCGACGCGCTCGCGGCCAACGTCTCGCTCGGCACCGAAATCGCCGCGTCCTACGGCCACGTGCCGGGCCGCGACGTCACCTCGCTCGCCGACCTCATGGCAACCCCGATCCGCGGCGATCTGGACGAAGTCCACGGCAAGATCGGTCCCGACACCATCGCGAAATTCCTGCTGACCTCGGGCTCGACCGGCAACCCCAAGGCGGTCATCAACACCCAGCGCATGATCTGCGCCAACCAGGTGATGCTGCGCGAGACGCTCGCCTTCCTCAAGGACGAGCCGCCCGTCATCATCGACTGGCTGCCCTGGAATCACACTTTTGGCGGCAACCACAATATCGGGCTGACGCTCTACAATGGCGGCTCGATGTATCTCGATGCCGGCAAGCCGGTGCCTGGAGGCATCGACGAAACCGTGCGCAATCTCCAGGAGATTTCGCCGACAGTCTATTTCAACGTCCCCAAGGGATACGAGTCGCTGCTTCCTTATCTGCGCGACGACCAGGGCCTGCGCGCGAAATTCTTCGACCGGCTGCACGCGATGTTCTTCTCGGGCGCGGCGCTGTCGCCGTTCGTCTGGAACAGCCTCGACGAGCTCGCGGTCAAGGAAAAAGGCTACCGCGTGCCGATGCTGACCGGCCTCGGTGCAACCGAGACCGCGCCGTTCTTCATGTCGGTCAACCCGCGCACCAGCCGCTCCGGTCATGTCGGGCTTCCCGTATCCGGCAACGACGCCAAGCTGGTGCCGAACAACGGCAAGATGGAAGTTCGTTGCAAGGGACCGAACGTGATGCCCGGCTACTGGCGCCAGCCCGACATCACCGCGAATTCGTTCGACGAAGAAGGCTTCTACAAGCTCGGCGATGCGCTCAAGCCTGTCGATCCCGACGATCTCAACGCCGGCTTCGATTTCGACGGCCGCATCGGTGAGGATTTCAAGCTCGGCAGCGGCACCTGGGTCAGCGTCGGCCCGTTGCGCGCGCGCTTCGTTGCGGCCTGCGCACCGCTGGTGCGCGACGTCGTCATCGCCGGCATCAACCGTGACGAGGTTTCCGCGCTCGTCGTACTCGATCTCGACGGCTGCCGGCTGATCAACCCGACGCTGCCGACCGACGATCTCGTCCTCGCGACCCGCGACCGGCTGGTGCGCGAGGCATTTCGCGAACGGCTGACCCGCTTTCTCGGCGCGGCCACGGGATCCTCGACGCGGATCACGCGCGCGATCCTCATGGACACGCCGCTCTCGATCGACAAGGGCGAAGTCACCGACAAGGGGTCCATCAACCAGCGCGCGGTGCTCGAGCATCGCAGCCTGCTGATCGAGGAGCTCTACGCTGCCAATCCATCGGACCGTGTGATATCGGTCGGCTAAGAAAACATCGCTACAGGGAGAACGCCATGTTGTTGAAGGATCAGGCAGTCATCGTCACCGGCGGCGCATCGGGACTGGGCGCGGCGACCGCGCGTAAGCTGGCGGCGCAGGGCGCCCGGGTGGCGGTGTGCGACCTCCATGCCAAGCTCGCGGAAACCGTGGCCGCCGAGATCAAGGGCGTCGCGGTGACCTGCGATGTTTCCGATGCGGCCTCCGCGGAAGCTGCGATCGCCCAGGCGACCAAGGCCCATGGACCCGCGCGCGTGCTGGTCAATTGCGCCGGCATCGGCGTTGCCAAGCGCGTCGTCGGCCGCGACGGCCCGATGGCGCTCGCGGATTTCGACAAGGTGATCAAGGTCAACCTGATCGGCACCTTCAACATGCTTCGCCTTGCCGCGAACGAGATGTCCAAGCTCGAGCCGCAGGCAACCGGCGAGCGCGGCGTCATCATCAACACGGCGTCGGTTGCCGCTTATGACGGCCAGATCGGGCAATCGGCCTATTCGGCATCGAAGGGCGGCATCGTCGGCATGACGCTGCCGATCGCGCGCGAGCTGGCGCAGTTCGGCGTCCGCGTGCTGACGATCGCGCCCGGCCTGTTCCTCACGCCGCTGCTCGCCAACCTGCCGCAGGAAGCCCAGGACTCACTCGCCGCCGCAATCCCGTTCCCGCGCCGGCTCGGCCACGCCGACGAGTTCGCGGCGCTCGCCCTGCACATGGTCGAGAATTCGTACCTGAACGGCGAAGTCGTACGCCTCGACGGCTCGCTGCGCATGGCACCGAAATAGGGCGCGACATATGTTCGTGAACCGGCGCGACGTCCAGATCCAGTGGGGTGATTGCGACCCCGCCAACATCGTCTATTACCCGCGCTATTTCGCGATGTTCGACGATTCGACCTCGACCCTGTTCGAAGTCGCCGGGTTCTCCAAGCAGGACCTGGTCCGCAAATACGGCCTGGTGGGCATTCCCATGGTCGACACCCGCGCCAAGTTCTACATCCCCTCGACTTATGGTGACTGGATCACCATCGAAACCAAGGTCGAGAGCATCAAGCGCTCGAGCTTCGAGGTGAAGCACAGCGTCTTCAAGGGCGAAGCTCTGGCGATCGAAGGTTTCGAGACGCGCGTGCTGGTCGGCCGCGACCCCGTTAACCCCGACAAACTGAAATCGGCACCGTTTCCCGCGGAAATGGTAGCCAAATTCACGGGGAGCGAGGCCCGGAGCTAAATCGCCACATCACCAAAAGAGGGGGCTGAATTACCCCCCGATTTCTGCTTTCAAAGAAACACATAAAGGGAGGAATAGATGAAACGCTTTTACCTGACCGCCGCCGTCACCGCGGCCGCGCTTGCGCTGCCGGCCGTGCCCGCGCTGGCCCAGACCGCCGAGGTCACCATCGGCATCACCACCACCACGACCGGCCCGGGCGCAGCGCTGGGCATTCCCGAGCGCAATGCGCTGGAGTTCGTGCCGAAGGAGATCGGCGGCGTGCCGCTGAAGGTGATCGTACTCGACGACGGCGGCGATCCCACCACCGCGACCACCAACGCCCGCCGCTTCGTGACCGAATCCAAGGCCGATATCATCATGGGCTCGGCGCTGACGCCGCCGACCATCGCGGTGTCGAACGTCGCCAACGAAGCCGGCATTCCGCATTTCGGCCTGGCGCCGTTCCCGATCACGCCGGAGCGCATGAAGTGGTCGGTCGCGATGCCGCAGCCGATCCCGATCGTGGGCAAGGTGTTGTACGATCACATGAAGGCCAAGGGCGTGAAGACCATCGGCTATATCGGCTATTCCGACTCCTATGGTGACCTCTGGTTCAACGATTTGAAGGCGCAGGCCGTGCCAATGGGCATAACCATCGCCGACGAGGAGCGCTTCGCTCGCCCCGACACCTCGGTGACCGGACAGGTGCTGAAGCTCGTGGCTGCGAATCCCGACGCCATTCTGGTCGGCGCTTCCGGCACCGCAGCCGCGCTGCCGCAGACCGAGCTGCGCGAGCGTGGCTATCAGGGCCTGATCTACCAGACCCACGGCGCCGCCAGCATGGACTTCATCCGCATCGCCGGCAAAGCGGCGGAAGGCGTGCTGATGGCCTCCGGTCCCGTCATGGATCCCGAGGACCAGCCGGACGAAGCCGCCACCAAGAAGCCGGGCCTCGCACTCAACTCGGCCTATGAAGCCAAGTACGGCCCGAACAGCCGCAGCCAGTTCGCCGGCCATTCCTACGACGCCTTCGAGATTCTCAAGCGCATCATCCCGACGGCACTCAAGACGGCGAAACCCGGCACGCCGGAATTCCGCGAAGCAATTCGCCAGGCCTTGCTGTCGGAGAAGGAGCTGGCCGCAAGTCAGGGCGTCTACAACTTCACCGAAAAGGACCGCTACGGCCTCGACGACCGTTCGCGGATTTTGCTCACGGTGAAGAATGGCAAGTACATGCTGGTGAAATAGGCGCGACCGCAGGATTGAGACGACGAGAGCCGGCCCGATGGGCCGGCTCTTTTGTTTGCAGTCCCAGACCCTCGGGGCGTCATGCCCGGGCTTGTCCCGGGCATCCACGTTCTTCGTTCCGCGCGGCAACGCGTGGATGGCCGGGACGAGCCCGGCCATGACGACGTGGAGGCTTCAGCGCCCCAAGCCAACGTCGCACAGCACTAAGCCGCCTGTCGCAACGGGGTCCAGGCGAACTCCGGATAGTAAGTGTCCATCATCCGGTCGACATAAGCGGTGAGGTTCGGAAATCCTTCGGCGCGACGGCGCAGCGCGGATTCGAAGAACGGCGTCAGGATCCCGGCGAGTGCACCGAAGGCGGTGGCATCGACGCCGCAGGGCTTGTTGCCCATCAGACAGGCCTTGTCGCCGAGCTGCACCGAGAGCGCAAACAGCGAGCGCACGGCGAGATCGACGTCGTCATCGGGCGCGTGACGGCCTAATCCGGAGAGCAAATAGTTCTCGGCGACACGGAATTGCGCGTCCTCGCGCAACTTCTCGCGATTGTGCTCCGGCGCGCCGTCGAAGAAATGCGCAGGCCCCTTGGCGAAATTGACTGGGTCGACCCAGCGCGCCCCGACCAGCGCAAAATAAACGTGATGCTCGATCATGCGCTCGAATGCCCAAGCCTGTGCGCGCTCGGCAAGCGACAGCCCGGCGTCGAAATCGAAGCCATAGCGGCGCTCGATATGGGCGCGGATGAAGGTGGAATCGGCCACCGCCTCGCCGCCATCGTCGATGAAAGGCAGCTGCCCCTTGGGAGAGGCGGGCGGCATCGCCCGCTCCTTCCGGTAGGGCAGTCCCGCCATCTTGAGCTGCACCTCCGTCTTGGTGACGAAGGGGCTGATTTCCGGCAGGCCGAAACCGGCGCCAAAGCCGTAAAGCGTGATCATGAAGGCTCTCCTGAAACGACCGAAAGAGTTGAGGGAACTTAGCCGCGGGCTGCTGCCACCATGGTGGCAGCAGCCGTGATATCTTCTGCGAAACGGGCCCCCCGCCAGGCGCGGGCCATGACATGATGAACCAGCCCGTCCGCGGCCTGGACCAGGAAGCGAGCCACCACGGTCGCGAGCGCAAGGCGGAGGTCGAGCACCATGAGATCAAGCGATACGAGGCGTCCGAACGCCCATGCGTACCAAGCTCGGACTTGCAAACGCAGGACTTGCAAAGGCGGGACTCGTAAAGGCTGGGTCCGCCACAGCGCAGCGGCCGGGCCGAAATGAGTTGGAATGATCATGGACAAATCCTCTTCAGTCGACGTGTTGTCCCGGTATAGAACTCCCCTGCTGCCAACATCCTGTCAGCAGCCGCGCGCCACCTTCTGAAAAACCACCGACAAGAGACCCGTCATGAGACGCGCCGACCGGCTGTTTCAAATCATCCAGGTGCTGAGGCGCACGCGTAAGCCGTTGACGGCGGACGCCATCGCGGCCGAGCTCGAGACCTCGAAGCGCACGATCTATCGCGACATCGCCACGCTGATCGGCCAACGCGTGCCGATCCGCGGTGAAGCCGGCATGGGCTACATCCTGGAAAAGGGTTTTGACCTGCCGCCTTTGATGCTGACACCCGACGAGATCGAGGCGGCGGTGCTGGGCGCGCAATGGGTCGCCGGCCATGCCGATCCCGCGCTGGCGCGCGCGGCTGAAGATTTGATGGCCAAGATCGCCGACACTGTCCCCGAGCGCCTGCGCCCCTTCGTGCTGGAGCCGGCAAGCCGGGCCCGGCCGAGCTGGAACAGGGAGCCGGACCGCCTCGACATGGCACGCACGCGCACCCAGATCCACGAAGGCAAGAAGATCATGCTGCGCTATCGCGACGAGCAGGGCCGCGCCAGCGAGCGCATGATCTGGCCGATTTCGATCGGCTATCTCGAAGCCGTGCGCCTGCTCGCGGCCTGGTGCGAGCTGCGCGGCGACTTCCGCAGCTTCCGCACTGACCGCGTGGTGGATGCGAGCTATCCCGACGAGAGATATCCTGAAAGGCGCGACGTGCTGCGCGCGAAATGGCGGCAAAGCCTGGTCTGGGGCCCGCCCAAGGATACGTGAAGGACACGTGACGATGGACGAGAACGCCCCCGTCGACCTGTCGAGCTGTTGCCAGAGTTGCGGCGCCTGCTGCGGCTATTCGGCGAACTGGCCTCGCTTCTCGATCGAGAGCGACGAGGAGCTCGCCGCGATTCCCGAAGCGCTCGTCAACGCGCGTCAATCCGGCATGCGCTGCGAAGGCGATCGCTGTTCGGCGTTGCAGGGAGAAATTGGAAAAGCGACCGCGTGCGGCATCTACGCAGTGCGGCCGGAGGTGTGCCGCACATGCATGCCGGGTGATGCCGAATGCGCGATGGCGCGACGGAAATTCGGGCTGCCAATTATCGCGAGCGTTTAGGCCGGGACGGCTTCACTGATCTCGTCGTCGATCTCGTCGTCCAGCGGCGCGAGCACCGAGAGCGGCTTGGTCGACAGCGTGATCGGCTTGCGGCCACCGGACAGCGACGGCGAGGATTTCGCCGCGCCTTCGCGCGCGAGCGCGTAGAGCGTCGAACCGACACGGCCGCCGTTCTCGATCAGGTCGCGCTCGTTACAGCTGCCGGCGATCGCGACCGCCAGCGAGTGCAAATGGCTGCGGCGATAGCAGAACAGCGCCAGCCTGGCGCGCGCGTCTGGGGAAACACTTTCAACCAACCTCGGCAGGCCACTCTCGCTGGCGCGGTACATCTCGCCAAGGAGCTCGTCGCGGACCGGGCACGAATCGCCTTCAAAGGTATCGCGGCTTGAAAACATTGCAGTTCTCCCTCGTGGGCGAAGATGCAGTGCAATTCTCTAATGAAAGGTTAACCACGCTGCCCGGTAGTCGCCCGGGGTGCTTGCGCGTGGGCAGCGAATCAATGGGCTGGAAAGGGTTTCTCTGTGGCCATCCTTCGAGACGCCCGCCTTCGGCGTGCCCTCAGGGTGAGGTCTGTTTTCTGCTGAAAGATTCTCACCCTCATGGTGAGGAGGCGCGAAGCGCCGTCTCGAACCATGCAGGCCCGACAGCCACTTCAGAGGGCCATCGTCCGTCAGTTCGCCGCCATGAAGATGGAGAGGCCGAAGCCGGTCAGATGGTGCAGGGCCTGGTCGACACCGATCAGGGTCCAGAACCAGGGATGCGCAAGGTCGACGCCGAAATTGGCCGAGACGAGGCCCTTGGCGCGGTCGATCGTGATGTGGATCACGAAGTCGATCAACGCCACGAACCAGAATTTCGGCGCCACGATCAGGATCAGCGGCAGCGCAACCGCGAGGTGAACCAGGCAGTGTACCAGGAGCGGCAGGGCCCAGCCGTGCTTCTGGTCCTTGCCGTGCGCCATCCAGGCGGTCTGGAGGACGAAATCGGCGATGATGTGCTTGAACGTCAGCAGCAACATCCAGCCAATGAGGGCTTCGACCGGAACCGCCGATGACAGGGGTGGAAACGACAAGGCGCCCTCGTTGACGTGACAAGAAGAATTGGAGCGTTCAGCGCAATCTCTTCCTGGACCGGTCAAATCGCCGGGACTTGCGATTTATGACACCTCCCGCGGCGGAATGCAGCCGGGGGGAACCGGAAAATCGCCAACTGTGGCTAACTGGTGATAGGATGGCCAATCGCCGCGGCCGACTTGAGTAAGGTTACCTTCGGCTCGGAATTTGCATTCCGCGGGCTGCGCGCTATCATCGCCGGTAGAGAATATCGTTCTTTTTTCAGACGTTTACGAATTGCAGGGCGACCGCAGCGATCACATCCGCGAGCCGCCCGCCACCGGAAGCATAAGGCCAGAGTGCTGCCATGAGTACTGAGGGCCCGACCTCATCGCCGATCGAGCCACCGCCCCGGCGACCCAAGGTGATCAAGACCAACCAGCAGCAGGTCTTCCTCTACGTCGTGCTGACCCTGCTGTTGTCGCTTGCCACCGTCTGGGGCGGCCGCATGCTGGTGCACAATTCGGAAACGCTGACCTTTGCCGTCGGCGCGCCCAACAGCGATGAGGCGCTGTTCGCAGCCAAGCTCGCCGCCGTCCTGAAGAACAACGCCTCGCGCTTCCGGATCAAGATCGTCAACAACGCCGACAACGCCAAGGCGATCGCCCAGTTCGACCGCAAGCAGGCCGACCTCGCGGTGCTCCGCACCGACGCCAAGGTGCCGCTGCGGGCACGCACGCTCGCGATCCTCGAGCACGATCTCGTGCTGCTGCTCGGGCCCGGCAACAAAAAGATCAAGTCGCTCGCCGAGCTGAAGAAGAAGAAGGTCGCCGTCCTCGCTGACAGCGAATCCTCGCTCGCCTTCGTCCGCGGCATCCTCGACATTCCCGACGGTCCGGACGCGGCGAAGATCCAGATGGCGCCGCAGGGCGCAACGCTCGACAAGCTGTTCGCGCCGGCGAGCGGCTTTGGCGCGGTCGTCGCCATCGTTCACGCCTCGCGGGCGGTGCGGGACAAGGCGTATGAGCAGGTCGCCAGGCGTGGCGGCTTCACACTGAACGCGATCGACGAGGCGAAAGCGCTGGCGCGCAGGATCCCCGGCATTTCCAGCGAGACGCTGACGGCGGGGACGCTGTCTGCATCGCCGGAAATTCCCGACGACGATCTCGACACGATCGGTCTCGAATGGTTGCTGGTCGCCCAATCCAGGATGTCGCCGACGGCGGCCGGGGAACTCGCGCGCACCGTCTACGAGAACAAGTCCGCGCTCGGGCTCGACAGCGGCTTTGCCAGCAGAATCGAGCCCGCCTCCGTCGAGAAGGACGCCTTCGTGATGGCGCATCAAGGGGCGGCCGACTACATCAACGACGACACCAAGTCGTTCATGGATAAGTACAGCGACCTGATGTATCTGGGCGCTGCCGCGCTCAGCGTCATCGGCTCGATCTTCGCCGCGATCTACGCCAAGATCACCCGGATCGCGCCCGAGAAGGCGAGCGAGCTCTCCACCGCCATTCTCGACATCGGTGAGCGGATCGAACACGCTCATTCGCTGGACCAGCTCGAATGTCTCCAGGACGAGCTGGAAGGCATTTTACGCGGCGCCGTCATCGGCCTCAGAGACGGCACGATCAGTACCGACGGGCTCGACACGTTCAAGCTCGGCTACGAATTCGTCCGCGACGAGATCGGCATGCGCCGCGACTACCTCAAGCGCCATGCCGGCGAGAGCGAGAAGGCAGCTCAGGATGTGGCCCCTCCCCACCACGACGAGAGCAATGTCGTGGTGGTGAAGACAGCTCAGAGTGCCTGACCTATCGAAGCTCGACTGCGGCCATCCTTCGAGACACCCGCCTGCGGCGGGCCGAGCGACCGGGGGGCCCTAGTCCGGGAACCGTCCCCGGTCCACAACCGTTTGTTCTCGGATCAACCGGAGACTGCGCCATGCGTGCACTCCTCATCATCTTCCTGCTGGGAATGTTGGCGGCGGTTGGCTATTTCGCTTATTCCGCGATGACGGTCGAGGGCGAGCCGATCCCGACGGAAGGCTATGTGGCGCTGGCGCTGGGGGCCGGGTTTTCCGTTGTTGTCGGCATCGGCTTGATGGTGCTGCTGTTCTTCAGCAGCCGTCGCGGCTACGACGAACCGCCGCATTTCAAGTAGCGGCGCGTGGCCGGCGGACGCGCCCGTCGTTGACGACCTCGGCCCGGGCAGGCACTTTGGCACCGAGGTTCCAGCCGGGGACCGCAAAGACAAAACCGAGCCGCCGTCCCGCATGTCCAAGCCGCTGATCTCCGCTATGGCCCAGTTCGCGGCCGCCACAGCCGGCCGCAACATGACCAGGGCGGCCTACGTGGCCGTCGCCGTCGGCGTGCTCGCCATGGTGCTGCTGACGGTCAACCCGGCCTATGAGACAGCGCATCGCTGGGTCGATGCCCTGCTTTGGACCTGCCTCGTCTACTTCGTGTTCGAATGGGTGGTCCGGCTACGCCATATGGCGCGACAGGGGCGCCTTGCACTCTACATGTCCTCCTCCGCCGGGCTGGTCGACACAGTCGGAGCGTTGGCTGTGCCGGCCGCGTTGATTCTCGGGATCGAGCCCAGGACGGCGTGGCTGCTCAGCGTGCTCTGGGTGCTGAAGGTGGTGCCCGGCATTCCCGGCCTGCGGCAGCTCCGCCGCGTGCTGGTGCTGGAATCGGGACCGCTGGTCAGCGTGCTCGTGATCTTCCTGATGGTGGTCTTCCTGGCCTCGGTCGCGGAATATTTCCTGGAGCGGGACGTGCAGCCCCAGACTTTCGGCAGCGTCCCCGCCGCACTGTGGTGGGCCGTCGCAACCCTGACGACGACGGGCTATGGCGACGTCGTGCCGGTGACGCCGCTGGGCCGCATGGTGGCCGCGCTGGTGATGATCTCCGGCCTCGGTGTGTTCGGCCTCTGGACCGGCATCCTGGCGACCGGCTTTGCCGCCGAGACCCGGCGTGACAACTTCCTCAAGACCTGGGAATCCGTCAGCAAGGTGCCGTTCTTCGCGGCGCTTGGGCCGGCCGCCATCGCCGACGTCACCCACATGCTGCGCACCATGGAGCTGCCGGCGCGCACCATGATCATCCGCAAGGGTACGCAGGGCGACTGCATGTATTTCATCGCCGCCGGCGAGGTCGAGGTCGACCTGCCCGGCAAGAAGGTGCAGCTCGGCGACGGCGCCTTCTTCGGCGAGATGGCCTTGCTCGGCAACAATTTGCGCGGCGCCAATGTCTCGACCACCAAGGTGTCGCGGCTTCTTGTGCTCGACCTCGTCGACTTCCGCGTGCTGATGGCGCGGCATCCCGATCTCGCCGAGACCATCGATGCCGAGGCGAAGCGGCGCACGCTCGAAAACAAATAAATGGAGACAAGAATGTCGGATATCACCGACGCGGCCTCTGGCCCCGTGCTCGAAATCACCGGCGCACGCGCCACCATTCGCCTCAACAGGCCTCAACATCTCAACCGGCTCCAGGCCGAGGATCTCGGCGAGCTAGTCAAGCTGTTCGACCGGGTCGAGGCCGATCCCGCCATTCGCGTGCTGGTGCTGACCGGCACCGGGCGCGCCTTCTCCGCGGGCTACGATCTCAATTCCGTTGCCGAGCGCGCGGTCAGTGCGAGCGAGCAGCAGAGCGCGGGCTCGGCGTTCGAGGTCGTCGTCAATCGGCTGGAGGATCTGGGCGTACCCACGATCTGCCGGCTCAATGGCGGCGTCTATGGCGGCTCGACCGATCTCGCGCTCGCCTGTGATTTCCGCATCGGCGTCGACACTGCGGAGATGTTCATGCCCGCGGCCCGGCTCGGGCTGCACTATTACAGCAGCGGCATCAAACGCTATGTGACGCGGCTCGGCGTCGACAATGCGAAGAAGCTGTTCCTGACCGCGCAAAAGATCAGCGCGCCGGAGATGCTGCGGATCGGCTACCTCACCGATATGGTGGCGGTCGAGTTTCTGGACGAGGAGGTCGACAAGCTCGCCAACATCCTCGCCGGCAACGCTCCGCAGGCGATGCGCGGCATGAAGCGCGCGATCAACGAATTTGCCCGCGGCGAACTCGACCAGCAAGCCGCCGACCACCGTCACCGCGACAGCATGCGCGGCGACGAGATCAAGGAAGGCATCAAGGCCTTCGCGGAAAAACGACTGCCTCGGTTTTGAGTGAGATGGACATTATTTCGCAACAGCGCGCCACACCCTCAGTGTCGTCCCGGCTAAGTGCGCAATTGCGCACGGGGGCCGGGACCCATACTCCCAGGAAGGAGTTGTAGGGCGAACTGGTAACTCCGGGTCTTCGCAAAACGTAATCCTGTGCTTATGGGTCCCGGCCTTCGCCGGGACGACACCGGATTTGAGATGCGCGCCGTCGTTCACCGATGCATGCCGCTCACGCTCCAGCAGCCGCAGCATGCTGCGTAGCCATCTCGGCATCGGCCGCAGTGATACGCTGGAACGCCGGCCGCGCCGTCATCCGTTCGGCATAGCGGACGAACACATCCTTCTTCGGCACGATGCCGAACATCATGGTCCAGCTGAACGCGACGCCCCACAGCACATCCGCGGCCGTCATGCGCTCGCCGAGCAGATACGGTCCCTTCGACAGCTGCGCCTCGAGCGCGCCGAGCATGATGTCATAGTCGGCATACGGCGATTGCGTGATCGGTGCCGGCTCGCGCTGCATGAACTTGTCGATCAGGGCCGGCTCGAAGGATGAGCCGTAATAGGCGATCCAGCGCAGATAGGGGCCGCGCAGCGGATCGTTCAGCGCAGGCGTCAGCCCCGCCTCCGGAAAAAGATCGGCGAGGTAGATGGTGATCGCGACCTGCTCGGTCACAAGCTGCCCGTGGTGGCGGATCGCTGGCACCTTGCCGAGCGGGTTGATGGCGAGATAGGCCGGCTGGCGCTGCTCGCCGGCCTTCATGTTGAGGACATGGAGATCATAAGGCGCCCCCAGCTCCTCCAGCAGCACCCGCGTGCCGGTGGCCCGGGTTTGCGGCGAATAATATAACGTGATGCGGTTCGGATCGGTCATAGCGGTCTCCATCTGGCCGGCTGGCGATGGCGTTGTAGCGGACCATACCTGACATCCTGTGTCAGGTATGGTTTAAGAGATCATGCGCGCGAGCCGGATGCTGTCGATCCTCACCACCCTCCAGGCCAAGGGGCAGGTCACCGCGCCCGAGCTCGCGGAGGCCTGCGAAGTCTCGGTGCGCACGATTTACCGCGACATCGACGCGCTCGCGGCGTCCGGCGTCCCTGTCTATGCCGACCGCGGTGCGGAGGGCGGCTATCGCCTGCTCGACGGTTATCGCGTGCGGCTGAATGGTTTGTCGCAAAGCGAGGCGGAAGCGCTGTTTCTGGCGGGATTGCCGGGCCCGGCGGCGGCGTTCGGGCTCGATGCGGCGATGATCGCCGCACAGAACAAGCTGATGGCCGCCCTGCCCGCCAATTTGCGCGAAGACGCGGGACGGATGCAGGAGCGTTTTCATCTCGACGCGCCGGGCTGGTTAGGCGAGGCGGAAGAACCAAAGCATCTGCGCACCATCGCTGCCGCGACCCTGCGCGGGACACTGATCAAAATCCGTTACCAGAGCTGGCGCGCCGAGAAGCACCGCCGCGTCGCGCCGCTCGGTCTCGTGCTGAAAGGCGGCAGCTGGTATCTCGCAGGTCTGGTCGACGGCAGCGTGCGGACCTATCGCGTCGCGCGCGTGCTCGATTGCACGGCGCTCGACGATCGCTGTGAGCGGCCCGCCGGTTTCGATCTCGCCGCCTATTGGCGGGACGCAACGCTGCGTCTCGAGGCCGAGATGCATCCCAATGTCGCGATCGTCCGGCTGTCGCCCTTCGGCGTGAAACTGCTCGACGCACTGAGCCAACCTTACGTCAGGGCGCGTACGCAGCTCGAAGACACCGCAGATGCAGATGGCTGGCGCATTGCCAGAGTGCCGACCGGCAAGACGTCATGGCATGCCGCCGCCGAATTGTTGCGGCTCGGGCCCGAGGCCGAAGTGCTGGAACCGGCCGATCTGCGCGAGAAGATGGCGGAGCTGACAGAGGCGATGGCTGTGCGCTATCGCGCGGCGCGGAAAACAGGACGGCGGCGCAACGCGCCGCGACCGACGAAACACTCCTGAAACACGATTCTCCCCTGCCTGCATGAACGCATCCGCGTTTCGGCTCGACCGAGATGCAGGGACACAACAACGGCCCTTGCGCCACACTGGAGAATGAAGATGTTTCGTAAGCTTGCACTTGGTCTGATCGCCGCCGGCTCGCTCGGCGTTGCCGCTCTCGCCCCCACCGCCGCGTCGGCCCACGGCTTTCACCATCACTGGGGTCCCAGCTGGGGCTTTGGCGGCGTCTACGTCAACAGCGGCGTCAACAATTGCTATCAGGAGCGCGTCGTCCAGACCCGCCACGGCCTGCGCGTCCGCGTCGTCAACGTGTGCGCGTACGGGATCTACTGATATCAGCCGCATTCACGACAAAGCCCCGATCGCACCGCGATCGGGGCCTTTGCGCGTCAACTTTCTTCGGCTAGCCGGCCTGTCTATGTCGCCGAAACCAGGCCCACGTCTCGCGCGTCGTCCTGATGTAGCCGCGGCCACGATGGACGATCTCGCCGTCGACGATTCCGTTCAGCTTTGGCAGCGCGTGGAACGGGATCGAGGGATAGGCGTGGTGCTCGACATGATAGGGCATGTTCCACGCGATCCATTTGACGATTGCGCCGGTGTAGGTCGTGCGAGTGTTCTGGAATGCGCTGCGGGTACGCTCGCAGCCGGTGTGTTCGGCGTAGAGATAGGGCCGCAGGAAGAACTGCCCAATGATCAGCGGCACGATCCAGACCCAGAGCAGCAGCGCCGACGAGAACCACAAGGACAGAACGAGCAGCAACGCATAGAGCGCGGCATAAGCGCGCGCCTCGGTGACGATGATGGCGCGCCTGTTCTCGGGAATCCAGGGCACGACGACCTTGCCGGTGACGGCATGGCCGAGCATCAGCCGCAGGCGTCCGGCGACCTGAAGCACGCCGCTATAGGCGAGCGCGAGCTGCGTGTCGGATTTCGGTTTCACGCCGACGACCAGTTCAGGGTCCTTGTCCGGATCCTGGGTGTAGCGGTGATGGTCCCAGTGAAACAGGCAATAATATTCGTAAGGCAATCCGATGATGAAACCCGAGAGGTAGCCGACCACGAGGTTGAGACCGCGGCTCTTGAACGCCGTCTTGTGCGCGGTCTCGTGCACGGCCATGAACAGGAAGGCGACGAGATAGCCCTGCACCGCTATCAGCGGCAGCGCCCAAAAGACACCCCAGGTCGAAGAGACCCTCCAGATCAGCGCGCCGACTAGTACGACCAGGCCGTAATGGCTGAGGCTTTGCGCGGCACCTCTGAGATTGGAGCGCACCGACAATTCCCGCAGCATCGTCGGCGCCAGCGGCTTCAAGCGATGGCCGGACTCTGAAATCGTTGCGTCGCTCATGATCGGATGCCTGTCCTACTTGCTGAGGAGCTCCGCGATCTCGGCCTTGATGAAGGCCTGATCGCGCGGATTGTTGACGGGGTTGCCGGCGCGATGGCCGTGCAGCGACGGGATCGGATGCAGCACCGCAGAGCGCGCATTGACCAGCCGGCCGAGTTCGTCCTCGTTGTCGCGCACGTCGAAATAGCGGTCGGTCGCACCGGGCATCAGCAGCATGTGGGCCGTGATCGCACCGAGCGCGCGATCGAGATCGCCGTCGAATGTGGCGCAGCGACTGATATCGCCGTTCTGCCAGATCCCAATCTGCGCCAGGAGATCGTTGGCATCGCGCCGGGCAAACGCCGCGTCCCAGCTGCGGGCGAGATAGTCGTCCAGCGAGGTGAAGCCCGCTTCGCGCCAGATCTCGTCGCGATAGAAACCGTGCGACATCGCCCAACCCGCGTAGACGCGCCCCATGGCGCGATAGCCTGCGACGGGCTTCTCGGCGAAGCGGCCGTCGCGGAAGGCGGGGTCGGCGGTCAGCGCGGCCTTCACGCTTTCCAGGAAGACGTAATTATAGGCCGCGCAGCGGGCACTGCCGCAGACGACGGCCGCCCGCTCGACCATATCGGGATGCAGCGCCGCCCAGTGATAGGCTTGCATGCCGCCCATCGACCAGCCATAGACCAGGGCAAGCTTCGAGATGCCGAACCGCTCGGTGAGCAGCCGGTGCTGGACCGCGATGGCATCGTGATAGGTCAGGATCGGGAACGGCGCGGCGGTATTCGACGGCGAGGACGACAGCCCGTTACCGAACAGATTCGGGATGATGATGAAGTACCGCGTAGGGTCGAGCATCCCGTCGGGGCCAATCAGCCACTCGGTGTCGGCGTGCTGCGCGCTGAACGAGGTCGGATAGAGAATCACGTTGTCCTTGTCCGGACTGAGCGTGCCGTAGGTCTTGTAGGCGAGCTTGAGCGAAGGGACGACGACCCCGGACCGGAGCGCGACGTCGCCGGCCTCGAAGATCTCGTAGTCGCGCCCTGCCGTCATGGACCGAACTCCCGCTCACGCGGCAAGCGCGCCGCGGAAACAGCGATGCATCGATCATGCCGGTCCCGCAGACGCATCGTCGCGTCACGCTTAATAACTGTACTTATAGTCCATTTATTGTGGACCAGCAAGATAAATGCGGTCTCGCGCCGGCTCATGCGATGGCGGCCAGATAGCGCGCGACAGAGGCCGCGAATGCGGCCTTGGCGCCTGCGGCGATATTGCGATCCCACCAGGCGCCGTAGACACGGTCGAAGGCCAGCGGCTCGATGGCAGCCGCAATCCGTCGCACCGCGGCGGCGTTGAGCGGCATGTAGTTCGGATAGGAGTACATGAAGCTGACGAAGCGGCGATCCATCGTCACCTGCGCGATATCGCCGGTGAGCAGCGCACCCCTGCCGTCCGCACCACTCGCGTGGTGCAGCATGGTGGCGCCGGCGAAATGACCGCCGGTGCGCAGCAGCAGCACATCGTCGGAGATGCGATGGCTTTCGCCGGTCCAGTGCACGATCGAGGAATGCGGACGCGTCACCCATTGGCGATCATCGGCGTGCAAATAGACCGGCACGCCCCCGAACGCCTCGCTCCAGTCGGCGAGCGCGCCATAATAATGCGGATGCGAGATCGCAATCGCCTTCAACCCGCCGAGCGACCGCACATGCGCGATCGCCTCCGGCGTCGCCAGCGGGATGCAGTCCCACATCAGCCAGCCGTCCGCGAGCGGCACCAGCAGCGCGCGCTGACCGATGGCAAAGCTTGGCTCGAGCGCGATGCCGGTCAGGCCGAGGTCGTCGCGCCAGACCATGCGGTGACGTTCCGAGAGCGCCTCGCGCGTGAGGAAAGTCTGTCCGTTCCAGCCGACGTATTGCCGTTCGTCCTCGCAAATTTCACAGGACGTTGGCGGATTTTCGCCCGGAAATTGCGCGCCGCAGGTTTCGCAGGTCCAGAGGGGCATGCCGTACTCCCGACAAAGACGATCCAACGTCAATAGGGAATTGCTGGCCGTGATCGCAAGCCCCGCCGACCGGGCGAAACCTGGAACCAACCCGATCAGCGCCCGTTAAACTCTCGTCCGCGCCAGAACGATTGGCTGAAAGGATCATGTCCCACCCGCCGTATCCCGGCTGAGACCACGTTTTGGTATCGATGACATCGCGGTCCCCCTCCTCGTCTCGTATCTGGCCCCTGTTCGCTCTCAACTTCTTCATGGCCGACATGCAGTCGGGCATCGGCCCTTTCGTCGGCGTCTTCCTCCAGGAGCGCGGCTGGGCGAGCGGCTTGATCGGCACCGCGATGACGATCGGCAATGTCGCGGGCATGCTGATCACCACGCCGATCGGCGGCTTCATCGACGCGAGCCGCAACAAGCGGATGTGGGTCGTGATTCCCGGCATCTGCGTGGTGCTCGCGTCCGCGATCATCCTGATCTCGCAGAATTTCTGGGCAGTGACGTTCTCGCAAGTCGCACAATCCCTTGCGAGCGCCGCGATCGTGCCGGCTGTCACAGGCATCACGCTCGGCATTGCCAAGCAGAAGGGCTTCAACGCGCTCAACGGCCGCAACCAGGCCTTCAACCACGCCGGCAACATGGTCGGCGCCGCGCTGTCGGGCTATCTGGGTTACAAGTTCGGCTACGTCTCGGTGTTCGTGTTGGCGGCTGTGTTCGGCGCCATCGCGATCGCCTGCGTGATGATGATCCCGGCCAAGGCGATCGACGATCGCGCTGCGCGCGGCAGCAAGGAGGACGATCCCGACAGCGCGCCGGACGCGTTCACGATGCTGCTCAAGCACCGCGCGCTGCTGGTGCTGGCATTGGCGCTCGCGCTGTTTCATCTCGGCAATGCCGCCATCGTTCCGCTCTATGGCCTGGCGGCGGTCGCGGAAGGCCAAGCCAATGGCCCGAGCTTCGTCGCGACCACCGTGGTGATCGCGCAAGGCGTCATGATCATCACGTCGCTGATCGCCATGAAAGCGGCGAGCAAGCGCAACTACTGGCCTGTCATCCTCGTCTCCTTCATGTTCCTGCCCATCCGCGGCGTGCTCGCCTTCTTCGTCACGGGCTGGTGGGGCGTCGTACCGATGCAGGTGCTCGACGGCATCGGCACGGGACTCCAGACGGTTGCCGTCCCCGGCATGGTCGCGCGCGCGCTCAACGGCACCGGCCGCATCAATCTCGGCCAGGGTGCCGTGATCACCGTGCAGGGCATCGGCGCGAGCCTCAGTCCCGCGCTTGGCGGCTGGATCGCGCAATGGATCGGCTACGGCCCGACGTTCCTGCTGCTCGGCGGTTTTGGCCTCGCGTCGATGGCGCTGTGGTTCGCGTTCGGTGCCCACGTGAAGAAGTATTGAGGCGTCCTTTTTCGCTCTCCCTGTTCTTGCGGGAGAGCGAGAAGAGGAATGCGTCAAGTCCCAAAATTCTTCTGGATCGCCTTGTCGAGCGTTCACCGCCGACGAAGCGCTGGCGCAGCTCGCGCTTGCCCGCGATCCAGATCGTCGGCGGCGCGAAGAACGACGTGACCTTGTGCGCCTGGATCAATGAGAGGATGTTGTCGGCCGCAGGCTTGCCCGTGATCACGCCGGAGGCGCCGAGATAGATTTGCGGCCCCAAGAACACGTCGAGCCGCGCGGGCGCTGGCCGCGTCAATCAGCCAGCGAGCGCGGCAAGCTCAGAGCTTGTGCCCCTTCTGGCGCAGCGCCTCGATGAGACGCTGCTTCAATTCGTCGGCCGTCTTCTGGCCGACGTCCTGGCCGATCTGCGCGCTTGCCTGCGCCAGCGCATCCGACTTCTCCAGAAGCTTCTTCCCGGCCGGCTGGACATAGAAGGCCTCGATCTGGCGCAGCTCGTCGATGCTGAAGCTCTGGGCGTAGAGAGCGGCGACCTGGTCGATCATCGAGGTGAGGGCCGGAGTGTAGATCTCGGAGCCGGGTGCCGTCACTGCGTCATAGTCGCGTTCGATCTCCGGCCTGTCCTGCGCGACCACGGGCCTCAGCTTGAGCAGGAGCTGCGGCAACAGCGCGCGATACTGATCCGCGATCTTCAGGGTGACCACGAGCTTGCGCGCCGCGCTCATCGCCTCCGGCGAGGGTGCTTGCGCCGATGCACCCGAGATCAGAAGCAGGAGGGTGCCGGCGATCGTCAACACAAGTCTGGACATAAACTTCTCCGTTGGATCTCTCCACGAAAATGCAGGCCGGCGATCCTCAATGACCCGCGGGCGCCACGGCAGACCTGTCCGCGGGCGCGCTTTCCAGGACGGTGTCGGCCTCCTCGATCTCCGTCACCTTCACGAACAGGTTCGGCACCCGTTCGGCCCGGTCGAGCAGCCAGGCGGCGGCGATCATGATGACGATGCCGACGACGGAGACCGCGAGCTGTTCCCATACGCCCTTGGTGTATTGCGTCAGGATCCAGTGCGCCGAGAACGACAGGAAGACGCCGAGGCAGAAGATCGGCAGCGAATGCTGACCGCAGAGGATCACGGGGCGCAGCCAGGCCCCGTGCAGGGTCCGCCATTTGCGCGAGATGAGGTGCGTCACCCAGATTGCCAGCGCCAGGAAATGCGTGAAGCGCAGCATGTCGAGGTCGGTCTTGTCGATCGGGTAGATCGCCTTGATCATCCATTTCGGGATCAGGGCATCGAGCGAGGGGACGTGCCAGGTCATCACGATCAGCAGCGCGAACGCCAGCCAGGCCGCGGCCAACGTCATTGCCGCCTTGGACCACACCCATCTCGCGATCTTGTCGATCTGGCCGATGCCGCACCAGGCCGCGAACACGAACATCAGCTGCCAGCAGAACGGATTGAAGTACCAGTGCGTGCCGGGCGGATAGGAGGCGACGTTCCAGTCGAACCAGCGCGCCAGCACGTAGAGCACCACGGACGCGGCGAGCGTCAGGTTCGGCCGCCGCACCAGGCACCACACGATGAAAGGCGAGGCGAACACCAGCGTGATGTAGAGCGGCAGCACGTCGAGATTGACCGGCTTGTACTTCAGGAGGATCGCCTGCCCGATCAGCTCGTCCGGATGCGACAGGAAATTGAAGACATTGAACTCGTGCTCGTACATCGGATTGTCGAAGCGGCGCGCGGTGCGGGCGATCTGTGCCGTGAACAGCAGGAACAGCATGATGTGGGCGACATACATCTCGACCGCGCGCCGCCACAGCCGCTTCAGCGCGGCGGCAAACCAGCCGCCCGCGACGATCGGGCCGTAGATCCAGCCGACCAGATAACCGGAGATGAAGACGAAGAATTCGGCGGCGTCGCTGAAGCCGTAATTGCGCAAGGTCAGCCAGGCCACGACGTCGTGCGGGATGTGGTCGAGGAAGATCATCCACAGACCGATGCCGCGGAAGAGATCGAGCCGCAGGTCGCGCTCGACCGGCGCGAGCAGCGCTGACTGGTCCCGTGTGATCATGGCCCCGCCTCGTTCGGTGGGCGTCGCGCCGTCGCGGCGCCGGAAAATCGGATGCTAAAAAATTGAAATCAAAAGTCGCCTGGCCGTGTGGCCAGGGCCGACGGTAGCCGACCTTGCTGCGCGTGCAAGGGCATAGTCATCGGAGCGGGCCGCACCAGCGTGCCGTCCTCCGCGCTGCACCATGGGGGGCCCTTCAAAATAAAAGAGCGAAAACAACCCCATGCACAGTAGCTAAGTCCTTGCGAAGATTACTGAATTTATTTGACGCGTCGGGCAGATTTGGCCCGCGATGGCGGCCCGGCCACCGCTGCCGTCAGCTGAGCTCGTCATCGGTCGCCTGCATTTCGTTGAGCATCGCCTCGGCTTTGTGCCGCAGCGGCAGCGCGCCGCTCTCGGCGGCGATCGCGATGGTCGCGCGCAGGGCGCCAAGGATCGCCGCCTTGGCCTCCGCATCCAACGGCGGCGTCACCACGGCCTCGCCGAACAGGGCCTCCGCCTCCAGCCCGGAGAACCCCTGTTGCCGCGCGGTGTTGCGCGCCTCGCGCAGCATGTTCTGCGCGGCCTGGACGTCGCCGAGACGGTGGGTGGCGAGCGCCAGGTAGATCGAGCTGCGCAGCACCGCCGAGGTATAGCCGACCGCCTTGGCCTCCTCCCGCGCCTCTGTCAGCATGCCGCGCGCGCGGTCGAACAGCCCCTGCTCCAGATAGGCCATGCCGAGATGGCAGGCGAGCACCGGCACGAACAGCCGGATGCCGTGCTTCTGCGCCAGGACAAAACCGTCCTCGAGAATGGCCGCGGCCGCCGCCGGCTCGCCGCGGCCGAGCATCAGCCAGCCGCCGCTATAGGCCGCGGCGACACGGTCGTAGGGGCGGCCGGTTTCCTCCGCGATCGCGGCGGCCTGTTGCTGAAGCTGCTCGGCGAGATCGAACTCGCCCATCACCGTGTGGGTGAAGCTTTTCATCATGCAGCAGAGCAGGAGCACATATTTAGGCATGGTGCTCTTGGGGGCGTCGGCATTTGGCCCCTCCAGTCGATAGCAGGCTCTTGCGACCGTCCGCTCTGCTTCCCGGTAGCGTCCGGCGAGGAAATAGGCCTGCCCTAAGCCATACAGCGCAACGTTGAGCCATCCGAGATCTCCCCCGTGCTCCGCAAGGCTGACGATCTGTTCACCGGTTGCAACCGCCTCGATCGGCGTACCGTAAAAGTTCTGGGCGGCCGCTCTGACGGTCATGGCGGCGATCTTTCTTGCAGTATCATCTATGACATTAGCCCGCCGTTCCGCTTCTCTTCCAAGCTCAAACCATTCGGCCACCAATCCAGACGCCATGAAGGCCGAGCGTGCTTCGATACGAACATCTATCGCGCGAGCTTCACGCGAAGGCCCCGTCGGCATCATATCCAGCGACTTCATCGCGGTTTGGAAGTAGGTGGCAGCATCTGAAAACGCAGAACGAGCCAGACACTTTTGCGCTGCCGCCCGGCCGTGGACAAAGGACCTGTCCCAATCCTTTGCACGAGTCGCATGATAACAAAGCTCGTCAGAATCGCTGGATTTTCGTCCGTCGGACTCTAGCGCCGATAGAATGCGCGAATGAATGCTTTCACGCACTTTTTCGACCATCGATTCGTAGGTCACTTGGCGGACCATGTCGTGCCGAAACTCAAGAACGCTCTCCAATTCGCTATCGATCCTGACCAGCAGATCGACTCGATCAAGCGCCGCCAAGGAGGTCTGAAAGACGTCTTCGGGGAGCGCCGCGACGCTCCGTAATATGGCTTCGCTGGATCGTCGCCCCAGAGTAGCCGCGATCTGCAAGATTTGGCGTTCCGGCCTCGCCAAGCGATCGAGCCGCGCAGCAATGACCCCCTGGATACTCGTGGGAATTCCAAGCTCGTCGATCGGACGGACCAAAGCGAGGTCGCCCCACTGGCCCCGAAGCGTGCCGTTGTCCTTGAGGCCACGGCAGACCTCCTCGATAAAGAGTGGGACGTTGGCCGTATGAGAAATGATCCGGTCTTTCAGATCGGCATTGTCCGATGACCCGAGCATGTCGCCCAGCATGTCCCGACTGGAATCATTGTCCAATGGGCGCATCGCAACGACTTCAGCCTGGCAGCGCGCGACCCAGAATGGCATGCCGTCCGGCCTGCTTGTAAGGAGCACAAGAAGACCGGCGGCCTGTAGTGACGACAGAGCAGCCACCACAGTATCGCTGGCCCGATCGATCCAATGCAGGTCCTCGATCAGGAGCACTGTGCGCTGGTGACGCGCTACACTCCCGACAATGGCGCAGCTCGCGTCGGAAATTGCACGTCCTCGCGCGTGAGGCTCCAGTTCATCCCACTGCGGATGCGAGATCGGAAGGTCCAGCACAGCCTCGACGGCGCATTGTTCGATCACCGGCAAATCGGACCGAGGGTCGCGTGCGCTGCCCATTTCCCTTGCTGTCGTCTCAAAAATCGAAAGCAGCACGCGTTTGAGCGTGCTGAATGGCGCTCCCTGCAAATTCGGGCTGCACTCCGCATCGATCAGGCGCCAACCCGCGGCCTTCAGGTCCTGGGCAAATTCGTGCGCCAGTCGTGACTTTCCTATGCCAGCGTCCCCCAGCAGAAGAACGGTCTGTCGGCTCGAGCCGGCATTATCCGCCGTGCGTCTCAACAAGGCGCGCTCGACAGTTCGATCGACGAACCGAGAAATACTGCGTGCCCGCCGCACTCTCCAGCTCGAAAGGTCGCTCGCGCCCATGACCCGGTAGACCGGCAGGGGCTCCGCGAAGCCACGCAATGCCTTGCGGCCCAGAAAATCGAAGCGGACGTGCCCGTCCGCGAGTTGCTGGCAAGCTTCCGACACGTAGATCTGGTTGGCTTCTGCCGCCGCTTCCAGCCGCGCGGCCAGATGTTGGGCGGCGCCGCCGATCTCGTAGACTTTGGAGAATTCGCTGGCGACCATATAGGCGACGACGTGTCCGGAATGCAGGCCGATCCTGACCTGAAGCCCGGCATCCCCCAGGCCTGCAACCCGCCGGACGAGCTCGATGGCCGCATGGCACGCCAGCGGGGCATGGTTGTCATCGGCGATCGGGGCACCAAACACCGCTGCCACTCCGTCGCCAAGCTCCTTGCTGACGATGCCTCCGAACTGACGCACCGCGCCCCTCATGGCAGCCAGTGCGGGCTCCAAGCGAGAGACCGCTTCCTCCGGCTCCAATTCGGCAACAAGACCGGTGGAATCGATGACATCCGCACGAAGGATCGTCACAAACCGCCGCTCGCTATCCGGTTCGACGCGGTGACGCACGGCCGCCCCGCATTTGGCGCACCAGCTGTCGCCTGGGGTGATTGTAGACTGGCATGTGAAGCAGTGCATTCCAGCGCCTTCGAGCGGTTGCGGCCTGGCTCGTGCAAGAGGCCGCGAGCAACGAATGTAAGACTACTCGATGACGGCTGCCAAGCAATCAGCACACCGGCACACAATCGACAGACCGCACTTGACGAAGGGTCCTTGGATGGACGGGGTACGCTGCTGGGTGGTAACTTCATTCCGCGCAAGGCGGGCTATTGGGTGGGTCGGTGTTGCCGGACAGCCAAATATTGCGCCCGGCGACGCCAGATTTGGAGGAAAGACAATGGGCGCGAGAGTATATAGCGAAGAGCCATTCAAAGATTTGATGAACGACAATTATTTTCCGCTGGAAAACATGCAGCGGAGCGTGGACATCCTCAAGGCGTCCCCGGACATCCACTTGCCGACCCTGGAATACGGGCAGTATCACCTGATCCTGACGCCGGCGGACAAATGGCCCGCCGGGAGCGGGGCGTACTGGCACAAGGAAAAGGGCCGGGCTCGCGTCGACCTCAGCACCCAGCCCAACACGATCCCGTTGTCCAAAGACGAGCCGGGCGTCATCCCCTTGACGCGATGCGATCTGCTTGATGCTTGCGTCCGGAAGTGCTTCAACTCCGAGCCGCCGATCCCGATGAAGACGAAGATCGTCACGCACAAGGCGAGCGACGCCTATGCGCACCGGCATGAGATTCGGCTGGAGTGGGAGTATTGCGATGGCGAGGACAAGGCGCCGACGCTGCTCTATCTGACGATGGTCTGTCCGCACAGACCCTGAACTTCGGATGCATTCGACGCGTCAGAATGGCTGCCGCACCTCCCGCGCTCGCCGACAGGCACGGGGGAGGCAATGACTCCCGGATCTCCCCGCACGCCGAGGCGCTGTCGATCCTGGTCGGCGGCGGACGGGAAGGCTATTGCGCAGTTCTGAGCTGCCTTTGCGCTCCGAGCAAAAATGGCGCGCGCAAGGCGCGCCATTTCCTCCTTAAGCCGACAAGTTCAGCGAAGGCCGCCGGTGACGTGAAGCGTCTCGCCCGTGACGTACGATGCGTCGTCCGAAGCGAAGAAGGCCACCGCGGCAGCGATCTCCTCGACCTTGCCGATGCGGCCAAGCGGGGTGGTGGATTCGATCCAATTGCGCATGTCACCTTCGTGCAGGCCGGCCGAGACGACGCCTTCGGTGGCGATCATGCCCGGGTTGACGGCGTTGACGCGGATCTTGCGCGGCGCCAGCTCCTTCGCCAGGACGGCGGAGATTGCATCCACCGACGCCTTGGTCGCGGTGTAGACGGCTGTGTTCGCCGGCGCGATGGTCGATACGCCGGAGCTGATGTTGATGATGCTTCCGCCATTGGCGTTGAAGTGCTTCGACGCTTCGCCCGAGACCAGCAGCAGGCCAAGCACATTGAGGTCGAATTGCCTATGGAAATGCTCAGGCGTGATGGCCTCCAGCGGGGCGAATTCGTAAATGCCCGCGTTGTTGACGAGGATATCGATCGCGCCGAACGCCTTTACGGTCTCTGCGACCACGCTTGTCACGTCCTTGGCGTCGGCCAGATTGCCGTGGACCGCGACGGCTTTGCCACCCTTGGCGACGATGGCGGCGACCACGCGGTCGGCGGCCTGCTTACTGGAGCTGTAATTGACGGCGACCGCCGCGCCCTCGGCCGCGAGCCGGGCGGCGATTTCGGCACCGATGCCTTTGGATGCGCCGGTCACGAGCGCAACTTTTCCTTCGAGTCTCTTGGTCATCACCTTCTCCATCATCCGGCACGACGCCGATATTCAATAGTTCAATACTAATGAACTATTGAATGAGTTCAAGGGAGGTGCTATATTTTGTGCATGGTGCAGTTCGTTCACCCACCGCGGAGCGAGATTTCATTGGCTGGGGTGCTGGGAGCGCTCGCGGACCCTATGCGGCTGCGGATCGTCAAAAGCCTGGCCGCACAGAACGATTGCATGTCGTGCACCGAGGCGGCGCCCTGCCCTGACATGGCGAAGTCGACCCTGTCGAACCATTTTCGCATCCTGCGCGAGGCCGGCCTGATCCGGACGTCCAAGCAAGGCGTCCAGCACCGCAATGTCCTGCGCGAAGAGGACATCAATGCGCGGTTTCCGAAGCTACTGAAGATGATCCTTAGCTATCCGGAGTGAGGCGTCCCCCACTCTTGCGTAAGCTGCGGCCGACGTTTTCACCGGAGCGCGGCCAAAACAAAAATGGCCCGCTCAGCGCGGGCCATTTTCGGATCGGGACCGGTAAGGTCCGAACTTGGTTGCGGGGATAGGATTTGAACCTATGACCTTCAGGTTATGAGCCTGACGAGCTACCGGGCTGCTCCACCCCGCGTTAACCGTTGCTTTGCCTTCGTGAAAGTGCCGGGGACGGTGAATGAAGGGCCGGCGCTGTTCGCGTGGCTTGCTTCGTCCGTCCCGAAGGCTTCCTTGGAAGGCAACCCCGGGCAAAGCCCGTTGGGTGCGGGCGGTATGTACCAACCCGACGTGCCTTTGGAAAGGGCTGCGGGGACGTTTTTTTCGACTTTATGACAGCGCGGTGGACGAATTTGCGGCCTGTTTGGCCCGCCCTTGCCAGAAGTTCCACAAGGGGCCAGCTTGCTGGCAACAAAACCGCGCGGAAACGCCACTTAAAAGGGGAGAACGCCATGGACCACGCCCTGGACGGCCCCTCGGATCGCCCCTTGGACCGATCCCCGCTGAGCGCCCCGTTGCGAGCCCTCGAAGACGCCTTCCATGCCATGGTCGCGCGGTCGCGGGCCGAGCCGGCGCCCGGCCTCGCCGAGCGGCTCGACCGGCTGGCACGGCTGCGCACTGTCGTCGCCGACAACGAGGAGCGCTTCCGGCAGGCGATCTCGGCCGATTTCGGCCACCGCTGCGCGGTCGAGACCAATATCGCCGAGACCATGATGGTGTTCTCCGAGATCCGTCATGCGACGAAACACCTCAACAGCTGGATGGCGCCGCAGCGCGTTTCGACGGCGCTGCAATTCCTGCCCGCGCGCAACCGGCTGATGCCGCAGCCGCTCGGCGTCGTCGGCATCATCGCGCCGTGGAATTATCCGCTGCAGCTGACGCTCGCGCCCGCCATCGGCGCGCTCGCCGCCGGCAACCGTGTCATCATCAAGCCGAGCGAACACGTTGCCCATTTCGCAAGCCTGCTGAAGGAGGCGATCGCCGCGCGGTTCGACGCTGCGGAGCTGTTCGTCACCGGCATCGAGGACGAGGTCGCGAAGGCCTTCGCACACCTGCCGTTCGATCATCTGGTGTTCACCGGCTCGACCCGGGTGGGACGGCTGGTGGCGGAGGCCGCGGGGCGCAATCTCACGCCCGTCACGCTCGAGCTCGGCGGCAAGTCGCCTGTTATCATCGACGCCTCGGCCGACCTCGAAGAGGCCGCCGAGCGCATCGCCTACGGCAAGCTGCTCAACGCCGGGCAGACCTGCATCGCGCCCGACTATGTGCTGGTGCCCGAGCGCTCGCTGCAGGCCTTCGCCGAAAAACTGCGCGCGCAGATGCGGCGCATGTTCGGCACCGACCCCGCCAACAAGGACTACACCTCCGTGATCTCCGACCGACATTATGCGCGGCTGGAAAATCTCGTCGCGGACGCGGCACGTCGCGGCGCCAAGATCCTGCAGCCGGCGAAGCCGGACGATCCCAACTGGAAGGCGCACCGCAAATTCCCGCCGACGCTGATCGCGGGCGCGACCGCAGACATGGCGGTGATGCAGGAGGAGATTTTTGGACCGGTGCTGCCGCTGCTCGGCTATCGCGAACCGGCCGACGCCATCGCCTTCGTCAACGCCCGCGACCGGCCGCTGGCGCTGTACTGGTTCGGCAAGGACCGCAATGCGCGCGACGAGGTGCTGGCGCGTACCGTCTCCGGCGGCGTCACCATCAACGACTGCCTGTTCCACTTCGCGCAGATCAACCAGCCGATGGGCGGCGTCGGCGCATCCGGCACCGGCGCCTATCACGGCGAATGGGGCTTTCGCACCTTCAGCAAGCTGAAGCCGGTGTTCTATCGTTCGAAATTCAACCGGCTCGCCGACCTCTATCCGCCCTACGGCGGCAAGATCGCGCGGCTGGAGAAGATGATGCGGTTCATGTCGTAATTGCCCGTCATTGCGAGCGCAGCGAAGCAATCCAGACTGTCTCCGCGGTGGGATTCTGGATTGCTTCGCTTTGCTCGCAATGACGAGAAGAAAAATGCAAGAGGGGGAAACATCAGTGACGGACACATTCGATTTCGTCGTCGTGGGCGCGGGCTCCGGCGGCTGCGCGGTGGCGGGGCGGCTGTCGGAGGATGCGGGGACATCCGTGACGCTGCTCGATGCCGGCGGACGGAACGACAATTGGCGGATCACCACGCCGTTCGGACTCGCTTTGCCATATAAGGTCGCGAACTGGGGCTTCGATACCGTGCCGCAGAAGGGATTGAACGGCCGTATCGGCTATCAACCGCGCGGCAAGGGGCTCGGCGGGTCCTCGGCGATCAATGCCATGGTCTACATCCGCGGCAACAAATGGGACTACGACCACTGGGCCTCGCTCGGCAATGCCGGTTGGTCGTACGCGGACGTGCTGCCCTATTTCAAGGCTTCCGAGAACAACGCCGATTTCGACGGCGCCTATCATGGCAAGGGCGGCCCGCTGCATGTCAACCGGCTGCGCTCGGACAATCCGATCCACGACGTCTTCCATCAGGCCGCCCGCGAGGCGCAGTTTCGCATCCGCGAGGACTTCAACGAAGACGACCACGAAGGGCTCGGCAGCTACCAGGTGACGCAGCACAATGGCGAGCGCTGGAGTGCGGCACGCGCCTATCTGCATCCCCACATGGACAAGCGCGCCAATCTGCGTGTCGAGACGCAGGCGCATGCCACGCGCATCCTGTTCGAAGGTGGGCGCGCGGTCGGCATCGAATACATCCAGGGCAAGCAGACAAAGCAGCTGCGCGCGCGGCGCGAGGTGATCCTCGCCTCCGGCGCCTTCCAGTCACCGCAATTGCTGATGCTGTCGGGCATCGGCGACGGCGAGGCGCTCGCCGCGCACGGCATCGGCGTCGTGCATCATTTGCCGGGCGTCGGACGCAATCTGCAGGATCATCCGGATTTCGTGTTCGTCTACGCCTCCGACTATCCGCACTTCGTCCACTCATCGCTCGGCCGGCTGCCATCCCTGCTCCGCGCCATCCAGCGATATCGCCGGGACCGGCGCGGACTGATGACCACCAATTTCGCCGAGTGTGGCGGCTTCCTGAAGACCCGAGCCGACCTCGATGTGCCCGACATCCAGCTGCACTTCATCATCGCGATGCTCGACGATCACGGCCGCAAGAAGCACAAGGAGGCGGGCTTCTCGTGCCACGTCTGCCTGTTGCGGCCGAAGAGCCGTGGCAGCGTCTGGCTGAAAAGCGCCGATCCGCTGGCGGCGCCGATGATCGATCCGAATTTCTTGGGCGAGGCGGAGGATCTCGAGACGATGGTCGCCGGCTTCAAGACCACGCGGCGGCTGATGGAGACGCCCGCGATGCGCGCGTTGCAGAAGAAGGACATGTTCACGTCCGATGTGAGAACGGACGACGACATCCGCGCCATCCTGCGCGCGCGTGTCGACACCGTCTATCATCCCGTCGGCACCTGCAAGATGGGCACCGACGCGATGGCCGTGGTCGATCCGGCGCTGAAGGTGCACGGCGTCGAGGGTCTGCGCGTCGTCGACGCTTCGATCATGCCGACACTGATCGGCGGCAACACCAATGCGCCGACCATCATGATCGGGGAGAAGGCGGCGGATATGATCAGGGCGGAGATGCGGTAGTGTCTCCTGAGCTGTCGGAGCCAGGAAAAGTACAGACGATTTTAACGATCTGAAACCGGAATGATTGGTTCTGCGTTCACTCGTTCCATGGCAGGCTCCCGCGCATGAACAGTTTCGATCTCGCCGTCTATGCGGCGTTCGTCATCGCGATCGGCTTCGGTTTCAGGACCGGCCTGCTCGGCAGCGCCATGACGATCCTGGCCTATCTCCTCGCCGCCCCCATCGCCGTCGCGTTGATGCCGCTGATCGTCCCTCAGGTCGCGGGCAATCCGAATGCGCCGCTGTTGCAGAACTGGCTCTGGTTCTTCAGCATCTTCGTGGTAGTCGGCATGCTGTTTGGACATCTCGGCCGGCTGGCGCTGAGCGACACGATACGGCAGGCCGGCATCGGCGACCGGCTTGGCGGCGCAGCGCTCGGCGCCATCAGGGTCGGCCTCGTCGCCACCACCCTGGTGCTGGTGTTCGACCAGATCGTGCCGGCTAACCGCGAGCCGCCGTTTCTCGCCGGTTCGCACCTGCGGCCGCTGTTCTCGACGGTCGGCCGGATGGGCTTCAAGTCGCTGCCGCCGGAGGCGGCCTCCGCGATCGACCGTCTCAAGCAGGAGCGGCACATCTGATGATGCCCGCACATTTGCATCGCCGCGCGAGCGTGCATGCATTTTGATGCGAGCCAATCCCTTATCAGCGGCGCCAAGGTTGGCTAGAATAGCGGCTCTAAAAACCTAGCTGACATTACGGGAGTGAAACAGTGGATCTTGGGATCAAAGGTCGCCGCGCCATCGTCTGCGCATCCAGCAAAGGCCTCGGACGCGCCTGCGCCATCTCGCTGGCCGAGGCCGGCGTTCACGTCACGCTGACCGCGCGCGGCGCCGAGGCCCTGAAGAAGACGGCCGACGACATCCGCAAGGCCTATCCTGATGTGACCGTCACCGAGATCGTCGGCGACATCACGACGCCGGCGGCCCGCGAGGCCGTGCTGAAGGCCTGCCCCGAGCCGGATATCCTGATCAACAATGCCGGCGGACCGCCGCCCGGCGATTTCCGCAACTGGACCCGCGACGACTGGATCAAGGCGATCGACGCCAACATGCTGACCCCGATCGAGCTGATCAAATCGACCGTGGACGGCATGATGACGCGCAAATTCGGCCGCATCGTCAACATCACCTCGGCCGCGGTGAAGGCGCCGATCGACATTCTCGGTCTCTCCAACGGCGCGCGCGCCGGCCTCACCGGCTTCATTGCCGGCCTGTCGCGCAAGACCGTGATCAACAACGTCACCATCAACGGCCTGCTGCCGGGCCCGTTCGAGACCGACCGCCTGCGCAGCACCGCGAAAGGCGAATCCGAGAAGCGCGGCATCACGCCGGACCAGGTTCTGGCCGAGCGCGCCAAGCTCAATCCCGCGGGCCGCTTCGGCGACCCCGACGAGTTCGGCTACGCCTGCGCCTTCCTGTGCGGCGCCAAGGCGGGCTTCATCACCGGGCAGAACCTTCTGCTCGATGGCGGTGCATTCCCAGGAACGCTGTGAGAGCAGTCTGGTACGAGGAGACAGGACCGGCGGCGGACGTCCTCACCTATGGTGAGATGGCGACGCCGGTCGCAGGTCCAGGCGAAGTTCGTGTTCGCCTGGAAGCCTCCGGCGTCAATCCGGCCGATGTCGGCCGGCGCGGGGGCAGCTATCGCGCGAAGGAATTTTCGCGTGTCATTCCGAACAGCGATGGCGCCGGCTTTATCGACCAGATCGGCGATGGCGCGACACGGTTCAAGATCGGCGACAGGGTCTGGCTGTTCAACGGCCAGCGCAACGGCCGCGCCTTTGGCACCGCGGCCGAACATATCGCGCTTGCCGAGCACCTGGTGACGCCGCTGCCGGACAATCTCTCTTTTGCGGAAGGCGCGACGCTGGGCATTCCCGCAATGACGGCGTGGTGCTCCCTGTTTGCGGACGGGCCGATCGTCGGCAAGACCGTGCTGGTCACCGGCGGCGCGGGTGCCGTCGGGCATTACGCCGTGCAACTCGCGAAATGGGGCGGCGCGCAGGTGATCGCGACCGTCAGCTCGGCGATGAAAGGCGAGCAGGCGCGACAAGCCGGTGCCGATCTCGTGGTCAATTACAGGGACGAAGATGTCGTTGCCAAGGCGATGGCCTTCACCGGCGGACGCGGGGTCGACCACTTGGTCGATGTCGATTTCGGCGGCAACATTGCGACGACGCTGAAGTTGATGGCCATGAATTCGACCATCGCGGTCTACGCCACGAATGGCAACCGCACGCCGACCGTGCCGATGCGCGAGCTGATGGAGAAGTGCATCACGCTCCGCTCGCTCGTCTTGTTCGCGCTGCCGCCGGCGTTGCTCGCGGCGGCGCAGGCCGACATCTCGAACTGGCTGGCGGCGGGGCCGCGAATCCACAATGTCGCGGCGCAGTTTGCGCTGTCGGAGACGGCGCAGGCCCATATCGCCGTCGAGAAAGGCGACAAGCTCGGCACCGTGGTCGTCGACTGCGCGCGCTGATATCGGCCGGAATCACCGCTGTTGCTTGGTGGGCTCGTCTTCGTCCCGCTGGCTCGGACTGGATGAATCGGCGACTGGGTTTCCGTCGGTCCAGTCGACGCCGAATTCGTCGAGCCCGTCGGCGAGCAGATCGCCCAGCATCGGCTCACCCAGCAGATAATGCGCCGTTTCGCGCCGGGGACTGCGATACTCCGCGCGCGCCTCCACCGCGCGTGCGCGCAAATCGTCCCAATCGTCGATCGTGCCGTCGCCGCGGCCGAGCCAGGTCAGTGTGACGAGATCGATCTGCTCGTCCTCGTTCAAGGCCACGATGAAACTTCCGAGCTCGTTGACGACCGGATCGGAGCCGTCATCCTCGAGGACGTCGACCGCGTCGTCATCAGTCGCGTTCGAGCCTGAATCTGGATCGGAATCCGCCTGCTTGACGTCGAATTCACGCGCCTTTTCGATGATGAAGGCGACCTTCTCCGCGGAAATCGCAAGCTCTGGCATGGCTGGCCCTTTGTCTTTCCCTGGGTTCCCGCGATAACGCCGCACCGCGTCAGATGATCCATTGCGCCTGACGGCGAAACTGCGCATGTTCCCCGCCAAAGCAAGAACATGAGGATGCGCCGGATGCAGTGGAAGGTCGGCAGGGTCAAAATCAGCAAGATCGTGGAATTGGAGACGGTCGGCTCGACCCGCTTCATTCTGCCCTTGGCGAGCAATGCAGAAATCCAGAAGCTGCCTTGGCTGATCCCGCATTTCGCCACGGAAGAAGGCCGGCTGAAAATGTCGATCCATTCGCTGGTGGTGGAGACGCCTTCGCACCGCATCGTGGTCGATACCGGGCTTGGCAACGACAAGCAGGGCCGCAACGTCCCGACCTGGAACAATCGCACCACGCCGTTCCTGGAGACGATGATTGCGGCGGGCTTTCCGCCGGAGAGTATCGATACCGTGCTGTGCACGCATCTTCATGTCGATCATGTCGGCTGGAACACGAAATGGGTTGACGGCAAGTGGGTGCCGACCTTCCCCAACGCGCGCTATGTCTTCGGCAAGACCGAGTACGAGCATTGGCGCGACCATTCCACCGAGCCGGACAAGCAGGCCGTGTTTGGCGATTCCGTGAAGCCGATCGTCGATGCCGGCCGGGCCGAGTTGGTCGCGAGCGACCACCGGCTCAGCGAGGAGATCAGCATGATCCCGACCCCCGGCCACAGCCCCGGGCATATGAGCATTCTGATCCAGTCGGACGGCGAGCAGGGACTGCTGACGGGCGACGTTGCCCATCATCCCTGTCAGATGGCGCATCTCGGCTGGTCCTCGACCGCGGATTCCGACCAAAGCCAATCTGCCGCGACGCGGCGCGAATTGTTCGGCCGGTTTGCCGACACCCCGACGCTGGTGATCGGCGGGCATTTTTCGGCCGGGCACATCAAGCGGGACGGGGACGCATTCAGGTTCGAGGCGCTGGCCTAGTCTCGTGCCCCGGACGAACCTCCCGAATTGAGAGGGCTGCAATGCGCCCCTCTTTGAGCGGTTGAATTTCCCGCCGCCCTGTTCCATGAAGCTGTTCAACCGATCGGTCCAGTCCAGGGAGAAACGAGAATGAAGCTTGTTCGTTATGGCGAGAAGGGTGCGGAAAAGCCCGGCCTGATCGACAAATCCGGCCAGTTGCGCGACCTTTCGGCGCATGTGAAGGACCTGACCGGCGAGGCCTATTCGCCCGAGAGCCTGAAGAAGCTGGCGGCGCTCGATCCGGCCTCGCTGCCCGCCGTCTCCGGCAAGCCGCGGTTCGGCGCCCCCGTCACCGGCATGTCGAAATTCGTCGCGATCGGCCTCAACTACAGCGACCACGCCAAGGAGACCGGCGCGGAGATCCCGAGCGAGCCGATCATTTTCATGAAGGCCAACACCTCGCTGTCCGGCCCGAACGACGCCGTCGAGAAGCCGCGCGGCTCGACCAAGCTCGACTGGGAGGTCGAGATCGCCGCGATCATCGGCACGCGCGCAAAATACGTCTCTGAAGCCGACGCGCTCAACCACGTCGCCGGTTACTGCGTCTGCAACGACGTCTCCGAGCGCGCCTTCCAGATCGAGCGCCTGGGTCAGTGGACCAAGGGCAAGTCGCACGACACGTTCGGCCCGCTCGGCCCCTGGCTCGCCACCAAGGACGAGATCAAGGACGTGCAGAACCTGCCGATGTGGCTCGACGTCAACGGCCAGCGCCGCCAGACCGGCTCGACCAAGACCATGATCTTCTCGATGGCCAAGTGCATCTCCTATGTCTCGCAGTTCATGACGCTGCTGCCGGGCGACATCATCACGACGGGCACCCCGCCCGGCGTCGGCCTCGGCATGAAGCCGCCGACCTTCCTCAATGTCGGCGACGTCATCACGCTCGGCATCGAGGGCCTCGGCGAGCAGCGCCAGGAGATCGTCGCGGCGTAAGCCGCGATCATCACTGTCGCCACGCCGTCATTGCGAGCGAAGCGAAGCAATCCAGAGATCGTCCGGCGGAGACAGCCTGGATTGCTTCGTCGCTTCGCTCCTCGCAATGACGAACTAAAACTTTCATTTTTTGGATACTCGCCATGAAGCTCACCTTCTCCCCCGCCTCGCCCTTCGCCCGCAAGGTGCGCATCGCCGCGATCGAGCTCGGGCTGATCGACAAGATCGAGTTCACGCCGGCAGCCGTCGCGCCCGGCACGGCCAACGAGGACTATTCGAAGATCACGCCGCTGAAGAAGCTACCGGTCCTGATCACCAATGACGGCGACGTTATTTTGGACTCGTACGTCATCGTCGAATATCTCAACGAGATGGCCGGCGGCAGCCTGATCCCGGACTACGGTCCGCGCCGCTGGAAGGCCAAGACCAATCATGCCCTGATCAACGGCATGCTCGATTCCATGCTGCTGTGCCGCTACGAGAAGATGGTGCGGCCGCAGGGCCTGCAATGGCAGGCGTGGTCGGACGACCATTGGAACCGGGCCTGGACCGGAATGGCGCGCTTCGAGAACATGCCCGAGGTGCTGAACGGCCCCTTCGACATCTCGCAGATCGGCCTCGTCTGCGTGCTCGGCTATGCCGACTTCCGCTTTGCCGATTGCGGCTGGCGCAAGGCCTATCCGAAGCTCGACGCGTTCCACCAGAAGATGCTGGAGCGGCCCTCCGTGAAGATCTCGGTGCCGCCGGCGGCGTAGTATCGCGACTGCGGGAGAAGGATGATGCGCGATCGCTTCCCCCGCCTCAGCATTCTCGGCGCGAGCCTCATGCTCGCGTTGACCGTCTCAACCACTTCCGTGCAAGCCGACGGCATGGTGCCTGGACAGCGAAACCTCGCCTGCGAGCCGCCATCGTCAACCGACGACGGCTGGACGACTGCGTCGCCCGACAGCGTCGGCATGGACGGCGCAAAACTTTGCGGGATCGCCGCACGACTCGAACAACGCGCGACTTCGGTTCATTCGGTTGTCGTCGCGCGCCACGGCAAGCTCGTCTTCGAGCAATACTTCGCCGGCTACGATCAACCCTGGGGACAGCCGGAAGGCCAGCACGAATTCACCGCGACGACGAAGCACGACATGCGTTCGGCATCGAAGAGTGTCGTTTCGCTGCTCATCGGTATCGCGATCGATCGCAAGCTGATCGAAGGCGTCGACGAACCTGTGCTCAAATTCTTCCCCGACCATCAGGCGGTGAAGCAGGCGGGCTGGGAGGCCATCACGCTGCGCCATCTGCTGACGATGTCCTCGGGAATGAAATGGGACGAGGCGCGGGCATGGACCGATCCGAACAACGACGAGCCGCATCTCACCTTTGAAGCCGATCCGATTGATTATGTGCTCGGAAGGCCGGTCGCCGCGCCGCCGGATGTGCTCTGGACCTATAATGGCGGCGGGACTGAACTGCTCGGCAATATCCTTGAACGCGTCTCGGGCAAGCCGCTGGAGACGTTTGCGCGCGAGGCGCTGTTCCAGCGGCTCGGGATCGCCGATTTCGCGTGGAAGGCCTACCCGAAGAACGGCAAGATCGCGGCGGCCGCCGGCCTGCGCTTGCGTCCGCGAGATGCCGCCAAGCTCGGCCAGCTCGTGCTCGATCGCGGCCAGTGGAACGGCCAACAAATCGTCTCGGCCGATTGGATTGCACAATCGATCGCACCGCGCTTCCAGGCGATCGGCTATTTCGGCGGCACGCTGTTCTACGGCTATCAATGGTGGATGGGCCGCTCGCTGGCCGGCGGGAGGGAAATCAAATGGGTTGGCGCCTTCGGCTGGGGCGGACAACGCATTTTCATCGTGCCCGAGCTTGATCTCGTCATGATGACCACCGCTGCCCAATACGGCCAGCCGAAGGAAGGGCTGGCCGCGATCGACGTCCTCTCCAACATCGTCATTCCATCCGTGCGTGACGCACGCTGAGTGCAAGGAAGCGAGCATGAGCCTGAAATACGCGGTTGGCGACCTCACCATCCATCGCGTCGTCGAGCAGGAAACCTCGTTCGTGCCGGCGCTGGAGATGTTGCCGGGGCTGACACCGGAGCTGCTGGCTGAGAACCGGGCGTGGATGAGGCAGGCGAAAGCCCTGGATGACAGCGACACGTTGATGCTGTGCTTCCAGTCCTATGTGATCAAGACGCCGCACCACACCATTCTGGTCGACAGCTGCATCGGCAACGACAAGCCGCGGCCGCAGCGTCCGAAATGGAACATGAAGACCGACGACACCTATCTGCGCGGACTCAACGCTGCCGGATTCTCGCCTGACGACATCGACTTCGTGATGTGCACGCATCTGCATGTCGATCACGTCGGCTGGAACACGCGGCTGGAGAACGGCCGCTGGGTGCCGACCTTCCCGAAAGCGCGCTACGTCTTCGCCAAGCAGGAATTCGATCATTGGACCGAGCAGAATGCGAAGGCGGAGGTGCCGCCGTTCGTGGACAGCGTGCTGCCGGTGGTCGAGGCCAAACGCCACGAGCTTGTCGGCAACGATCACCAGATCGGCGATCACGTTCGTATTCTGCCGACGCCGGGCCACACGCCGGGCCATATCGCCATCACGATGGGACACGGCAAGGACGACGCCGTGTTCTCCGGCGACCTCATGCACTCGCCGATCCAGACGCTCTATCCGGAGATGTCGGTGAAATTCGACCTCGATCAGGCCAAGGCGGCAACGACGCGCCGCAGCTTCCTGGAACGCTATTGCGACACCGACACGCTGTGCTGCACCGCGCATTTCCCCTCGCCGTCGGTAGGAAAGATCCGGCGCAAGGGCAGCGGCTTCGTCTGCGCGGCGGTGTGATCTAGCCGAGATCCCGTAGGGTGGGCAAGGCGAAGCGTGCCCACCATGCCAAACGCGTTATAGAATGATGGTGGGCACGGCGCGCGAAGCGCGCCTTTGCCCACCCTACGATTCCACCCGTGTGGAGAAAGCAATGACCAACCTCCCCGAGATCCCTCTCCCCGCCGGCATCCGCTCACGCTATGTCGACGATATCAACGGCTTGCGCCTGCATGTGCTGGAGGCAGGCTTCGAGACCAAGGGGCGGCCCTGCATCCTGCTGCTGCACGGCTTTCCCGAGCTCGCCTTCTCCTGGCGCAAGGTGATGCCGGCGCTCAGCGCGGCCGGCTATCACGTGATCGCCCCGGACCAGCGCGGCTATGGCCGGACGACGGGATGGAGTGCGGAGTATGACGGCGACCTCGCGCCGTTTTCGCTCTTCAACCTGGTGCGGGATGCGCTCGGGCTGGTGTCGGCGTTCGGGTACAGGCAAGTCGATGTGGTCGGACATGATTTCGGCAGCCCAGTCGCGGCCTGGTGCGCGCTGATGCGGCCCGACGTGTTCCGTTCGGTGACGATGATGAGCGCGCCGTTCGGCGGAGCGCCGCCGCTGCCGTTCAACACGATCGACGCGCCGGCAAAGCCACCGTCCGAAGACCCCGTGCATCGCGAGCTCGCCGCCTTGCCGCGTCCACGCAAGCATTATCAGTGGTACTATGCGACACGCCCGGCCAATGCCGACATGCACCGCGCGGCGCAGGGCGTGCATGATTTCCTGCGGGCCTACTATCACCATAAGAGCGCGGACTGGACCGACAACAAGCCATATCCGCTGAAGTCCTGGTCGGCGAATGAGCTTGCGAAGCTGCCGACCTATTATGTGATGGACCTGAACGAGACCATGGCCGAGACGGTCGCAAAGGAGATGCCATCGCCGTCCGCGATCGCCGCCAATCAATGGCTGCCCGACCGCGAGCTCGGCTACTACAGCGCCGAATATGGCCGCACTGGATTCCAGGGCGGCCTGCAATGGTATCGCTGCGGCACATCGGGTGCGTTCAACAACCAGCTCCAGTTGCTAGCCGGCCGCACCATCGACGTCCCCTCCTGCTTCATCTCGGGCAAGCAGGATTGGGGCACCTACCAGCGTCCCGGCGTGTTCGAGGCCATGCAGGCGCGGGCCTGCACGAAGCTGCTCGGCTGCCACCTCGTCGACGGCGCCGGTCACTGGGTGCAGCAGGAGCAGCCGGCCGAGGTAAGCCGACTGCTACTCGATTTCCTAGCAAAGAGCCGCGGCGTGGTTTGACCCGGGAACCCAAGCGCCCTATATAGTTTAGAATTGTTCTAAACTAATCAGACAGGGCCGCCGTGAAGAATTTTGCCGATCTGACCGAACGCGAGGTGCTTGCGGTCGCGATCTCCTCCGAGGAGGAGGACAGCCGCATCTACATGAGCTTCGCCGAAGACCTGAAGGAGCGCTATCCGGACTCCGCCAAGATCTTCGAGCAGATGGCCGAGGAAGAGCGCGGCCATCGCCACATGCTGCTGGAAATGTACGAGCAGCGCTTCGGTCCGCATTTGCCCCCGATCCGCCGCGAGGATGTCAAAGGCTTCCTGCGCCGCCGTCCGGTCTGGCTCACCAAAAACCTGCCGCTCGACACCATCCGCAGGGAAGTCGAGACAATGGAATTGCAGGCCGAGCGCTTTTACGTGAAGGCCGCTGAACAGGCGCAAGATGTCGGCGTGCGCCGCCTGCTCGGCGATCTGGCCGAAGCCGAGAAAGGCCACGAAGAGGTGGCGGCGAAGCTAACGGACCAGATCCTGAGTTCAGACGTGCGCGCCGAGGAAGACCGCACCAACCGGCGCATGTTCGTGCTGCAATATGTGCAGCCAGGTCTCGCCGGCCTGATGGACGGCTCGGTTTCGACGCTGGCGCCGCTGTTTGCGGCTGCCTTCGCCACGCATCAGAATTGGCAAACATTTCTGGTCGGCCTCGCCGCCTCGATCGGTGCCGGCATCAGCATGGGTTTTGCGGAAGCGCTGTCCGACGACGGCTCGCTAACCGGACGTGGTTCGCCCTGGCTGCGCGGTCTCACCTGCGGCTTGATGACGACGCTCGGCGGCCTTGGGCACACCCTGCCCTATCTCGTGCCCGATAGCTGGGCCAACGCATTCTGGATCGCGACCGGAATTGCCGGAATTGTCGTGTTCTTCGAATTGTGGGCGATCGCCTTCATCCGCGCGCGCTACATGGACACGCCGTTCCTCCAGGCCGTGTTCCAGATCGTGCTCGGCGGCGCGATCGTGCTGGCGGTGGGGATCTTGATCGGCGCCGCGTAGGACGTTGTCATGCCCCGGCTTGACCGGGGCATCCAGTACGCCGCGACCTCTCCGCGTCCGATCGGCGCCGGTGGAATACTGGATCGCCCGGTCAAGCCGGGCGATGACTGCGAGTGGGTGCTTGGCTCACCGCGTTCCGTCTTGCTCACATGTCAATCGCGATCAAACGGCGGTTGCGGTGCTGGGCCAAACTGCGCATCATCGTTCGACAAGAAGAACAGGAGATGCGCCATGGCCAAATCCGAATGGAGCTTCAAGAGCGCGGTCGAACTGTCGGCCGCGTTGACCGCCAAGAAGGTTTCCGCGGTCGAGCTCACCCGCGATGCGATCGATCGCATCGAACGGCACGACGGCAAGGTCAATGCGATCTGCGTGCGGGATTTTGATCGCGCGCTGGACGCCGCACGCGAGGCGGACGCCGCATTGGCGCGCGGCGAGCGCAAGCCGCTGCTCGGCCTGCCGATGACGATCAAGGAATCCTTCAACATCGCCGGCCTGCCCACGAGCTGGGGCTGGACGCCGCAGAAAGATTTCAAGCCGGCGGACGACGCGCTGTCGATCGCCCGGGTGAAGGAGGCCGGTGGCGTTATCCTCGGCAAAACCAACGTGCCCGTGGGGTTAGCTGATTGGCAGAGCTACAACGAGATCTACGGCACGACGAACAATCCATTCGATCTCGGCCGCACGCCGGGTGGCTCGTCGGGCGGCTCGTCTGCGGCGCTGGCGGCAGGCTACGGACCACTCTCGCTCGGGTCCGACATCGGCGGCTCGCTGCGCGTGCCCGCCTTCCACTGCGGGGTCTATGCGCACAAGCCGACCTACAATCTCTGTCCAACGCGCGGCCACACGCCGCCGCCCTTTCCGGCCATCCCGATGGAGCGCGACATGGCGGTGATCGGTCCGATGGCGCGGAGCGCAGTCGACCTGCCCCTGCTCCTGGACGTGATGGCAGGCCCCGATCCGTTGGACCTGGGCATCGGATACAAGCTCGCGCTGCCGGAGGCGCGACACCGCGCGCTGAAGGATTTCCGCGTGCTGGTGATCGACAGCCATCCGCTGCTGCCTGCGAATGCCGATATTCGCAGCACGATCGAGAAGCTGGCGAAACAATTGGCGGGCGCAGGTGCAAGCATCACGCGGGAAAGCCCTCTGTTTCCCGACTTCACCGATGCCTCTCGCCTCTACATGCGCATGCTGATGAGCTTCCTCGGCGCCTTCCTTCCGCCGGACGATCTCGCGGGCGCGCGTGCCGGTGCAGCGCAGCTCTCGCCCGACGACAAGAGCCTCGCTGCCGAACGGCTGCGTGGTATCACCAGCACGCATCAGGCCTGGGTATTCGACGAAGGCGCCCGCGCCGGCCTACGCGCGCAATGGCGACACCTGTTCAGGACATTCGATGCGGTGATCTGTCCGATCATGCCCACGCCGGCCTATCCGCATGATCATTCGCCGGAGCAGGAAAAGCGCCGGATCAATATCGACGGCAAGGACCACGCCTATCCGGACCAGCTTGCGTGGCCCGGCATTGCCACGCTGACGGGCCTGCCGGCAACGGCTGTTCCACTCGGCCTGTCGAAGGACGGGCTGCCGGTCGGCGTGCAGATCATCGGGCCCTTCCTCGAGGACCGGACGCCGCTCAAGCTCGCCGAGCTGATCGAACTCGAGTTCGGCGGGTTCGTGCCGCCGAAGATGTTCGACGATTGATGCGTTCGTCGTTGCGACGGCGCGCCAGGTCACTGCTCCAGATTCTTCAGCAGCAATTTCAGCGCTGTCGCCGCAAACATCTGCATATTGGCCAAGCGGTCGTTGCTGCCCGTCTCCAGCGTCATCACCTCGATCGCGGGCCCGGCGACCGCCATGCAGCTGTGGCCCGCCGCATCGCCGTAGCGATTGCCGGTGGGACCGGACGCGCCGGTCTCGGACAGGCCCCAGTCGCAGTTTAAGCGGCTGCGCATCCGCTCGGCCAGCAGCTGCGCGTAGGGCTCCGACGAGGAACGAAAGCCCTTCATTCCTTCGTCCGAAATATCCATCAGCACGCGCCTGGCATCGCGGGTGTAGACCACGGCGCCGCCGAGGAAATAGGCGGACGCGCCGGGCACCGCGAGCAGGCTGGCCGAGATCAGGCCGCCGGTCGAGGATTCCGCCACGGCAATTGTCTGTTTGCGCGCTATCAGTTTCGCTGCGACCTGTTCCGCAACGCCGACGAGCTCTTTCATTCCTTGACCCCTTATGCCTTCGCAACCGAGCTCGGCCTTTCTAGCATATGACAGCGGCCTTGGCCGAGTTGCAGCCAACGGGCAGGCCTGCTTGAATGGCAGTCAAGAGGCGGAGCGGCCAAGCGCCGCCCGCGAGAAGACGCGACGAGGAAACGTGAAGGACACGTCATGGCGTCCCTGATCGCCGGCGGGGTGGATTGCGATGTGCATCCGGCCGTGCCGCATCTGACCAGCCTGCTGCCGTACCTGAACGACTATTGGCGCGATCAGGTGACGACGCGCGGCATGGTCGATCTCATCTCGCAATCCTACCCGCAGAACTCGCCGATCACGGCGCGGCCCGACTGGCGCCCCGAAAGCGGCAAGCCGGGCGAGAGCCTTGCGGACATGCAGCGCCATGTGCTCGATCCCTTTCAGCTCTCGCATGCCATCTGCAATCCGCTCTATGGCGTGCAGATGGTGTTTTCCGAGGATCTGCAGGCCGCCTTCTGCCGCGCACTGAACGACTGGCTCGTGAAGGAATGGCTCGATCGCGACCCGCGGCTGCGCGGCTCGATCGTGATCCCCACCCAAAGCGTCGAGAAGGCCGTCGCCGAGATCGAGCGCTGTGCGGCGGATCGCCGCTTCGTGCAGGTGCTGATGCTGGTGATGGGCGATACGCCGCTCGGAAAGCGCGCGCTCTGGCCGATCTATGAGGCGGCAGAACGGCTGGAATTACCGATCGGCATTCATGCCGGTTCCGCCTATCACAATCCGCCGACCGCCGTGGGCTGGGGTTCCTACCACATCGAGGATTATGCCGGTCAGGCCCAGGCGTTCCAGACCCAGCTCACCAGCCTGATCGTCGAGGGCGTGTTCGCCAAATATCCGCGACTGAAGATGGTGATGCTGGAATCTGGCGTGTCCTGGATCTCCCCATTTCTGTGGCGCCTGCACAAGTTCTGGCGTGGGGTGCGGATGGAGACGCCATGGGTCGATCGCGCGCCGCTGGACATTGTGCGCAGCAACATCCGCTTCTCGTTACAGCCATTCGATGCGCCGCCGGACGAGACGACATTAATTCGCCTGTTTGATCATATGCAGTCGGACGAATTGGTCGTATTCTCCACCGACTATCCGCACTGGCAGTTCGACGGCCAGGAGGCGCTGCCCGCAGGTCTCACCCCCGATCTCGTGCGCAAGATCATGATCGATAATCCGCATGCGACCTATCCCCGCCTGACTTAGCCGCTGCCAAAGGAGGCAAGGCGATGAATATTCAGTTCCGCGAAAGCTCCGAAGCCGCTTCCCCACTGACCGTCAAAACCGCAATCGCGGACTGCGACATCCATCCGGCACGCGCGACCCGCGCCGAACTCTATCCTTACCTCGCCAAACGCTGGCAGCATCATCTCGAAGTCTACGGCGTCCATGCCTATCAGGGCATGATGGAAGGTCCGCCCTATCCGAAGGCCCAACCCAACGCCTCGCGCCGCGACGCCTATCCGCCGGAAGGCGGGCCGCAGGGCTCCTCGCTGTCCTTCATGCAGAAGCAGCTGCTCGATCCCCACAACGTGCAGCTCGGCGTGCTCAATCCGCTCAACACCGGGCAGGGCATCCGCAACCACGAGCTCTCGGCCGCCTTGTGCTCGGCGATCAACGACTGGCAGATCGACAAATGGACCAGCAAGGACAAGCGGCTGAAGGCGTCCATCGTCGTCGGCAATGAGGACGGCCTGTCGGCCGCCGCGGAAATCCGCGAGCGCGCCGGCGACAAGAATTTCGTCCAGGTGCTGCTGCTCAGCCGCAATGTCGAGCCGCTCGGCCAGCGCCGCTACTGGCCGATCTATCAGGCCGCGGAAGAGGCCGGCCTTCCCGTCGGCGTCCACGCCTTCGGCTTCGGCGGCAACCCGATCACGCCGTCGGGCTGGCCTTCCTATTACATCGAGGAGATGGTCGGCCACTCGCAGTGCCAGCAATCGGCGCTTGCGAGCCTGGTACTGGAGGGCGTGTTCGAGCGCTTCCCGAAATTGAAGATGGTGATGATCGAGGCCGGCTTCGGCTGGGCGCCGTCGCTGGCGTGGCGGCTCGACAAAGTCTGGCAGCGGCTGCGGAGCGAGGTGCCGCATGTCAAACGGCCGCCGTCGGAATATATCCGCGAGCAGGTGTGGTGGACGACGCAGCCGATGGAGGATCCGGAGCGGCGCGAGGACCTGTTCGACGTCATCAAGTGGATCGGCTGGGACCGGCTCCTGTTCGCCACCGACTATCCGCACTGGGATTACGACGAGCCGTCGCGCGTGTTGCCCGCGGGCGTCAGTGACGACAACCGCGAGGCGTTCTATCTCGGCAATGCGAAGAAGCTGTACGGGATCGCTTGATGGCGCGGCATGTGATTGCCGCGGTCGATGAGCTTCCGCCCGGCACGCGAAAATTTCTGGAGATCGACGGACGGCCGATCGCAATCTTCAACATCAAGGGTGAATATTTCGGCCTGATGAACCGCTGCCCGCATCAGGGCGCGGCGCTGTGCGAGGGACCCTTGATCGGGCTCGCGCAATCGAAGGATCCGGGCGAGATCGAATATACCAAGCTCGGCGAGATCATTCGCTGCCCCTGGCATGGCTGGGAGTTCGACATCCGTACCGGCCAGTCCTACTGCGACCCCCGCCGCTTCCGCGTGAAGGCCTACCCGGCTCATGTCGAGCCGGGTGCGAGCGTGGTGAAGGGGCCGTATGTCGCCGAGACGATTCCGGTCAGCGTGGAGAGCGACTACGTGGTGGTGGAGTTGTAAGCTCCCGCGGTCATTCCGGGGCGCCCGAAGGGCGAGCCCGGAGTCCATCGTGCCACGGGAGTACCAGGAGAAATGACACCGTCCTAGTGTCCCGCCACCGGCTCGACCACCGCATCATATGTCGGCACCGCCTTGCCGCCGCCCCGATACACGACCGAGGCCGCGATGACGCCAAGCAGCGCCGCAAACATCAGCCAGAAGCCGGGCGAGGCCTTGTCGCCGGTGTGCTCGATCAGCAGGGTCGAGGCGAACGGCGTGAAGGTGCCGAACAGGGCGGCCGCGAGCGCGAAGGCGAGCGAGAAGCAGGTGGTGCGGACATGCGCCGGCACGATCTCGACCAGCGCGCCGAGCATGGTGCCGCTGTAGACGCCGAAATAGAACGAGAACATCATCTCGACGGCGAGCAGCTTGCCGAAACTCGGCGCTGCCACCAGCCAGTGCAGCGCCGGATAGGCCGTGACCAGCGACAGGCAGGCGATGGTGATCAGCACCGGCTTGCGGCCGATGCGGTCCGACAAGGCGCCGCCGACCGGATTCCAGAAGAAGTTGGTCACGGCGACCAGCAGCGTCACCAACAGCGCATCCTGGCTCGACAGCTTGAGCACGGTCTTGCCGAAGGTCGGCGTGTACACCGTGACGAAGTAGAACGTCGTCGTGGTCAGGACCGCGATCATCATGCCGAGAAGGACGATGCGCCAATTGGCGAGTGCGGAGGCGAACACTTCGTTCGCCGTCGGATGCTTCTTCATGGCGAGGAAGGCCGGCGTCTCCTCGAGCGTCCGCCGCAGGAAGAAGATCAGGGGAATGATCAGGCAGCCGACGAAGAACGGAATGCGCCAGCCCCATGCGGCCACCGTGTCGGCCGGCATTACCTCGGATAGAAGGTAGCCCAGGATCGAGGCGACAAAGATCGCGACCTGCTGGCTCGACGACTGGAACGAGGTGTAGAAGCCGCGATTGCCGGGCGTCGAAATCTCCGACAGATAAACCGACACGCCACCGAGCTCGACGCCGGCGGAGAAGCCCTGCAGCAGACGGCCGATCAGCACGATGACAGGCGCGGCGATGCCGATGGTCGCGTAGCTCGGGCAGAACGCGATGACGACGGTGCCGACGGCCATGATGCCGAGCGTGACGATCAGGCCCTTGCGGCGGCCGATGCGGTCGATATAGGCGCCGAGCACAATCGCGCCGACGGGACGCATCAATGCGCCGAGCCAGAACACGCCGAAGGTGTTGAGCAGCGAGGCGGTCTCGTTGCTGGACGGGAAGAATGCCTTGCCGATGGCGGCGGCGTAGAAGCCGAACAGGAAGAAGTCGAACTGCTCGAGGAAATTGCCGCTCGTTGCGCGCAGGATCGCGCCGATGCGCGACTTGATCTCGGGCGGATTGGTCGATGCTGCTGGTCCAGCCATGGCGTTACTCCCCTGAAGACGCGGCCGGACCGGAACTCACTTCACGGCAGGCGACGGATTATTGCTGCGACAATCTGTCTTACCCCTTCCCGCGCGGGGGGGTGCGAGTCAATCGATTTTGCCGCGGAAGCTGATGATTTTTCAGGCTTTATTCCGCGTTGCGGCGATCATCCACTCACGGAATGCGGCGAGCTTCGGCGCTTCGCGGCGGCCCTCCGGCGCGACCAGGTAAAAGCCGGCATCGGCCGGCAGCGCGATCTTGAAGGGAACGACGAGCCGGCCCTTGGCAATGTCGTCCTGAACGTAGGAGGTCCGCCCCATCGCCACGCCGATGCCGTCGATGGCGGCCTGGATCGTCATGAAGATCATGTCGAAGGTGATGCCGGGCTGCCTGGCGATGTCGGCCGGCAGACCCGCCGCCGTCAACCACAGCCGCCAGTCGTCGCTGTTGGCGTTGGAGGTGTGCAGCAGCATGTGGCTCTTGAGGTCCTCGGGACAGCGCAACGGCTTGTCACCGCGCAAGAGAGACGGGCTGCACACCGGAAACAGCTCGTCCGCCATCAGCCAGTCGGCGCGCAGACCCGGCCACTGGCCGCGGCCGTAGCGGATCGCGGCATCGACATTGTCGCGCTGGAAGTCGACGAGGCTGGTCGAGGTGGTGATACGGACGTCGATGCCGGGATGGTGCTCCTGGAAATCGGTCAGCCGCGGCAACAGCCATTTTGCGGCCAGCGATGCCAGCGTCGAGACCGTCAGCACCTTGTCGTCGTCCTTGCGCAGCAGCCGGTCGGTGGCCAGCCGAAGGTCGTTGAAGGCGGCACGGACGCCCGGCAAATAGTCGCGCGCCTCCGGCGTCAGCGCCAGTGCGCGGTTCTGCCGGACAAACAGGCGGATGCCGAGCTCCTCCTCGAGCCTGCGGATCTGATGGCTGATCGCGGTCTGGGTCACGTTCAGCTCGGACGCAGCCAGTGTGAAGCTGAGATGGCGCGCGGCGGCCTCAAAGGCCCGCAATCCGTTGAGGGAGGGCAATCTGGCAGTCATCTGGCAGCAGGATACATGACGTTATTTCATGCGAAGGAGTACAAATTGTCGTTTGTCGCAGTGCACCAGCAAGCAGATAGTAGCGGTCAACTTAGCTCTAGGAGCTGACAATGTCTACTTTGACCCAGAATTCGATGACAAATCATCATGCGCCCGGGCTGATCCACCAGATCGGCGAGACCCTTCACGTCTGGCACGAGCGCTACCGGACAAGGCGTGAGCTCACCAACTGGTCCGCGCGTGACCTTCAGGACGTCGGGCTGTCCTGGAGCGATGTGGCCTATGAGGCCGACAAACCCTTCTGGCGGGCCTGATTGGCCGCCAGGCCGGCGCCGCCTGACTGTGGGGCGCCGGCGGTCCCTTTTGCCTTTGGTCCCCTTGAGTGCGCGTGTCATGAGCATCCTTCGCCTGGAAGATCTGAAGCAATATTCTGACACGCTGCGCACGCGATACGGCGAGGCGCTGCGCGTTCGCTTCGTCGAACCGCGCGACACCGAGGAGCTCCAGCACTATTTTCGCTCGCTCTCGACGCGGTCCCGTTACAACCGCTTCTTCGGCGCGATCAGCGAACTGCCGCAGGGCCTGCTGCACGAATTCCTCCAGGTCGGCGAGCGCGAGCGTTTTACCGTGGTGGCGACCATGATGGTCGACGGCTTCGAGACCATCGTCGCCGAAGCGCGCTACGCACTGCATGCCGAAACCGCGACGCTTGAATTCGGTCTGTCGGTTGCCGACCGCTGGCAGGGCCACGGCATCGCCACCGCGCTGATGAAGAATCTCGAATGCCGCGCGGCCGCGCTTGGCGCCGACCACATGTTCGGCGACACGCTGCGCTCCAACGCGGCCATGATCTCGCTCGCGCGCAAATCGGACTTCGCCTTCGTCAATCATCCTGACGACTGGAAGCTGGTGCGCTTCGACAAGGAGATTTCCGTCGCACCGAAGGACATTCCCTGCGCGAGTTGGCGTCTCGTTGCCCTTTCCCGTCAGGCCGATAGCCCCTCAGCCTCGGTCTGACACCACTCGAGCCCGGCTCTGGTCAAACAGCGCCGGGCTTTTTTTTATTCTTCGTAGCCCGGATGGAGCGAAGCGCAATCCGGGTTTCGGGCTTCAGCTGAAGCGTCCCGGATTTCGCTTCGCTCCATCCGGGCTACGGCTCCCTACTTCCCCGTGAACACCGCCTTGCGCTTCTCGATGAAGGCCTGCACCGCCTCCTTGTGATCGGCGGTCGCGGTCAGGCGGACCAGACGTTCGGCTTCGTGGTCGCGCGCGGTCTCGAAGTCGAACAGCAGGGCCTCGTCGAGATTGTCCTTCATGTAGCGCAGCGCGAGGCGCGGACCTTCAGCGAGGGATTTTGCCAGCGCAAAGGCCTCTGCCTGCAATTTGTCGTCGGGCACCACGCGGTTGACGAGGCCGATGGCCTCGCATCTGGCAGCATCGACCCGATCGCCGGTGAACAGCAGCTCGCGTGCCCGCGCGGTGCCGACGAGGCGCGTCAACAGCCACGCGATGCCATAATCGCCGCTGAGCGCAATGCGCGCATAGCCGGTAGCCACGAAGGCCGATTGCGCGGCAATGCGGATGTCGCAGGCCATGGCGATGGCGAGCCCCGCGCCGACCGCCGGCCCCGGCAGCGCGGCGATGGTCGGCTTGCGCACCGACACCAGCGCGCCGGTGAGCAGGCGCTGCCGCTCCTGGAGATCGGCGACCTTGTCGTCAAAGGACATTTCCAGCTTCTTCGGGTCGCGATGCGCGCCCATGCCCTTGACGTTGCCGCCCGCGCAGAACGCTTCGCCCGCGCCGGTGATCAGCAGCGCGCCGACATCGGGGTTCTCGCCGCAGGAGCGGATCATGGTGCGTAGCGCCGGGGTCAGCGCGTCCGACAGCGAGTTGCGCGCCTCCGGCCGGTTCAGCGTGATCAATGCGACGCGATCGCGGATCGCGCAGAGGAGTTCGTTGGTGCCGGTATCGATGGTGATTTCCGTGCTCATGATTCCCGCCCTTGTAGGGTGGGCAAAGCGAAGCGTGCCCACCATTTGCTGTTTCGTGGTTGATGGTGGGCACGGCGCTATGCGCCTTTGCCCACCCTACGGCAGCTTGCCTCAAAACTTCTCGACCCAGGGCCGCAGCTCCAGCTCCCAGCTCCAGGCGCTGCGCGGCTGCTGCAACACGTTCCAGTAGCTCTCCGCGATGGCATCGGGATCAAGCATCGAATCCGGCTTCTCCGGCGCTTCCGTGCGCGCTGCGCTTCTGATGCCGCCATCGATCACGAAATGTGCGACATGGATGCCTTGCGGCGACAATTCGCGCGCCATGCTCTGCGCCAGCCCGCGCAGTGCGAACTTGCCCATCGCGAATGGCGCGGACTGCGCATAGCCCTTGACGCTTGCCGAAGCGCCGGTGAACAGGATCGCGCCGTGCTGGTTCGGCAGCATGCGCCTGGCCGCCTGCTGCGCCACCAGGAAGCCGCCATAGGCGCTGACCGCAATGGCGTGCGCCACGTCGGCCGGAACGAGATCGACGAACGGCCCGCGCGCCCGGCCGCTCGCGTTGTAGACGACCAAATCGGGCGTACCGATCTCGCGTTCGACCAGGCCGAACAGGCGTTCGACCTCATCAGGGTCGGTGGCGTTGCAGGCATAGGCCTTGGCGCCGGTCTCGCTGCAGAGTGCGCCGAGCTTCTCGATTTTTCGCGCGGCCAGTGCGACGCGGATGCCCTGGGCGGACAACAGCCGCGCCAGCGAGGCGCTCAGGCCTTCGCCGGCGCCGACGATGAGGGCGATCTTGTATTTCGGGTGTTCCATGACGTGATCTCTCGAAGACGGGAAGCCGCTGATCTATGCACGGTCCGCGCGGACAACCACCCGGGGAGGATCACAATTCCGCAGAGCGAATTGCTCCGACGCGGCGATCATGCCTCCCTGACAATTTGCGGCTTTATCCGCTTTCGCGACTGGAGCATGATCGACATCATCTCAAGCGGCAAGCGCCAAATCAGCGCAAAATGACCGCAAGGCGGAAACGAAGAGGACGATCATGCACAAGCCGGCCCCTGCGCAGGCAAAACAGGTCGCGGCCGCACCATCCGGACTGCTGGCTCCCGACACTACCGGCATGAATTTCTACCGCGCCGACCAAGCCCTCACCGATCTCCTGCGCATCCATCTGCCGGAGACGCTATTCCGCCACGTCGAGCCGCATCTCGATCGCCTTGGTGAACTCGCCGGCGGACATCTCGACGATTGCGCGCGGCTCGCCGACCGGCACACGCCGGTGCTGCACCAGCGCGACAAGTTCGGCCGCGATTTGCAGTGGATCGAATACCACCCGGCCTATCGCGAGCTGGAGAAGGCAGCGTTCGGCGAGTTCGGCATCCACGCGCTCTCGATCCGCAAGGGCATCATGGGCTGGCCGGACAAGTATCCCGTCGTCGCCAAGCACGCCTTCACCTTCCTGTTCAACCAGACCGAATTCGGCATGGGCTGCCCGATCAACGTCACCGACGGCTGCGCCAAGCTGTTGGCGAATTTCGGCACCGAGGCGCTGAAGGCGAAATATCTCGATGGCCTGACCCAGACCGATATGAGCAAGCTGACGCAAGGCGGCCAGTTCATGACCGAAAAGGAAGGCGGCTCCGACGTCGGCACGCTGACCACGACGGCCGTGCAGGAAGGCGACCATTGGCGCCTTACCGGGGAAAAATGGTTCTGCTCGAACGCCGACGCAAAAATCGTGATGCTGCTGGCGCGCCCCGAAGGCGCCGGCCTCGGCACGCGCGGTGTCGGCCTGTTCCTGATGCCGCGCTTCCTCGACGACGGTTCGCAGAACCACTACCGGATCGTGCGTCTGAAGGACAAGCTCGGCACGCGCTCGATGGCCTCGGGTGAGATCAAGCTCGAAGGCGCGATCGCCTACGCGGTCGGCAAGCTCGACCGCGGCTTCGTGCAGATGGCCGAGATGGTGAACTCGTCGCGGCTGTCAAATGGCGTCAAATCCACCGCGCTGATGCGGCGGGCCTACCATGACGCGATGACGGTGGCAAAAAACCGTGTGGTGTTCGGCAACCGCATCATCGACCTGCCGCTGGGCCGGCGCCAGATACTGAAGATCATGCTGCCGGTCGAGCAAGCGTTGTCGATGAGCTTTCTCACCGCGGACGCGCTCGACCGTGCCGAGGCCGGCAGCCAGGATGCAGCCGCACTGCTGCGCATCCTGACGCCGACCTTGAAATTCCGCGCCACCCGGGACGCGCGAAAGGTTTGTGGCGATGCGCTCGAGATGCGCGGCGGCATCGGCTATATCGAGGAATTCGCGACCGCTCGGCTGCTGCGGGACGCGCATCTCGGTTCGGTTTGGGAAGGCACCGGCAACATCGTCGCGATCGATGCGCTGAGGCGCGCGGTCGGCCGCCACGGCGCCGAATCCGCGCTCGCAGCCGATCTGCACGCCCGCCTCGATGACAGCCCCTCGGTGCCGCAGGCCTGGCGCGACCGGCTGCACACTCTCACCGATCGCGCGGTCGGCTTCGCGCGCGAGGTCGCCAGCGCGGCCGACAACGAGGCCGATGCGCGCCGCGCCACAAGCCTGCTCTATCATGTCGCCAGTGCCGTCGCGCTCGCCTGGGAGGCACATCGTATTCACGACATGCGTGGCGATGCGCGAAGGCTGTTGTTGTCGCGGCTGGTGATCGATCACCGGGTGTCGCCGAGCGATCCGTTCCGGTTGACGGAAAATCCCGTGCAGCAGAAGATCGCGGCGCTTCTCCTCGGCGATCGCGCCGGTAGCATGAGCGAGGTTGGCGAACTGGTCCTGGCAGCGTAGGCTGCCACCCGCGTTCAAAGCAAAAAAGCGATAGGGAGTGCTCGATGAAGGCCGCCGTCCTCCATGAAGTCAACAAACCCCTGGTCATCGAGGATGTCAGCCTGCCGAAGCCCGGCCCGCGCGAGGTCCTGATCCGGACGTCGGTCGCTGGTCTCTGCCACTCCGATTTGCACTTCATGGAAGGCCTGTATCCGCATCCGCTGCCTGCGGTGCTCGGGCACGAGTCGGCCGGTGTCGTCGAGCAGGTCGGCTCCGACGTGACTTATGTGAAGCCCGGTGATCATGTCGTCACCTGTCTTTCGGTGTTCTGCGGCACCTGTGACAATTGCACCACGGGCCGCACGGTGCTCTGCACCGACACTACGGTGAAATTGCTGCCGGGGGCATCCAATCGAATGCAATGGGCACGCTCGGAGAAGCTGCATCAGTTTCTCAACCTGTCGTCCTTCGCCGAGCAGATGCTGGTGCACGAGAACGCGATCGTCAAAATCCGCAAGGAGATGCCGCTCGATCTTGCGGCGCTGATCGGCTGCGGCGTCATTACCGGCTACGGCGCGGTCGTGAACACGGCGAAGGTGACGGCCGGCGAGACCGTAGCCGTAATCGGGTGCGGCGGTGTCGGCATGGCTGCGATCAACGGCGCGCAGATCGCCGGCGCCGGCCGCATCATTGCCATCGACACCAATCCGGCCAAGCTCGAGCTCGCGACCAAGCTGGGCGCCACCGACATCATCAATCCGGCAGACGGCGACGTCGTGAAGCAGGTGCGCGATCTCACCAATGGCGGCGTGCATCATTCGTTCGAGGTGCTCGGCCGCAAGGAGACCGCGGAGCAGGCCTTCGGCATGCTTGCCTCCGGCGGCACGGCCACCATCGTCGGCATGATTCCGTTCGGCCAGAAGATCGAGCTGCATGGCTTCGACTTCCTGCGCGAGCGCAGGATCCAGGGCTCATCGATGGGCTCGAACCATTTTCGCGTCGACATGCCGCGGCTGGTGGATTTCTACCTGCGCGGCCGGCTGCACCTGGAGGACTGGATCTCGGCCAAGCTGAAGCTCTCCGAGATCAACGAAGGCTTTGCCAACATGAAGGCCGGCAAGACGCTGCGCAGCGTGATCATGTTTGACAGCTGATGCAAGAGACGCGGTCCTCAGCCCGCCGGGCACGTTGCGGGAAGGTAAGCCCGGCAAGACCAGATCTTGACCAACCGATGAACTGCCCCGGAGCATGACGGCAGAGCCCGGAGCGGCACTACCGCTGCAAATGTCGCGTAAAGATCCGCACCACATGACCCCTGACCCGCGGCGCCTCGTCGTAGAGGTCTGAGGCGAGGCGCTCGATGGTCTCGCGCAGCGACAGGAACTGGGCCTGCCGCGCGCTGCTTTCGGTGCCCTGCATGCCCGCAAGCTCGTCCATCGCGGCGTCGCTGATCTGGCAGTGTACGACCTCGCCGTCGTTCAGCATGGTGAAGCGAAAGGCGAGCCGTTCGAGATCATGGCCAATGATCCTGTCGCGCATGAGTGGCATCAAGTCGTCCCGGTCGACCCCGCGCCGAAAATGCCGAAAATCCCGCTGCTTGTCAGCAGCAAAGGCAATCCATGGCCTACTGAAATGCGACTTCAGCGAAACTGCGGAGCTTTCGCGAATGCAACCGCTCGGATTCCTGCTGTTTAAGCCGTTCCAGCGCCTTCAAGCCGATCTCGAGATGCTGGCCGACGCGGCGGCGGTAGAATTCGCTGGCCATGCCTGCGAGCTTGATCTCGCCGTGCAGAGGCTTGTCGGAGACGCACAGCAGCGTGCCGTAGGGGACGCGAAAGCGGTAGCCGTTGGCGGCAATCGCGGCCGATTCCATGTCGAGCGCAACCGCGCGCGATTGCGACAAGCGGCGAATGACATCGGGACCGCTGATCTCCCAATTGCGGTTGTCAACGCTCGCGACGGTGCCGGTACGCATCAGGCGCTTGAGCTCGAACCCCTCGAGCCCGGTGACGTCCTCGACCGCCTCCTCGAGCGCGACCTGCATCTCCGCGAGCGCCGGGATCGGCACCCACAGCGGCAACTCACGATCAAGCACATGGTCCTCGCGCACATAGCCGTGGGCGAGCACATAGTCGCCGAGCCGCTGCGTGTTGCGCAGGCCCGCGCAATGGCCGAGCATCAGCCAGGCATGGGGCCGCAGCACGGCAACATGGTCGGTGACATTACGCGCGTTGGACGGACCGGTGCCGATGTTGATCAGCGTGATGCCGCGATAACCGGGGGTGACCAAATGGAAGGCCGGCATCTGCGGCGCGCGCGCGGGCGCAACGCCCGTCGACGCGCCGCCGCTGCGCGTGATCACGTTGCCGGGAGCGACGAAGGCATCGAGGCCGGCCTCGCCAGCCTGAAGCCGCTGCTGGCAGAGCTGCGCGAAGGCGTCGACGTAGAACTGGTAGTTGGTGAAGATCACGAAGTTCTGGAAATGCTCTGGATCTGTGCCCGTGTAGTGGTAGAGCCGGCGCAGCGAGTAGTCGACGCGGGCCGCCCGAAACAAGGACAGCGGCTCGGGCGCGCCGGGCTGGAGCTCGAAAGTGCCGTCGGCGATGGCATCGTCCATGGTGGCCAGATCAGGTACGTCGAAGGCATCGCGCAGCGATCGCGTCACGGGCGAGTTCTCGCTGGTGGTGATGGCGGCTTCGATGTTGATGTCGCGGCGATAGGCGAAGTGAACGGGGATCGGTTCGCTGGACTCGCCGATTTCGACCGGGACGCCGTGGTTCTGGATCAACAGCCCGATCTGCTCGGTCAGATAAGTCCGGAACAGATCCGGACGCGTGACGCTGGTCTCGTGCACACCGGGCCGGGCGACGAAGCCGTAGGCGAGACGCGAATCCAGCCGCGCATGCGTCGCGGTGGTGACACGGACGAAGGGATAGAAGGCCCGCACCCGCGTCGTGATTGCCTCGCCGTTGACGTAAGCTTCGAACCGATCACGCAGGAACTTCGTGTTGCGCTCGTAGATCTCTTCGAGGCGGGCGACGGCGAGGCCGGCGTCGGAAAAGGATTCGGTGGCGACGGAGGGTGGGGATTGGACGGATTGCATTGTTCGATGCCGGGTTGCTGGGGCTGAATCGAACTATAGCAAGAAAACTAAAGCAAGAAAGAAGCCCCCCGTCATTGCGAGCGTAGCGAAGCAATCCAGAAATCTCGCCGCGGAGGCAACCTGGATTGCTTCGCTACGCTACCGATGACGAAAGGAGGCGACGCTTCCCCGCGTCACTTCTCGCGGAACGCCCGCATGAACTGGTCGTGCAGCGGCTTCATCAGATAGGACAGCATGGTGCGGTCGCCGGTCTGGACGAAGGCTTCCGCCGGCATGCCGGGGATCAGCCTGGAGTCACCGAGCTTGGCGACCTCTTCTGCGGACAGCGAAACGCGGATGGTGTAGTAGCTCTGGCCGGTGCGCTGGTCGGTGGTGACGTCGGGCGAGACGCGGCTGACGACGCCGTTGAGCTCCGGCGTGGTGCGCTGGTTGAAGGCGGACAGGCGCAGCAGCGTCTTCTGGCCGATCTGGAGCTTATCGATATCGACCGGATTGACCTTGGCTTCGACCTGGAGATCGTCGGCCTGCGGCACGATCAGCATGAGGGCGTCGCCGGCGGTGATGACGCCACCAACGGTATGCACCGTCGATTGCAGCACCATGCCGTCCTGCGGCGCGCGGATGTCGACGCGGCGAAGCTGGTCCTCGGCGGCGACCTTGCGCTCGATCATTTCGCCGATCTTGTCGTTGGTCTCGCGCAGATCCTTGGAGACCTCGCTGACCATGTCCTTGTCGACCTGGATGATCTGCAGCTCGGTCTCAGTGATCTTGCCCTTGGCCTGCGCGCGCGAGGCGATGTATTGCGCACGCTCGCCGTTGAGACGGGCGCTATCGCGTTCGAGCGTGGTCAGGCGGGAGATCTGCACCAGATGCTTGTCATAGAGATCGCGGACACCCACGAGCTCCTGCTGCACCAGTGAGATTTCCCTGTCCTTGGCCCGCTCCTGCGCGGAGAGGCCCTCGATCTCCTCGTTGAGCTGCTGGATGCGCTCGCGCAGCTGCGCCTTCTGGCCGGCGCGTCCGTTGACGCGGACGTCGAACAGCTTGGTTTCGGCGGAGAGCAGCGCCTTGACGTCGGGATCGTTGCTGCGATCGAGCAGCGCTTGCGGGTAGTCGATCCTGTCGATCCCGCGCTGCTCGGCCTGGAGCCGCGCCGCACGCGCCTGCGCCGCATCGAGATTCTTGGTGACGATGGCGAGGTTGGCCTTGGTGACGGTGTCGTCGAGCCGCACCACGATGTCGCCGGCCTTGACCACGTCGCCATCGCGCGCGCGCAGCTCGCCGACGACGCCGCCGGTCGGATGCTGGACCTTCTTGACGTTGGATTCGACCACGATCTGACCCGGCGCGATCAGCGCGCCGGAAATCTGCACCGTCGAAGCCCAGCCGCCGAGGCCGACCAGGAGGACCAGCACGATCCCAAGCCCGAGCATCAGGTGGAACCGGATCGACTGCCGTACGGTCCTCTTCGCGGCGGGCTTCGCGCCGCCGAGCGCCATCGTGCTCATGCCTTGGCTCCGCCTTCGCTGACGATCTTGATCGGCGCCGGCGGTGTCACGCGCGGCTGGAGTACCTGGGCGAGCACCTGCTCCTTCGGCCCGAAGGCCTGCATGCGGCCGTCGCGCAGCACCAGGATCTGGTCGACCGCTTCCACGCCGATCGGACGGTGCGCCACCACGACGACGATGGCGCCGCGCTCGCGTGCCGCACGGATGGCGCGGGTCAGCGCTTCGTCGCCTTCGGTATCGAGATTGGAATTGGGCTCGTCGAGCACGATCAGGAACGGGTTGCCATAGAGAGCGCGCGCCAGCGCCACGCGCTGCGCCTGGCCCGCGGAGAGCGCCGTGCCCTGCTCGCCGACCTGGGTGTTGTAGCCCTCGCGCATCTTGATGATCATCTCGTGCACGCCGGCCTCCTTGGCGGCGGCGATGATGCCGTCGGAGGTGGCCTCGGGATCGAACCGGCTGATGTTCTGCGCGATGGTGCCGCCGAACAATTCGACGTCCTGCGGCAGGTAGCCGATATGGCGGCCGAGCATGTCGGACGCCCATTGGTCGAGCGCCGCGCCGTCGAGCCGCACCTTGCCGCGAACCGGTTGCCAGACGCCGACCAGCGCGCGGATCAGCGACGACTTGCCGGAGCCGCTCGGTCCGATCACGCCGAGGCCGTTGCCGGCTTCGAGCGCAAAGGTGACGTCCTGCACGATGAGGCGCTGGTCGCCCGGCGGCACCATGGCGATGCCTTCGACCGAGAGGCGGCTGGTGGGCGCCTGCAACTGGGTCGGCATCGTCTGCGCCGGCATCTGCTCCAGAAGGCGGGTCAAGCGGTGCCAGCTCTGGCGTGCCGCGACAAAGGATTTCCAGTGCGCGATGGCAAGATCGACCGGCGCGAGCGCACGGGCCGACAGGATCGAGCCGGCGATGATGATGCCGGCGGTCGCTTCCTGGTGGATGACGAGATAGGCGCCGACCGCGAGCACGGCCGATTGCAGCATCATGCGCAGCACTTTTGCGACCGCGCCGAGACCGCCGGCGACATCGCTCGCACGCTGGTTGCCGTCGAGATATTTTTCGTTGGCCTCGCTCCAGCGCGCGTTCATCCGGCCGGCCATGCCCATCGACACCATGACTTCGGCATTGCGGCGGCTGGCCTGGGCGAGATCGTTGCGCTGGGCGGCAAGCCCCATCGCGTCTTTCGCCGGCTGGCGGGACATGAACTCGGTGACCAGCGTCAACCCGACCAGGATGACGGCGCCGACCAGCGCGGTGACGCCGATCATGACGTGGAAGGCGAAGCAGATGGCGAGATAGAGCGGCAGCCAGGGCAGGTCGAAGAACGCGCTCGGGCCCATGCTGCCAAGAAAGGAGCGGACATTGTCGAGATCGCGCAGCGGCTGAAGCCCCTCGTTGCGGCTGCCGACCAGCAGCGGCAGGCGGACGATGGTGTCGAACACCCGCTTGTTCAAGGCTTCGTCCAGCGCGGTGCCGACCCGACCCAAAATCCGGTTGCGGATCATGTCCAGCACGCCCTGCGCCATGTAGAGGAAACTGGCGAGGACGATCAGGCCGACCAGGGTCGGAATGCTGCGGCTCGGCAGCACCCGGTCGTAGACCTCCAGCATGAAGATCGACCCGGTCAGATAGAGCAGGTTGATCATGCAGCTCATCAAGCCGACGCCGACAAACGCCGTGCGACAGGCGCGCAGCGCATCACCGAGCTCTGAGCGGCGGACGCCGGGAACGGCTGCCATCAGTCTGATCTCTTTCGGGTAGGGGCCAAAGCCCCTGATTTCAAAGGCAAATTCAGGAGTAATTGACCCGGATTAACATCGCGTTTGCGCTCATCGCCCAACGCAGTCGAACACCCGGGACCCCTATAGCCCACATCACCCTCGACCGACCTTGCACGCAAGTCCGGAATCTCACGATCTTGCGGCTTTTTCTTGCAGACATGTCACCTCTCCCCAGGCGGGGAGAGGTCAAAAGTTCGATCAATTGAACTCGGGCGCCATTAGAATCGGCCGCCGCCGCGGACCAGCCGCACCACTAGCAGCAGGATGACCGCGCCGATCGCGGAATAGACGATCTCCGATATCAGTCCGGTGCCGATGTGAATGCCGAGCTTCGGAAACAGGAAGCTTGCCACCAGCGCGCCGGCGATGCCGATCACGATGTCGCCGATGATGCCGAACCCGGTTCCGCGCACCACTTTGCCGGCCAACCAGCCAGCCACGAGGCCGACGAACAGGATGACAAGCAGGCCTTCATTGGAAATGTACATAAGTGAGGTCCCTCTCCGTGAACGGTTCCATGGAAGCGGAACCGGGATGAACGAGGTCTGAATGCTGTTCCCGCTCCCGCTTGGGGCGCAAAATATCAAGACAACGCGGTGACCGGCTCCGCCAGCACGCACCGTGCCGCCCGGCCCGGCCCGACCTCCACACTCCCAGGCAGCTGCTCCAGACAGCGCGGCTGGGCCACGGCGCAGCGGGGCGCAAAGGAGCAGTTGTGCGGCCTCTCGCCAAGCGACGGCGGGGTGCCGGGGATGGTCTCGAGCCGCTGTCCCCGCTTGGCCCCGTGGACGGTCGAGGCGAGCAGGCCCTTGGCGTAGGGATGCACCGGTGAGCGGACGATGTCGCGAAGCGTGCCCTGCTCCACGATCTGGCCGGCATACATCACAGCGACCCGGTCGCAGATCTCGATGGCGACGCCGATGTCGTGGGTGACGAAGATGACGGACATGCCGAACTCGCGCTGCAGCTCGCGCAGCAGCAGCAGGATCTGGATTTGCACGGTGGCATCGAGCGCCGTGGTCGGCTCGTCCGCGAGCAGGATCTTCGGCCGGCAGGCGAGCGCCAGCGCGATCATCGCACGCTGACGCATGCCGCCGGACATTTCATGCGGATAGGCATCCAGCCGCCGCTTGGCCGAGGGGATGCGCACGACGTCGAGCATCTCCAGAGCTCTCGCGCGGCCCTCCGCATAAGACTTGCCTTCATGGCGCACCACGCTTTCGGCGATCTGCGCGCCGATGGTGTAGACCGGATCGAGCGCGAGCGCCGGCTCCTGAAAGATCATCGACACGGTCTGGCCGCGGAACGACGACAGCTGCTCCTCGTTCATCGCAAGCACGTCGCGGCCCATGACGTTGACCTTGCCCGTGATCTGCGTGCGCTTCTTCGGCAACAGCCGCATCAGTGCACGCAAGGTCACGCTCTTGCCCGAGCCGGACTCTCCGAGCAGGCCCAGCACCTCGCCGTCGCCGAGCGAGAGGCTGAGATCGTTCACGGCATAGACCGTGCGCTCGCCGGTGAAGCGGATGTTCAGGCCTGAGATCTCGACGAGCTTTGTCATGACGGAAGTTTCGGCAGCCTGTCGTGATAATCGGTGGCGCGCTGGAATGCGGCGCCGATGGTGAGCAGCGTCGCTTCATCGAACGAGCGGCCGATCAGCTGCATGCCGATCGGAAGACCATTTTTGGTGAAGCCCGAGGGCACCGTGAGCGACGGCAGGCCAAGGTAATTCACCGGACGGGTGAACAGCGTCAGCCGCTGCAACAGCGCCGGCGCGTTCGGCCCGCCGCCGACGTCGCTCTCCTCGATCGTCGGCGCCGGCACCGGAGACGCCGGCGCGATGATCGCGTCGACACCTGATGTCGCAGCGTTGTGCGCGGCCAGTGCCGGCCCGCGCCAGCGCATCGCCTCGAGGTAGGTGATGGCGGGGACCGCAAGGCCGTTCTGGAGCCGCATCAACACCTGCGGGCCGTAATCCTGCGGCCGCTCGATCATCCAGCGCTTGTGGAAGGCGGCGGCTTCGGCCGCAAGCACGAGCTGGCTTGCCGCGGACAATTGCCGCTGATCGGGCAGCTCGACCGTGACGATGTCGGCGCCTTCGCGCTTGAGCACTGCAATGGTCTCGTCCAGCACGCGCGCCACCTCGCCGTCGAGATCATCGACATAGAAGGACGAGGGGACGCCGACCTTGAGGCCCTTCAGCGAGCCCCTGGTCGCGCCGACATAGTCAGACAGCGGCTCACGGCTCGCGGTCGAATCCTCGGGATCGGGACCGGCCATCAGGGCCAGCAGCAGCGCGCAATCCTCGGCCGTGCGGGCGAGCGGGCCGACCGTGTCGAGCGACTGCGACAGCGGCATCGCACCGGCGCGGCTGACCCGGCCAACGGTGGTCTTCAGTCCAGTGACCCCGCAGAAATGCGCGGGCATGCGGATCGAGCCGCCGGTGTCGGAGCCGAGCGCGGCATAGGTCAGTCGCGCCGCGACCGCCGAGCCCGAACCCGAAGACGAGCCGCCGGTGATGTGCGCCACGTTCCAGGGATTCCGAACAGGGCCGTAATGGGCGTTATGGCCGGTCGGGCCATAGGCAAATTCGGCGAGATGCAACGTGCCGAGCCGAACCTGGCCGGCGTCCTTCAGCCGCTGCAAGGCGGTGGAGGTCACTGTCGGAACGAAATCGCGGCGGATCAGCGAGCCGCAGGTCGCGACGTGGCCTGCGTCGTAATACATATCCTTGTGCGCGAGCGGCACGCCATGCAACGGCCCGCGGACTTCCCCCTTGGCCAGTTCGGCGTCGGTGGCATCGGCGGCCTTCAGCGCCGCCTCTGCCTCGATCGACATGAAGGCGTTGAGGTGCGGCTGCCATTGCGCGATGCGATGCAGCAGCGCCCGCGTCACCTCATGCGAGGACACCTGCTTCATCGCGATCGCGCGCGCGACCTCGGTGAGCGTCATCAATGCGGGCTCGATGCTCATTTCGAGACCTTGGCAGCCTGCGCGATCGGATAGAGCGCGGGCTCGAGATCGAACGGCAACGTGCCGGCAATGGCCGCAAAGCCCTCGAAGGCCGGTCCGATGGAGTTGGAGATGCGCGTCGCGATCTCGTCGTCAACGGGAACACCGGCGACCTGTGCCGTCGCCTTGATCTCTTTTGTCGTCGGTCTCGTCATACGGTTTCCTCCTTCGGCGCGCGGCTATGGCCTGAACCCGGGATCGCCATGTAGCACGCGGCCTCGTGGCCCATTCTATCGAGCGCGGTGAGTTTTGGTGTCGCATTTGCGCAGAGCGGCTCCGCAAACGGGCAACGGGTGTGGAAGCGGCAGCCCGAGGGCGGATCGATCGGATTGGGCGGATCGCCCGTGATCGGCGGCGTCTCGGTGCGACGGTCCGGATCCGAGGACGGCATCGCGGCAAGGAGTGCGCGCGTATAGGGATGCGCCGGCTGGTCCCAGACCTGGTCGACCGGGCCGAGTTCGACCACTTCGCCGAGATACATCACCAGCACGCGATCGCTGATGTAGCGCACGACGTTGAGGTCGTGACTGATGAAGAGATAGGTCAGGCCGAACTCGCTCTTGAGATCGGCAAGCAAATTGAGCACCTGCGCCTCGACGGATTTGTCGAGCGCGGAGACCGCTTCGTCGAGGATCACCAGCCGCGGCGAGAGCGCCAGCGCGCGTGCGATGTTGACGCGCTGGCGCTGGCCGCCGGAGACCTCGTGGGGGTAGCGGTTGGCGAAGTTGGCGGGAACCAGGCCCACCTTGCCGAGCAGCTCGCGCGCCAGCGCGCGCGCGGCGCCGTCGGCCATACCGTGCACCTTCGGGCCGAAGGCGATCGACTCTTCGATGGTCAGGCGCGGATTGAGCGAGGCGTAGGAATCCTGGAACACCATCTGCATGCCGCGGCGCAGCTCGCGCAAGGAGAGCGACTGGCCGACGCTCATGCCGTCATAAATGATGTCGCCGGTATCGCGCGGCATCAGGTGCATGAGCAGCCGCGCGGTGGTCGACTTTCCGCAACCGGATTCGCCGACGATCCCGACGGTCTCGCCCTTGGCGACGGAGAAGGAGACATTGTCGACGGCACGCACGGTGCGCTTTGCGGCGAACAATCCGCCGCGCACCGGGAAATGCTTGGTCAGGCCGTTCACCTGGAGCAGCGGCTGGGCGACGCCGCCGAGGTCTTCGATCGGCTCCAGCATTGCGACAGAGAGGTTGGTTTCGCTCATGGCTAGTTCCTGATGTCCATGGCGCTACGCAGGCCGTCCGAGAGCAGGTTGAAGCAGATCGAGACCGCGAAGATCATTGCACCGGGGAGCGCAGCGACCCAGGGGTTGACGTAGATCGCGGTCCGCAAGGTGTTCAGCATCAGGCCCCATTCCGGCTCCGGCGGCTTAGTGCCGAGTCCAAGGAAGGACAGGCCTGCCGCGAGGATCATCGAAACCGAGATCAGGCTGGTGGCATAGACGAAGATCGAACCGAGCACGTTGCCGAGAATGTGCACGCGCATGATGGTGAAGGGACCGGCACCGGAGGCGCGCGCGGCGTCGACGAAGTCCATGTTGCGCACGCCGGTGGTGACGCTTTCGGCGACACGGGTGATTTGCGGGACGAACACGACGGTCAACGACACGATGGAATTGAGGATGCCCGCGCCCAGCGCGCCGGAGATCGCGATCGCCAGCAGCACAGACGGAAACGCGTAAAACACGTCGACCGTGCGCATGATCGCGGTGTTGAGCTTGCCGCCGACATAGCCGGCGACGAGGCCGAGCGAGGTGCCGATACAGAAGGCGAGGATCACCGGCAAAATGCCGATGAGAAGCGACAGCCGCCCGCCATAGATCAGCCGCGCCAGCATGTCGCGACCGAGCTCGTCGGTGCCGAGCGGGTAGCCTGTTGTGCCGATGTGCCGAAGGCGCCGGATCATCGAGCCCTTGTACGGATCTTCCAGACCGAGCCATGGCGCAACGATCGCCGACAGGAAGATCAGCAGCAGCACCAGCGCGCAGACCATGCTGACCTTGTCGCGCCGGATCCGACGGCCGACGGTCGCCCAATAGCCGCGCGCCTTGGTCGCGGGCGCAGACTGAAGCGCGGCGTCGGAGGTGACGGAGAGCGGAAGCTCGGTCATCGCTAGCCCCGCTTGATGCGCGGGTCGATCGCGGCTTGCGCGATGTCGACCAGCAGATTGAGGAAGACGAAGAACAGCGCCAGGATCAGGATCGTGCCCTGGAGCAGCGGTAGGTCGCGCTGGAAGATCGCCGAGTTGAGCAGGAAGCCGGAGCCCGGCCAGGAAAACACGGTCTCGATCAGAATCGAGCCGCCGAGCATGTAACCGAGCTGAAGTCCCATCACGGCGAGCGCGGTGGGCGCGGCGTTCTTGATGACGTGGCGGAACACCCCGCGCTCATGCAGGCCTTTGGCACGCAGCGCCTCGACGAAGTCCTGGCTGAGGATGTCGCCGGTCAGCGCGCGCACCGTGCGGGTGACGATGCCCATCGGGATCACGGAGGTCGTGATCGCCGGCAGCACGAGATATTGCAAATGCGCCCAGTCCCAGGCCCAGGCGGCCGAGCCGCCGGGTCCGGCGCCGACGGCGGGCAGCCAGTTCAGCTGAACCGAGAAGATGATGACGAGCACCATGCCAAGCCAGTAATGCGGCACCGAAACGCCGGCGATGGCAAAGGATGTCGCCAGCTTGTCGATCCAGGTCTCGCGGAAATAGCCGGCGATCAGGCCGAGCAGGATGCCCATGGTGAAGCCGATGATCGCCGCCGCAATCGCCAGCGTGACCGTGTTGCTGACCGCGCGCATGACCTCGGCCAGCACCGGGCGGCCCGTGGCGATGGAATTGCCGAGATCGCCATGAAGTGCGCGGAGCAGCCAAAGCCCGAACTGCACCGGCAGCGGGCGGTCGAAACCATAGGCGGTGCGGAGCTGCGCGGCGAGCTCCTGCGAGGCGTCAGCCGGCAGCACGGCCACCAGCGGATCGCCCGGCGTGATGTGCACGAGCAGAAAACACACCAGCGCGACGCTGATGACGATCGGGACGACGTAGACGATGCGTCTGGCGATATAGGCGAGCACTGCAGTTCTTTCTTCCTTCTCCCCTTGCGGGAGAAGGTGGCGCGAAGCGCCGGATGAGGGGTTGTTTCCGCGAGTACAGCTATTCCTAATGAGAGATGGTCACTCGCGGAGAGAGACCCCTCACCCGGCTTCGCTTTGCGAAGCCACCCTCTCCCACAAGGGGAGAGGGTGCACTGAGCAAGCTGAGAGAATTACTGCATCGACACCAGCGAGAAGTCGATGAACCAGCTCTTTGGCTGCACGATGCCTGTCACCTTCGGGCTGATGGCACGGGGGCCAACGTCGTGGGCGACGTAGAGGAAGGCTGCGTCATCGACGGAGGCCGCGTGCAGTTCGGCGAGCGCCGCGTCACGCGCGGCGGGATCGAAGGTTTGCCGCGCCTTCTTCACCAGCTCGTCGAACTTGGGATTGTTGATGAAACCCCAATTGTTCGATACCGGCGGAGCCATGCCCGATTGCAGGAAGCGCACCAGCGCGAAGAACGGATCCATCGCCGCGTAGGTGACGTTGGTCGCGTTCGAGCCGTTGGCGCTGGGATCCTTGGCGCCGCGGCGCCAATTGGTGAACAGCGTATTCCACTCGATGACGTCGAGTTGCACGTCGAAATAGCATTCGGCCAGCGCCTGCTGGAGATATTCGTTCATCGGCAGCGGCTGCATCTGGCCCGAGCCGGAGGCAGAGGTCTGGGTCTTCACCGTCAGCTTCTTGTTCGGGCCGAAACCGGCCTCCTGCATCAGCTTCTGCGCAGCCGCCTTGTCATACTTGATCTCGAAGGTCGGCTTGCCGCGCCAGGGATGGCCGGGCTCAAAGGTGCCGGTCGCGGGCACCATCAGCCCCGCGAGCAGGCCGTCCTTGAGTCCTTCGCGATCGACGCAGAGGTTTGCTGCCTTACGCACGCGGATGTCGTTCCAGGGCGAGCCCTCGACGCGCGAGAACTGCCACGGCCAGACGTGCGGCTGCTCGTTGGCGTAGAGCTTGAAGCCGCGCTGCTTGAGCTCGGGCAAAGCGTCCGGCGCCGGTGCCTCGACCCAATCGACCTGCCCGGAGAGCAGCGCCGCGGTGCGCGCGTTCGCCTCCGGCATCGGCAACAGCACCATCTTGTCGACCTTGGGCACGCGGTCCTTGTTCCAGTAGCTCGCATTCTTGACCAGCTCCAGCCGCTCGCGCGGGGTGAACGCGGCCATCTTCCACGGGCCGGTGCCCGCGGCGTCCTTGGCAAACGCGGTCCAGGCGGCCTGCGACTTGGCCTTGGCGTCAGCGCCTTCCGCCTTCTCGTAGAAATGCTGCCACTTCGCCGGGCTCGCCATGAAGAGATTGGTGAGGTTGATCGGCAGGAAGCTGTCGGGCTCCTTGGTGGTGAGCTCGACCGTCATGTCGTCGATCTTCTTCGCGGACGCCAGCGTGGGCATACGCGAGGCCGTGACGCCGACCTGGCTGGCGTCGAATTGCGGCGCGTCCTGCTTCAGCACCTTCTCGACATTCCACACCACGGCGTCCGCGTTGAACGGCGAGCCGTCATGAAAGGTGACGCCGGGGCGTAGCTTGAAAGTCCATTTGGTCTTGTCGGCATCGTCGACCTTCCACTCGGTGGCAAGGCCGGGGATCACCACGCTCGCCTTGTCGGCCGAGGACAGATCCCAGCCGGTGAGCGCGTCGTACATGGTGAGGCCGGTGAAGCGGTTGCCTTCAAAGCCCTGATCGGGCTGGCCCAGCGTGCGCGGAATATCGGCGGCAGTCATGGCGATGCGCAGCACGGTTTCCGCACTTGCGACGCGCGGCCACGCAGCCGCGCTACTGAGCGCCAGCAACGCGATCAGCGCCGCGCGGGTCTTGTTCTTATTGATAAGCATTGCCTCAATCCTTTTCCGGCTTCGATGACTAATTTTGATGCAATCGTATGCAATGCCTATGCCAATGGGGAAACTTATTCTGCAAATTGCCTCTGCGACGACAAGTCCTTGTGATGACACGTCGGCGAAAGCACCTCGCTGCCTATTCTGGCATCAAGATTGCAGGTTTGGCTCCAATTCTCCCTTGAAGTCTTCCTTGGAGCTTTGGCCATGCGTATCCGACTATCGACCTGTTTCGCCGTGCTTGCACTGGCGTTGTCCGCGATTCCGGCGGGCGCCGAAACGGTGCTGCACTACGGCATTTCGATGGCGGACATCCCGCTGACCACCGGCCAGCCCGATCGCGGCGCCGGCGCCTATCAGTTCACGGCCTACACCATCTACGATCCGCTCGTGGCCTGGGAGATGGACGTCGCCGATCGACCCGGCAAACTGGTGCCGGGGCTCGCCACCGAATGGAAGGTCGACGATACCGACAAGACCAAATGGCGCTTCACCTTGCGTAAGGGCGTGAAGTTTCACGACGGCAGCGAGTTCACCGCCGACGCCGTGATCTGGAATCTGGACAAGGTGCTCAACGACAAGGCGCCACAATTCGACAAGCGCCAGAGCGCCCAGGTCAAGACCCGCCTGCCCTCGGTCGCGAGCTACGCCAAGATCGACGACTCCACGGTGGAGATCACCACCAAGACGGTCGATTCCTTCTTTCCCTATCAGATGCTGTGGTTCCTGGTGTCGAGCCCGACGCAATACGAGAAGCTCGGCAAGGACTGGGACAAGTTCGCGAGCCAGCCTTCGGGGACCGGCCCGTTCAAATTGACAAAACTGGTGCCGCGCGAGCTCGCCGAGCTCACGAAGAATCCGGATTACTGGAACAAGAAGCGCATTCCCAAGGTCGACAAGCTCGTGCTGGTGCCGATGCCGGAAGCGCTGACGCGCACCAATGCGCTGCTGGCCGGGCAAGTCGATCTGATCGAAACGCCGGCGCCGGATGCCGTGCCGCAGCTCAAGGCCGCCGGCATGAAGCTCGTCGACAACGTCACGCCGCACGTCTGGAATTATCATCTGAGCGTGCTGCCGGGTTCGCCCTGGACCGACATCCGCCTGCGCAAGGCGCTGAACCTCGCGATCGATCGTGAGGCCGTGGTGGGCCTGATGAATGGCCTTGCGAAACCCGCCAAGGGACAGGTCGATCCGTCGAGCCCGTGGTTCGGCAAGCCGAGCTTCGAGCTGAAATACGATGTCGCCGCGGCGAAGAAGCTGGTCGAGGAAGCCGGCTACTCCAAGGCGAAGCCGCTGAAGGCGACCTTCATCATCGCACAGGGCGGCACCGGCCAGATGCTGTCGCTGCCGATGAACGAATTTTTGCAGCAGAGCTTCAAGGAGATCGGGATCGACATCGATTTCAAGGTCGTCGAGCTCGAGACACTCTATACGCACTGGCGCAAGGGCGCGGCCGACGAGATGAACGCCGGCATCACCGCCAACAACATCGCCTACGTCACCTCCGACCCGCTCTACGCCATCGTCCGCTTCTTCCATTCGAGCCAGATCGCGCCGGTGGGCGTCAACTGGGGCGGCTACAAGAACCCGAAGGTCGACGCGCTGATCGACGAGGCCAAGCAGACTTTCGACAGCACCAAGCAGGACGAGCTGCTGGCGCAGGCGCACGCGCTGATCGTCGACGACGCCACCCTGGTATGGGTGGTGCACGACACCAACCCGCACGCGCTGTCGCCCAAGGTCAAGCAGTTCGTGCAGGCGCAGCACTGGTTCCAGGACCTCACGACGATCGGGACGGAGTGAGGCGACAGCTCAACCCTCTGCCGTCGTCCTGGCGAAAGCCAGGACCCATAACCACCGAATTTCGTTTGCCGAAGATTGGTGGTTGGCCGCTCGCCGTAACAACTTCTCCCTGGGGTAATGGGTTCTGGCGTTCGCCGGGACGACAGCGAGTGTGTGGTTAGCTTCAAAACCGCACATCTGCCCCCTACTTCGTCAGCAGTGCATAGGCCCCGGTCCACCCCTCCGCCGGCGGATTCACCTGGAATTCCTTGATACGCACTTCATAGAGCTTGAACAGCTTTTCCAGCGTGTCGGCATCCTCGCTCCTGCGCCCGCGTTCGATGGCGTCCAGCGCGCCCTGCCAGTCGCGGCCGCGATAGCAGGCCAGCATTTCGATGGTGACGTTGCGCAGGCGCTGGAAGGCGCCGGAATGCATCACGTCCTCGCGGCCGGCGATGGCGTAGATCACTTCGGGCTCGGTCTTGCCCTTGACCATGATGAAGTCGAGCTCGAGGATCGCGAACTTGTCCTTGGCGGCGAGCGCGGTCCTCGAGCCGACGATGATGGGAAAGCCGTACTCCTTCGACTGGCCTTCCAGGCGCGAGGCCAGGTTCACGCTGTCGCCGAGCACCGAATAGTTCTTCTTCAGGTCGGAGCCCATGTTGCCGACGACGCCGATGCCGGTGTTGAGGCCGATACCGACATTGAGCGGGATGTAGACGTGGCCGCCATCCGTGGCTTCCTGTTCGCGGTCCTTGTTCACCGCGTCGATCCGCTCCAGCATCTGGATCGCGGCCTCACAGGCGTTGACCTCGTGCTCGGCATCGTCGAGCGGCGCGTTCCAGAACGCCATGATGGCGTCGCCCATATATTTGTCGATATAGCCCTTCTGATCGATGATCACGTCGGTCAGAGGGGTCAGGAAGCGGTTCATCAGCGCGATCAGGCCCTGCGGGTCGTGCTTGTAGGTTTCCGATATGGTGGTGAAGCCGCGCACGTCGGAGAACATGATCGTCATTTCGCGCTCCTCGCCGCCGAGGACGAGCTTTTCCGGTGACTGCGCGAGTTGCTCGACCAGCACCGGCGACATGTATTGCGCGAACATGCCGCGGATCTGCACGCGCTGCCGCTGCTCGCGCACGAAGCTCGCGAAGATCAGCGTCAGATAGATCGCGGTGGTCGAGAGCAGCGGATAGGTGAAGTCGATGAGATAGCGGCGCTGGGCATAGTAGAACCAGGACACTCCGATCAGGATCGCGGCGAAGGTCGCGCCGGCAAGTACGAGGCGGACCGGTCCGAGGTTCGGCGTGAAGATGATGACGAGCAAGCCGATGACGAGCGCGGCGAGCAGCTCGACAACGAGCGCATAGCCGGGCTGGGAGATCACCGCGCCGCTCAGCACACTCTCCAGCACCTGGGCGTGGATCTCGACGCCGGGCATGGTCGAGGACACCGGCGTGGTCTTGAGGTCGTTCAACCCGCCCGCGGAGGTGCCGATCAGGACCAGCTTGCCGGCGATCTTGCCGGGCGACACGCTATTGTCGAGCACATCGGCCGCAGAGACGTAGATCGAGGGGTCCGGGCGGGCGTAATGCATCCACAGCTGGCCGTTCTTGTCGGTCGGGATCTCCAGGCCCTTGAGGCGGATCGTGCGGATACCGCTCTTGTCGGTCCTGATGAGCAGCGTCGGCGTGCCGGTGGCGACGCGCAGCATCTCCAGGCTCAGCGAGGGCATGATGTTGTCCTGCGCCCGCAGGATCATCGGCACGCGGCGGATCAGGCCATCGCGCTCGGGTCTGATCGAGAACAGGCCGCGTCCGGCCGCGACCTTCTCGATCACAGGCACGTTGCGCAACAAGCCCGGGAAGTCGAACATGAAGCGTTCAGACCCGTCCTCCCCGAGCGTCGCTACGCCGGTGAATGGAAGTGACTTGTCGAGTTCGGACAAGACTGCTGGAAGCCCCGTCTCGCCCAGCACCACGCGCGAGCGCTTGATCGCTTCGGCAAGGATCTGGTCGTTGCTCGGCAGCTCGCGCAACTTGGCGCGGGTGGCATCGTCGAGGTAGCGCATGTGGCTCGCGACCAGATCCGGATTGAGCCGGTCGGCCTCCGAGAACACGACGTCGAAGCCGATTGCGACCGCGCCGTTGCTGGTAAGGTTCTGGATCATGTCGGCGATCCGCGTCCGCGGCCACGGCCATTGGCCGAGCTTGGCGAGGCTCTTGTCGTCGATGTCGACGATCGTGACCGGCCGCGCCGCCTTGTGGCGCGGATCGATCAACTGAAACATGTCGAAGGTGCGCAGCCGCAGTTCCTGGATCGGCGGCGGATCCCAGAGGCGAGCGCCGGCAAACACGACCAGCAGCGCAAGGCACATCAGCCGCGCAAACCCCAACTTCCGCGCAAACCACCGCCGCAAGATTTTGAGACGTTTCATGGCGGTTGAATATCACGCTTTCACGGGCAATGGCAGCCGGCGGCTTGGCACCCAAGCGGTCATCAGGCGTGGACGATGAAGTCGCTCGCATGGAGATGGGCCGCGGTGACGCCCTTCAGGACGATCGTGTCTGCCGCGTCGATCGTGATCAGGGTGTCCGCCGAATTGGTAGGTGACCCGGCCACATGCTGGGCCATCCAGGCGGAAAGATTGGAGGTCGTCACAACTGCCGAGAGATCGATGTGGTCCTGACCCGGCGTGAAATTCACGATCATATCGCAGTTCGAGTCGGCCGCGAACACGAACTGATCCTGATAGCCGGTTCCGATGAACAGATCTTTGCCGGTCGTGCCGGTGATCCGCGCGTGGTCGTTCGCACTTTCAGGAAGGTTGAAAATCAAGTGAATGGTATCGCTCGCCCCGTGCCCGTCGGTCACGGTGAGCGTGATCTTGTCCGTGGGCGGCTCTGCGCTGCCTTCATTGTAGATAACGGTATTCAGGCTCCCATTGATGTTTGCAAATAGACCGGAGCGCGACGACGGGCTCGCATTGCTGCCGGCAGCCTCGGTCGTGGCAGCCAGCGTGAATATCTCATTCGGAGCAGCGTCCGGGTCGACCAACGAAAGGCCATGGACGATCACCTGCTCGTCGTCGTCTTGCCTAACACTCACGTGATCGAGATCGAACATCGGCGTGTCATTCGCGCCGGTCACGCCGACTGTCAGTGTCGCCGTGCCCGCGGCCCCATGAACGTCCGTCGTCTGTACCGTGAACGTATCCGAATAGGATCCCTGCGGCAGTGCGTTGATGGCGGTTGCATCCGGAACGTAGCTGTAGTTGCCGTTCGCGTTCACCGTTAGCGAGCCGTAGTGGCCTGCGACCGTTGCAGCCGCATGATGCGTCGCATCAAGCACGGCATAGGTCAGCGACCCCGTCTCGCCACTGTCAGCATCGGTCCCGACCAGCTTGCCGGTGAGATTGGCGAAACTGTCAGTCGCAGCCGTGTCCGTGAGCGAGCCGATGTTGAGATCGGACAGCTTCGGCGTGTCGTTGGCGCCCGTCAGGTCCACCGTGTATGTCGCGGTGGTGGCAGCGCCATGCGCGTCGGTGACCTGGACCGTGAAACTATCCGAATAGGAGCCTCCCGGCAGGGCGTTGATCGACGCAGCGTCGGGAACGTAGCTATAGCTGCCGTTGCTATTGAGCGTCAGCGCGCCATAATGACCCGTGACCGTCGCGACGGCCTGGTGACCTGCGTCAAGCAGGGCATAGCTCAGCGTGTCGCCGGTGTCGACGTCGGTCCCGACCACCTGTCCCGTGAGGTCGGAGAAACTATCCGCTGCGGCCGTGTCGGTGAGTTTCCCGATGCTGCCATAGGACAACACCGGCGTGTCGTTGGCGCCGGTGACGGCGACCGTGAATGACGCCGTGCCGACAGCACCCTGCGCGTCCTTGGTCTGAATCGTGAAGACGTCCGAGTAAGGGCCTGCCGACAGCGCGTTGATCGCCGCAGCATCCGGAACGTAGCTGTAGCTGCCGACGGCATCCACCGTCAGCGAACCGTAATGACCGGCGACCGTCGTGACCGCGTTCGCTCCATCCATCACCGCGTAGTGCAACGTTGCCGTCTCGCCATGGTCGGCGTCGGTCCCGACCAGCGTTCCCGTGATGTTCGGGAAGCTATCGGTGGCGGCGGTGTCAACAAGTGGACCCGTGGTGACCGCGGCCAATGTCGGAATGTCGTTCTTGCCAGTGATGGTGACGCTGACCTCGGCCGTATGGATCTTGCCGTAATCGTCCGTGAGCGTGATGGTGGAGTCGACCTTCGCGGTCTGGTCCTTGGCGAGGAAATCCAGCGCGCCGTCGGGGATCGAATAGCTCCAGGTGACGGTGCCGTTGTTCTTGCCAGTCTGCCCATAGATCAGCGCGGCCTTCAACGCGGCGGTCTCGTCGTCGGTGAGCGACGCGGTGAGGTCGGTGCCGCCATCCAGCCAGATCACAGCCTGGTCGGTGACTGCAACTGTCGCTATCGGACGGTCCGTCAGGTCGATGTCGGTGAAGTGAATCGAGCCGGTTGCGGCGGGCAGCGGGTCGGAATCGCCGGAGCCGGTGGTGCTTTCGCGCTCGGAGAAGTTCGCGGTCAGGGATGCATTGACCATGTCGAACGCCGGCGCGTCGTCGATCGCATGCATCGTGATCAGCGTGTGGCCGCCATCGTCGCTGCCCGCGAAGTGCGCGTTGCGATAGTCGCCGACGAGAGTCAGGTCGATGGTCTTGCCATCGTTGCCGGTGACCGTGAGCATGCCGCCGCTCGCAGGATCGGCAGCATTGGGCACGTAGACGGCGCTGGTGCCGGGGCCCCACTGGATCGTCGATAATTCGATCGTGTCGTTCACGGACAAGTCTGCGATCGAGCCGCCGAACGTGTCCGTATCGATCTCAAGCGCGGCGCCGTTGCCGTGAAGTGCGATCGTTTGCGCGACCGTGCCTTCGAGCTTCAGCAGCGCGCCGGCATCGACGGTGACCGAGCCCGTGCCGGTCAACGAGCCGAACAGCGACAACTCGCCATGGACCTCGATGGTGCCGGTATTGGCGATGGTGCCCGAGATCGACGCCGTGCCCCAGCTGTCGATGTGGTTGTGATTGACGAGGCCAGGCCCACTCAGGGAGATCGAGGCGCCGTTGAGGAGATCGATGACACCGTCATTGACGATCGTCGACGCATTGCCGAACACGCTCGTGCCGGCGACCGTCCAGGTGCCGCCCAGCTCGTTGTTGAAGGTCGCGGTAGCGACCGAGACATTGCCGTTGATGTGGCCGGTGTTGTTGATCGTGAGGCTGCCGTCGGTCTCGACGATCGCATCGGTCGCGGAGGTCACGCTCAAGGCGGCGGCCGGCCCGATGGTGCCGGAATTGTCGATCACCGAACCGGTCGTGTCCTGCTGGATGTGGATCGCCGCATTGCCACCGGTGCCCACGATCGAGCCGGAATTGACGATGTGGATCGAACCGGTCGCGCCCGAAAACTCCAGCGTCGCGCCGACATCGACGATCACCTTGCCTGAACCGGCGATGCCACCCGCAAGGTCGAGCGTGCCGCTCTGGACCTCGATGATGCCGGTATTGGTGACGCTGCCCGTGACCGTATCGACGCCGGCGCTGTAGAGATTGCCGGCATTGCTCAGGCTGCCGCCGTTGATCGAGACGTCGGTCAGATAGAGCTTCGAGTGACCATCGACCGTGATCGCTCCGGTGCCGCTGTTACTGACAGTCAGATTTGTCAGCTTCAGCGTGCCATAGTTGATCGCCTCGAGATCCGCGGTGTTGGAGATGTCTTCGCCGGAGACGCCGAGCACGCCACCATTCGCCTGAATCAGATTGTGATTGGTGATGGTGTGAAGCGTGGCGGGATCGATCGTCAGCGTGCCGCTGGTGACCGTGATCGTGCCGGTGTTGGTGATGTCGGCGTTGTCGATCGCGCTCGTGCCGGTCGATTCCAGCGTACCGGCAATCGTCACCGTGCCGCCGTCGATGGTCGCGCCCTGGAGATCGAGTGTCGAGCCGGACTCGACCGAGACGGCACCGCTGCCGGTATTGGTCGCCTTCATCCCGATCAGCTTCAGTGTCCCGTGATCGATCGCCGCCAACGTGCCGGTGTTAGTGACGGCTTCGCCGTTGATGTCGAGCTCGGCGCCATTGGCCCGGAGGATGCCGTCATTCGCGATCGAGCTTGCGGAGGTCGTCGCCAACAGCGTCAACGCGCCCAGGGTTGCCTCGATCAGATAGTTGTTCGAGATGTTGGCGTCGGTAATCGCAGTTGTGCCGGTCGAATTCAGCGTGCCCGAAACAATGAGCGCGCCGCCGGTCAGGCTTGCACCGTTCAATGTCAGCTTGCTGCTTGCATCGACCTTGACCGTGCCATGATTGGCGATTGCGGTACCCGCAACGGTCACGTCATCCAGCGTCAGTATGACGCCGCTCTCAACCGTCACGGCAGCGGTGCTCAGCGTCGCCGATTGATCGATCTTGCTGCTGCCGATGACATCGATCGTGCCGACGCCGTTGACAGCCCCGCCCGAAATCTCCGTGCTGGACAGTGTCAACGTCTGGCCGCCATCGACCGTCACCGTGCCGGTGTTGGTCACGACGTCATTGAGCAGCGTTGCAGCGCCGGCGATCTTCAGCGTGCCGATATTGGCGACCGCGCCACCCTGGATGCTGGCGCCGTCCTGAAGCTTGACGGTGTTGTCAAGCTCGATGCCTGCATTGTCCGTGATCGTCGAGCCCGAAACCGTGATGCCGTCCAGCGTCAGCTTGGCATCGGCGGTAACTGCAGCCGTGCTCAGTGTGGCGCCGCCGTCGATCTTGCTCGCGACGATGACATCGATGATGCCGGCGCCGTTGACGGCCCCGCCCGAAATCTCCGTGCTGGACAGTGTCAACGTCTGGCCGCCATCGACCGTCACCGTGCCGGTGTTGGTCACGACGTCATTGAGCAGCGTTGCAGCGCCGGCGATCTTCAGCGTGCCGATATTGGCGACCGCGCCACCCTGGATGCTGGCGCCGTCCTGAAGCTTGACGGTGTTGTCAAGCTCGATGCCTGCATTGTCCGTGATCGTCGAGCCCGAAACCGTGATGCCGTCCAGCGTCAGCTTGGCATCGGCGGTAACTGCAGCCGTGCTCAGTGTGGCGCCGCCGTCGATCTTGCTCGCGACGATGACATCGATGATGCCGGCGCCGTTGACGGCCCCGCCCGAAATCTCCGTGCCGGACAGTGTCAGCGTTTGACCGCCATCGACCGACACCGTGCCGGTGTTGGTCACGACATCGTTGAACAGCATCGCAGCGCCGGCGATCTTCAGCGTGCCGGTGTTGGCGACCGCGCCATCCTGGATGCTGGCGCCGTCCTGGAGCTTGACGGTGTTGTCGAGCTCAATGCCGGCATTGTCCGTGATCGTCGAGCCCGAAACCGTGATGCCGTCCAGCGTCAGCTTAGCATCGGCGATAACTATGGCCGTGCTCAGCGTCGCGCCGCCATCGATCGTGCTGGCGCCGGTAACGTCGATCGTGCCGAGACCGTTGATCGTGCCGCCGCTGATGGTGGCGCCGTTCACTGTCAGCTTGCCCGCGGCATCGATCGTGACGTTGCCGGTATTGGTAACGGTCGCGCCCTGGTCGATCGTCAGCCAGCCATTCGCCAGCACCTTGATCGTGCCGCCGGAGGTGTTGGAGACGGTCTCGTGGGCGAACTCCGCTGTGCCCTTGACGTTGACCGCCCCTGAATTGTTCAGCGTGCCGTTCTTGAGGACGCTGCTGCCATCGAGTTCCAACGTGCCGGCGATGGTGACCGTGCCGCCGCTGATGGTGGCAGTGTCGACGATCAGCGTCGTGCCGGCATCGGCCTTGAGCGTGCCGCCGGCATTGTTAATTGCGGCGAGCGTCTTCAGCGTGCCGCCGGACAGCTCAATCGTGCCGGAATTGGCGATCGTGGTACCGCCAGCGAAATCGCCACCGGCCGCAAGCGTCAGATAGCCGGCATTGGTGAGCACGCTACTGTCCAGGAACTCGGCCTTGCCACCAACCGAGATCGTGCTTGCCGCGAAATTGGTGAGCTTCGAATCGGCCTTGAGGCTGATCTCGCCCGCAATCGTCAGCGCACTCTTGTTGATGACTTCCGGTGCCTTGTGGCCGACCGCGGTGTCGTAGTCGTTCATCGTGATCGACTTGGCGTAGGCTGCCGTGTCGATTGTCACCGGATAGGACGGCGTTAGCCCATGCAGCTGGTCGGTGATGACGATGACGTCGTCATTGATGGTCGGGACCGTGCCGGTTGCCCAATTGGCCGCATCCTTCCAGAAGCCGCCGGAGGGAGCACCGGGCTTGTCGGTCGCGATCCACACCACGGCGGGAGCGTCGGTGCCGGTGATCGTGACGGTGATGGTCTGCTGCGAGGTGGCGCCTTGCGCGTCCTTGAGCGTCACGGTGTAGACCAGCGTCAGCACCTCACCCTTGGGGATGAAGTCGGCGAGATAGACCGGCAGGTCAGCCAGCGACCAGTTGATGGCGCCGGTGCCGTCTCCGGTGCTATCGGCGCCCGCCGCGATCGCGACCGACATCGCGCTCTGGAACGCCGCGAGTGGGCCGGGCGGAACGCTACCATCAGGCAGGGTCGCACTGGTCAGCTTGACCGCGACCGTGTGGGCGTCGGTGAGGTCGACATCCGTGAAGGTCAGCGTGCCCGAAGTCGGCACCTCGCTGGTGAGCGGGCCACCGGGTTTGCTGGTGCCGCCCTCGAAGATGATGACGGGAACGCTGGTGGTGATCACCGGCTTGTCGTTGGTGCCGGTGATCGTGATGGTGATGTCGATGGGCGACGTTTCGGGATTGACCGAGAAATTATTGTTGACGCGAACCTTGTAAGTCAGCGTCAACGTTTCACCGGCCGCTAGGAAGTCGAAGACGTGGTCGGGAATCGTGTAGGTCCAGACCGCCGAGCCGTTGTTGTTGTTACCGCCGGCTGCGGCGACGCTGATCTGGGTTTGCGTTGCCGCGATGTCCTGCTTCTGGAGTGCAGAGAGCGCGCTGGTGACATCCTGCTGGCCGGCATTCTTGTAGAGATAGTTCGGCGCGTCGCCGAGGTCTATGCTCACCGTCGGCCGGTCGCCCAGGTTCTGGTCGACGAAGGTGATCAGGCCGGAGATGGTGTCGGAATGCGTCGTGTCGCCGGTCGTATCCGCACGCTCAGTCAGCGCGAACGCCTTCTGCACATTCCCATTGAGATCAAGGCTGCGTGCATCGGGCGGGCCGGGAATGCGGGTGCTGCTCGACGGATCATGGCCGGAATCCTGCGCTCCCGGCTGAGTGAGATTCGTGAAGGTCGCGGTCGCGGTGGCACCGGTGTCCGTCTTGATCACGACAATGTTGCCGGTCTGCGTGATCGAGTCGGTGAAGTTCTGGGTCAGCTTGGTGTTGCTGTTGTTGTCCGTGAACTTCAGCGTGAACACGTCCGTGATCAGCTTCTGGATGTCCGGCGACATCAGCGCATTGGAGATCGAGACGTTGCCGCCGCTGATCTGGATCATCTGGCCGGCCTGGTTGACCGTCGCGATCGGCAGCAGCGTGACCTTGTCGAACAGGATGTAGGAGCCCGTCGTGCCGTTCGGCTCGACCAGCACCTGGAAGCTCGCCTGCGGCTGCGGATCGCCGCCGCCGGCGGGAACGACGAAGTTGATCTGGCTCAGCACCGCCGTGCCGCGGATACCCATGGTGGCGACTGGCGTGTCGACCTTCATGTCTCCGTGCTTGGCGGTCTCGCCGGCAACGAAGGTGATGGTGCCCGCGACCAGACTGAGGAGAGAGGAATTGTTCGACCCGTTGGGGTCGTAGACCATCTCGTTCAGCACCATCCGCGCATTGGAGGACAGGCCGAACACCGTGCCGTCGATGAACGTGATGCCGAGCGTCGAGTCGCCACCGGTCGAGACCACGTCGCCCTTCTCGACGTTGTCGCCGTTGTTCAGGATGACGGAGACGCCGTTACGAACCGCGGTCGCGCTGCCGGAGAGCTTGGTGACGTGGCCGATGACCTGGGCGGCGGCAATGCCGGAGGCGGCCTGCGCATATTGCACATGGCCGGTGAGTGCGTTGACGACGTCGCCGGTGAGGTGCGCGCCGTCGGGCGAGGCGATCGCCGCGCGCTTGTCGCCCCTGAAATAGTCGTGAACGACGAAGTCGTGGCCGTCATGGGACAGCACGAGGTCGAGACCGGCGCGCTTGAAATCGCCGTTGAAGATCAGGTTCGGGTCGGGAACGACGAATGCGCCGTCAGGCACATGACCATGTGCCTTTGCGGTAAAGGAATCGACGTGGCCATCGGCGGGCGATCGGGAACCCAAGCCGTCCAAGGAAATCGCGGCGTCAAATTTGCCAGCGTAATTCAATCCGGGCACCAAAAAAGGAGTTAAAATCTAAGTAAGTATCGCTCGCCTAAACTTGCATATCATTACCAAGTCCTTAGCGAAACCACCTATTGCTTGTGTGATTTCGCATCACCAAGCGGTCGATGCTCTCAGGCGGCTGGGCACCTGCAGAGAAGTCAAAGTAATCTTTCAAATACTCATACGTAAAGCAGCGCTTATTTTCGCTCATTCCAAGTAACCTCATGTATTCTATTGCAGAAATCCCACAATAGATACTTATGTCATCTTTTGTTCGTGGTGCCCCGCACCACCCTGCGGCAAATACGGGGCCAAATCTGTGATCCAACTAACAGAAGCCGTGAAATAGCGAGCCGTTAGCCATAAGGCGCAGAATCAGTTCCACCACAACTTGTGCCTGCAATTGGTCCTTCTTCGCGGCAGCTGCCGCTCTCCTAGCCGGCGAATCGTAAAATTTTACGCAATATGAGCAGGCCCGTTTCAGCCTGTTGCCCGGTTTTGGGACCCCAGCCGGGCGCGTTAAGCAGAACAAAACCGCCTGCCTCGCACTATCTCCGCGAAAGCAACAAAGCCCAGCACGTGCAGGTCGAGGGGGACCTGGCGAAGCCGGAAGGGGATGTCAGATGGAGACCGCTGCTCGTTCGCGCGCCTGGCGCGCAATCCTAGTGCTGTGCGGATTGATCCTGCTTGGATCGGCCGCCGAGCTTCGCGCTGGCACGCTGTTGTCGCCGGGAGCCGGCGTCCTCGTGCGCAAATCCGCCGAGCCGTTCGGCGTGTTCGCCTTCGCCATCTCCGCCGGCAGCCTGCAACAAAAATGGCTCGCGCTGAGGTCCAGGCTCGACGATGACATGGTGCAGCTCGCGCTGTGCGACGGCGACCGGGACAATTGCGCTTCGCCGGCTGCGCTGAAACTGCTCGCCATCGTCGACCAGGCCCGCAGCCGTGAGGGCCGCGCTCTGCTGGGCGAGACCAATCGCGCCATCAACCTCGCCATCCGTGCCGCCGCTGACGGTTCTGAGGACGTCTGGAGCTCACCTCTCGCGACCTTCGCGCGCGGCGCCGGGGATTGCGAGGATTACGCCATTGCCAAGCTCGCCGCTCTTAAGCTCGCGGGCGTTGCCGCCGAAGATCTCCGTATCGTCGTGGTGCGCGACGTCAGGGCCGGCGAAGAGCATGCGGTTGTCGCTGCACGGCTCGACGGCCACTGGCTGATGCTCGACAACCGCCGCATGGCGATGGTCGAGGACGACGCCGCACGGAGCTACCAGCCGTTGTTCGTGCTCTACCAGTCGGCCGTGATGAAGTATGTCGACGAACCCGTGCGGTTCTCGATGATCGCCGCCGAGGCGCGTTGACTTTCTTGTAGCCCGGATGGAGCCACCGGGTCGGCGCACAGCGCCGCCCGATGACGGGCTCCGCGAAATCCGGGGCCGCCGCCTGTCGCACGAATCCCGGATTGCGCTGCGCTCCATCCGGGCTACCAGGATCAAGTAGCTTACCCCACAAAGCCATTTCGCCGCGCGATTTGGGACGCTAGCATGGCCGCGGCTATGCGGGGGCGACCGGAATGCGGTTCATCGTGCTGACTATGCTTGCATTGCTGGCCTTGCCGGCGGCGCCAGGCTTCGCGCAATCCAGCCCGTCCGACCGCTCCGTCGCCGAAAGGCTGCCGTTGTTCGCCAGGAACAACTGCCAGCAGATCCGCGATCCCGGCAATCAATTGTTCTGCGGTGATGCCGAGCTTGCCGCCGCCGCCGAGAAGCTGAGCACGGGAATCGAGGCACGGCTTGCCCGCCTCCCCGATCGTCTGCCTGGGATCGAGGAGAACGCGATCTGGATTCGCCAGCGCAACCTCGGTTGCGGCATCGTCGGCCAGACCGCGATCCGCACCGACGATTTCGACCGGGTGAAGGCATGTCTTCTCAAGGTGACCGAGGAGCGCGCCGCGATCGTACGCGATCCGGATTTCGACTGTCTCGCCGCCAACACCGCCGCAGGCGCGCTGATCTGTGCGGACCCGTCGCTGGCGCTTGCCGAGACCGACTTGAACAGCCAGGTCCTCGGCCTGATCGGCAAGCTCGATCCGACCTCGGCACGCTTTGCCTTTGCCGAATATGGCCGGTGGACGCGGGAGCGCGATCGCAAATGCAATCTGGTCGGCAAGGAGAACGTGCCGCTCGGGGAGCTCGAGTCCGCGGAGGACTGTCTCGCCGGCTATCTGAAGCACAAGACCGACGAGATTGGCGCGGCGAAAGGCGATCCGAAGAAGGTGTTCGGCCGGCAGGTCGCAGCCCGCGCGCCCGACACCGATGCCGTCGACTTCTGTGCCGCGCGAATCCACGCGGCCAATTCCTGCGGCAACTTCCTCCGCATCAACCGCGTCTATGCGCTCGATAGCCAGGTGGGCGAGCAGGAGGCGCAGGTCACGGGCGAAATCGAGATGGCCGTGCTGGCGCCCTTCGCCACCTGCAGCAAGGTCGCCACGACGTGCACGGGCACCTGCTGGGACCCCAGGACGGGTCGTCCGCAGCCTGGCGTCAGCAACAAGGAGCGCTCCGCAGACGCCTTCAACGTCACGCGCCGCCTGCGAATCCAGCGCACATTTGCGTTTGTCAAAGCCGCCGATGGCTGGCGCTGCCGGGAAGACGAGCTGGCCCCGGTGAATTCAGGCACCGCGGGTGGGGGATCGTAGGGCTGTGTGCTCTCCCTCGCCCCGTTCTTACGGGGAGAGGGTTGGGGTGTGGGGCTGCTTCAGCGAATCCGGTGACAGTTCGACTCGCGGAGAGCCCCCTCACCCGGAATTTGCTGCGCAAATCCCGGCCTCTCCCCGCATGCGGGGAGAGGCGAAGAAATCAAAACATCAGATTGTCCTTCACCAGAACCCAGCGGCCGCCCTTGACCTGCTGCACCTGGGTGATGGTGTTGGCGAGGTGGTCGGTCTTGGAGAATTTGGTCGGCGGCGAGTTGAAGATGTCGAGGAACTTGTCGCCCGATTCCAGCGCGTCCAGCATCTTCTGGCCGGTCAGATCCTTGCCCGCCTTGTTGGCGTAGAACGCAAACGTCGTCACCGCGTTGTAGCCGATGATCGCCTGGGTATTGGCATCGGTGTTGAACATCTTCTTGTAGTTGATGAGCCAGTCGTGGACCTTGCCCTTGGCGGTGTCCTCGTAGGGGATCTCGAAGCCGCTCGCCGCATAGAGGCCCTCGACGGCGTCCTTGCCGAGCGCCGGCACTTCCAGCACGTTGGTCGGCGTCGCGCCGAGGAAGGTGACCTCCCAACCGAGCTTCTTCGCCTCCGTCATCGCACCGATGGTCTCGCGGATCACGGTGCCGAGCACGACGAGATCGCAGCCGTCGGACTTCATCTTGGCGATCTGCGCGCTGAAATCGGAGGCGCCGCGCTTGTAGCTCGTCACCGACGCCGGCTGCAGCTTCATGACCGTCAATTGCTGGGTGAAGCCGTCGAGCACGTTCTTTCCGTACTCGTCGTCCTGGTGCATGATGCAGGGCTTCTGGAAGTTCTTCCACTCCACCATGTATTTCAGCGCGGCGCGCGTGCTCTCAACATAGGGCAAGAGGTTGTTGAACTTCAGCCGCTCCTGCGGCTTGGCCGGGTCGAACTTGAAGGTGAACTCGGCGGCGGTCAGCGGGAAGAGCTGGAGCACGCCGGCATCGAACAGGATGTCCTGCGCGGCGAGCGTCGGCGCCGATCCCATCGAGCCGATCATTGCAAATATCTTGTCGCGCTCGACCATCTTCTGGGACGCCAGCACGCCCTTCTTCGGATCGTAGCCGTTGTCCTCGAGGATCATCCTGATCTTGCGGCCATTGATGCCACCGGCCGCATTGATTTCCTCGACCGCCATCTTCATGCCGTTGGAGACCGGCACGCCCCAGACCTTGATCGGCCCCGACAGATCCTGATGGGTGCCGATGACGATCTCGGACGCCGAGATGCCTTCATTGGTGACCTTGGTTTGCGCGACGGCGGGCAGACAGGTGAGCACCACCGCGCCTGCCGCAAGGCCGAACGTTCTCAACGATCTCGACATTGACGTCTCCTCTCCTTGGGGCCCTTATGGTGCGAAGGGTGGGGCCATCACTCCTTCGCTGTTATTTAAACAAGATTGTTCAAGCCACCGCCCGCGCCGGATACATCGCGTCGATTTCGGCGGCATAACGCTTGTTCACGAAACCGCGCTTCAGCTTCATGGTCGGCGTCAGCTCCTCGTCCTCCGGAGTGAGCTGGCGTTCGATCAGATAGAATCTCTTGATGGTCTCGACGCGGGCGAAATTGGCATTGACCGCTTCGATCTCGCGCCAGATCAGATCCTGGATCTCCGCCGCGCGGCACAGGCTGGCATAATTGGTAAAGGGGATGTCGTGGTCCTGCGCGAACTTCTCGACATTCTCCTGGTCGATCATCACGAGGCAGGTGAGGTATGGCCGCTTGTCGCCGATCACCACGGAATCCGAGATGTAGGGCGAGAATTTCAGCTGATTCTCGATCTCGGACGGCGTGATGTTCTTGCCGCCCGAGGTGATGATGATGTCCTTCATCCGGTCGGTGATGCGGACGAAGCCCTCATTGTCGATGGTGCCGACGTCGCCGGTATGCAGCCAGCCGCGATGGTCGATGGTCTCTGCTGTCCTCTCCGGCTGGTTCAGATAGCCCATGAACAGGAAGTCGCCCCTGATCAGGATCTCCCCGTCGGGCGACAGCGCCACTTCACCCCACGACACCGCCTTGCCGACCGAGCCAAGCTTGATGCGTTCCGCCGGCATCATGGTGGCGACCCCGCAATTCTCGGTCTGGCCGTAGACCTCGTGAATGTCGATGCCGAGCGCGAGATACCAGCGGATCAGCTCCGGCGCGATCGGCGCCGCGCCGGTGAAGGCGATGCGGCATCGGTCGAGCCCGATCATGCGTCGGATGTTGCGAAAAGCGAGCCGGTAAGCGATGCCGTTGGCGATGCGCAACGACAGCGGCGGCGGCTTCCCTTCGATCCTGCAATCGACCATGCGATAACCAATGTCGATGGCGCGGCGGTACACCCATTGCTGCAACGGCGTCGCATCCTTCAGCGCGATGGTGATCGCGGAATAGAACTTCTCCCAAATCCGCGGCACCGCGAGGAAGATGGTCGGCTGCACCTCGCGCAGATTGTCCGGCACAGTCTCGGGACTCTCGGCAAAATTCATCACCGAGCCGAGCGCGACCGAGATGTAATAGCCGCCGATCCGCTCGGCGACGTGGCAGAGCGGCAGGAAAATCAGCCGCTCCTCGTTCTCGCGCGCTGGAATGAAATCATCGGCGTGCCGCATCTGGTGCGTGACGCTGCGATTGGCGTGCATGGCGCCCTTGGGCGGGCCCGTGGTGCCGGATGTATAGACGAGGACCGCGAGATCGCTCGCGCTGCGACTGTCGACCATCTCCTGCCACAGCGCCTCGCGGCCGGCCATGTGGTTGCGCCCGAGCGCGCGGAACTCGTCGAGCGACATCACCATGTCGTCGAAGAAGCCGCTAAGGCCCTCCATGTCGAACACGATGATCTTTCGCAGAGACGGACAGCGTGCGCGGCAGGCCAGGATCTTGTCGAGCTGCTCCTCGTCCTCGGCGAAGATCACTTTCGTCCGGGAATCGTTGACGAGATATTCGACCTGGGATGAGGCATCGGTCGGATAGATCCCGGAAGAGACGCCGCCGGCGCACAGAATGCCCATGTCGACATGGACCCATTCCGGCACGGCGTTGGCGATGATGGAAGCAACGTCGCCGGGCCTGAAGCCGATGGCGTGCAGCGCGTAGGCGATCTCCTTCGAGATCTCCAGCCATTCGCGCCAGCTGGTCGGCTGCCAGATCCCGAATTTCTTCTCGCGTATAGCCGGCCTGTCGCCCCGCGTCTCCGCGGCGCGCAAAAAGCTTTTCGCGATCGTGTCAGCGACCGTCAGCACCGCCGGTCGGGCCATGCACGTCTCCTTCTTGTCGCGCTCCCCTCCACTGCCTGCCTTGCCGGCGGTCTATATTAGCGGATGGGCTTTGGTATTTAAGGCTTCCTCTAACGCCAAGTCTTCTTCTTTTTCCAGCGCCGCTCGCCTCGTGCGCCGGCTTCCTTGGCGCCCAGGTAGAATTCCTGGATGTCCTTCGAATGCATCAAGCGGTCGCAGCTGTCGTTCATCACGATCCGGCCGATTTCCAGCACATAGCCATAGTGCGCCGTCTCCAGCGCCACCTTGGCGTTCTGCTCGACCAGCAGGATCGACATGCCCTGCTCCTCGTTGACCCGACGGATGATGGCGAAGATCTCCTTCACCAGCAGCGGCGACAGCCCAAGCGAGGGCTCGTCGAGCAGCAACAGCGTCGGCCGGTTCATCAGCGCGCGGCCGATTGCGAGCATCTGCTGCTCGCCGCCGGAGAGCTGTCCGGCCGGCTGGTTGATGCGCTCCTTCAGCCGCGGGAAATAGCCGTAGACGCGCTCCAGATCGTCCGCGACGCCGTCGCGATCCTTGCGCGGATAGGCCCCCATCATCAGGTTCTCGCGCACGGAGAGGAACGGGAACACCTCGCGGCCCTCCGGCACATGGCTGAGGCCCAGCCGCACGATCCTGTCCGCCTCCATGCGCTGGATCGACTTGCCCATGAACTCGATGGCGCCCTTCTGCGGGTCGAGAATGCCCGAGATCGTCTTCAGCACCGTGGTCTTGCCGGCGCCGTTGGCGCCCAGCAGCGTGACGATGCGTCCGCGCGGCACTTCGAGCGAGATGCCGCGGATCGCCATGATCGGCCCGTAATAGCTCTCGATGTTGGAGAGTTTCAGGATGATATCTGGTGTCGCCACGGCATCCATCGCGTCAGGCTCCCAGATAGGCGGCGACGACATCGGGGTGCTCTTGCACTTCGGCCGGCGAGCCCATCGCCAGCACCCTGCCGTAGTTCAGCGCGATGACGCGGTCGGAGACGCGGTTGACCAGCGACATGTCGTGCTCGACCATCAGCACGGTGACGCCGAGCTCGCTCTTCAGGTCGCGGATCCAGAACGACATGTCGTCAGTCTCCTCCACGTTGAGGCCCGAGGACGGCTCGTCGAGCAGGATCAGCTTCGGCTCCGAGCATAGCGCGCGCGCCAGCTCGATCACCTTGCGCACGCCGTAAGGCAGACCCGAGATCAGCTTGTCGCGGTAGGGCTCGAGATCGAGGAATTCGATGACCTGCTCGACCCTGCGGCGATGCACCTTCTCGTCGGCGCGTACGCCTGGCAGGAACAACAGCTCCTGCCAAAGCTGCGTGGTCGAATGCCGGTGGCGGCCGACCAGCAGGTTCGACAACACCGTCGCATTCTCGAACAGCTCGATGTTCTGGAACGTGCGGGCGATGCCAAGCCTTGCGATGTCATGGGGCGGCTGCTCCGTGATGTCCTGATCCTCGAAAAAGATGCGACCCGAGGTCGGCCGGTAGATCCGCGAAATCAGGTTGAAAATCGAGCTCTTGCCGGCGCCGTTCGGCCCGATGATCGAGAGGATCTCGCCCTTTTCGACCGCGAACGACACCGCATCGACGGCCTTCAGCCCGCCGAAATGCAGCGACAAACTCTCGGCGCGAAAATAGCTCATCGGTTACGCTCCGACTTCACGTAGATCTTCTGCCGCTTGAAGGTGGCGCGCTTGTAAAGCGGGAACAGCTGGAAGAAGAGCTTTATCTTGAGCCAGCGGCCGTAAAGCCCGAGCGGTTCGAACAGCACGAACAATACGATGATGATGCCGTAGATGGCGCCTTTCAAGCCGTTGAGCGAGGCAAAGGCCGCGACCTTGGACTGGACATTGGCCGCGGCTTGCGTGCCCGCTCCGAACGTCGCTGCAATGCCGGCGATGATGCCGGGCATGTCGTCCTTGAGGTAGGTCAGGAACGGATCGATCATCACGATGAAGATCGCTCCCAGCACTGCGCCGTGCAGGCTGAAGGTGCCGCCGATCAGGATCACGATGATGAACTCGATCGAGAGCTGGAGCGTGAACATCTCCGGCGAGATGAAGGAGAGCTTGTGCGCGAACAACACGCCGGCGAAGCCGGTGATCGCCGCGGAGATCGCAAAGGACTTCACCTTGTACAGCGCGACATTGACCCCCATGCTGCGCGCCGCCGTCTCGCTGTCGCGGATCGCGACGAAGGCGCGCCCCGTGGGCGAGCGCAGCAAATTGAGCGTGCCGACGATGGTCAGCACCAGCACGGCGAGGCAAAGGAAATAGAAAGTGGGGCTGTCGCGCGAGACTGCGACCCCAAACAGCGACACCGCCTTGATCCGCATGCCCTCGTTGCCGTTGGTGACGCTCTCCCATCGCGCCAGAATCTCCTCGACGATGAAGGCGAAGGAGATGGTGGCGATGACGAGATAAATGCCTTGCAGCCGCAGCGCGGGGAATCCGACCAGCGCACCGATCAGCCCGGTCAGGAGCCCGGCGGCGAGAAAGTAGACCGGGAACGGCACACCATACTTCTGCAAATAGGCCGCCGTATACGCACCGATCGCGAGAAACGCCGCGTGCCCGAGCGAGGCCTGCCCGGTGAAACCCGTCAGAATCAGCAGCGCCACGCCGACGGTCGCATAGATGCAGACGAAGACGAGCTGACTCATCAGATAACTGGAGAGCACATAGGGCGCGATCAGCAGCACGGCCAGCAGGAGACCGTAGGAGACGTAATAGCCAGAATGCGGAAACAGCCTGATGTCGTCCTCGTAGTCGGTCTTGAACAGGAAGCGCATGCGTTCAGACTTTCTTGCGGACATGAAGGCCGAACAGGCCTTCGGGCTTGAGCAAGAGCACGGCGAGCAGCACGACGTAGGGCGCGACGTCCTTCCAGCCCTCGGCCAGATAGAAGCCGGCCATGCTCTCGATGACGCCGATCAGGACGCCGCCGACGACGGCGCCGGGGATCGAGCCGAAGCCGCCGAGCACGGCGGCCGGAAACGCTTTCAGGCCCAGCACTAGACCGACATTGGAATGGATGAAGGTGATCGGCGCCAGCAGCACGCCGGCACAGGTCGCAACCGCCGCGCTGATCGCCCAGACGATCGACACCACGCGCTTGACCGGGATGCCCATGTAATAGGCCGCCAGCATGTTCTCGGAACTGGCGCGCATCGCGGTGCCGAGCATGGTCTTGTTGAAGAACAGCCAGAGCAGCGCGCAGAGGATGACCGTCGCCGCGATCACCGAGAGCTTGTCATGGGCGAGCACCAGCGAACCGATCCGCAGCACGCCCTGACTGAACGGCGTGTCGATCTTGAAATCGTCGGTGCCCCAGATCATGCCGGAGACCGAGCGCAGGAAATAGCCGAGCCCGATGGTGGCCATGATGATGGAGAATTGCGGATAGCCGAGGATCGGCCGCACCACCACGCGCTCGGCGAGCATGCCGAACAGCGCCATTGCCGCCACCGCGCCGGCAAAGCCGACCCAGTAGTTCAGCCCCATCATGCCAATGAAGGTGAAGGCAAAGAATCCGCCCAGCATCATCAAATCGCCCTGCGCGAAATTGACGACCTCGGTGGCCTTGTAGACAAGCACGAAGCCGAGCGCGATCAGGCCGTAGACGCAGCCGAGCGCAACACCGCTGACCAGCTGCTGAACGAAATCCAGCATCGTCGCGCATCCTCCCGATACAACCGGCGGTTCTTCCTGACCGCCTTGCCGCATCTTGTGTTCAGTCGCTACGCAGTCGTTTCGCTGCGTTAGCGCCATTCGTCCCTTTGCCAATTCAGCCTGAACCGCCAAGCGCTGTCAACAAACGGTGACTTGCCATTAGTCCAATCCGGATGACGGAATTTGCGGCAGCGCGATTCACGGTGCCGAAACATCTTCGGGGCATGGTCGCGAGCGATGCAAAACCGCAAGGTGTGGCCGCCATGAAGACGGACGACTCGGCGCTCGAAGTCATGGGGTTAACGAAGTGTTTTGACCGTCTGGCGGTCGATAACCTCGATCTCACCATCCATGCCGGCGAATTCTATGCGCTGGTCGGCCCCAACGGCGCCGGCAAGACCACCACTTTGCGCATGGTTGCAGGCCTTTTGCGGCCCGATGCCGGCGCGGTCTCCATCTTCGGCATCGATGCGCTCCAAAACCCCGTCGCCGCCAAGCAGGTGATGGCGTGGGTCTCCGACGAGCCCATGATCTACGACAAGCTCACGCCGCTCGAATATCTCGAATTCGTGGCCGGTCTGTGGGGCATCGCACCATCGGCCTCGGAACCGATCGCCGCGGGTCTCCTGAACTCGCTCGGGCTCGAGCCGCACCGGCACGAACGCTGCGAGGGTTTTTCCAAGGGCATGCGCCAGAAGGTCGCCCTCGCCGGCGCCCTGGTGCACGATCCCCGCCTCATCATCCTCGACGAACCGCTGACGGGACTGGATGCCGTCTCCGCCCGCCATGTCAAGGGACTCCTGAGCGAGCGCGTCCGCGCCGGTTGCACCGTCATCATGACCACGCATATCCTCGAGGTCGCCGAACGCATGGCTGACCGTATCGGTGTGATCGCAGCCGGCCGCCTGGTTGCCGAGGGCACGCTAACCGAGCTCCGGCAGCAAAACGGGCACGCCGACACCAGCCTGGAAGATCTCTTCATCGCGCTGGTGACGCTTCCGGAAGCCGCATGAGCTCGGCCACCGCGCTGTCCTGGTTCGCCCGCCACGAGCTCCGGCTCGCCTGGCGCGAATGGCTCGCCATGATGACCGGCGGGCGGCGCAAACGAACACGTGCGGCGGTAATCGGCCTGCTGTTCTTCGCGGCGCTGCTGCACGTACCGGCCTGGGCGGTGATCGGCCGCTTCGCCGACCTGCAATTGCCACTCGACAAATCCTCGCTGATCGTGATCTCGGCGACGATTTTTCTCGCCTGGACGCTGATGCTGTCGCAGGCAATCGAATCGGTGACCCGGGTGTTTTACGCACGCGCCGATCTCGACCTCGTCATGTCCTCACCCGCGACGCTGGCCAATCTGTTCTCGGTGCGCATCGCCGCGATCGCGCTCGCCATCACGGTGATGGCGCTGCTGTTCTCGACGCCCTTCATCGACGTGCTGGTATTCGGGGGCGGCGCGCGCTGGCTTGCTGCGTTCGGCGTCGTTGTCGCCATGGGCCTGTCGGCCGCAGCGATCGCGATCGCCGTCACCATCCTGCTGTTTCGCCTGATCGGTCCGGCGCGGACACGGTTCGTCGCCCAGATCCTCGCCGCCATCATCGGCGCCGGCTTCGTGATCGCGCTTCAGGTGGCGGCGATCATGTCCTACGGCACGCTGTCGCGCTTCACCATCCTGACCTCGGGTAGCTTGGCCGCTTACGCGCCCGATGCCGACAGCATCTGGTGGTGGCCGGCGCGGGCGGCGATGGGAGACGCCGAAGCGCTGCTGCTGCTCCTAGCGCTCGGGCTCGTGCTGCTCGGAAGCGTCATGGCGATCTTCTCGGGCCGCTTCGCCGACACGGCGATCGATGCCGCCGCCTATGGCGCGTCCGGCCGTCGCAGCGCGAAGGAGCGCCCGTTCCGCGGCGGATCGCGTCAGCATGCCCTGCGGCGCAAGGAATTTTCGCTGCTCTGGCGCGATCCCTGGCTGATCTCGCAGACGCTGATGCAGCTGCTCTATCTGGTGCCGCCGGCGCTGCTGCTCTGGCGCAACTTTGCCGACAGCTCCGCGGCGCTGACGCTGATCACGCCCGTCATCGTCATGGCGGCCGGCCAACTCGCCGGCGGGCTTGCCTGGCTGACGATCTCGGGCGAGGACGCGCCCGACCTGGTTGCGACCGCGCCGCTGACGCCGTCCAGCGTCATCCGCGCCAAGATCGAGGTGGTGCTGATCGCGATCGCCATCGTCTTCTGCCCGCTGATCGCGGCGCTCGCTTTCGCCTCGGCGTTCCAGGCCGCGGTCAGCGCCGGTGCGGTCATCGTCAGCGCGGCCTCCGCCACCGCAATCCAGCTCTGGTTCCGGGTGCAGGCCCGGCGCAGCCAATTTCGCCGCCGCCAGACCTCGTCGCGACTTGCGACCTTTGCCGAGGCGTTCTCCTCGATCGGCTGGGCTGCCAGCGCCGCGCTGGTGCTCACGCTGCCCATCGTCGGTCTCGTCAGCGGCCTGATCACCGCGGGCCTCGTCGCCATCACCTGGAAGTTCAGCCCAAGGCGGGAGTGAAGGCTGCCTGCCTTGAAAGTAAGGATAAAATGCCTTACCTATCGAGGACTCAGTATTGAGGGATCCCCATGAGCACGCTCACGGTCACGGCAAAGGGGCAGGTTACGCTACGGAAAGACCTCCTGGAGCACCTCGGTGTACATCCGGGCGACAAGATTTCGATAGAAAAGCTTCCTGGCGGGCGAGTTGAGGTGAGAGCAGTTCGGCCCACCGGAGAGATTTCGGATGCCTTCGGCTTTTTGAAGGGAAAGACGAACGGTCGATCGCTCTCGATCGAGGAGATGAATGCGGTCATTGCTGACGGCTGGGCCAGCAAGCGATGAAGATAACACCCGACACCAACGTCCTGGTACGGGTGCTGGTCGAAGATGATGCCGAACAGAGCAAGGTGGCCGAAGCCCTTCTCGAGAACGCGGACCTCATAGCCATCTCGATCCCCGCATTATGTGAGTTGGCTTGGGTCCTCTCACGAGGCTACAAAACCTCTGCTGGAAATATCGCGGCTTCGATCCGGCACTTGATCAATGCATCCAATGTCGTCGTCAACCGGCCCATAGCTGAGGCTGGATTAGCGCTCCTCGAGGCCGGGGGTGACTTTACCGATGGCGTCATCGCCCACGAAGGCAACTGGCTTGGGGCCGATACTTTCGTGTCGTTCGACAAAGCGGCCGTGAAACTGATCAAAGCAAGCGGTGGAATGGCGCGGCTCGCCGGCACCACATGACGCGAGGATAATTCGTAGATACACTCACAGATCGTCGATAAGCGCCGGACGGTTCCTGATGTCTCGATTGTTGCTGACGGTCTGTGCGCTTCTCGGTTGGCTGGTAACATCTGCCTTCGCGCAGCAATCACCTCAGCGCAGCGAATGCCTGGCGATGGCAAATGCGGCACCCCGCGTGACGCCGGTCGCGTTCCGGCAGGCCGCAGCCTCCGCTGAAGTCCAGATTACCTATGCAGGCCATTCCACCTATTTCATCGACACGCCCGGCGGCTTGCGCATCGCGACCGACTATAGCGGGGCCTACCAAGTGGGCCGGCTGCCCGATGTCGTCACCATGAACCGGGCCCACAGCACGCACTATTCTTTATATCCCGACAAGCGCATTCCTCATGTGCTGCATGGCTGGGGCGAGGACGGCAAGCCGGCCATCGTGTCGGAGCGCATCGGCGACACCTTCATCCGCAACGTCACCACCGACATCCGTCGCTATTTCGGCGACGATTCCGGCGCCGACATGATCCGCGACGGCAATTCGATCTTCATCTTCGAGGTCGCGGGCCTCTGCATCGGCCATCTCGGCCATCTTCACCACAAGCTCGACGACAGCCATTTTGCCCAGATCGGGCGGCTCGACATCGTCATGGTGCCGATCGACGGCACCTACACCATGTCGCTCGACGGCGTCTCCGAGATCACCAAGCGGCTGCGCGCCTCGGTCGTGCTGCCGATGCACCGCTTCGCCACCCCGCTCGACGATTTCATGCAACGTATCGGCCAGCAGTTCGAGATCGACCGGCGCATGGAACGAAGTTTCCGGATGTCTCGGGATGCGTTGCCGTCGAAGCCGACGGTGATCATCCTCGACGGGGTGTGACGCGCCGAGCCGGAACGCATGAGCCTCCTCCGACTTGGTTGCTTCGAAATCAGTTACGATCGGAGCAGTCATGAGCAGAAGGTTGCTGGTCATAGGCTCATTTGCGGCCATTTACCTGCTGTGGGGTTCCACCTACTTCGCCATCACTTTGGGCCTGAAATCGATTCCGCCATTTCTGCTGATGGCGCTGCGTTCGCTCTGTGGCGGCATCTTGTTGCTGGCCATGAGTGCCGGTGAGGTCGCGAACCTATCCGCGCAGGCGTGGATAAGGGCGAGCCTGTGCGGGCTCCTGTTCTTTGTCGGTTGCCATGGCGTACTCGCCTTCGCGCAGCAATCGGTTCCTTCGGGCGTGGCGGCCATCGTGCTGGCCACGATCCCGTTCTGGATCCTGCTGATCGATGTCTTGTTCCCCGGCGATCAGCGACCGAAGCCCTTCGCCCTGCTCGCTCTCGTGCCGGGCTTCTTCGGCGTCGGACTCGTGGCGTGGCAAAACGTCGAGCAGGCCGGCATCAGTATCCTTCCCGTCGTCTGGCTGCTGGCTGCGGCCTTGTCATGGTCGGCCGGGACTATCTTGTCCCGGAGCATGTCGAGCCAGGCATCCGCTATCCTGCTTTCGGGCATCCAGCTTTCGATAGGCGGTACCGTGTTGTTCGCGATCAGTTGGCTGACAGGCGAGATCGGAAACTTCAGGCCGAGCGAGGTTTCGCTGACTTCGCTTGCAGCGGCGCTTTGGCTGATCATCGCTGGCAGCGTGATCGGATTCGTTGCCTACAACTGGCTTCTGGAAAACGTCTCGACCTCGTTGGTGTCGACCTACACTTTCGTCAACCCGGTGATCGCTGTACTGCTCGGCACCCTCGTGCTGAGCGAGCCATTTTCGCGCCTGATGTTGCTTGGTGCGGGTCTCGTGATTGTCTCCGTCATCGTCATTTGGCTCGCGGAACGCGCGACGAGCCGACGAACGAACGACAGGCCCAATCCTGGCATAGGGCATCTGTCGCCCAACAAGACTTGACGGCGGGCGCCGCGCAATTTTCTCCAAGTCGGCTGCCGTCCGGTCGTGCTGATCTCCTCGCAAACAGGAGATGGACATGACCGACTTTGCGAGATTATTGCACGCGGACGGACCGAACCCCGAGCACGCGGCGGCGCTCCAGCTTTATGGCCGCTTCGTCGGCGATTGGGACGCCGAGATCACCGCCCATGGACCCGATGGAACGAAACACACCGCGCCCGGCGAAATCCATTTCGGCTGGGTGCTGGAGGGCCGCGCCGTGCAAGACGTCTGGATCATTCCGCGCCCGGCTGGCAGCCCGGCCTTGCCGATCGCCGGCAATTGGTACGGCACGACGCTGCGGGTCTACGATCCGACCATCGATGCCTGGCGGATCTCCTGGTTCGATCCCGGCCGCGGCATATTCCGCCAGCAGATCGGCCGTCCACGCGATGCCGACATCGTTCAGGAAGGCACGACCGAAGCCGGCGACCTGACGCGCTGGAGTTTTACGGAAATCACCGAGGATTTCTTCCATTGGCTCGGCGAGGTCAAGCCGGCCACCGCAACCGATTGGCGGCTTTTGGTCGATGTGAGGGCGAAGCGGCGCAAGGATTGACGACGGCGCCGCTGTGCCCGCGATGACGGGTGCGGTTGCGAAACGCGCGCTGCTGCACGCGAGAACGAGGTGTTAGGCTCCCAGAACAAGAAGCATACATCAAGGGAGCGAACGCCGATGGCCGCAAGCGGTTTGCCCGCCAACACGAGCGGGCTATTCGTCGAGCCGCGCGAGGACTGGCTCGCGCTGCATCACGAGGAGATCATCGATCCCTTACGGCCGATCGTCGATCCCCATCACCATCTCTGGAATCGCGGGCACCGCTATTTGATCGAGGAGATGGCGGCGGATATCGCCTCCGGCCACAACATCACCGCCACCGTCTATGTCGATTGCCGCTCGATGTATCGTGCGCACGGGCCCGAAGCATTCCGGCCGGTCGGCGAGGTCGAGTTCGCCAATGGCGTCGCCGCGATGAGCGCCAGCGGCGGCTATGGCAAGGCGGCGATCTGCGCCGGCATCGTCAGCCACGTCAACCTGCTGCTCGGCGATGCCGCACAACCGGTGTTGGAGGCCGAGATCGCGGCGGGCAACGGTCGCTTCCGCGGCATCCGGCATTCCTCGGCCTGGGACGCAGATCCCGCAGTCGCCGGCATGTATGCGAGCCGGCCGCAGGGATTGTTGCAGGACCCGACCTTCCGGAAGGGCTTTGCCTGTCTCGCGCCGCTGAACCTGAGCTTCGACGCCTGGCTGTTCCATCCGCAAATCGGCGAGCTGACCGAGCTCGCCCGCGCATTTCCCGACACCAGGATCGTGCTCGACCATTGCGGCGGCCCGGCCGGAATCGGCCGCTTTGCCGGGCGACGCGAGGAGGTGTTTGCGCAATGGCGCGCCTCGATCCGGGAGATCGCGAAATGCGAGAACGTCGTGGTGAAGCTCGGCGGGCTCGCGATGTGCCTGCTCGGCTACGACTTCCATTTGCGCGAGAGGCCGCCGTTATCCGAGGAGCTTGCCGCGGCGTGGCGGCCTTACATTGAAACCTGCATCGAGGCGTTTGGACCCACGCGCGCGATGTTCGAGAGCAATTTCCCGCCGGACAAGGGCCAGTGCAGCTATCAGGTAATCTTCAACGCCTTCAAGCGTATCGCGGCGCCCTTGAGCGAGACCGAGAAGACGGCGTTGTTCTCGCAGACCGCGAGTGATTTCTACCGGTTCGATCTGCCTTAAAGTGATTGGCGCCATGACGAGAACAGGGGCCGGGATGTTGATCCCGGCCCCCTGTTCCGTCGTGACCGCTGGGAAGCGTCCTTGAAACTGATTGAACTCTAACCGGCGCCCATCAGCGAGGCAGGACGGCGCTCGCCGGTGGAGACGAAGATCTTCTTGAGCTTGTTGAGGACGCGGATCAGGAAGCCGATCATCACGGGATTGGTCTTGCGGCAGAAGGCGATCTTCTTGACGTGGCCCTCGACATGCCACTTGGCATGCGCGCCGTTGCGGAAGAAAATGACGTCGCCCGGGCCGTAGCGCTTCGGCGGCATGCCGTCGCTTTCGAGCACGATCGACCCTTCCATGATCATGATCGTCTCGTCGATGTCGTAATACCAGTTGAAGCGGCCTTCGGTGCAGGCCCAGATGATGGTCGAAGCGGTGCCGTCGGCGCTGGTGGACAGGATGTGCGAGCGCGACACCGGATTGCCTTCGATGATCCAGGACGGTTCGATCGGCCGCAGCTCGAGATCTACATTGCAACTACTGATTTCAATCAATGCGCGCGACATCTGTTCCCCCAGGGGATAAAATATGATCCGCCGGGTCTCGGCCCGGATTGTTCAAAGATGGCGGGAACGCTAGTAGCCGGTTTTTAATTCTTTCTTACGCAGGGTCCGACAATCAGCCGCAAGTTGCAGACGCGAAACGGTTAACGCCGCAATTTCCCTGCAATTTCGCGCACATGAACCCTTCTTTTCCGGGGTGCGACAAAGTGCGCGAAGCTATCTGAAAGGAGCCATGCCGATGCCCCTCACCCCGGAGGTTCTCGCAACTCAAGGCGAGGTCGTGGCCTGGCTCGGCAGCCTCGATGTCTCCTTCGCAACCGACGAGGAGCCTTGGTTCACCGTCGACGGCATCGAAAGCCCCCGGCAAATCGGCAGTGACGGCTCCGGCGGCGCGTTCGTTCTGCTGCCGTCTCAGAATGTGCTCTACGTCTCGTCGGAAGGCCGCGCGGGAATCATCGCCGAGAGTTTCGAGGCTTTCGTCAAGCTCGTCGTGGCGCACCCCTATTGGCTCGACATCCTCAAATTTTCCGCCGGCGGTGATCTCCATGAGATGCGGCGGGCGGCGGATGCGCTGGAGGCCACACTCGACGACGAGGACGACGTCAACGAGGCCCGCGAGCAAATCCGCGGGGGTCTCGACCTGCCCGAGGCGAATGATCCGGTCGGTGCGCTCTACGACGCGGTGGCGGCCTCCGACGCCGTCGTGCGGGCCACCGACGGCAGCCCGTTCACGACGCTGTTCAACCGCTTCAGCATCGACAACAGCCCGATGCTGCGCAACCCGGCGGCGTAGTTACTTCGCCCATTCGCCCTTGCGAAACACCGGCACTTTGCTGCCGTCGGCCAGAATGCCGTCGATGTCGGTCTCGGCCGAGCCGATCATCCAATCGATATGGATCAGGCTCTGGTTGCCGCCTTGCGCCGCGATCTGCTGCGGCGTGAGCTGGGCGCCGTTGACGAAACACTTCGAATAGCACTGGCCGAGCGCGATGTGCGAGGCCGCGTTCTCGTCGAACAGCGTATTATAGAACAACAACCCGCTCTGCGAGATCGGCGAGGAATGCGGCACCAGGGCCACTTCGCCGAGACGCCGCGCGCCCTCGTCGGTGTCGAGCACCTTGTTCAGTACCTCCTCGCCGCGCGAAGCCTTGGCGTTGACGATCCGGCCGTCCTCGAAGCGCACCGCGATGTTGTCGATCAGCGTGCCCTGGTAGGATAGCGGCTTCGAGCTCACGACATGGCCGTAGACGCGCCGGCAATGCGGCGTGGTGAAGACCTCTTCGGTCGGGATATTGGCGTTGCAGCTGATGCCGTTCTTGGAGAGCGAGGCGCCGCCCTCCCATTCATGGCCGTCGGCGAGCCCGATGGTGAGGTCGGTGCCCGGTCCCGAATACTGGAGCGCGCGGAAACGCTGGCCGTTGAGCCAGTTGGTGCGCTCCCGCAGCACCGCATTGTGGCTCGCCCAATTGGCCGGCGCATCGTCGCGATCGACGCGGGACGCTGCGAAGATCGCGTCCGCGAGCTTGCCGATCGCGACCTCTTCAGGATCGTTCGGAAAGACTTGCTTCGCCCAGGACGGGCTCGGGTAGGCAATGATGTTCCAGTTGGTGTCGAAATTGACGATCTTTTCCAGCGCCGGCTGATAGGCCATGGAATTGGCCTTGCTGGCGCGCGCGACCTTGGAAGCATCTTCGCCCGAGAGCAGCATCGGATTGTCGCCGACGATGGCGAGACGCGCGGTGTTGTTCGAGAACGCCTTGGCCATGCCCTCGTAGAGCCAGTTGGCGGCGCGATCGAAGCTGTCGTCGTGGCCGTGGCGATAGCGCGCCAGCGTCATCTCTTCGTCGGAGAGAATGGGCGTCACGATGCCGGCGCCGGCCTTGTAGGCATGCACCGCGATCCGCCGCACCAGCGGCAACGCGATCGCAGGTGCCGTCAAGAGCAGATCCTGGCCCGGCCGCAAGCCCAGGCCCACCTTCACCGCCACCTCGGCCAGCCGGTCGAGCTTCACGGGATCGATGGGAGTGGAGGTGATGCGTTGATCAGTCATGCCGGATCCTCTGCCGAACGTCTCTCGTCCAATCTAAGTCTAGCATCGCGAGACACAAGTGCGCGAGTGCCTTGCGACCCCCCAAAGATACGCAGTTTCGCGCATTTTGGTTTTCAACGCGTTGCCGATTTCAGCACCCGGTCGACCATGGCGGGAGCAAGGCCGAGGTAATTTTTCGGTGATGTCAGCGCCTCGATCGTGGCACGGTCGATTCTGACAGAGACGCGGGAATCGGACGAGAGCGCGTCCGCCAGCGTAAGACCTTTCTCATTGGCGAGCCGGCAGGCGTCATAGACCACGTCATGGGCCTCCTGCCGCCCGATCTGCGGCGCGAGCCCCATCATGACGGCTTCGGCCACGATCAGACCGCGGCTGACGGCGAGATTCTCGTTCATCTTGCTTTCATCCACGATGAGGCCGGCGAGCGCGAACTTCGCCTGGTGCAAGGCGCCGGCGGTCAGCACGAAGCTCTCGGGGATCGCCATCCATTCGGCGTGCCAGGGCCCGGTGGCGCGCTCGAAATCCTGCACCATGGCATCCAGCATGAGGCCGGCGTGCTGGCGCACCGCCTTCGACGCCGCGAGCATCAGTTCCGAGGAGATCGGGTTGCGCTTCTGAGGCATAGTCGAGGAAGCACCGCGTCCCTTGACGAAGGGCTCGTAGACCTCGGCGAATTCGGTCGAGGCCATGATCATGATGTCGAGCGCGATCTTGCCGAGCGAGCCGGTGACGAGCGCCAGGAAGTTGACGGCCTCGGCAAAACCGTCGCGTGCGACGTGCCAGGTCGAAGCGGGGACGCCAAGCCTCAGTTCGGCGCAGAGCGCTTCCTGCACCTCGAACCCCTTGTCGCCGAGCGAGGCCAGCGTGCCGGCGGCGCCGGCGAACTGGCCGACCAGGACGCGCGGCTTCAATTCGCTGAGGCGCTCGGCGTGGCGGTCGAACATCGCGAGCCAGATCGCGGTCTTGTAGCCGAAGGTGACCGGCAGCGCCTGCTGGAGATGGGTGCGGCCCGCCATCGGCGTGTCGCGGTGGCGCTTCGAGAGGTCGGCAAGGATTGTGCGCAGCGCGGCGATGTCCTGCTCGACGAGCTCGAGCCCGGCGCGCAATTGCAGCACCACGGCGGTGTCCATGATGTCCTGCGTGGTCGCGCCCCAATGCACATAGCGGCCGGCATCGCCGCATTGCTTCACCATCTGATGCACGAGCGGCAGGATCGGATAGCCGACGACATCGGTCTCCTGCCGCAACAGGTCGAAATCGAGCGCGGCCACATCGGTCCGCGCCGCGATCTGGTCGGCGGCATCGTGCGGAATCACCCCGCACTTCGCTTCCGCTTTCGCCAGTGCCACCTCGACCTCGGCATAGCGCGCGACCGTCGCGATATCGGAAAACACCTCCCGCATCTGCGGCGTGCCGAAGGCATCGCGGAACAGCACGGAATCGAGCACGGTGGTCGAGGCATGAAAAGCGGGCATGGGCGTTTCTTCGTGGTTGGTGTTTTGTGTGGGCGGCAGCTTACGCACGCGGAACTGTTCGGCAATGGACATTCACCGTTCGTCACACATTCGATGCCGTCGCGAAGGCCAGGACAACATGGGAAGCTGCCGCACGCCATTGCCTCAACACCGACATTGCGAGGAGCCCTTGCGACGAAGCACTCCACGCTGTCTGCGCGGCGACAGGCTGGATTGCTTCGCTACGCTCGCAATGACGTGAGGAAATCGCGACAATCCGGCCGAACCGGCCACGTTCTAACCAAGGCTGCATTCCTCCCCGTAAACTGCATGCCTGCCATCACGCGATCGTGGTGAACCGGGCAGGCCCCTCGGTGGACTCACAGACATCAGCCGAAATCCGTCTTGATTTCATCGTTGCCCGATGTCGTGAGGTCTGAGTTTTCGACGTGCAGTTTCTGTTCCGGGATCACCTGCTCGATACCGACTTGCGCGAGCTGAGCCGCGAGCAAGTTCCCGTTGCCGTGGAGCCGCAGGTCTTCGATCTCGTCGTCCACCTCATGGAGAACCGCGACCGGGTGGTCAGCAAGGACGAGCTGATCGACAAGATCTGGCATGGGCGCAGCGTGTCCGAATCCACCCTGACCAGCCGGATCAATGCGGCACGCAAAGCGGTCGGAGACACCGGCGCCAACCAGGCGCTGATTCGCACCATCTCACGCAAGGGTTTTCGTTTCGTCGGCGACGTCGAAACCAAGCGTGGGGCGACCGCGCCGGACTCCGATTTCGGAGCGAAGCTACTGCAGGCCCCGCTGGCGCTGCCGGACCGGCCGGCGATCGCGGTGCTGCCCTTTACCAATATGAGTGGCGACCTCGAGCAGGATTATTTCTCGGACGGGATCAGCGAGGACATCATCACCGCGCTGTCGAAGCTGCGCTGGTTCTTCGTCATCGCGCGCAACTCCTCCTTCGTCTACAAGGGCCGTGCCGTGCACATGCACGAGGTCGCGCGCGAGCTCGGCGTGCGCTACGTGCTCGAAGGCAGCGTGCGGCGGAGCGGCGATCGCGTGCGCATCTCCGCGCAGCTCAACGACGTCTCGACCGGCAGCCATCTCTGGGCCGAACGCTACGACCGCGAGCTTGCCGACATCTTCGCCGTGCAGGACGAGATCACCGAGGCGATCGTCGCCGCGATCGAGCCGCAGCTCTATACCGCCGAGAGTTTTCGCGCCCAGCAGAAGCCGCCGGGAAGCCTGGATGCCTGGGACCTCGTGATGCGCGCATTGTCGCATTACTGGCGCATCACCCGCGAGGACAATGCCGCCGCGCAAGGATTGCTCGAAAAGGCCGTCGCGCTCGATCCCGCCTATGGCAAGGCGCTCGGCCTGCTCGCGACCAGCCACATCTTCGGCGCGCATATGGGCTGGTCCGACATGGCCGCGACCGTGCCGGTCGCCGAGCACGCCGCGCTCGCGGCGGTGGAGGCCGATCGTGAGGATGCCTGGGCCCATCACGGCCTGGCATACGCTTATTTATTCCGCCGCCGCTTCGACGACGCACTGGCGGAATTCGAGCTGGCGCTGAACCTCAATCCGAACTTTGCGATGGCGCACGCCTTCTACGGCGTGACGCTGTGCTACGCCGGACGATGGCAGAACGGCGATGTCGCCGCGCGCCGCGCGCTGCGGCTGAGCCCGCGCGACCCGCTCGCGGCGATCTATTGCGGCGTCGCGGCCTATGCCCGGTTCATCGGCCGCGATTACGAAGGCGCCGCACAGATGGCGCGCGAGTCGATGCGGCAGCGCGCCGATTTCGTCGGCGCGCATCGCGTGCTGACGGCCGCCACCGGAATGTCGGGAGATCCCGCGCGCGCGGCTTCCGCCCTGGAAGGCTTGCGCCGCGCCCAACCGGGCATCTCGCTCGCCTGGATCACGCGCGAGCTACCGATGCTGCGGGACGAGGATCGCGAGCATTACCTCGAGGGATTGCGGCGCGCGGGGATGACATAGCGAATCTCTCCTCTCCCCGCTTGCGGGGAGAGGAGAGAAGAAAGCGCATCACTCCTGCATCATCTCGCCGCTGCCGCCGAATTCGGCCGGGAAATCCTTGAGCTTGGGCAGGCCGTCGCGCATTGGCAGCACCGTCTCGGCGTAATTGACGTGGACGCCGGGCGCGAAGGCGAGGGTGGGAATGGTGGCGGTGAAGACGTCGATCAGGCCGAGCGGCGGATGGTTGGTCATGAGATGGCCGCCGCACTTCTTGCAATATTTGCGCTGGCTGAGCGGCGTCTTCGCAAAGGTCTCGACATTCTCTGCACCTTCTGTGATGCGCACGGCTTCGGGCTTCCACAGGCTGAAGGCGTTCACCGGACCGCCCGACCACGAGCGGCACGAGCTGCAATGGCAATAGCCCATCGCCTCCGGCGCGCCTGTGACCTCGATCGTGACCGCGCCACAGAAGCAGTTTCCAACATGTTTCATTAGGTCGTCTCCGTTGATGATTGTTCAGATTCCTCTCCCCGCTGCTGTTTGCCGATAAGTCGGCAAAAAGGAATGCGGGGGTCGCGACGAGCTTCGCTCGCACTAATAGCGTCGGGGTGAGGGGGATTCACCCCGAGAAACGTGGAAGGCCGGGTCGGCAAGCTCCGTTACGCGCCTCGGCGCCGCCGCGCGTCCTCCTTTCGGCGGACGCGGCCGAACGACGCGCAAGCTATACTGACTTGCGCCAGGGAATAAGCATCGACACCCGTTGTTTGTAGTGCCGGTACTCGTCGCCGAAGAGATCGATGAGGTCGTGCTCCTCCAGCGCGATGCCGACGAAGATGTAGGCCGTCGTCACGGCGGCGAACAGCAGATGGCCCGCGGTCATGACCGGCGCCGCCCAGAACGCGATGATGAAGCCGAGATAGATCGGATGACGGACGAACTTGTAGAGCAGCGGCGTCTTGAAGCGCGGCGGCGACGCCTCCTTGCCGACGAGATGATTGGTCACCTGATGCAATCCGAACAACTCGAAGTGATTGATGATGAAGGTCGAGGTAAACACCAGGACCCAGCCCACCAGCGACAGCGTGACGATCGTCACAGCAAGATCCGGGTTCGCGACGTCCCATATGACCGTGGGCAGCGGACGCCACTGCCAGAACAGGAGAAGCAATGACAGGCTGGCAAACAGCACATAGGTGCTGCGCTCGACCGGCTTGGGGACGTACTGCGTCCACCAGGCCTTGAATTGCCGGCGCGCCATGACGCTGTGCTGGATCGCAAACAGGGCCATCACGAGCAGATTGATGATGACGGCCTCGGCCACGGGCGTATCGGTCCCGGTATCGATGGTCTTCGGCACCACGAGCCCCATGACGAAGCCGATGGCGTAGAGAATGGTGACGAAAAACACGAGATACGCCGCAATTCCGTACAGAAAGGCGATGAACTTGAAAATGCGTGAGCCCGCAACCGGGCCGATAGGATCAACCTGATGATCAATTTGGGTCATAAACAGCTCCGTTGTGCCAAAACGCCGGCACTTCATTGGTCGCTGCACCATGCCGCACCGGAGGTCCCAAGACTTTCGCGGACGGTTGATTTTCGCCTGAGACGACTTTGATTTTTGCTTGAGACGACAGAAACGTGCGATTTCGCTTTGAAAACAACGTGCTCGACGGCGACCTGCGGGAACTCACCTGCAGCGGCGCCGCCGTGCCGTTGCAGCCGCAGGTGTTCGATCTCCTGCTTTATCTGGTGGCGCAGCGCACCCGTGTGGTCAGCAAGGATGACCTGATCAGCCAGATTTGGAGCGATCGGATCATCTCTGATTCCGCCCTGAACAGCCGGATCAACGCCGCGCGCAAGGCGCTCGGCGACGACGGTGCGACCCAGCGGCTGATCAAGACCATTCCGCGCAAGGGCTTTCGTTTCGTCGGCGAAGTCCGGGAAGAAATGGCATCCGCGCCCGCCCCCACGCAACCCGTCGCTGCTTTGCCGCGCGCCCTGGCGGACCGCCCGGCGGTCGCGGTGCTCGCTTTCGAGAACATGAGCGGCGATCCCGCACAGGACTATTTCGGCGACGGCATCAGCGAGGACATCCTCACCGCGCTGTCGAAGCAGCGCTGGTTCATGGTGATCGCCCGCAACTCGTCCTTTACCTACAAGGGACGCGCGGTTCACATCCGGCAGATCGCCGAGGAACTCGGCGTCCGCTACATCGTCGAAGGCAGCGTGCGCAAGTCGGACAACCGGGTGCGCATCACCGCGCAGCTCAACGACGCCACGACGGGCAGCCATCTCTGGGCCGAGCGCTACGACCGCGAGTTGGTCGACGTGTTCGCCGTGCAGGACGAAATCACCAACGCGATCGCCGCGGCGATCGAGCCGCAGATTCATGCGGCGGAAAGTTTTCGCGCCCATCGCAAGCCCCCCGCGAGCCTGGATGCCTGGGATCTCCTGATGCGGGCGCTGTCGCATTACTGGCGGGTGACGCGGCGGGATCACGAGACCGCGCGGGCGCTGCTCGAGCGCGCGGTCGGGATCGACCCGAACTACGGCCAGGCGCTGTCGGTGCTCGCGGCGAATCACATGTTCGGCGTGCATCTCGGCTGGGCCGAGCTCGCCGTGGTGGCGCCGGTGGCGGAAGCCGCCGCGCTCGCCGCGGTGCGCTGCGACCACGAGGATGCCTGGGCGCACGCCGCGCTTGGCAGCGTCTACTTCTCGACGCGACGGCTTGCGGACGCGCTGTCCGAGTTCGAGCAGGCGCTCGCGCTCAATCCGAACTTCTCGCTGGCGCAGGGCTATTACGCACTGGCGCTGTCCTATGCCGGGCGGCCGAAGGATTCGTTCGAGGCAGCGCAGAGGGCCATGCGGCTCTCGCCGCGCGATCCATCCCTGGCGATCTATCACGGCATCGCCGGCTATGCCCGCTTCACCGAGCGGCGCTATGGCGAGGCCATCACGCTCGCGCGGGAGGCGATCCGCCACCGCGGCGACCTTACCGGCGCCTACCGCGTGCTGGCGGTTTCTGCTGGCATGACCGGCGACGGCGTGCTTGCGGAGATGGCGCTGGGCGAGCTCCGCCGCACCCAGCCCAACATCTCGCTGCGCTGGATCGCGACGCAATTGCCATGGGCGAACGACGCCGACCGCGAACACTATCTGGAAGGGTTCCGGCGGGCGGGCTTGCGCTAGACGATCGTCATGCCGGGTCTACGTCACGCTTCCGGCGCAGATGGACGACGACGTCGAGCCGCGCGATCTCGTGGCCCGGAAGCGCCTCGGGCATCCTGGTGAAGGTCAGGCCGTCGGTGACGTCGACCAGCACATCCTCGCCTTCGAGGTAGAAATGCGGATGCACGGACGTATCGGTGTCGAAGAACGACTTGATGCCGTCGGCGGCGATCCGCCGCAACAGGCCGGCTTCGGTGAACTGGTTCAGCGTGTTGTAGACGGTCGCAAGCGACAGCCGCAGATTGGCGGCGGTGGCTTCTTCATAAAGCCCCTCCGCTGTCACATGACGATGAGGGCAGAGGAACAGCATTTGGCCGAGCGCCAGGCGGTGGCGCGTCAGCCTGAGGCCAGCATCGCCGAGCAATTGCGCGCAACGTGCCGACGCCTCGTCTGCGAAAGAGATGGCGCTATCGTCTGAATCCGCTTCGGATGGGGTGGAATGGACGTTCATCGCCGATGGACTCGCAGTTGACCGGGCACGCGGGGCTTCACCCGTCCTGCCATCAGATCGCAGAAGCGGCAGCCCGGCTTTGATCCGAATCAAATCCGGAACGAGCCCGCCTCTGACCTATCGCAAGGCGGCCGAGTTTATTCCCGGCCAGAATGGCCTGACATCAATGAGGCTCACATGTCCAAGCCGGTTCCCGACAAGGCAGAGATCGCGCTCGAATATCCCGACAAGTTCTATGTCGGCACCTTCGGGCATTCATCGCGGTTCGAGGCACGTCTCGACGGAAGCGGCGTTGCGCTGGTGCTGCAGCATCCGGGCACGGCGGACGAGCGCAAATCGGTGCACCTGCACCTCAATTTCGGCCTGCTCGCCGGAATCCTGCGCGAACTCGCGGGCAGTGTCGCGGCCATCCCCAAGGACGACATCGCGCACCGGGAGCAACTCGCGGACGCGCTTGCCGAGTTGCAACGGGTGCTGCGGCCCTCCTGAAGCAGGGCGGCGCGGCGGCGTCGGCTTGGCCGTCAAATGCCATAACCGGACGCGCTGTACATTTTTTGGGCGAACACTGTCGAGACTTTCATCTTGCGGCGCCGAATGAGACTGTGTGAGCCTCGATCCCGGATGGGGACTGGGATGGGCCTGCCGTAGCTTTGCGCGCCATGACGTGCGAAGCGTTTGCGGCTGGTCTCGCTTGAGAAAGATTCGACATGTCAAAACGAGTGTTGCTTGGTGTCCTCCTGGCTTGCGGCCTCGCGGCCCCGGCGCTGGCGCAAGAGCCGAAAGCGGGTGGAGCGATCAATGCCGTGATTCAGCCCGAGCCGCCCGGCCTGATGCTGGCGATGGTCCAGAACGGCCCGGTGCAGATGGTGTCGGGCAACATTTTCGAAGGCCTGCTGCGCTACAGCCCCAAGCTCGAACCGCAGCCGGAGCTCGCCGAGAGCTGGAGCGTCAGCGAGGACGCCAAAACCTACATATTCAAGCTCAGGAAGGGCGTGACCTGGCACGACGGCAAGCCCTTCACCGCCGCCGACGTGCTGTTCTCAATCGAGATGCTGAAGCAGACCCACGCGCGTGCCCGCAACAATCTGGCGCAGGTCGACAAGGTCGAGGCGCCCGACGACTACACGGTGGTGTTCACGCTGAAGCAGCCGTTCGGTCCGTTCCTCGGCATCTTCGAGGTCGGCTCGATGCCGATGGTACCGAAGCATCTCTACGAAGGCACCGACTGGAAGACCAATCCCTACAACAACGCCCCTGTCGGCACCGGCCCCTTCATGTTCAAGGAATGGCAGAAGGGCTCTTTCATCCGCCTGGTCAAGAACCCGAACTATTACGAGAAGGGCAAGCCCTATCTCGACGAGATCTACTGGCAAATCATTCCCGATGCCGCGGCGCGCTCGGTGGCGTATGAGACCGGCAAGGTCGACGTGCTGCCCGGCGGCTCGGTCGAGAATTTCGACGTGCCGCGGCTGTCCAAGCTGAAGGACACCTGCGTCACCGGCGCCGGCTGGGAGTTCTTCTCGCCGCTGGCCTGGCTGTGGCTCAACAATCGCCAGGGTCCGCTCGCCGACAAGCGGGTGCGGCAGGCGGTCATGTTTGCGATCGACCGCGACTTCGCCAAGGACGTGATCTGGAACGGGCTCGGCAAGGTCGCGACCGGCCCGTCGGCCTCGACCATCAAATACTACACCGACGACGTGCCGAAATACCCTTACGATCCCGCCAAGGCCAAGGCGCTGCTGAAGGAAGCCGGCTACAAGGGCGAGAAGATCCGCCTTCTGCCGCTCGCCTATGGCGAGACCTGGCAGCGCTGGGGTGAAGCCGTGAAGCAGAACCTCCAGGACGTCGGCATGAACATCGAGACCATCGCCACCGACGTTGCCGGCGGCAACCAGAAGATCGGCGACTGGGACTACGACATCGCTTTCACCTATCTCTACCAGTACGGTGATCCCGCACTCGGCGTCGGCCGCAACTACGTCTCCAGCGCCATCGCCAAGGGCCAGGTGTTCAACAACGTCGAGGGTTACTCCAACCCGGAGATCGACAAGCTGTTCGCCGACGGCGCGGTTGCTACGCCGGACTCCAAGCGCAAGGAGATCTACGAGAAGGCGCAGAAGATCCTGGTCGAGGACGTGCCGGTGGCCTGGATGCTCGAGCTGCAATTCCCGACCATCATGCGTTGCAAGGTCAAGAACCTGATCACCACCGGGATCGGGGTCAATGACGGCTTCAAGGACGCATGGCTCGACAAGTGAGGGCGTGCCTTCCTTCACCTCTCCCCGCTTGCGGGGAGAGGTCGACGCGCTCGCAGAGCGCGGCGGGTGAGGGGGTACAGATCCATCGGCATTCTCGCCCGTGGAGAGAGGCCCCTCGCCCCAACCCTCTCCCCGCAAGAGCGGGGCGAGGGAGCACAATGCCCCCGTGGCTTCAGGTCACGCAACAAGACATGACCCTCTAGATGCTCTCCTTCGTTGCTCAGCGTGTCGTGAAGGGCGTGATCGTCCTGCTTGCGATCGTCGTCCTCAATTTCTTCCTGATCCGGCTTGCGCCCGGCGATCCCGCCGTCGTGATGGCGGGCGAGGCCGGCGCCAGCGACCAGATCTTCGTCCAGCAGCTCAGGGAGAAGTTCGGCCTGGACAAGCCGCTGCCCGAGCAGCTCTTCATCTACGTCAAGGGCATTGCTACCCTCGACCTCGGCTTCTCCTTCCGCCAGCAGGCACCAGTCGCGAAGCTGATCGGCGAGCGGCTGCCGGCGACATTGCTGCTGACGCTGACGGCGTTCGCGATCTCGCTCGTGCTCGGCGTTCTCTTCGGCACCTTCGCCGCGCGCTTTGCCGGAACCTTTCTCGACACCGCGATCACCGTCTTTGCGCTGATCTTTTACGCCATGCCGATCTTCTGGGTGGCGCTGATGGGCATCCTGCTGTTCTCGGTCACCATGGATTGGCTGCCGAGCTTCGGCTACGAGACTGTCGGCGCCAACCTCACTGGCTTCGCTCATGCCGTCGACGTCGCGAAGCACCTGATCATGCCGGCGATGACGCTGGGCCTGTTCTTCATGGCGACCTACACCCGCATGACGCGCGCCTCGATGCTGGAGGTGAAGCGTCTCGACTTCGTCAAGACCGCGCGCGCCAAAGGCCTGTCCGATGCCGTGATCCAGCGTCGCCACGTCCTGCGCAACGCGCTGCTGCCCGTCGTGACACTCGCCGGCGTCCACTCCGGCACCCTGATCGGCGGCGCCGTCATCACCGAGACCGTGTTCGCCTGGCCCGGCATCGGACGCTTGATGTACGACGCCCTGCTCCAGCGCGACTACAATCTGCTGCTCGGCGTCTTCGTGATCTGCTCCGCCATGGTCCTGATCTTCAACCTCATCACCGACCTGGTCTATCGCCTGGTCGACCCGCGCATCGAATTCACCACATGAAACAATTCTGGAAATCGATGCTGAGGAGCCCGAGCGGCGTCATCGGGCTCATCATCCTGCTGCTTGCGATCTCGGTCGCCTTGTTCGGTCCGATGCTGTTCCCGAACTCGCCCTGGCGCATGGTGCAGCGGCCGTTCCTGCCGCCGTTCACGCTCGCGACCGTGCCGCTCGGCACCGACGCGCTCGGCCGCGACGTGTTCGCCGGCATGATCTTTGGCGCACGCGTCTCGCTGCTCGTCGGCATGGTCTCCACCCTGGTGGCGCTCGTCGTGGGCGTTCCCATTGGCGCTATGGCCGGCTATTTCGGCGGCAGGGTCGACGACGCCCTGATGCGCTTCACCGAGTTCTTCCAGACCATTCCTAGCTTTGCGCTCGCGATCGTGCTGGTCGCGATCCTGCAGCCCTCGATCTATTCGATCGTCGCCTCGATCGCGCTGGTAAGCTGGCCGCCGGTCGCGCGCCTCGTCCGCGGCGAGGTGCTGTCGCTGCGCACGCGGGAATACGTCCAGGCCGCGGTGGTCACGGGCCAGAGCAACACCTGGATCATCCTGCGCGAAATCCTGCCGAATACGCTGTCGCCGGTGATCGTGCTGGCTTCGCTGATGGTGGCGACCGCGATCCTGCTGGAATCCTCGCTGGCGTTCCTCGGCCTCGGCGATCCCAACCTGATCTCCTGGGGCTACATGGTCGGCGCCGGCCGCACCGTGATCCGCCAGGCCTGGTGGATCACCGTGTTTCCCGGCGTCGCCATCCTGATCTCGGTGCTCGGCCTCAATTTGATCGGCGAAGGCCTCAACGACGCGCTCAATCCGCGGCTGTCGCGGGAGGGCCGCTGATCATGACCGCTCCGCCCGCCGTCTCCATCAAGAACTTGCGGATCGCGTTGCCCAAGGGCGCCGAGCGTCCGTTCGCGGTCGACGGCGTCTCGCTCGATCTGCGGCCCGGCAAGATCGTCTGCGTCGTCGGCGAATCCGGCTCCGGCAAATCGATGTGCGCGCATGCGCTGATGGGACTGTTGCCTGACACGGTCACCGTCACCTCCGGCGAGATCCAGTTCGAAGGCCGCGACCTGCTCAAACTCGACGACGACGGCTGGCGAGATCTGCGCGGCCGCCGGCTCGCGATGATCTTCCAGGAGCCGATGACCGCGCTCAATCCGTTGATGCGGATCGGCGATCAGATGGCGGAGATGTTCGAGGCGCACGGGCTGCTCACGCCGAGGGAGCGGCGCGCCAAGGCGCTGTCGCTGGCGCGCGAGGTCGGCCTCCCCGACCCCGAGCGCATCGTGCGCGCCTATCCGCACCAGCTCTCCGGCGGCCAGCGCCAACGCGCCATGATCGCGATGGCGCTCGCGCTCGAACCGGCGGTGCTGGTTGCGGACGAGCCGACCACCGCGCTCGACGTCACCACGCAAGCGCAGATCCTGAAACTGATCCGCAACCTCCAGCGCAATCGCAACATGGCGGTGATGTTCATCACCCATGATTTCGGCGTGGTCGCCGACATCGCCGACCAGGTCATCGTGTTGCGCCACGGCAAGGTGGTCGAGGAAGGCCCCGCCTCGGCCGTCTTCAACGCGCCGCAGCACGACTACACCAAGGCGCTGCTCGCCGCCGTGCCCTCGATGGACCCGCCCGCCCGCAGCCCTCTCGACGACCAGGCCAAAGCGGTCGAGGTGATCGGACTGGACAAGACCTACGTCACCTCGGGCGGCTGGTTTCGCGAGGACCGTCGCGTCGATGCCGCACGCGAAGTCAATTTCACGATTCTCAAGGGCGAGACGCTCGGCCTGGTCGGCGAATCCGGTTCCGGCAAATCGTCGGTGGCCCGTCTTGTGATGCGGCTGGTCGAAGCCGATCGCGGCACCGTGCGGATCGGCGAGACCGATCTCACAAAGCTCGCGGGCAAGGCGCTGCGCGCCGAGCGCCACCGCATCCAGATGATCTTCCAGGATCCGTTCGCTTCGCTCAATCCGCGCCGCAAGGTCGGTCATATCATCGCCGACGGCCCGATCGCGGCCGGTACCGATCCGAAGGTGGCATTCGAACGCGCCCGCGATCTCCTCAAGATGGTCGGGCTCGACGCCGGCGCACTCGAACGCTATCCGCACGAATTCTCCGGCGGCCAACGCCAGCGCATCGGCATCGCGCGCGCGCTCGCGCTCGAACCCGAAATCATCGTCGCCGACGAAGCCGTCTCCGCGCTCGACGTGTCGGTGCAGGCGCAAGTGCTGAGACTGCTTGAAGACCTCAAGGCGCGTCTTGGCCTGTCGATGCTGTTCATCACCCACGATCTGCGCGTCGCTGCTCAAATCTGCGATCGCATTGCGGTGATGCAGCGCGGCGCCATTGTCGAACTGAAGCCGACCGCGCAGCTGTTCGCCGCGCCCGAACATGCCTATACGCGCGAGCTGCTCGCGGCAGTGCCGGGGCGCAAGGATCGCCCGCCGGCGGCGTAAGTCAGCCGATCGCGATTTCTACTTCGGTCGGGGATTCGTGTTGTTCCAGGTGGGGACCGAGTTTGTTACGCCGACGGAGGGCTGGTTGGACGTTCCGACCGATGGCGCTGTCACGGTCCCGACGGTCTGCCCGGAACTTCCAATAGTCCCTTGCTGTACTGGTGCTCCGGAGCGTCCGCTCGTGCTGCTTGGTGCCCCCGTCCCCGACGTTTGTGCGTTTACGGCGAGTGGCGCTGCAGCCAATCCGAGAGCGATAAGTGCAGCAATGGAGCGTTTCGTTCTTGTCATGGCTGATCCTTTCGGGCGCGGTCTCTCAATCGCGATGCCGTTCGTCGAGGCACCCGTGCACTGAGTGACCTTACAACTCCACGCGCGACAAAATGTGCCGCAGTGCCATCATCCCGCGGGGCTCAACTCTTCATCACGATGCTGCGAAGCGGTCCCCGCCGAACAGATGCGCCGTGAGATCGGCGCATCGCTGAAGGTACCCCGCTCCCCCTCAGGAGCGGAATCCTCACGGGCTTTTTATCCCTCGTGACCGCCCGCACGGCTGCAAAGCCGAAGGCGACACCCCACATCCGGATGAAATGATTTCCATCATGTGATGATGGATTGAGAATCTATTGGAGACGACATGGGCCAGGTTATTGAGTTTGTCTCGAAATCCGAGCGCGAGCGCATTCGCCTCATCCAGGAAGCGCGCGCGATCTACGACAGCATCTTCCCGCCGGCTGATCCGGTGAGCGAACCATCAAGCGGAGCCTCCGCGCGTCGCAGCGACGGAGGCAACCTCGCGTGATCAAGATCATCGCCGTGCTCTGCAACCTCGCCTCTCCAGCGAACTGTCATGAGCAGACCGTCACCACATCCGATTTCGCCGACGTCTCGATGCAATCGTGCCTGATGGGTGCGCCGCAGCTTGCCGAATGGATGAACCAGCATCCGGCCGAGCGCCTCGCGGGATGGCGCTGCGTGATCGGCCAACAGGCCGGCCGGGGCGCCTGAGGATGCATGCTCCCTGCTGGGGCGTTGCGATCTTCACCTTGCGACCGGCCGCGCTGATCGACATCGGCTCTCGCCCAGAGCGTTCGTGTGCTATCTGACCGGCGGGTTGGTATTGCTCCAGGTCGGAACCGAGTTGGTGACGCCGACGGAAGGCCAATTATACGTGCCGATCGACGGCGCCGTGACCGTCCCCACCGTCTGTCCTGAGCTGCCGTAAGCCCTCGACGGCACGGCCATCGACCCTCCAACGCTGCCATAACTCGGGGCCGCCATAACGGAGCTGTAGTGTCTGGCGGACCTGTGCTTCTTCGCCTCGACAACGGAGGGGGCCGTAGCTAGGCCAACCGTGATAAGTGCGGCAATCGCGAATTTGATGCCTGTCATCGCTGATCCTTTCGTCGCCGTAGACCCCGTACGCCAAGTGTTCATTGTTCGGAAGAATTCCATAGCACTTCCGTTCATAACTCCGTGCGCACACGAAGGTGCCGGAGCGCGGTCGCACGGCATGATCAGCGCCGCCGCGGACGACAGGCCTTGCGGTTGTGGCGCTCCTTGACGGTCGCGACCGAGTGCATCAGCTCCTTGAAGGCCGCGATTGCCTTGTCATCGCCGAATGCGCTGTCACCGAGCGCTTCCAGATGCTCAATGACCACGAGCAGCGCATCCGCGACCTGGCCGATCTGCTTGCCGTAACTGCCGACATCCGACAGTAGGTCCTTCTCGACATCGGGCGCCGAGGATTGGCCCACCGTGATGTTCACGAGACCGAACTGGCCGCCGGCCGGGCTGAAGAACGACGTGATCGGGTTGATGGACTGCACGACGTCCCCCGACAGAGGCAGCTTGAACACGGGCATGCGACTATTCTTTCCTTTGCTGAGCCCGGCGGGCGCGAGACTAGCACGCCCGCCCGCTACCGCGCCTCGCCTTCGGATGGACCCGAATCAGCGCTAAAGCGTTTTCGAGCGAAGTGGATGCCGGTTCGCGTGAAGAAAACGCGTCGAAACAAGGATCTAGAGCTTCGGTTCTGATTCAATCAGAACCGATAATGCTCTAGTGCATTCACCTCATCGACTTCGCGTATTGAGGCGATATGACCGGTCCCGAACTGAAGCAACTCCGCAACGATCTCTCGGACGTCCTCGAACGCAAGCTCACCGCGGCCGACATGGCCCGGCTTTGCGGATTGCCGGAGAAGGGCGGCGCCGACACCATCCGGCGCTGGGAAGTCAGCGGCCCGACACCGTCCGCGACCAAGGTGCTGCGCGTGCTCGCGATGGCGAGCGAGCGCTACCCGATCCTGGAGAAGTTCGACGTCTTCGATCGTCATGACGTGCGCGAGGAAGACCGGCCCGCAAAGCGCGCTGCATTCCGCGAACAGATGCGCGATGAGGCGCGGCGCCGTCTTGGTTAATGAGATGCGCGCGCAAGTTACACTGACAGCGCCGAGTTAAGCCTTCCTTCACCACTTCTTAAGCCGACATTAAGCACGAAAATCGTTTACGGCCCAATACGTTAGGTTGGCTGCCGCTGTGCCACAGATGTGACAGCATTTTCGTCAAAAGCGAGCTATCTGCAAAATCAACGACGGCGCGGAAAGCGCGCCTGCCGGGGACCTAAGTGTTGGAGTTTGGACGATGAAGAAGATTCTGTTTGCGACCGTTGCGCTGCTCGTGCTGGGCGCTGCTGCGCCGGCAGTCGGTGCCGATCTCGGTAACCGCAATTACTATAAGGCGCCCGCGCCCGCTTATGCCGCGCCGATCTACAACTGGACCGGCTTCTACATCGGTGGCCATGTCGGCGGCGCGTTCTCCAGCGACAACAATTTCAGCGGCCTCTCCACCGGCAATAACGGCAACGGCCGTTTCCTCGGCGGCGTGCAGGCTGGTGCGGACTGGCAGTTCAACCCGAACTTCGTCGTCGGCGTCGAAGGCCAGTATTCCTGGCTCTCCGGCAGCGTCGGCGCGGTGTTCCCGGGCGGCGTCGCCTACACCAACGACCAGCGCGGTCTCGGCTCGATCACCGGCCGCGTCGGCTACACCTGGGGTCCGGGCCTGCTCTATGTGAAGGGCGGCTACGCCTACTCCGACAACAACGAGAAGGTCACTGTCGGCGGCGTGCCGGCGGCCTTCGTCATCACGGGCGATCACCGCAACGGCTACACCGTCGGCGCCGGCCTCGAATACATGTTCGCCCCGAACTGGTCGGCCAAGGCCGAGTACCAGTACTACAATTTCGGCGACGCGCACTTCACCGGTGGTCCGCTGGCGGGCACCGGCAACTTCACCACCGACGACCACACCATCAAGGCGGGCGTCAACTACCGCTTCAACTGGGCCAACTCGGCGGTCGCGCGCTACTGAACGGTTATCAAAACCTTATCATGATGAAGGGCCGGCATCGTTGCCGGCCCTTCTTTTTTCGCTGTGCGGAACGTGCGCAACCAATTGAGCGACTTGCGATTTTTTAACCTGGCCCGAGGATACTCCGCGGCGAAAACATAAAGATCACGCGTGGGGGAATTTCGATGGCGATCCGTCTGGGCCTTGGCCGTTTGCTTGGTCGTATCCGGCCCCGTTTCAAAATGCCGACATGGGGTGTGCGCGGCAGCCTGTTCACGGCCTTCGCGGTGATCGCGGGCATGGGCCTCGTGATTGCAGCCGGCGCCGGCTTCGTCTTCAACCATCTCGGCAGCACCATGATGGACCTGAGCGGCCGCGACATCCCGCGCCTTTCCGCCAGCCTTCAACTCGCATCGCAAAGCGCAACGCTCGCGGCGCAGGGGCCGGGCCTCCTGGCGTCGCCGTCCGACGAGGCGCTGAACGAACGCACCAAGAAGGTGCAGGAGATCCAGCAGCTTGCCATGGCCAAGCTTGGCGAGATCATCGAACTCGGCGCCGACAAGCAGATCGCAACCGCATTGCGCGACACCGCCAAGAGCATCGACGAGGCGACCCAGAGCCTGGTGTCGGCCGCGCGCGAGCGGCTCGATGCCGGCGCGCTGCATGACAAGCAATATGAAGCGCTCCGCAAGGCGCAGCTCACCTTCGTCGGTGCGGCCGGTCCTGCCATGCTGGATGCGCAAACGCGCCTGAACGCGATCCTCGGCGCGGCGGAAGTTTCCGCCGACGATGCCACCGAAGCCGCCCGCACCGTCTCCCAGGTCGCGACCATCTCCGCCAACGGCAATCTGATGGCCGCCGACATGATGGCGGCGCTGTCGGCCAACAACAGCGATACGCTGGAGGCGATCGAGAAAGAGTTCAAGGCGACGCGCGACCGCGTCAAATCGAACCTCGAGGACCTGCCGAACATGGGCTCGATGCAAGCGGTGCGCGACACCGTGCAAAAGCTGTTCGCCTTCGGCGAAGGCAAGTCCGGCGTGTTCAAGATCCGCCAGAAGGAGCTCGACGCGATCGACTACGGCCAGACCATCCTGGACGAGACCCGCAAGCTCAATGTCGGCCTCGGCATCAGCGTGCAGCAGCTGGTCGAGGGTGTGCAGAAGGAGACCAACGCGTCGACCTTCCAGGCGCGGCAGGAGATCTCGCTCGCGACGACCGCGATGCTGGCACTCGGCGCACTGACGCTGGTCGGCTCGGCGCTGTTCGTCTGGCTCTATGTCGGCCGCAACATCCTGCGCCGCATTCGCGAGCTTCAACGCGCCATGCAGTTGCTCTCGGCCGGCGACCTCGACACCGAGATCGTCCGCTCCCGGCAGAACGACGAGATCGGCGCGATGAAGGAAACGCTGACGGTGTTCCGCGACAGCATGATCGAAGCCCGGGCGCTTGCGAGCGAGCAGGACAGGGATCGCGTCGCCAAGGCCGAGCGTGCGGCGCAGATGGAGGCGAAGATTGCAGAATTCGAGGGCACGGTCCGCTCCGCACTCGACAATCTCGCGCAGTCGGCCAATTCGATGCAATCGACCGCGCAGAGCATGTCCAACACGGCAGACCAGTCCAATGCGCTGGTGAACGCGGTTGCCTCCGCAGCCGAAGAGACCTCGGTCAATGTGCAGACCGTATCGTCAGGCACCGAGCAGCTCTCGTCCTCGATCGAGGAGATCAGCAAGCAGGTCGTCACCTCGGCCGCGATCGCCAGGAAGGCGGTCGACGAAGCCGGCGCGACCGACGCCACGGTGCAGAGCCTCGCCGACAGCGCGAGCCGCATCAGCGTCGTGGTCGACCTGATCCAGACCATCGCCTCGCAGACCAATCTGCTGGCGCTCAACGCCACCATCGAGGCGGCGCGCGCGGGCGAAGCCGGTCGTGGCTTCGCGGTGGTCGCCTCCGAGGTGAAGAGCCTCGCGAGCCAGACCGCGAAAGCGACGGAGGAGATCCGTAGCCAGATCGCCAGCATGCAGTCGGTGACGACTTCGGCGGTCGGCGCCATCCAGGGCATCGGCCGGATCATCGGCGAGATCAACGACGTCACCACGACGATCGCCGCCGCGGTCGAGGAACAGGGCGCGGCGACACGCGAGATCGCCCGCAACATCCAGCATGCGGCCGGTGGCACCAGCGAGGTCTCCAGCAACATCGTCGGCGTCTCCACGGCTTCGGCGGAAGCCGGCGCAGCGGCGAACGAAGTGCTCGGTGCCTCCGACGCGCTCCGCCGCGAGGCCGACATGCTGCGCGGAGAGATCGACGCGTTTCTCAACAACATGCGGGCGGCGTAGGCGCCGTTCCGTAACCCGGAATGACCGCTATGCGGGCCCCGCCAGCGCCCTTTTTCGGCTGGCGCGCCGCAGCGAGCGGGTTTAAGCCGGTAGCATGAACGCAAAGACCGACACCGTGCAGTCCTCCGCCGACGCCCTGCGCTATCCCTGGGAACAGCATCCCGGCCCCGAACAGGTCGTCGAGGTGAAGCCCGGCGTGTTGTGGGCGCGGCTGAAGCTGCCGTTCCGCCTCAACCATGTGAACATCTACCTGCTCGCCGACGGCGACGGCTATGCCATGATCGATGCCGGCTTCGGCAACGAGGAGACGATCGAAGCCTGGACGAAGCTGTTCGACGGACCGCTGAAGGGCGTCAACATCACGCGCCTTATCGTGACCCATTCCCATCCCGATCATGTCGGTCTGGCCGGATGGATCGTCGAGCGGTTCAACTGCCCGCTGGTGATGTCGCAGGTCGAATATCTGCAATCGGTCTATCACCAGAACCGCGGCACCGAGGAGCGGCAGGAGGCGCAACGGCTGTTCTTCCGCCGCCACGGCATGGACGAGTCGCTCACCGAAAAACTGCTCGGCCGCGGCCAGGACTATCTCAAGCGCGTCTCGGTGCTGCCGCCGTCCTACCGCCGCATCTCGCATGGCGAGGACGTCGTGATCGGCACGCGCCGCTTCAAGGTGATCACCGGCGGCGGTCACGCGCTCGACCAGGTGATGCTGTATTGCGCCGACGACAAGCTGTTCCTCTCGGCCGACCAGGTCCTGAGCAAGATCTCGCCGAACGTCAGCGTGTGGGCGGTCGAACCCGACCAGAACTCGCTCGGCGAATATCTGGCCTCGCTCGCCAGCCTCACCACGACTCTCCCCTATGACGTGCTGGTGCTGCCCGGCCACGGCGTGCCGTTCTACGGGCTGAAGACCCGCATCAAGCAGCTCGCCGATCACCACGAGGAGCGCTGCCGCCTGATCGCGGAAGCCTGCCGCGAGGTGCCGCAGACCTCGCGCGCATTGGTGCCCGTGGTGTTCAACAAGCACGTGCTGGACGAACACCAGATGGGTTTCGCCGCCGGCGAGCTGGTCGCTCATGTCAACTACATGATCGTGGAAGGCCGGCTGACGGCTGAGATGAAGGACGGCGTGCTGCAGTTCAGGACGAGTTGAGCGCCGACTTCACTTCAGCGGATGTTGCAGGGCAACATCGCATCTCGCGCGAACTTGATCCGGATCAAGTTTCAAATCGCACGATAGGGCATTTTGCCCAAATGCCCCGCACGTCCAAATGTGGGATAGCGCATAGACATTGGAGCTGGAAAAGCTCTAAGGATATGCGGGTCTTTGGTCGGTTCCGCTGCAGGTTTGACGATGGATTACGCCCAGTTCTTCAATTCCGCCCTTGATCGTCTCCACAGCGAGCGGCGCTACCGCGTGTTCGCCGATCTCGAGCGCATTGCCGGCCGGTTCCCGCATGCGCTCTGGCACTCGCCCAAGGGCAAGCGCGACGTCGTGATCTGGTGCTCCAACGATTATCTCGGCATGGGCCAGCACCCGAAGGTGGTGGGCGCGATGGTCGAGACCGCGACCCGCGTCGGCACCGGCGCCGGCGGTACCCGCAACATCGCCGGCACGCATCATCCGCTGGTGCAGCTCGAGGCCGAGCTCGCCGATCTCCACGGCAAGGAAGCCTCGCTGCTCTTCACGTCGGGCTACGTCTCGAACCAGACCGGCATCGCGACCATCGCAAAGCTCATTCCGAACTGCCTGATCCTGTCGGACGAGCTCAACCACAATTCGATGATCGAGGGCATCCGCCAGTCCGGCTGCGAGCGGGTCGTGTTCCGCCACAACGACCTCGCCGATCTCGAAGCGCTGTTGAAGGCCGCCGGCCCGAGCCGGCCCAAGCTGATCGCCTGCGAGAGCCTTTATTCGATGGACGGCGACATCGCCCCGCTCGCCAAGATCTGCGACCTCGCCGAGAAGTACGGCGCGATGACCTATGTCGACGAGGTCCACGCCGTCGGCATGTACGGCCCGCGCGGCGGCGGCATCGCCGAGCGCGACGGCGTGATGCATCGCATCGACATTCTCGAAGGCACGCTCGCCAAGGCGTTCGGCTGCCTCGGCGGCTACATCGCCGCCAACGGCCAGATCATCGACGCCGTGCGCTCCTATGCGCCGGGCTTCATCTTCACCACCGCTCTGCCGCCGGCGATCTGCTCGGCCGCGACCGCGGCGATCAAGCACCTGAAGACGTCGAGCTGGGAGCGCGAGCGTCACCAGGATCGCGCCGCCCGGGTCAAGGCGATCCTCAACGCCGCCGGCCTGCCGGTGATGTCGAGCGACACCCACATCGTCCCGCTGTTCATCGGCGATGCCGAGAAGTGCAAGCAGGCTTCCGACCTCTTGCTCGAACAGCACGGCATCTACATCCAGCCGATCAACTATCCGACGGTCGCCAAGGGCTCCGAACGCCTGCGCATCACGCCCTCGCCCTATCACGACGACGGCCTGATCGATCAGCTCGCCGAAGCCCTGCTGCAAGTGTGGGACCGCCTGGGTCTGCCGCTTCGCGAGAAGTCGCTGGCGGCGGAGTAGGCTTCTTCGCCTTCTCTTCGATCTAAGTTTCACCGTCCCCGGAGCTACCCCCCTCCCCACCCTCCCCCACAAGGGGGGAGGGAGCGAGAGAGTTGCGGCTCCTTACATCGGGTAGCCGCACAGCGTGACGGTCGGTCTCGAATTCTTGCGACGCGGACGCTCTCTCCGTTCCCTCCCCCCTTGTGGGCGAGGGTCAGGGAGGGGGGTACCGCGCGGGGACTCTCTCGGTGAGCCCGAGGCAGCGCAGCTTTGGGGCAGCGCACCGCTTAACGACAACCCCGGTTCCCGCGCCCGCGCGGCATTTCGCTGTCGCCTCCACCCGCCCAACGCGCTAGATTTACAGGGAAAATGAGATCGGGCGCGGCCAGCGCGCCCCCGGGAGAAGCACGCTCGCCATGCTGCACGATTGGGGCGTGATCGCCGCCGCCTTCGGCTATATCGGCTTTCTGTTCCTGGTGGCGAGCCATGGCGACCGCCGCTCGCGGGCCGGGCGCGGCCGCGCCTCGGGGCTGATCTATCCGCTGTCGCTGGCGATCTACTGCACCTCCTGGACCTTCTTCGGCTCGGTCGGCTTCGCCACCCGCACCTCCACCGACTTCCTCGCGATCTATGTCGGCCCGGTCCTGATGATCGGGCTCGGCGCCGGCGTCCTCCGCCGCGTGATCCAACTCGCGAAAGCCCACAACATCACCTCGATCGCCGATTTCATCGGCGCGCGCTATGGCAAGAGCCAGGCGGTGGCGGCAACTGTCGCACTGATCGCGATCATCGGCTCGGTGCCCTACATCGCGCTGCAGCTCAAGGCGGTGGCCTCCTCGCTCGAAACCATCCTGAGCGAAGACCAGGCCTTCTCCCACATCCCGATCGTCGGCGACGTGGCGCTGATGGTGACGTTGGCGATGGCGGCCTTCGCGGTGCTGTTCGGCACGCGGCAGACGGACGCCACCGAGCACCAGCACGGCCTGATGCTGGCGGTCGCAACCGAATCCATCATCAAGCTGGTCGCCTTCCTCGCCGCGGGCATCTTCGTCACGTTCTGGATGTTCTCGCCGCACGAACTGATCGAGCGCGCGATGAAGACACCGGAGGCGGTGCGCGTCATCAACTATTCGCCGTCGATCGGCAACTTCCTGACCATGACGCTGCTGTCGCTCTGCGCGATCATGCTACTGCCGCGCCAGTTCCACGTCAGCGTCGTCGAGAATTCCTCGGATGCCGAGGTCGGCCGCGCGCGTTGGCTGTTTCCGCTCTATCTTATCGCCATCAATCTGTTCGTGATCCCGATCGCGTTCGCCGGCCTCGTCAGCTTCCCGTTCGGCGCCGCCGATCCTGATATGTACGTGCTGGCACTGCCGATGGAGGGCGGTGCGGATCTGCTCAGCGTCGCCGTCTTCGTCGGCGGGCTGTCGGCGGCGACCGCGATGGTGATCGTCGAATGCGTCGCGCTCTCCATCATGGTTTCGAACGACCTCGTGGTGCCCCTGGTGCTGCAACGACGGCCCGAGGGGCGCACCGGCGGCGCCGATTTCAGCGACTTCCTGTTGCGCTCGCGCCGGCTCGCGATCTTCGCCATCATGGTGATGGCCTATTTCTACTACCGCGCGCTCGGCAACACCCAGCTCGCGGCGATCGGCCTACTGTCTTTTGCCGCCATCGCCCAGCTTGCACCAAGCTTCTTCGGCGGGCTGCTGTGGCGGCGCGCGACCGCGCGCGGCGCGATCGGCGGCATGCTGGTCGGGTTCGCGGTGTGGCTCTACACGCTGTTCATCCCGAGCTTCATGGATACTTCGACGGCGGGGATCCTGCTGCTCCAGCACGGCCCGTTCGGGATCGAGGCGCTGCGGCCGCAGGCGCTGTTCGGCGCCGATTTGCCGCCGCTGATGCACGGCGTCGTCTGGTCGCTGTCGCTCAACATCCTCACCTATGTGCTGCTGTCGCTGGCGCGCCGGCCGTCTTCGATCGAGCTGGTCCAGGCCGATCTGTTCGTCCCCAACACGCTCGCGCCGATTTCCCCGAATTTCCGGCGCTGGCGGACCACCGTCACGGTGCAGGACATCCAGACCACGGTGGCGCAATATCTCGGGCCTGACCGCGCGCGGCATTCGTTCGAGGCATTCTCCGCGCGGCGCAATGTGCGGCTGGAGTCCGGGGCACCCGCCGATTTCGAGCTGCTGCAGCACGCCGAGCACCTGATCGCCTCCTCGATCGGCGCGGCCTCCTCGCGTCTGGTGATGTCGCTGCTGTTGCGCAAGCGGACGGTCTCCGCCAAGGCTGCGCTGAAACTGCTCGACGATTCCCATGCGGCGCTGCATTTCAACCGCGAGATCCTCCAGACCGCGCTCAACCATGTGCGCCAGGGCATCGCGGTGTTCGATGCCGATCTGCAACTGATCTGCTCCAACCGGCAGTTCGGCGATCTCCTCAACGTTCCTCCGCATTTCATCCAGTTCGGCACGCCCTTGCGTGAAATCCTGGAATTCATGGGCGTGAGCGAGCCGGCCGACCCGATCGAGCGCGAGGCCATGCTGGAGCGCCGGCTGGTGGCCTACACCACAGACGGCGAGCCTTATCTCGAGCGCCTGCCCGACCGCCACATGGTGATCGAGATCTTGACCAACCGCATGCCCGGCGGCGGCTTCGTCATTACCTTCACCGACGTCACGCCCACGTTCGAGGCGGCCGAAGCGCTGGAGCGCGCCAATGCGACGCTGGAAAAGCGGGTGCGCGACCGCACCGAGGAGCTGACCCGGCTGAATTCCGAGCTGGCGCTGGCCAAGAGCGCGGCCGAAGACGCCAGCATCTCCAAGACGCGCTTTCTCGCCGCCGCCAGCCACGACATTCTCCAGCCGCTGAACGCGGCGCGGCTCTATGTCACGAGTCTGGTCGAGCGTCAGCACAGCGGCGAGGAGACGCGACTGGTCGAGAACATCGACGAATCGCTCCAGGCGATCGAGGAGATCCTCGGCGCGCTGCTCGACATCTCCAGGCTCGACGCCGGCGCGATGACGACCTCGATCTCGAGCTTCAAGATGGCCGACCTGATGCGCTCGCTGGAGATCGAGTTCGCGCCGATCGCGCGCGCCAAGAATCTGGCGCTCGTCTTCGTGCCGTGCTCGCTGCCGGTGGAGTCGGATCGTCTCCTGCTGCGGCGGCTGCTGCAGAACCTGATCTCCAACGCCATCAAATATACCCCGCGCGGGCGCGTGCTGGTCGGCTGCCGCCGCCGCGGCGCCACGCTGAAGATCTGCGTCTACGACACCGGCGTCGGCATCCCGGCGGTCAAGCGCGGCGAGATCTTCAAGGAATTCCACCGCCTCGAGCAGGGCGCGCGAATTGCCCGCGGCCTCGGCCTGGGCCTGTCGATCGTCGAGCGGTTGGCACGCGTGCTCAAGCACGACATCGCCATCGATTCCAATGTCGGCGGCGGCTCGGTATTTTCCGTGACGGTGCCGACGGCAAAGGCGATCACCCACACCGCGGCCGTGACCAGTGCGACGCCGCTCGCACGCACCTCGATCTCGGGGACCCTGATCGTCTGCATCGAGAACGACGCCGCGATCCTCGACGGCATGCGCACGCTGCTGAAGGCCTGGGACGCCGAAGTGATCGCGGTCGCCGATCCCGAGGGCGCGATCGCCGCGATCGAAACTGCCGGCCGCCGCGTGACCGGCCTGCTGGTCGATTACCACCTCGACCGCGGCAACGGCATCGCGGCGATCCGCGACATCCGCCGCCGCTTCGGTGACGGCATCCCCGCGATCCTGATCACCGCCGACCGCAGCCCCGCCGTGCAAATGGCTGCGCGCGACGAAAAGGTCGCGGTGCTCAACAAGCCGGTCAAGCCGGCTTCGCTGCGCGCCCTGCTCGGCCAGTGGCGCACGCAGCAGATGGTGGCGGCGGAGTGAACTTCCGCACTCAAGGTGCAAGCCTCGTAAACACGTAGTCGCGGCTCTTCACACGAGCTTCGTGGCAGGCGAAGCAGGTGCGATGCTGGCCCTCGTCGACCGGCTTGCCGTTGACGAAGCGACCAAATCCCCAGCCGCCGGTCGAGGCATATTTTCTGGAATCCTTCACCATCACCTGGACGGTGGTGGCCTCACCGGGAATCGTCGCGGACGCAAATTCGGGCGATTGCTTCCGCTTCCAGGCGCGCTTGACCAGAATTGTCCCGTCCGGGAACGGAAGCTTGCCGCCTTGATAGGCATCGATCGCGGTCCTGTTGCCGACCACGGCACGCAGCTCGTCCAGGGGAGCCGCCTCCTCCGCCGGCGCGATCAGCTCCCACTGCTTGTAGCCCTCCGGGACGGTGACGCCGAAGATCGGCGAGGCATCGCCCTCGCCCTGCGCGAAAGCGATTGTGACCAGATACGGCACGCAGGTCAGGACAACGACGAGGAGGAGCACGGCCAGCACGATCATCGCCGTAGAGGATTGAAATTTTGACTTTTCAGATTTCATTGTCGTCATGACGCTTTGTTGAACTGCGATCGCAAGTCAGGCCTCGGTCCAGCATTGCCGGACCGAGGTGCTGTCAAACTCCTCAGGCACCGCCGTCGGCGTCGATGACGGCTTTGGCAAAGGCTTCCGGAGCCTCCTGGGGCAGATTGTGGCCGATGCCACCGGTGATCAGGCGATAGTCGTACCGGCCGGAGAACTTCTTGGCATAGGCGCTTGGATCTGGATGCGGCGCGCCGTTGGCGTCGCCTTCCATCGTGATCGTCGGCACGCTGATCACCGGAGCTGCCGCCAGCTTCTTTTCGAGCTCCTCGTACTTCGCTTCGCCTTGGGCGAGCCCGAGCCGCCAGCGGTAATTATGGATCGTGATCGCGACGTGATCCTTGTTGTCCAGCGCCGCCGCGCTGCGGTCGAAGGTGGCGTCGTCGAACTTCCACCGCGGCGAGGCCAGCTTCCAGATCAGTTTTGCGAAATCATGCGTGTACTTCTCGTATCCCGCGCGGCCGCGCTCGGTCGCGAAATAGAACTGGTACCACCATTGCAGCTCGGCCGACGGCGGCAAGGGCGCGCTGCCCGCCGCCTGGCTGCCGATCAGATAGCCGCTGACCGAGACCAGCGCGCGGCAGCGCTCCGGCCACAGCGCAGCAAGGATGTCGGCGGTGCGTGCGCCCCAGTCGAATCCGGCGACCACCGCCTTCTTGATCTCGAGCTTGTCCATCAGCGCGATGATGTCGGCGGCCATTGCGGCCGGCTCGCCGTTGCGCGGCGTCTCGGCGGAGAGGAAGTGGGTCGAGCCGTAGCCGCGCAGATAAGGGATGATGACGCGATAGCCGGCCTTTGCCAGGATCGGCGCGACGTCGACGAAGGCGTGAATGTCGTAGGGCCAGCCGTGCAGCAGGATCGCAACCGGACCGTCCGCAGGACCGGCCTCCGCGTAGCCGACGTTGAGGACGCCGGCATCGATCTGCTTGATCGCGCCGAACGACGCGTTCGATGCGGAGGCGCGCGGCGCTTCGGTTTCGGCGCGGGCGAGGCCGATCACGCCAAGGCCGGCGGCGACGGTTCCCGCGGCGATTCCAAAGAACTGGCGGCGGTGCTGATCGATGATCTGTTTCATGATGGTGCTACCTTTCTGATGGTTGGTGGTGTTGCGTCAGATCAGCGCGACCGAGACGTCGATGTTGCCGCGGACAGCTTTGGAATAGGGGCAAGTCTGGTGCGCTTCGTCGACGAGGCCGCGCGCGATCTCGCGATCGAGGCCGGGCAGGCTGATGTCGAGGCGTGCCCTGAGCGAATAAGCGCCCTCGTGGAGCACGAGGTCGATCTCCGCATCGATCGCGCATTTCCTGGGGAGCTCGATCTTCCGCTTGCGGGCGGCGATCTCCATCGCGCCCTCGAAGCAGGCCGACCAGCCGGCCGCGAACAATTGTTCGGGATTGGTGCCGATGCCGGTGCCGCCCGGCGGCGATAGCTTGACATCCAGGCGGCCGTCGGAACTGCGCGATATGCCGTCATGTCGCCCGCCGCTGGTACGGGTCCGGGCCGTGTAGAGCAGTTTCGCCGCTTGGGTCATGAAGGTCTCCTTGCCGTCGCACAACTGACTAGCAGCGGCTGCCGCGACACACCCGTTGGGAGTTGTGAGAACTTGTGAGGTCTCGGCGCGCGCGCCTCACAAGGCCTGCATTCGCAGTCTGATCGCGACGCGCGGGACGGTCTTGCCGGATTGCGATCATGTGGCTATCCGATCCGCTCGAAGGGATCAGGATTCCGCCATGACCGAGCCGGCCGGCACCGCAACGGGAACCCTCTCGTTTGGGCCATTCACCGTGACGCCAAATGAAAGACTTGTGACGCGCGACGGCGTCGCGCTGCCGCTCGGCGCAAAGGCCTTCGACACGCTGCTCGCACTGATGTCGCGGCCGAACCAGGTCGTCAGCAAGTATGATCTGATGGCGCTGGTGTGGCCCGGCATGACGGTCGAGGACGCCAATCTGCGCTTTCACGTCGCGGCGCTTCGCAAGGCCCTTGGCGACGGCAAGAACGGAGCCCGCTACATCACCACACTCTCCGGCCGCGGCTATTGCTTCGTGGCGCCGATCTCGCAGGTGAATATCCCGGCGGAAGGGCGCACCGTAGCGCGAACGGAATTGCCGCCCGTCAAACTGCCGAACCGGCTGCAACGGATGGTCGGGCGCGACGATGCGGTCGCCGCCGTCTCGGACAGGCTCATCGCCTCGCGCTTCGTCACGATTGCCGGCCCGGGCGGTGTCGGCAAGACCGCCGTTGCCGTGGCCATCGCTCACGACCTGCTCGCGACATTTTCCGACGCCGCACATTTCGTCGATCTTGCCGCGCTGAGCGATCCCGATCTCGTGATCACCTCGATCCTGCTGATGCTGGGCTTGCCGGCGCAAACCGAGGATCCTCTGCCTGCGCTGCTCGCGCATCTCAGGGACAAGCGGATGCTGCTGATCCTCGACAATTGCGAGCACGTCATCGCCACGGCGGCGCCGCTGGCCGCCGACATCTTCCACGCCGCACCGCATGTCCATATCCTGGCGACGAGCCGCGAAGCCCTGCGGGTCGAGGGCGAGCAGGTCTATCGCTTGGCGCCGCTCGCCGTTCCGCCCGACAATCCTGGGCTGACGGCGGCCGCGGCGCAGACTTATCCCGCGCTTCAACTCTTCCTCGAACGTGCCACGGCCGGCGGCGCGCAGATCGCGCTCGACGATGTCAATGCCGCGATCGTCGCCGGGATCTGCCGCAAGCTCGACGGCATGGCGCTGGCGATCGAACTCGCCGCCGGCCGCGTCGAAGCCTACGGCCTGGAGCAGACCGCAGCACTGCTCGACGAGCGCCTCAATCTGCTCTGGCAGGGCCAGCGCACGGCGCCGCCGCGACAGAAGACGTTGCAGGCGACGCTGGCATGGAGCTACGGGCTCTTGTCCGACATCGAACGCCTCGTGCTGCGCAGGCTCGCGGTTTTCGCCGGTCACTTCACCATCGACGCCGCACTCGAGATCGTGCCGGACGAACGTGTCGACCGCTCCCGCCTGTTCGACGCCATCGACGGCCTGGTGGCCAAGTCGATGGTCGCGGCGCGGCCGGTCGGCGCCATGATGCGTTACCGTCTGCTCGACACGACGCGCGCCTATCTGCTCGAGATCGAGCCTGATGACGCGGCGCTCGCCGCCCGGCACGCGACCTATTACCGGCAATGGCTGGAGCAGGCCGGCACGACGTGGGCCACGGTGCCGAGCGCCGACGAGCGCGCGATCCACTTTTCCGCGCTTCACAACGTGCGCGCGGCGCTGGACTGGTGTTTTGGCACGGACGGCGATGCCAGCATCGGCATTGCACTGGCCGCAGCTGCAGCGCCAATTTTTCTCGCGATGTCGTTGCTGGTCGAGTGCCGGCGCTGGTCTGAACGGGCGCTGCTTGCGATCGATCCCTTCTCGCGCGGCGGCGCCGAGGAAATGCACATCCAGGCCGCGCTCGGACTGACCTTGATGTTCACGCGCGGCGGCAGCGAAGCGGCGCGTGCCGCCTTGAGCCGAAGCCTTGCGATCGCCGAGGCGCGCGGCGACGCGCCGAACCAGCTCCAGCTGCTCGGGCGCATGCATATCTTCCACGAGCGGATGGGACAGTTCGACGCCGCGCTCGGCTATGCGCAGCAAAGCCTTACGGTCGCCGGGACACTCGGCGATGCCGCCTCCCTCGCCCTCGCCCATTCGCTCCTCGGTGTCTCCTTGCATCTTGCCGGCGAGCACCGCGACGCGCTGACGATGCTGGAGGCCGCCTGGCATGGGCCGGGCACGGAACGGATCAGCACCGTCTATGGCTTCGATCACCGCAACCGGGCCGGCATCTCGCTCGCGCGCGAGTTCTGGTTGCAGGGCCGCCCCGCGGATGCGCTGCAACTGGCCCGACAGACGGTCGTCGAGGCCGCGCAGATGGACCATCCGATCACGCTCTGCATTGCGTTGATCTGGGCGGTCTCGATCGATCTCTGGAGCGGAGACCTCGATGCCGCGGAAGAGAACATCGACCGCTTCATCGCCCATGCCGAATCGCGGTCCATGGGCCCCTATCTTGCGGTCGGCCGCGGCGTCAAAGGCGAACTGGCGATCCGGCGCGGCCATGCCGCCGAAGGCGTCGAGACGATCGGGACGTGTCTGCGTGAGCTCCACGATGCCGGCTACGAGCTGCTCACCACGACGTTCAACATCGCGCTTGTTCAGGGCTTGATGGCGCTTGGGCAGATCGAGCGGAGTGCGGGCCTGATCGACGATGCGATCCGCCTCGTCGAGCAAAGCGGCGATCATCTGTACATGCCCGAGCTGCTGCGCATGAAGGGAAGGGTTCTCTTGGCGAGGCCCCAGCCCGACGCTGATCAGGCAGAAGCCCACTTCGTCCAATCACTGGAATTGAGTCGTCGCAAAGGCGCCAAAGCCTGGGAGCTGCGGGCCGCGATCGATCTCGCGGGGCTCCTTGCCGAACGCGGCCGGCGCGAGGAAGCGAAGCGATGGCTTCAATTGGCGTATGAAGGCTTCGCCCAGGGCTCAGAGACAGCCGATATCCGGGCCGCCGACAAGTTGTTGCAAACATTGTGACGCGGACTCGGTGCAGCTCGTGTCCTGGGCGCGCTGCAACGCTCTTGCGTTGCTGCGCAGAGCCGGGACCCAGCAGTGACATGATACAGTGCGGCGAGATGGGCCCCGGCTCTGCAGCGCATCGTCGAAGGGACGCTGCGCTGCGTCCGGGGCACGAGAGCGGAGTATGTCGCACGTTCTCTCCACATCGTCATTGCGAGCGCAGCGAAGCAGTCCAGAATCCCTCTGCGGAAAGACACTGGATTGCTTCGCTGCGCTCGCAATGACGGAGCAAGGGGCAGCATCGTCATCCTCCAATGCAGATTCAACTTGCAGACACACCTTCGCGTCCTCGCGACGTGTTTCGCCCGAGCTTTGCTTCGTCACTCCACCCTCTAAGCCAAGAGGGCGCAGGGAAGGCCGGGTGCTGACCTCGCACCCGCGGTCCGCTGCGCGAAAATGGTGCGCAAGGAAACCGCACAGCAGCATACAGGTGGTGCCAATCACTCGGCCTTCCCTGCGCGATGGTTGGACGGCTTATGCCGTGCTCTCCCGGGAGCCGAGTTCCTGCTGGCCTCCCTCGTCCCAACGAAATTCACCGGCACCGCGCCGGTTGACGCGGATGCCGCATTCGCCAGGGCTTGACCGTAGCAACGACGGCCAGGACCACACGGTTTTGCCGTACGCACGGTTCGCCATTTCGCCGCAGTTTTTCCAGCCCTGTCGACAGAGCCGGAAACTTACAGACGAGACGAAGCCTAGCAGCGCCGCTCGTCGGAACGAAGCCTTGGGCTCACGGAGAGCAATCCGCCCTGCCCTTGGCCACTCGCACCCGAACGCTGCCGCGTCCACCGCAAGCCCGGCTCGCGAACGTGACGACCACAAGATCGCCCCTCAAGGATGAGCCGGGATGAGCGACACATACGCTAAAACCGAATTTCGGTAAAGTGGAATATTTTTGCGGCCAACGATTGACAGAGGAGCGACACAGGCGCGGTCCCGTAGCCCGGATGAGCGAAGCGATATCCGGGGTTTTCGCTAGCTAGCCGCACTAGCGGTCCCGGATGTCGCTTCGCTCATCCGGGCTACAGGCTGCGAGAGGCCCTCTTCCAGGCTCACCCCGTCGGGGTACCCTGCTTCCACTGACCGCCGGCAATTTTCGCGGCAGCGATCACGGCTTGGGTCCGGCTTTCGACGCCGAGCTTCTGCAGGATCGCGGAGACATGCGCCTTGATGGTGGCCTCGGAGACGCCGAGCTCATAAGCGATCTGCTTGTTGAGCAATCCCTCCGACAGCATCATCAGAACCCGGACCTGCTGCGGCGTCAGCGTCACCAGCCGGTCGCGCAGGCGCGTCATGTCGGGATCGGCGACCGCCGACAGATCGGTGTCGGCGGGAACCCAGACGTCGCCCTCCATCACCTTGAGGATGGCGTCGCGCAAGGTCTCGACGCCGAATCGCTTCGGAATGAAACCGGAGGCGCCGAAATCGAGCGAGCGGCGGATGGTGGCGCTGTCGTCGGACGCCGAGACGATCACCACCGGAATGGCCGGATATTGTGCGCGCAGATAGATCAGGCCGGAAAAGCCGGAGATCCCGGGCATCGAGAGGTCGAGCAGGATCAGGTCGACGTCGGAGGTCTGTTCCAAAAGTTTGGTCAGATCCTCGAACGATCCAGCCTCGTCGATCCTGGCAGAGCTCAGGACGCCCGCCACCGCCTGCCGCAGCGCGGCGCGGAACAATGGATGGTCATCGGCAATGACGAGATGGGTGGAGGGAGCGTTCATCGTTCTCTTGCTGGCAATCGCACCGGGCCAGTAGGCCGGCGCAGGGCCTTGGTCAATTCTTTCCCGACCAGCCGTGGCATGCAAGTGGACATTATCCCTTTGCGGCAACGGGGTTAATCCACAGGCCGGCACTATGTTGCCGGATGGAACGCCCGCGGCGTCAGGTGAGCGTCAGTGCGAAAGGCCGAAAGTCGTATTGGGGCGGGTTTCACGCCAATGTTACCTTGGGGGCAAGGCTTGGGTTGATCCGGCATGACCGGACATCCAGGGCGCGAGGAAACGATTTTTCGGGGAGCGACTCAACATGTCGACATTGGCTGTGTCTCAAGCAGGCGCGGGAGGGATGACGAAGGACGAACGGTTCGTCATTCTCGCCTCCTCGCTCGGTACCGTCTTCGAGTGGTACGATTTCTATCTCTACGGTTCGCTGGCTAGCATCATCGGCGCGCAGTTCTTCTCGGCCTATCCGCCGGCAACCCGCGACATCTTCGCGCTGCTGGCCTTCGCGGCGGGCTTCCTGGTGCGCCCGTTCGGCGCAATCGTGTTCGGCCGTGTCGGCGACATCGTCGGCCGCAAATACACCTTCCTCGTCACCATCCTGATCATGGGTCTGTCGACCTTCATCGTCGGCCTGCTGCCCAATGCGGCGACCATCGGCATCGCGGCCCCGATCATCCTGATCGCGCTGCGTCTCGCCCAGGGCCTGGCGCTCGGCGGTGAGTATGGCGGTGCGGCGACCTACGTCGCGGAGCATGCTCCGAACGGCAAGCGCGGCTACTACACCTCCTTCATCCAGACCACGGCGACGCTCGGCCTGTTCCTGTCGCTGCTGGTGATCCTGTTCACGCGCTCCGCGCTCGGCGAACCCGACTTCGCGGCATGGGGCTGGCGCATTCCGTTCCTCGTCTCCGTGCTGCTGCTCGGCGTCTCGGTCTGGATCCGGCTCCGCCTCAACGAATCCCCGATCTTCCAGAAGATGAAGGACGAGGGGAAGAGTTCGAAGGCCCCGCTGACGGAAGCCTTCGGCAACTGGCAGAACGGCAAGCTCGTGCTGCTGGCGCTGCTTGGCGGCGTGATGGGCCAGGGCGTGGTCTGGTACACCGGCCAGTTCTACGCGCTGTTCTTCCTGCAATCGATCCTCAAGGTCGACGGCTACACCGCCAACCTGCTGATCGCCTGGTCGCTCCTGCTCGGGACCGGCTTCTTCATCGTGTTCGGCATGCTCTCCGACAGGATCGGCCGCAAGCCGATCATCCTCGGCGGCTGTCTGATCGCGGCGCTGACCTTCTTCCCGATCTTCAAGATGATCACCACCAACGCCAACCCGGCGCTGGAAAAGGCGATCGAGTCGGTCAAGGTCGACGTCGTGGCGGATCCCGCAGGTTGCGGCGACCTGTTCAACCCGGTCGGCACCCGCGTCTTCACCTCGCCTTGCGACACCGCGCGTGCCTACCTGTCGCAATCGTCGGTCAAGTACTCGACCACGCCAGGTCCGGCCGGCTCCGGCGTGAAGGTGATGGTCAACGGCAAGGAAGTTGCCTACGCCAACGCCAAGGACGGCAATCCGGCAGTCCTCGCCGCCGTGCAGGCAGCCGGATATCCGAAGGCCGGCGATGCGGGCATCGTGAAGATGGCGCATCCGTTCGACATCTTCCGTCCGCAGGTGGCGGCGGTTGTCGGACTGCTGTTCGTCCTGGTGATCTTCGTCACCATGGTGTACGGCCCGATCGCCGCGATGCTGGTCGAACTGTTCCCGACCCGCATCCGCTACACCTCGATGTCGCTGCCCTACCATATCGGCAACGGCTGGTTCGGCGGCCTGCTGCCGGCGACCGCCTTCGCCATCGTGGCCTCGACGGGCGATATCTATGCGGGCCTCTGGTATCCGGTCATCTTCGCGTCGATTACCGTCGTGATCGGCTTGTTCTTCCTGCCGGAGACCAAGGACGTCGACATCAAGTCGACCTGATCGACGCAGATCGAGATCAACACCAACCGGCCGCGGTCTCCGCGGCCGGTTTTGTTTTGAACTCCAGACTCTTTGTTTTGACGCGTTTTCTTGACGCGAACCGGCAGCCACTTCGCTCGAAAACGCGCTACTGATTGCTGCCGAGAAATTGCAGCACCACCTCGCGCCGATGCGGGCGGGCGCGATGCTCGATCAGATAGATCGCCTGCCAGGTGCCAAGCGCCAGCCTGCCGTTCAGCACCGGCACCTGGAGCGATGTCCCCGTCAGCATGGTTTTGATATGCGCCGGCATGTCGTCCGGCCCTTCGGTGTCGTGAGTCCAGCCCGCATCTTCATCGTCGGGCGCGAGCCGCGCCAGCACCGTAGTGAGGTCGACCAGCACCGACGGGTCGGCATTCTCCTGGATTGTCAGAGACGCCGAGGTGTGACGGATGAACAGCGTGAGCACGCCGTCCCGCGCATGAACGTCGGCGATGAACCGCGCCGCCTCGGCGGTGAGGTCGCTGAAGCCGCACCCCGGCGTCTGCACGGTCAGCAGCGAAGATGCGATGGTGGTGGCCGGTCCTGACGACGGCGCCGAGCGCGAGATGGATTTGGCTGATGTCATCATCATCACTCTCAATTCGGAAAGCTGCCGTAGGGTGGGCAAAGCGAAGCGTGCCCACCGACTCACTCAACGGAGACGCAAATGGTGGGCACGGCGCTTCGCGCCTTTGCCCACCCTACGGCATCTCACCACGCGCTAAATCTTCCCCGAGACGTCCTTCTGCACGCGGTTGGCCATGTCGATCAGGCGACGCCAGGCTTTTTCCAGGAACGACATCACGCGATCGACGTCCTGGTCGCTCGGCAGCGGGATCTCGATCCTGCGCTCGCCCTCGGCGGCCCTTGGTTCTCGTGCTTGCGGCTCCGCCTTCTTGAGCGGATCGGTTTTCGGCAGCGCCTCGTCGATCTTGCCTGACACGGTCGGCCCCGCCGCAAGCCGTTCCTTCAGCATCTCGACTTCGGCCTGGAGCCTGCCGATCTCGGCGTCGAGCGCGGTACGTTCATCGGGTACGGCGTAGCAGGCCCAGCCGGCGCCGCTCCGGGTGCAGGTCGACACGGTGCCGGTGCGGCTGTCGAGCCGCAGCACGCCCTCGGGGATGGGGGTCATGCTGTAGCGGCCGTTTTCGCTGTCGGGCGCGGATTGCGCGGCAAGGCAGCCGACGCTGATGGCCATCGCCGCGGCGAACGCCGCCGCCGCAAGCCATGATGCTGGGGATGAATTCGCTGGTCTCATCGCGTTCTCCGCCACGACGCGCCGGTCGCACGTCCAAAGATGGCGCTCATAAAGGTGGCACGTCTCGCAAATGCTACACCCCGGCGAGGCGATCCGCCGCCCAAAACGCGCCTTTGACATCAACGATCGCGAGGCCCCCTTTGATCCCGGCAGCCGGGCGAAATGGCGACTGCGTTCGCCGATCCAGCGGAGACCTGCTGCGGTGCGGCGTCACGCTGTGTGCAGCGCTGCCGGCCGCGCCGATATTTCCAAAGAAATCATATACATAACGGGAATGGACACAATCGTGACTTGGCTTGACTTGATTATGGGCCATCAGTATGGTCCGCGCGGCTTTTGAGGGTGGCGGGCGCAATTTCCATTCAGCCGCGGCGTTTCGGGTCTTCGTTGCATGACACAGGGCACGGGACACGGCGAGAATGGAGATCGCGATAGATCGCCCGAGGAAGCTGCGCTTTCCGATCGGCTCGGAAATCTTGATCAGCGGTTGTCCGAATTTCGCGGCCGCCACGTCAAGACCGAGCAACCCGCAGGTGACGGTGAAGACAGAGCGGCCAGAGCCTCGGCGATGGCGCTTGGTTTCCGGTTATCCTCCGAGTTGGTCGCCGGGGTCGTTGTCGGAGCGGGGATTGGCTGGGGTTTCGACCGCTTGCTGTCGACGTCGCCTTTCGGATTCATCGTGTTCCTGCTGCTGGGCTTCGTCGCCGGCGTGGTGAATGTGGTGAGAACGGCAGGCGCGGGTCAAAACAGGCGCGGTGGTTCTTAAGCGATCCACTCCAGGAGAGGAATGATCGTGCCGGCTTGAGCCGGTACGGGCCGGGCCCGACCGGCAGACCGAGACCCGCCGGCATCGCCCGGCAGACCAAGAGATGCCGCGCTGATGAAAATCGATCCGATCCACCAGTTCAACATCGAGCCTCTCTTCACCCTGGGCCATATCGGCAACCACACGATCGCCTTCACCAATTCGTCGCTCTACATGCTGGTGGCGGTCGCGATCATCTCGATCCTGATGCTCGCCAGCGGCACGCAGCTGGTTCCCGGGCGCCTGCAGTCGGTCGCCGAGATCTCCTACGAGTTCGTGGCCTCGACCATCCGCTCGACGGCCGGCTCGGAAGGCATGAAGTTCTTCCCGCTGATCTTCTCGCTGTTCATGTTCATCTGCGTTTCGAACCTGGTCGGCATCATTCCCTACACCTTCACGATCTCGAGCCATCTGATCGTCACCGCGGCCCTCGCGCTGCTGGTCTTCTTCACGGTGCTGATCTACGGCATTGCCAAAAACGGCCTGAAATTCTTCTCGATCTTCGTGCCCCACGGCGTCCCCGGCTACATCCTGCCGCTGGTGATGTTCATCGAGATCCTGTCGTTCTTCCTGCGGCCGGTCTCCCACAGCGTCCGTCTGTTTGCCAACATGCTGGCCGGCCACATCGCGCTGAAGGTGTTCGCGGGCTTCGTCGCCATGCTCGGCTTCTCGCTCGGCGCCCTCGGCTGGGTCGGCGGCGTGCTGCCGCTGGCGCTCACGGTCGCGCTTTACGCTCTCGAGATTCTGGTCGCATTCCTGCAAGCCTATGTGTTTGCGATCCTGACCTGCATCTACCTCAACGACGCCATTCATCCGGGACACTGAGCGGTCCGGGGAATTTCCACCCAAAACCCAATCTTTCTTCCAAGGAGTCTAAAATGGATCCGGCAGCAGCAAAACTTATCGGCGCGGGCATCGCATGCATCGGCATGGGCGGCGCGGGCGTCGGCGTCGGCGTGATCTTCGGCAACTACCTCGCCGCAGCCGTTCGCAACCCCTCGGCCGCTCAGGGCCAGTTCGGCAATCTGATCTTCGGCTTCGCCGTGACCGAAGCGCTCGGCATTTTCTCGCTGCTGATCGCGCTGCTGCTGCTGTTCGTTCCGCTCTGAGGACGATTTTCGCGCCGCTTCAGCCGAAGCGACGCGCATGACAGCAACAGGAGTACTCCATGGCTGAAAGTCATGGCGGCGCAAAAGGTCCGGCGGCGGGCGCTCACACCGAGGCTGACGGTGGTCACCACGGTGGCGGTTTTCCGCCGTTCGAGAGCAGCACCTATGCTTCGCAGCTGGTGTCGCTCGCGATCTTCTTCGTCGCGCTTTACGTGATCGTGTCCAAGCTCGCTCTGCCGCGCGTCGGCGGTGCGATCGAGGCGCGTCAGAACAAGATCGAGGGCGACCTCGCCGAAGCGCAGAAGCTGAAGGACCAGTCCGAAGCGGCGCTGAAGGCCTATGATAGCGAGCTTGCTTCGGCACGCTCGCGCGCGCAGGCCATCGGCAACGAATCCCGCGACAAGGCGAATGCGCAGGCGGACGCCGAGCGCAAGGCTTTGGAAGAGCAATTGGCGGCCAAGCTCGCCGAGGCGGAGAAGACCATCGCCTCGACCCGTGCGACCGCCATGAGCAACGTCCGCGGCATCGCGGCCGATGCGGCAGGCACCATCGTGCAGCAGCTCACCGGCGTGGTTCCGGACGCGGCATTGGTCAATGCCGCCGTTGATGCGTCCTTGAAGGGTTAATCGATATGTTCTTCGATCCTGAAACCTGGGTCGCCATCGCCTTCGTGATCCTGATGGTCGGGTTCGGCTATCTCGGTGTCTTCAAGAAGGCCATGACTGCGCTCGACCATCGCGCCGATCGCATCAAGGCCGAGCTCGACGACGCGACGCGCCTCAAGCAGGAAGCCGCCAAGGTACTCGCCGACTACAAGGCGCGCACCGCCTCGGCCGAACGCGAGGCCGCCGACATCATCACGAACGCGAAGAGCGAAGCCGAGCGCATCGCAACCGAGGCCAAGGCCAAGGTGGAAGATTTCGTCGCTCGCCGCACCAAGACCGCGGAGGGCAAGATCGCGCTCGCCGAGGCCCAGGCGGTGGCCGATGTCCGCGCCGCAGCCGCCGAAGCCGCCGTCCAGGCCGCCTCCACCATCCTGTCGCAGTCGGTCAGGGGCCAGGTCGCCGACGATCTGCTCGCCAAGGGCATCACCGAAGTCAGGCAGAAGCTGAACTGAGGGGCTTCGCCTTCACCCATCAAAAAGCCGGTGCGATGAGCGCCGGCTTTTTTGTTGGTATGGCTTCTTCCCGTGTCCCGGACGCGGCGCAGCGTGTAACGCTGCTCCGCAGAGCCGGGACCCATGCCTCACACGATAACGCTGACCGCAACATGGGCCCCGGCTCTGCGTCGCACCGCTGCGCGCTGCGCCGCGTCCGGGGCACGAGACCGCCCTACTTCTTCTTCGCTCGCGCCTTCGGCTCGGGCGAGAGCGCCTGCGGATCGAAGCCGACATAGAAGATGTAGCTATCGGCGTCCTTGGCCGAAGGCATCGGATAGACCAGATCCTCGGCCACGAAGGTGAACGGCACGCTGCCGCCCTCCGACATTCCGACCGTGGTCCGGTAGGCCTTGGAAGCGATCACCTTCTCGCCGACGCCGCCCTGCACCACGGCGACGCGCAGCGGCACCTCGACGGTCGCAGGCGCGCCGGCGGGACCGGCAATGACGCGGCCCTGGATGCCGATCCGGGCCGTGATATCGCCGCCATTGCGGGCGCATTCGCGCGCCATCTTGGTGATGGTGGCCTGAAAGCGGATCTCGTTGCCGACGGCCGGCTTGCCGGTGGCACCGACCGCATAGGTGGAGGCTCCGGCACGCACCGTGACCTGCGGGCAGTCAAGATCGTCATCGGCCGCCGGCTGGCCTGGCGCAGGTGCCGGCTTGGGTTGAGCCGGCTCGTCCGACTTGCCGCCGAACAGGCCCTTGAATCGATCGGTCAGCGACTGCGCCGCAACCGGCGAGACGGAGACGAGTGCAACCGACAACGCCAGCGCGACCGCCGCCCCCCGCCGCAACGCATTCCGCGATGACCGAAGCTCCTGCACCATCAACACCCACACTCCATGACAACATCACGGCCGATCACCGGCCGGGTTGCGCCGTTATATCGTCAAAACCGGCGAACCCAAGGCAGGCACACAGGAGACTTTGGTCACATCAACGAACGGCTCAGCCGCGGAAATCCTCGTGCAGCAGGCCGAACAACAAATGGTCCTGCCAGACCCCGTTGATACAGAGATAGCGGCGCGCCAGCCCCTCGCGCGAGAAACCGCACTTCTCCAGCACCCGGATCGAGGGCGCATTGGTCGGGATGCAGGCCGCCTCGACCCGGTGCAGATTGAGCTCGCCGAACAGCGTCGGCAGCAGCACACGCAGCGCGGCCGTCATGTAGCCGCGCTGAGCGTGGGGCTTCCCGACCCAATAGCCGATGGTGCCGGCCTGGACGATGCCGCGGCGGACATTGGCGAGCGTGATGCCGCCGACCATGGCGCCGTCGAGCTCCCGGAAGATCAGAAAGGGATAGGACCGGTCCGCGGCGATGTCCTCGGAATAGCGGCGCAGGCGACGGCGGAAACCGGAGCGCGTGAGATCGTCCGACGGCCAGATCGGCTCCCAGGGCGTCAGGTAATCGCGGCTGGACTCGCGCAGATGGGCCCACTGCAGGAAGTCCGACATCTGCGGCGCGCGTAGCAACAGGCCGTTGCCGCGCGGCGCGAGAGCGGCGGGTCCACTGGATGGCAGGCGAAAGAGGGCCATGGTGATGCTTCCCGGGGGCGGATCAACCCGTGCGCGGCTCCTAATGCAGCCGCGCCTTGGCGCGTGCCCGGGTCAATCCTTCCGCAAAAGACACCGCCGTGTCCAGACCCCTGCCACTGCCTAATGCGACAACCGCAGGGCGGCTGCGCGAAAGCAGTGCACGCGCCGCATCCCGGGTCGATTCGACGCTGACGGCGTCGATCCGGGCCACCAGCTCCTCGGCGGTCTGGGGCCGGCCATAGGCCAGCACATGCCGGGCGAGCTGCTCGGCGCGGGACGAGCAGCTCTCCAGCGCCATCAGCAGCCCCGCCTTCATTTGCGCCTTGGCCCGCGCGATCTCGACCTCGGTCAGGGTCTCGACCGAATCGTTCATGATGTCGACCACGACCTCCATCATCTCGGGCGCGTCGGCCGGATCGGTGCCGGTGTAGAGGCCGAAAAAGCCGGTGTCGGTATAGGGGGCGTGGAACGAGTAGATCGAGTAACAGAGGCCGCGCTTCTCGCGCACCTCCTGGAACAGCCGCGACGACATCCCGCCGCCGAGGATGTTGGTGAAGACCTGGAGCGAGAACAGCGACAGATCGGTCTGCGGCACGCCCTCCAGCGCCAGCGTCAGATGCGCCTGTTCGAGCTCGCGATGCACCACCTTGGTGCCGCCCTTGCCGAACTGCGCGGGTTGCGGCTTGGGGCCCGCTGTCCCCTCAAAACTGGCAAAGCGCTGCTCGACCTCGGCGACCACCTGCTTGTGATCGACCGCCCCGGCGGCCGCCACCACCATGTCCGGCCCGCGGTAATGCGTCGACAGATAGTCGCGCAGCGAGTCGCGGCTGAAGGCACGCAAGGTCTTCGCGGTGCCGAGCAGCGAACGGCCCATCGGCTGGTCGGGATAGCAGAGCTCGTTGAGGTGCTCGAACACGACGTCGTCAGGCGTGTCCTGCGCCGCGCCGATCTCCTGCACGATGACGTTCTTCTCGCGCTCGAGCTCGTCAGGCTCGAAGGCCGGATTGGCCAGGATGTCGGCGAGCACGTCGAGCGCGAGCGGCACGTCGGCCTTCAGCACCCGCGCATAATAGGACGTGGTCTCGGTCGAGGTGCCGGCGTTGAGGTCGCCGCCGACCGCCTCGATCTCCTCGACAATCTCGCGCGACGAACGCTTCGTCGTGCCTTTGAAAGCCATATGTTCCAGGAGATGCGAGATGCCGTGCTCGTTGGGCTTCTCGTCGCGCCCGCCGACGCCGGCCCAGACGCCAAGCGCCGCGGTCTCGAGATGGGGCATCTTGTCGGTGACGACGGTCAGGCCGGACGCAAGCTTGGAAATCTCGACGCTCATCCGGCAACTCCCTGTTTCGCGGCGCGGCTGACCGACAGCACGAACCGCTCGACCTCGGCCTGGTCGTTCTTCATCACCTTCATGTGTTCGGATTTGGTCATCAGACCATCGAGCCAGGCCGGCAGTTGCGGCCGCTGGCCGCAGGCCGCTTCGACCGCATCGGGGAATTTGGCCGGATGCGCGGTGGACAGCACGATGCTGGGAACCGTCCTGTCCGTGGTGTCGCGGTCGGCGACCGCAAGCGCGACCGCAGTGTGGGGGTCGACCAGTTCGCCCGCCTCGCGCCAGGCGGCGCGGATCGCGGCCGCGGTCTCGGTCTCGTCGGCCCGGCCTGCGTCGAACCCCTCGCGGATCGCGGCCAGCGTCGCATCGGGCAGCACGAAGCGGCCGGATTGCTTCAGCGAATCCATCAGACGGCGCACGCCGGCGGCATCGCGCCCGCCAGCTTCGAACAGCAGCCGCTCGAAATTCGAGGAGATCTGGATGTCCATCGACGGCGACGCCGTCGCGTGGACCTCGCGCACCTCGTAGATTCCGGTCTTCAGCGTGCGCGCCAGGATGTCGTTGACGTTGGCGGCGATGCCCAGGGTCCGCACCGGAAGACCCATGCGCTTGGCGACATAGCCGGCAAAGATGTCGCCGAAATTGCCGGTTGGCACGACGAAGTCCACCGCGCGCGCGGGTGCGCCGACGGCAACGGCGGAGGTGAAATAGTAGACCACCTGGGCGACGATGCGCGCCCAATTGATGGAATTGACACCGGACAGCGAGGTCGCATCGCGGAAGCGATGGTTGTTGAACATCGCCTTCACGATGGCCTGGCAATCGTCGAAATTGCCCTCGACGGCGAGCGCATGGACGTTGGCCGCGCCCGTCGTCGTCATCATCCGCCGCTGCACCTCGGAGATGCGGCCACGCGGGAACAGCACGATGAGATCGACATTTTCGAGCCCTGCGAACGCGTCGACCGCAGCACCGCCGGTGTCGCCCGAGGTCGCGACCACGATGGTGGTGCGCTGGCCGCGCTTGGCGAGCACGTGGTCCATCAGCCGCGAGATCAGCTGCATCGCCACGTCCTTGAAGGCGAGCGTCGGACCGTGGAACAGCTCAAGCACAAACTGGTGCGGCGCCATCTGGCGCAGCGGCACCACCGCCGGATGGCGGAAGGTGGCGTAGGCCTCGTTCGCCATGCGGCCGAGCTCGGCGTCCGAGATCTCGCCGGCGACGAAGGGGCGGATCACCTCGACCGCGACCTCCCAATAGGGACGACCGAAGAAGCCGGCGATGGCGTCAGGCGAGAGTTGCGGCCAGATGGCCGGCACATACAGGCCGCCGTCGCGGGCGAGCCCGGTCAGCATCACGTCGCAGAAGCCGAGTTCGGGGGCCTCGCCCCGGGTCGAGATATAACGAGTCAAACTGCCCTCCAAAGGCCGGCCGAGCCTAGGCTCGATCCGCAAGCCTTTGATTTTACGAAATTACTTGTTAACAGCCAGAGGCTTTGGGCCACCATAAAGTGTTTTGCGGCATCAGGAAACCGCTTCGCGCCTGGGGCCATCCAAGGAAAAAGGCTGCCAACGAAAAGGGCTGCGGCAATGCCGCAGCCCTCTCTTGGAAGGTCTGTCGTTGTGTGCAGACCGGTTTGGCCTCTTGGGGTCACCGACCCTCAAAAACTGTTCGCGCAAGCTTTCGTCGGCTGTCACGGCATCGTCAAGGGACAAAACGGGATGTGCGAGAAAATGTTCCTATTTTTCCCGACGCGTTTCAGCACGGGCAAACGTTCGCCCAGCAATTTGGCGCCACGCATTGCCATTATATCCCGAACGATCGGACAGTTCGGGAACGAACGATGGCTGCGCTCATTGTGTCGGCGGATGGTGTCGGCGCTATCCACGCATTGCCCGGCTGAGCGCCGAGACCGGTCCGCCCGCCGAACCGGCAGCATCCTGGAGCAGCCGGTTCGGCGCCCGGGCGTCAGTTCATCCCGATTTCCACCGCGATCCGGATCAGGTCGGAATGGTTCTTGGCACCGAGCTTCTGCTTGAGCAGGGAGGTGGTGTTGGCGACGGTCTTGTAGGAGATACCGAGCGCCTCGGCGACCTCCACGATCTTGTCGCCTCGACCCAGCAGGCGAAGAATCTCGAGCTCCCGCGGCGTCATCTGCGAGGCAGGATTGGCCTTGATCGCCGCGCCGGAAAACGTCACGGCTTCCGCGAGCTGCGGTGAGATGAAATTGTCGCCCGCAACCACCTTGCGCACCGCCTTGAGCAGGATCCGGGGATCGTCGCCCTTTGAGACGTAGCCCTGCGCCCCAAGCTCGACCGCCCGCACCACGAAGGCCGGATCGTCGTTCATGCTGAACATGATGATCTTGGCGTCAGGATCGTCCTTACGAATGCGCCGCATCAGTTCAAAGCCGGAGACGTCGGGCAGGCTGATGTCGATCACAGTGACGTCGGGCCGCTTGCTGACATAGGCGCGATGCCCGGATTTGGCGTCGGTCGCCTCGTCGATCCGGATCGAATGGTCGGTGGCGAACAGGGTGCGGCAACCGGACAGCACCACGGGATGGTCGTCGACAATCAGGACGCGGGTCGCCGGCTTGGCAGTATCTTGCATTGTAATTCTCTAGTTTTTCGACTCATAAACCGACGGGAACAAATGGAAAGAGCAAAATCCCCTGACGCGCGTTAGAATTGACCTAATGTGGCAACGCTTCTCGTTCAGGACCCAACTGTTTCTGCCGCTCGGCTTGAGCTTCCTCGCCGCGCTGATCATGGGGGGCGTGCTGCTCCAAACCTTCGCGACCGGCCAATTGGCGGACGAGAACGAGCCGGGGCGGCGTTCGATTCAGACCATTGCCGCCGCGCTCAACAATACCCTGCGCACCTCGAACAACCCGCGGCAGACGCTCGACGCCTTTGTCCATTCTCTGGACACCTCCTCCGATATCCAATTCCGTGCCGTGGAGACGGGTCCAGCGTCCTCAGCGAGGGGCGGCCTGCGCAAGCCGCATGGCGTACCGCAATGGTTTGTCGACCTGCTCACCATTCCAGACATGGACGCGGCAGCTGCGGTGACGATCGACGGCCAGCGTGTCGGCGATCTCGTCTTCCTGCCGGACCTGTCGGCTGACCTGTTCGAGAAGTGGATCGGCTTTCTCGCGCTGACCATCCTCGTTGCCGTGCTGATGGTGCTCACCGGCACCATTGCCTATGTTTTCGCGGGATCGGCCCTGCGCCCGCTGCAAGATCTCGGCGAAGGACTCACGCGGATGCGGCGCGGCGACTACGCAACGCCGATCCCGGTCAGAGGACCGCCGGAAATCCGGCAAAGCTGCGAGGAGGCCAATGCGCTGGCCGAAACGCTGGCGCAATTGAGCCAGGATAATCGCGACCTGCTGCACCGCCTGGTGTCGCTCCAGGACGACGAGCGGCGCGATCTCGCGCGCGAACTGCACGACGAACTCGGCCCGCTGCTGTTCAGCATCCGCGCCGGCACGATCGCATTGGCCGACGCCTCGCCCCCGGCGGGAAATCCCGGCAGTTCGGCGCAGGATGTGTTGCAATCGGTCGAGGCGCTCCAGCAGACCAACCGCCGCATCCTCGACCGGTTGCGACCGCTCTACATCGAGGAATTGGGTCTGGAGACCACCGTGCAGACGCTGCTCCGGAATTTTCGCAAGCAGGCGCCGTCTATCGACCTGACGGACACGATCGATCCGGATCTCAACGCGATCGGCGGGCCGCTGGCTCAGACCGTCTATCGCGTGATTCAGGAGGCGCTGACCAACGTGCTGCGTCATGCCGGCGCCAGCAATGCCCATGTGCAGGCGACCTTCGCCGGGGAGACGGTCGTCATCGAGATTTCCGACGATGGCGGCGGCTTTCCCGAAGGTAATGTGTTCGGCCGCGGCCTGACCGGCATGCATGAGCGCGTGCGCGCACTCAGCGGATCGCTGTCACTGCTGCGCGTGGACGACAGGACTTATGTGCGCTGCCGCCTTCCCGCCGAGCCGGCACGCGAGGCGCCGGTCACCGGCTAGAGCCTTTTCGAGCGAAGTGGATACCAGTTCGCGTGAAGAAAACGCGTCAAAACAGAATCTGGTGTTCGGTTCTGACTTAATCAGGACGGAAACTCTAGCACGCCCAGCCAAGCTGCGCGTTCTGTCGCGCCGGCTCGCACAGCGTGGTGCGGATCTTGCCGTCCGGACTAAAACAAAACGAGGCGCGGAAGCGTAGCGCGCCGGCGACGGAATATTCGAGATCGACGCCGTGTGGCGCAGGATGGATTTCCTCCAGCCCGAAACCGACCGACGAGAAAGCGCTGAGCCGCGGCTGCCAATAGGCTTCGAGCTCGCTCCGGCCGCGATAGCGCTGCGTGCCGTTGCACGTGCATTCGACGTGGGCGTCGTCCGCATAGAGGTCGAGGAGCGCCGCGAGGTCGCCCTTCCTGCAGGCATCCACCCAGTCGACGACAATTCCCATCTGGTCGAAATCGCTCACGCTGCAATCCTGTCGGCCGCGGAAAAACGATGGCGGCTTAGGACCACACTCGTGAATGTGCGCTGAATGGTAAACCCCGGGCGATACCGGGTTCCCTGGCAGGGCTGTCGCATATGAAGAAATATATTCGACTGCGGCCATCCTTCGAGACGCCCGCCTGCGGCGGGCCCTCAGGATGAGGGATGAGTATGCGGCAGCATTTCAACGCGGATGGATGCAGCTGAGCCTCATCCTGAGGAGGCCGCGAAGCGGTCGTCTCGAAGGATGAGGCGTTCGCTCTGGCGCCGCCGAGACGTCATATGCGATAGCCCTGGGTTTCCTGAGTGGATCTACGGAGCTCAGCCCCGTCGCCGCCCTCTTGCCCAAACGGCGAAGGCGATGAGCACGGCGCCTGCAAGCGTGAACCAGGTGATGGCGTATTGCAGGTGATCGTCCTTGAGATGCACGTCGAGCGGCCCCGGCCGCGGAATGCCGTTCTCGGGCGCGGGCTGCTCGAGGTCGACATAGAACGGCGCAACCGCGCCCCAGCCCAGCGCGCTCGCGATCACCACGTGATCGCGCACGAACCACAGCCGCTTGTCGCGGTTCTCCGCCGGGGTCAGCCAGCCAGGTGCCTCGGGGAAGCGCAGATAGCCGGTGAAGGAGACCGCCTGCCCCGTGACGAGCTTCTTGACCGCGCGATCCTCGACGCTGCGATCCTGCATGGTATTTTCGACGAAGCCCGCATCGATCACCACCGTCTCGCCGCTCGGCAGCCGCGCCGGCAGGAACGCCCAGGTGCCGGGGCCTGACGCATCCTTGCGTACGGCGGATCCGGGGGAATAGACCATCGCATCGGGCAACGGCGCATAGGTCGCGGTAAAGCTGACACGGCGGAATTCATCGCGCGCGGGGCTTAGCGCGGCCCATCGCGCCGGCGGCGGCAGAGCGACCGGTGCCTCCGCGAGACGCTCGGTGAGTGCGGCGATCAGCTCGTGCTTGGCGATGCGGCGCTGCAATTGCCAGATACCGAGCACGATGCAGACCGCAGTCAGGAATAGCGTGAACAGCGCGAAGCCGGCCACGCGGGGCTTGCGCGCGGTCTCGTTCATTTCGCGCGGTCGACCAGCCGGCCCGGTGCCGCCTTATGGTGGAATTGCAGCGCGATCAGCAGCGACTTCATGGCGCGCAACGGCAGCAGGGTGGTCGCAAGGATCAGCGGCAGCCACAGCACCGCATGCAGCCAATACGGCGGCTGGTACTTGACCTCGACGACGAGCGCGCAGCCGACCACGATCGCACCGGCCAGCATGATGATGAAGATCGCCGGACCGTCACCGGAATCGATGAAGGCGTAGTCGAGGCCGCAATGCTCGCAGGACGGCGCAAGCGTCAGGAAGCCTGCATAGAGCTTGCCCTGGCCGCAGCGCGGGCATTTGCAGGCAAGCCCGCGCAGCGCGCTCTGCAGGACGGTGGCTTGCGACTCGGACGTGTCGTCGGCTTTGTTCATGATGACAGGGTCTATCACAGTTTCTGCCGAAACCCCTGCGCGCAGAAAAGCAAAAGGGCGGCCCCGGGGCCGCCCTTTCTCGATCCGAAGTCAGCCCGCTCAGTGCGCGCCGTGGGCCATGGTCTCGGCGCCGTGTCCCCAGACATAGATGCAGAGGAACAGGAACAGCCAGACCACGTCGACGAAGTGCCAGTACCAGGCGGCGAACTCGAAGCCGAGATGCTGGGTCGGCGTGAAGTGGCCGGCATAGGCGCGGAACAGGCACACCAGCAGGAAGATGGTGCCGACCAGCACATGAAAACCGTGGAAGCCGGTCGCCATGAAGAAGGTCGCGCCGTAGACGTTGCCGCCGAAGGAGAATGCCGCGTGGCTGTACTCATAGGCCTGCACGCAGGTGAAGAGCGCGCCGAGCACGACGGTGAGGATCAGGCCATACTTCAGGCCCTGGCGATCGTTCTCGAGCAGCGCATGGTGGGCCCAGGTCACCGTGGTGCCGGAGGTGAGCAGGATCAGCGTGTTGAGGAGCGGCAGATGCCAGGGATCGAAGGTCTCGATGCCGTGCGGCGGCCAGGTGCCCGGCACGGCGCAGGCGCCGGCCGCAGTCCCGAGACCACAGCCGAACACCGCATCGCGGGTGGCGTGGACGGCGTCGGCCGGGAATAGCGCCGCGTTGAAATAGGCCCAGAACCAGGCGACGAAGAACATCACCTCCGAAGCGATGAACAGGATCATGCCGTAGCGGTGATGCAGCTGCACGACGCGGGTGTGGTCACCCTTGTACTGGGCTTCCCGGATCACGTCGCCCCACCAGCTCGCCATGGTGTAGAGCACACCGACGGTGCCGACACCGAAGATGATCGGCGCAGCCGAGAACATGTGGTGCATCCAGGTGATCGCGCCGACCGCCATGATGAAGGCGGAGATGGAGCCGACGACGGGCCATGGCGAGGGATCGACCAGGTGGTAGTCGTGATGCTTGGTGTGCGCCGTTGCCATTTGCGGTCTCGCTCCTCAATCCCGTGCCTGTCAGGCACTTATCCCCTTATGTCCAACCCCGGCGCGTGAGCCCGGAGATCAGAGATTTCCCTTGCGTTTGTCGTCTTCGCTGGCCGCGAGCGGCTTCACCACCGGATCCTTCACCGGATAGAACGTGTAGGACAGCGTGATCGTGTTGAGACCGTCGTTCTCGTGGTCGTCGGCAATCGACGGATCGACGTAGAACACGACCGGCATCTCTCGCTTCTCGCCCGGCGCCATGGTCTGCTCGGTGAAGCAGAAGCAGTTGATCTTCTGGAAATAGGATCCGACCGTCAGCGGCGCGACATTGTAGGCGGCCTGGCCTGCGGTGGTCCGCGCGGCCCGGTTGGTCACCGTGTAGAAGACGGTCACGACCTGGCCGATATTGACCTCGATCTCGCTCTGCTCGGGCTCGAACTTCCAGGGCAGGCCGGGCGCGACGTTGGAATCGAAGCGCACCGCGATCTTTCGTGCGATCGGACCGCTGGCCGGCGCCGAGGTCGCGACCTGGGTCGTGCCGTTGAAGCCGGTGGCGCGGCAGAACCAGTTGTAGAACGGCACCGCCGCGTAGGAGGCGCCGACCATCAGCGCGACCACGCCGCCGCAGATCGAGGCGACCACCACGTCGCGGCCAAGCCCTTTGGAAGGCCTGCGGCCTTTGGCGGCCGTCCGGCTCTGATCCTGCGATATGGTCGGCTTCTGATCCATGTTTCCTACATCGGCCGGACGAGCACGGCCGGCCCCTTGACCATGGTGACGGCGAAGAACAGCACCACGAGCACGCCGAGCGCGAGTGCGATCGCGATCGAGCGCTGGCGACGGCTCTTCTTCTGCGCCTCGGTGAGGACGATTCCGTCTATCTCGGGTTTGTCGGCCATTCCTGCGATCATGCGCCCCCTACCATCGGCGCGAGCGCCCGGAACACGACCTCGGCCAGCAAGGTCGCAAACAGCGCGAACAGATAAAGGATGGAGAACGCGAACAGCTTGCGGGTCGCCCGCAGCGATTGGCTACGCTCGCGACGCACGTAGACGTTGACGGCGAACGCCAGCATGCCGGCGCCGAGGATCAGCGAGACGATGCCATAGATGGCATCGAAATAACCAAGCGCCCAGGGCGCAGCAGCGACCGCGATCAGCACGATGGTATAGAGCAGGATCTGAAGCCGGGTTGCGTCGGGGCCGGCGACGTTGGGCAGCATCGGAATGCCGGCGCGCGCGTAATCGTCGGAGCGGAACAGCGCCAGCGCCCAGAAGTGCGGCGGCGTCCAGAAGAAGATGATGGCGAACAGCAGCAGCGGCTCGACGTCGACCGTGCCGGTGACCGCGGCCCAGGCCACCACTGGCGGCAGCGCGCCGGCGGCACCCCCGATCACGATGTTCTGCGCGGTCCAGCGCTTCAGACCGATCGTGTAGATCACGACGTAGAAGAAGATGGTGAAGGCGAGCAGCGCGCCCGCGATCCAGTTGACCAGGATGCCGAGCGTCATCACCGAGAAGAAGGCGAGCGTCATGCCGAAGGTCATCGCCTCGGGGCGGGTGATGCGGCCGCGCGGAATCGGCCGGTTCGCCGTGCGCGACATCTTGGCGTCGATGTCGCCTTCGAGCGCCATGTTGAGCGCGCCGGACGCGCCGGCGCCGACGGCGATGCAGAGCAGCGAGGTGATGGCCAGCACCGGGTGAAAATGCCCGGGTGCCATCGCCATTCCGACCAGCGCGGTGAAGATCACCAGCGACATCACCCGCGGCTTCAGGAGCGCGATGTAATCGCCAACCTCCGCTTCGGAGATGCGGGGATTGATGTGGACGGCGTTGTGGTCGAGGACGGACACTAGACTGACTCGCTTGGTTGTCGAGCCGCGGCGCCCGTCACGGGCGCCGCGAGCATTTGCTTACTGCACGCGGGGCAGCACTTCGAACTGGTGGAAGGGCGGCGGCGAGGGCAGCGTCCATTCCAGCGTGGTCGCACCTGCACCCCACGGATTGTCGCCAGCCGGCACCTTCTTCGCGAAGGCGTCGATCACGCAATAGAGGAAGATCAGCACGCCGAAGCCGGAGATGTAGGAGCCGACCGACGAGACCAGATTCCAGCCCGCGAACGCGTCGGGATAGTCGACATAGCGGCGCGGCATGCCCGACAGGCCGAGGAAGTGCTGCGGGAAGAACACCAGGTTCACGCCGATGAAGGTGACCCAGAAGTGCGCCTTGGCGAGCCCTTCATTGTACATGTAGCCCGACATCTTCGGGAACCAGTAGTACCAGCCGGCGAAGATACCGAACACCGCACCGAGCGACAGCACGTAGTGGAAGTGCGCGACGACGTAGTAGGTCTCCTGGAGCACGCGGTCGACGCCGGCATTCGCCAGCACCACGCCGGTGACGCCGCCGACGGTGAACAGGAAGATGAATCCCACCGCCCAGATCATCGGCGCGCGGAACTCGATCGAGCCGCCCCACATCGTGGCGATCCACGAGAAGATCTTCACGCCGGTCGGGACCGCGATGACCATCGTGGCGGCGACGAAATAGGCCTGCGTCGCCGAGGACATGCCGACCGTGTACATATGGTGCGCCCACACCACGAAGCCGATGCCGCCGATCGCGACCATGGCGTAGGCCATGCCGAGATAGCCGAACACGGGCTTGCGCGAGAAGGTCGAGACGATCTGGCTGACCATGCCGAAGGCGGGCAGGATCAGGATGTACACTTCGGGGTGACCGAAGAACCAGAACAGATGCTGGAACAGCACGGGATCGCCGCCGCCTTCGGGGTTGAAGAACGTCGTGCCGAAATTGCGGTCGGTGAGCAGCATCGTAATCGCACCGGCGAGCACCGGCAGCGACAACAGCAGCAGGAACACCGTCACCAGGATCGACCACACGAACAGCGGCATCTTGTGCAGGGTCATGCCCGGCGCGCGCATGTTGAAGATGGTGGTGATGAAATTGATGGCGCCGAGGATCGAGGAGGCGCCTGCCAGATGCAGCGACAGGATCGCGAAGTCGACGGCCGGGCCCGGATGGCCCGAGCTCGACAGCGGCGCGTACATGGTCCAGCCGGCGCCGACGCCGTTGGCGCCCGGCTCGCCCTCGACGAAGGTCGACATCAGCAGCAGCGCGAACGAGGCCGGCAGCAGCCAGAACGAGATGTTGTTCATGCGCGGGAACGCCATGTCGGGCGCGCCGATCATCAGCGGCACGAACCAGTTGCCGAAGCCGCCGATCATCGCAGGCATGACCATGAAGAAGATCATGATCAGACCGTGGGAGGTCACGAACACATTGTAGGTGTGCGTCTCGTGGAAGATCTGCACGCCCGGATACATCAGCTCGGCACGGATCGCGATCGACATCGCGGCGCCGATGACGCCGGCGATGACCGCGAAGATCAGGTACATCGTGCCGATGTCCTTGTGGTTGGTCGAATAGACGTAGCGCCGCCATCCGGTCGGATGGGCGTGCTCGTCATGTCCGTGGTCTTGCGCGTGATCGCCGTGTGCCGCTGCGCTCGTTGCCATTTTCTAATCCTGCCTTGCGTCCCGATCGGACCTCTGGAGGTCCCGCCCTTATGTCGCTTTCAGTTTCCTCGAACCCTTCGCCCGGCGCTCACTGCGTCGGGCCGGCCGTGGAGGCGTAGGTGCTGGTGCCGCCGCTCGCGTACTTCTTCTTCGCCGTCTCGACCCAGGAGGCGAACTCCTGGTCGCTCACCACGCGGATGGCGATCGGCATGAAGGCGTGGTCCTTGCCGCACAATTCCGAGCACTGGCCGTAGAACATGCCGGTCTTGGTGGCCTTGAACCAGGTCTCGTTGAGCCGGCCCGGAATGGCGTCGATCTTGACGCCGAAGGACGGCAGCGCAAAGGCATGAATCACGTCGGCCCCGGTCACCTGAACCCGGACCACCTTGTTGACGGGCACCACCATCTCATTGTCGACGCCGAGCAGGCGGGGCTGCTTGTCCTGGGCCATCAGCGAGTCGAACTCGAACTTGCCGTTATCAGGATAGGCGTAGGACCAGTACCACTGCTTGCCGGTCGCCTTGATGGTCAGATCCGCCTTCGGCACGTCGAGCTCTAGGAACAGGAGCCGGAACGACGGCACCGAGATACCGACCAGAATCAGCACCGGAACGAGCGTCCACGCTACCTCGATCAGCGTGTTGTGCGTGGTCCGCGACGGCACCGGATTGGCTCGCGCGTTGAACTTCACGACCACGATCACGAGCAGCGCCAGAACGAACAGCGTGATCAGCGTGATCAGCACGAACAGGAAATTGTGAAACCAGACGATGTTGTCCATCACCGGGGACCCGGACTGCTGCAGCGTCCACTCCCACGCAGCCGGTTGCCCGAGCTCGGCAAATGCCGCACCGCCCGTCGCCAGCGTCAGACCCGCTACGGCCAATCCCAGCAAGTGCCGGCCCACCGGGCCCATCGACATCTTCATGCCGTTCGCGCTCCCCTAACGAAATCACCCCAAGTGCATTCCCCTATTTTCGGGAAACGCTTTATTCGATCCCCCGTCTGACAAACCGCCGCGCAAGAATACCTCTAAGAGGAATTGGGGCCAGATCGCTAGAACGCCGAAATCAAGCCTCTCAAACCATAATTCTTGATCTATCGCAATGCAGTCTTGAGCCTCGTCTGTCAGCCATCACCCGCAAGATATTTCCTAGTAACATCAGACAAAAATACCATTTCCCGGGATGCTGCCGCTTGACAGCGGAATTGCCCGCGGTAGGCACTGGCGGACAGCCGCACAGGAACCTGATTCGTGCGGGCGACGACGGCCGGGGCGGCGTGGAATTTGCTTGCGAATCGCCTTCAAGACGCCGTCATTCCCGTATCAGTCCGCCGGGTGCGAGCGACCCAGGCGAGCAGAGGGACCGACCCGATGGGGTTTTCGAGATCCATGGCAAGGCGGGCTAAAAGCCAGGCTGGCGGCCTCACGATGCTGGCTGCCCTGCTGGCGGCGGTCGTCGTCCTGGCGCTTCCGGGCCTCGCCCATGCGCAGGGCGCGGTGCGCTCCGTCCATGGCGACTGGCAGATCCGCTGCGACACCCCGCCGGGCGCCCAGTCCGAGCAATGTGCTCTGATCCAGAGCGTGGTGGCCGAAGACCGCTCCAACGCCGGCCTGACCGTGATCGTTCTCAAGACCGCCGACCAGAAGAGCCGCCTGATGCGGGTCGTCGCCCCCCTCGGCGTTCTCCTGCCCTCCGGCCTCGGCCTCAAACTCGACAACCAGGATGTCGGCCGTGCCGGCTTTGTCCGCTGCCTGCCCAATGGCTGCGTCGCCGAAGTCGTCATGGACGACAAGCTGCTCGGCCAGCTCCGCACCGCCAAGACCGCGACCTTCATCATCTTCGAGACCCCGGAAGAAGGCATCGGCTTCCCGCTCAGCCTGAACGGGCTCGGCGAGGGATATGACAAGCTGCCATAGGCTCTAACGGCCTAATAAATCTCAAGGCAGGCAGTGCTGTCATCGCTCTCGAAAGACTCAATCGTCCGCGCGTGCCGGCGAAGCAGAGCCGCAATCGTCGCGGTCGTTTGATTGCCCGCCCGAAGCCAAATCACTTTGGGTGGAGAGCCCAACAGGCCCGCCAGCTCGGCAAAATCGACGTCCTGGGTCACAATCGCGAAACCATTTGCCTTCGCAAACTCCCAAAGCGCACCGTCGGCGACTTCGGACAGACCATAAGACCGGACGTGACTCGAATCCGGAAAAAGGTCGTCGATCATCTGGCAAAGTTTGAAGCTGAGGTTCTGATCGAACAGCGCCTCATATCGGTGCGGTCACCAATCGCCTCTCGCGGTCGGCGGCATAGGCCAGGCAAGCGCGGATATCGTCCTCGGTCAGTTCGGGGAAGTCGTCGAGGATTTGAGCGTGGGTCTGGCCAGCAGCCAGCCAGCCGAGCACATCTGCCACAGCGATCCGCATGTGGCGGATGCAGGGTCGCCCACCGCGTTTGCCAGGTTCAATCGAGATGATATCTCGGTAATTCATGAAACTAGCATAGCACCGATCGGCATCCGCGTCAGGGCCCCTTACTCCCGTGCCAATCCTATCGTTTCCGTAATGTGACGGCCAAGCCCCTCGCGGAACTGCCGGGAAACCATTATCTTGCCTCACATCCCCCGATAATGGACGGACGCATGACCAACCCTGCCACAACCTCCCTGCTCGACCGCGCCAATCTCGACCGCGATCAGGTTCGCAACGAGCTCGCGCGCGGGCTTGCCGGTGCCGACGACGGCGAATTGTTCCTGGAATACAGCCAGACCGAAGCGCTGATGTTCGACAATGGGCGGCTGAAGCAGGCGACCTACGACACCTCGCAAGGTTTTGGCCTGCGCGCCGTCAAGGACGACGCGGTCGGCTACGCGCATTCCTCGGACGTGTCGCTGCCGGCGCTGATTCGCGCTGCGGACGCGGTCGCGGCCGTGCGCGGTGGTTATTCCGGCAACTTCGCCGCGCCTCCAGCACATACCAACGTGCGGCTTTACAGTGACGACAATCCGCTCGATGCCCCCGGCTTCGAGACCAAGGTCAAGCTGCTCGCCGAAATCGACGCCTATCTGCGCGACAAGGATCCGCGGGTGCGGCAGGTCAGCGTCAGCCTGGGCGCGACCTGGCAGGTGGTCGAGATCCTGCGGCCCGACGGCGAGAGCTATCGAGACATCCGCCCGCTCGTGCGCGTCAACGTCTCCGTCGTCGCCGGTCAGGGCGACCGCCAGGAGAGCGGCAGCAAGGGTTATGGCGGTCGCGCCGGCTACGCCGAATTCATCGAAGCTAAGTCCTGGCGCGACGCCGCCGACGGGGCGCTGCGCGAGGCCCTCGTCAATCTGGAATCGATTCCCGCCCCCGCCGGCGAGATGGACGTCGTGCTCGGGGCCGGCTGGCCCGGCGTGATGCTGCATGAGGCGGTCGGTCATGGCCTCGAAGGTGACTTCAACCGCAAGAAGACGTCGGCGTTTGCCGGCCTGATGGGCCAGCAGGTCGCGGCCAAGGGCGTGACCGTGGTCGACGACGGCACCATTGCCTCGCGCCGCGGCTCGCTGTCGATCGACGACGAGGGCACGCCGACCAACCGCACCGTGCTGATCGAGGACGGCGTCCTGGTCGGCTATATGCAGGACCGCCAGAACGCGCGCCTGATGAATATGAAGCCGACCGGCAACGGGCGCCGCCAGGGCTATGCCCATGTGCCGATGCCGCGCATGACCAATACCTACATGCTCGCGGGCGACCGCGATCCGGCCGAGATCCTCGCGTCGGTGAAGAACGGCGTCTTCGCCGCGAATTTCGGCGGCGGTCAGGTCGACATCACCTCGGGCAAATACGTGTTTCAGTGCACCGAGGCCTACAAGATCGAGAACGGCAAGATCGGTGCGCCCTTGAAGGGCGCCATGCTGATCGGCAACGGGCCGACCGATTTGCGTCGCATCCGCATGATCGGCAACGACCTCGCGCTGGATACCGGCATCGGCACCTGCGGCAAGAACGGTCAGGGCGTGCCGGTCGGCGTCGGCCAGCCGTCGCTGTTGATGGAACGCATTACGGTGGGTGGAACAGGCGGATGAGCGTCGAGAAGATAACTGTCACCACCAAGCGGAAGGGCAGCGGCTGGGCAGGCCAGCTCGTGCAGCTCGCGGGCATCGTCGCGGCGGTGTTCATCGCCAAGGGTGCGCTGGCCGAGCCGTTCTACGTGCCGTCGGGCTCGATGGAGCCGACGCTGTTGATCGGCGACGCCTTGATCGCCTCGAAATTCCCCTACGGCTACGGCACCTCGTCGCTGCCGATCCAGATCAACCTGCCCGAGAGCGGTCGCGTCTTCGCGGAGACGCCGAAGCAGGGCGACGTCGTGGTCTTCCGCTGGCCCGGCGATCGCTCGCAGGCCTGGGTCAAGCGCGTCGTGGGCCTGCCCGGCGACCGCATCCAGCTGCGCCAGGGCCAGCTCTTCGTCAACGACCGCCCCGCCGAACTGAAGCCGGACGGCGTCGGCGCCGCCGAGGACGACAATGGCGGCAGCGAACCCGCCTATCGCTATGTCGAGACGCTGCCGAACGGCGTCTCGCACCTGATCTTCAAGATGCGCGACAACGGTCCGCTCGACAACACTCAGGAAGTGACGGTGCCGGCGGGCCATCTCTTCGTGCTCGGCGACAACCGCGACAACTCCGCCGACAGCCGCGTGCCCCTGCGCTCCGGCGGCGTCGGCATGTTGCCGATCGACAATCTGGTCGGCCGCGCGGATGCCGTGCTCGGATCCTGGGATCTCGGCATCCGGGGCCAGCCGGTGTGGACCTGGCTGTCCGGATTTCGCATGGCGCGGTTTTTCACCGCCGTGCATTGAAGGCAGGAACGTCCTCACCTCTCTCCTGCATGCGGGAGAGGGAGTGCAATAGTGATGGTCCGCGACGAATTTCTGGCTCTCGCCCTGCGAAATCCGTTGAACGCAGCGATCCTCGATGAAATCCATCGCCTCGCGCTGCCGGATGCGTGGCTCGTCGCGGGCTGCCTGGTGCAGACGGTGTGGAACGTGCTCACGGGCCGCCCGATCGATCACGGCATCGCCGATTACGACGTGTTCTATTTCGATTCCGACACCTCATGGGAGGCGGAAGATGCGGTGATCCGCAAGCTGCACGCGCAGCTCGCGCATCTCGGCCCCAAGGTCGAAATCCGCAACCAGGCACGCGTGCACCTTTGGTATCCCGGCAAGCACGGTCTGCCCTATCCACCCTTGATGCGCGCGACCGACGGTATCGACCGCTTCCTCACGGAGAATACGCAGGCGGGCATCCGCTCTGCCGGTGGGGATTTCGAGGTCTACGCGCCGCACGGATTCGACGACATCGCGAAGCTGATCGTGCGACCCAATCGGACGCCGAATTTTTCCGCCGCCAGTTACGCGGCGAAGGCGGCACGCTGGAAGACGCTGTGGCCCGAGATCACGGTGATCGCGGCCGAATGAGATGTCCGCTTTACCCTCCTCGCCATTGCGAGGAGCGAAGCGACGAAGCAGTCCAGAGTGCCGCCGCGGAAGCAATTCTGGATTGCTTCGCGGAGCCTGTCATCGGGCCGCGCTTCGCGCGGACCCGGTGGCTCGCAAGGACGGTGGTGAGAGCTGCATGCTATCTCACCACGCCCGACGTGAACCCCGCCTTCCGCCGCGGCGGTTTGATTTCCTTTTTCAGGAAGCAGCGCGCTTCGCGTCCGGTGTAGCCGGGGCGGGCATAGGTGAAGGCGCGGCATTTGTTGTCGGCGGTGCAGGCGGCCTTGCAGGCCTCTTCGCCTTCGCCGTCCTTCATCTCGAAATTGCGCAAATCGCCGCCGGGGCGGTCGATCGAGGTCTCCACGCCTTCGACGCGCGGCTCGATCACGCCGGCGCCCCGCACACCGGAGATGCAGCAGCTTCCCGGCACGCGCGCAGGCACCGTGTTCTTCAGCCAGCACACGGCCGAGCCGCCTTCGACGTCCGGATAGCTGAAGCTCCACGAGCGGCACCGGCGGTCGCGCTCGCACAGCAGCGCGCAATCCTCCGGATCGCCCGACGTGACCGGGGTGCTGAAATAGTCTCCGCCGGGCCGGTCGAACGCCGTCTGGGCGCGCGCAGGCCAGCTCGCAAACACGAGCGAAAGCAGCGCGGCGCAGGCCGCGACGCTTGCCAGGACGGCCAGGCGGCCCTTCCCCATCGGAACAGCTTTCGAGTTATTGACGACGCTCGGGTTTTTCAGCCGGCCATTTGATCGCCGCAAACCTGTACGGGCGATGAACGGCTCAGCTCCCGACCGCTCGTCTTGTGTCCTAGAACGCGTATTCCGCGTAGGCTGGTTCCACCGAGCCGTTCCAGGGACCCTTGAACTTGTCGAGCATCTCCTCAGCCGGCGTGCGGCCGGAATCGATGATGCGATCGAGCGGCTCCAGATGCCTGGTCTCGTCGCGGCCGAGCTGGTCGATCCGGCCGCGCCGGCGCAAGCCGGCATGTGCCAGAACGAGGCATTCCTTGGCGATCTCGAACAGATAGCGGTCCTTGATCCGCGATTTGAAGCCGAAGCGCGGCACGTCGTCGCGCAGGGCCTGGCGCTCATGCGCGCTCCAATGCTTCACCAAGTCCCAGGCGGCATCCAGCGAGACATCGTCGTAGAGGAGCCCGGCCCAGAACGCCGATAGCGCCGGCAGACGGCCCCACGGGCCACCATCGGAGCCGCGCATCTCGAGATAGCGCTTGAGCCGCACCTCCGGGAAAATCGTCGAAAGATGGTTGGCCCAGTCCGACAACGTCGGACGTTCCCCAGGCAAATTGTTGTTGCGACCATCGAAGAAGGCGCGGAACGAGGAGCCCGAGACGTCGATGTAGTCCTCGTCGCGCTTGACGAAATACATGGGCACGTCGAGCGCGTAATCGACATAGCGCTCGAAGCCCATGCCGTCCTCGAATGCCCACGGCATCATGCCGGCACGCGCGTTGTCGGTATCGCGCCAGATCTCGGACCGGAAGGAGAGAAAGCCGTTCGGCTTGCCCTCGGTAAACGGCGAATTGGCGAACAAGGCGGTCGCGACCGGCTGAAGCGCGAGCGAAACACGCAGCTTCTTGACCATGTCGGCTTCGGAGGAGAAGTCGAGATTGGTCTGTACCGTGCAGGTCCGGTACATCATGTCGAGGCCGTACTGGCCGACCTTCGGCATGTAATTGGTCATGATCTTGTAGCGGCCCTTGGGCATCACCGGGATGTCGGCGCGCGACCAGGACGGCGTCATGCCGAGCCCGAGGAAGCCGATGCCGAGCGGCGTTGCGATCTCGCGCACCTGCGCCAGATGCGCCATCAGCTCACTCTGGGTCTGGTGCACGTTTTCGACCGGAGCGCCCGAAAGCTCGAACTGCCCACCGGGCTCCAGCGAAATCGCGCCGCCGCCGGTGACGTCGTAGAGGCCGATGATGTTGCCCTTCTCCATGATCGGCTCCCAGCCGAGCAGGAGCTTCATGCCTTCGAGCAGCGCGCCGATACCGCGCGGGCCCTCATAGGGCACCGGGCAGTGGCCTTCGAGCGTGAACGGCGTCTTCTCATGCTCGGTGCCCATGCGGAATTCGGACGGGTCCTTGCAGCCTTCCTCGAACCACTTGACGAGTTCGTCACGCGATTGCAACGGCGTCATATCGATCTGGTCTCGCGCCATATCAGACTCTAATCAAAAGCGCTTCGATCGAACGCGCGTGGGTGACAGGGATGGTCCGCGCAGCCACCGGCTGCACGGACGAGCTGGTTTGCCGCGCGATCATCGCAACGGCGTGGTTTCGTTGACGTGGGCAGGCGGCAGTTTCATCTCGCCGCACGAGCAGCCCAGACGGTCGAGCAGACCGCTGAGCTTCACGGCATCCGCATCGGACAGCTTCGAACCGACATATTTCTCGATCGCGGCAGAATAGGCGCCCCACATCCGCTTCTGCAATTCGCGCCCGGCTTCCGTGATCTCCACGAACTGGCCGCGCTTGTCGATCTTGCATTCGCGCCGCGAGGCGAGGCCTTCGTCGACCAGGCGGTCGATCAGCCGCGATGTCGAATATTGCGGGATCAGCATCTGCCGTTCGAGTTCGACCGGCCGGAGCTCGCCCGAGGGCGCCCGTGACAGTTCGAGCAGCGCGTCATACCATGCCAGCGGTGGGAAGCCGGCCTTCTTCAGGTCCTGCTCGACGCAATTGAGCACACGGCTCTGCACCCGCATCAAGCGGATCCAGGCGGAAGTCGCCTCGGTCGATGGTTTGCGTTTCATGGTCCCGCTCAAGCTCGTCGCCCGTCTCTTACCCTATTCGATGCAGCTGCATCAATCTTGACTATTTCAAGCAGATGCATGTAGTCGTTCTTTCGCCTGAACCAAGCAACAAGAGGAGGAAATTCCATGAAATTGTACTATTCGCCCGGTGCCTGCTCGCTATCCCCCCATATCGCGCTCCTGGAAGCCGGCCTGCCGTATGAACTGGTCAAGGTCGATATCCGGGCCAAGAAGCTCGAAAACGGTGAGGATTATCTGAAGCTGAACCCCAAGGGCCAGGTCCCTGCGCTGGGCCTCGATAGCGGAGAGATCGTGACCGAAGGCCCGGTGATTGTCCAGATGATCGCCGATCAGGCCTCGGCCAAGGCGCTGGCGCCGGCCCACGGCAGCTCCGAGCGCTACAAGCTGCTCGAATGGCTGAACTTCCTCACCTCGGAGGTCCACAAGAGCTTCGGCCCGATGTTCGCGCCGGCGCTGAACGACGAGGCCAAGGCCTTCTTCAAGGACCGCGTCATGGGCAAGCTGAAATACATCGACAGCCAGCTCGCCGGCCGCGACTACCTCATGGGCAAGCAGTTCACGGTGGCCGACGGTTATCTCTTCACGATGCTGACCTGGGCCGACCGGATGAAGTTCGACCTGTCGGCGATGCCGAACCTTGCCGCGTACAAGACCCGCGTCGCGGCGCGGCCGCAGGTGCAGGAAGCGATGAAGAAGGAAGGACTGATTCAGGCTGCCTGAGGCGCCCATGCGAAAGGCCGGATCGAGATCCGGCCTTTCGTAATTTTCGTCCCGGCTACGGTTCAGAGAATCACGCCGCCGCCTTGTTCGGAGCGAAGCGGCCGTAGAAGGTTTCTCCCTTTGCGGCCATCTCCTCGAGGAGTTTCGGCGGGGTGAAGCGCGAGCCGTATTTCGCTTCCAGCTTGTGGCAAAGTTCGACGAACTTCTTCGTGCCCATGAAGTCGATGTAGGACAGCGTCCCGCCGGTGAACGGCGCGAAGCCGAAGCCGAGGATCGAGCCGACATCCGCCTCGCGCGGATCGGTGATGACGTGATCCTCCACCGTGCGCGCGGCTTCCACCGCCTGCACCACCAGGAAGCGCTGCTTCAACTCCTCGACGTCGAGCGTATCAGGGTCGAGCCGCTTGGGCTGCAGCGCGGAGAGGCCCGGCCACAGGCTCTTCTGTCCCTTGCCCTTCTCGGGGTAGTCGTAGAAGCCTTTGCTGTTCTTGCGGCCCAGGCGGCCCTGCTTCTCGACCATTTCCACCATCAGCTTCTTCTGATCGGGATTGATGGCGTTGGGGCCGAGGTCGGCTTCCGTCGCCTTCATGATCTTGAGCCCGAGGTCGAGCGCGACCTCGTCCGACAGCGAGAGCGGGCCAACCGGCATGCCGGCCATCTTGGCGCAGTTCTCGATCATCGCGGGCGGCACGCCCTCGAGGAACATCTCGTTGCCTTCGGCGACGTAGCGGCCGACGCAGCGATTGGCGAAGAAGCCGCGGCTGTCGTTGACGACGATTGGCGTCTTGCCGATCTGGCGGACGTAGTCGAGCGCGGTCGCGATCGCGAGATCGCCGGTGTTCTTGCCCTGGATGATCTCGACCAGCATCATCTTCTCGACCGGCGAGAAGAAGTGGATGCCGACGAACCTGCCCTGGTCCTTGAAGGATTCCGCCAGCGAGGTGATCGGAAGCGTCGAGGTGTTGGACGCGAAGATCACGTCCGGCTTCATATGCTCCTGCGCCTTGGCAAAGGTATCAGCCTTGACCTTGCGGTCTTCGAACACGGCTTCGATGACGAGATCGACGTCCTTCAGCGCGGAATAGTCCGCCGTCGGCGTGATGCGCGCGAGCAGGGCTACTGCGTCGCCGGGCTTGGCGCGGCCCTTCTTGATCTGCTCTTCGATCACCTTCTGCGCATGCGCCTTGCCCTTGTCGGCGCTCTCCTGGTCGCGATCGATCAGGACGACGTCGAGACCGGCACGGGCCGAGACATAGCCGACGCTCGCCCCCATGAAGCCAGCGCCGATCACGGCGATCTTCTTCACCTTGGTCGGCGGCACATCCTTCGGACGGCGCGCGCCCTTGTTGAGCTCCTGCATCGACAGGAACAGGCTGCGGATCATCGCCGCCGCTTCCTTCGAGCGCAGCACCGAGGTGAAGTAGCGCGACTCGACACGGAGCGCGGCGTCGATCGGCAGCTGCAGGCCCTCATAGACGCAGCTCATGATCGCGCGTGCGGCCGGATAATTGTCGTAGGTCTCGCGGCGATAGATCGCGTTGCCGGCCGGGAACATCATCATGCCGGCCTTGGAGAACACCGGGCCGCCCGGCAGCTTGAAGCCCTTCTCGTCCCAGGGCGCGACGGCCTTGCCGCCGCCCTTGATCCAGTCCTTTGCCGTCTTGATGAGGTCGGCGGCGGGAACGACGGCGTGAATCAGATTCAGCGCCTTGGCTTTCTCGACCGTGACCGGATCGCCCTTGAGCAGGATCGTCATCGCGTCCTGCGGCGGCACCAGGCGCGGCACGCGCTGCGTTCCGCCAGCGCCCGGGAACAGGCCGACCTTGACCTCGGGCAGGCCGAGGCGGGTCTTGGGATTGTCGGCCGCCACACGATAGTGACAGCACAGCGTGATCTCGAAACCGCCGCCGAGCGCGAGGCCGTTGATCGCCGCCGCCCACGGCTTGCCGGAGGTTTCGATCGAGCGCAGCACCTGCGAGAAGCGCCGGCTCTGCTCGAACAGCATCTGGTTCGCCGCGGTCTCGCCCTGCTCCTTGAACAGTTTCGCGTAGGCCTGATTCATGCTCTCCAGCATGGAAAGATCGGCACCCGCGCAGAACGCTTCCTTGGCGGAGGTGATGACGGCGCCCTTCACCGTAGCATCGGCCGTGGTCGCCTTGACGATCGCGTCGAGCTCGCTGGTCGAGGTCTCGTCGAGCACGTTCATCGAACGGCCCGGGATGTCCCAGGTGACAAGCGCGATGCCGTCGGAATCGGTCTCAACCTTGAAGTTCTTGTAAGCCATGCTGGTTGCTCCCCTACCCTTAGACGCGTTCGATGATGGTGGCGGTGCCCATGCCGCCGCCGATGCACAGCGTCACCAGCGCGGTCGCCTTGTTGGTGCGCTCGAGCTCGTCGAGCACGGTGCCGAGGATCATCGCACCGGTCGCGCCAAGAGGATGGCCGAGCGCGATCGCACCGCCATTGACGTTGATCTTGGCGTTGTCGATGTCGAAGGCCTGGATGTAGCGCAGCACGACGGAGGCGAAGGCTTCGTTGAGCTCGAACAGGTCGATGTCCGACTTCTTCATGCCGGAGCGCGCAAACAGCTTTTCGGTGACATCGACCGGGCCGGTCAGCATCATCGCGGGCTCCGAGCCGATATTGGCGAATGCGCGGATTCTTGCACGCGGCTTCAGGCCGTATTTGCTAGCCGCTTCCTTGCTGCCGAGCAGAACCGCGCCGGCACCATCGACGATGCCCGACGAATTGCCGGCGTGATGCACGTAATTGACGCGCTCGATTTCCGGATGCGACTGCACCGCGACGCCGTCGAAGCCGCCCATCTGCGCCATCATCGTGAACGCCGGCTGCAGCTGCGCCAGCGACTGCATCGTCGTCGACGGACGCATATGCTCGTCCTTGGCGAGGATGGTGAGGCCGTTGATGTCCTTCACCGGGACGACCGACTTGTCAAAGCGGCCTTCTTCCCAGGACTTCGCCGCTCGCTGCTGGCTCTGCACCGCATAGGCGTCGACATCGTCGCGCGAGAAGCCGTATTTGGTCGCGATCAGATCGGCCGAGATGCCCTGCGGCATGAAATAAGCCGGCACGGCCATCGACGGGTCCATCGGCCAGGCGCCGCCGGACGCACCGATGCCGACGCGGCTCATCGATTCGGCGCCGCCGCCGATCACGAGCTCGTGCTGGCCGCTCATCACCTGGGCTGCGGCAAAATTCACGGCATCGAGGCCGGAGGCGCAGAAGCGGCTGATCTGCACGCCGGGGACCGCCTCGCCGAGGCCCGCCTTCAGCGCGGCAAAGCGCGCGATGTCGGAGCCGGCTTCGCCGACGGGATCGACCACGCCGAGAATGACGTCATCGACGGAATCTTCCGGCAGGTTGTTGCGGTCCTTGAGCGCCTTGAGCGGCACGGTCGCAAGCGCGAGCGCGGTGACTTCGTGCAGCGCGCCGTCCGCCTTGCCGCGGCCGCGCGGGGTGCGGACGTGGTCGTAGATGAATGCCTCAGGCATGACGCCCTCCTGATGTGATGATCTTCTGGTCTTGATCTGGTTTTGGACGGGTCGCAGCGAAAGCAGCTTCAGAACGCTTCCGCCGGCAATTCCATGATGGTGGCGCAGCCGGCCTGGATGCGCGCGAGATTGGCGGCGGTCTCCGGCAGCATCCGCTCCATGAAGAAGCGGCCGGTGACGAGCTTGGTCGAGAGATAGGGCGTCGTCCCGCTCTCGGCAATCTTGGCCTGCGTCACCTTCGCCATCTTCGCCCACATGTAGCCGAGCGCGACGAAACCGAAGAGATTCAGGTAATCGGTCGCGGCGGCTCCGGCATTGTCGGGCTTCGCCATCGCGTTCTGCATCAGCCACGTCGTGGCCTGCTGGAGATGGCCGAGCGAAGCCGAGAGCGGGGTGATGAAGGGCTTCATCGCCTCGTCGCCGCCGTTCTCCTTGGCGAAGGCCATGACCTCGCCGAAGAACGCCATGATGGCGCGGCCGCCATCGCGCGGCAGCTTGCGGCCGACGAGGTCGAGCGCCTGGATGCCGTTGGCGCCTTCGTAGATCATGGCGATGCGGGCATCGCGCACGAACTGCTCCATGCCCTGCTCGGCGATGTAGCCGTGGCCGCCATACATCTGCTGCGCCTGCACCGCGTTGGCGAAGCCGTAATCGGTGAGAAAGCCTTTCAGGACGGGCGTCATCAGGCCCATGTGATCGTCGGCGGCCTGGCGGTCCTTGGGATCCTCGGAGCGATGGGCGACGTCGCTCTTCAGCGCGGTCCACATCACGAAGGCGCGCGCGGCCTCGTTGAAGGAGCGGATCGACAGCAGCGTGCGACGCACGTCGGGATGGACGATGATCGGATCGGCCGGCTTGTCCGGCGCCTTGGCACCGGTGAGCGAACGGCCCTGGATGCGATCCCGGGCATAGGCGACCGCGTTCTGATAGGCCACTTCCGACTGCGCGAGACCCTGCACGGCGACGCCGAGGCGGGCCTCGTTCATCATCACGAACATGCCCTGCATGCCCTTGTTCTCTTCGCCGATCAGCCAGCCCACGGCGTTGTCGTAATTCATCACGCAGGTGGAATTGCCGTGAATGCCCATCTTGTGCTCGATCGAGCCGCAGACGACGCCGTTGCGCTGCCCCACCGAACCGTCGGCATTGACCATGAATTTCGGCACCACGAACAGCGACACGCCCTTGATGCCGGCGGGCGCGCCCTCGATACGGGCGAGCACGAGGTGGATGATGTTGGGCGCGAGGTCATGCTCGCCGGCCGAAATGAAGATCTTGGTGCCCGTGATCTTGAAGCTGCCGTCGGCCTGCCGCACCGCCTTGGTGCGGAGCATGCCGAGGTCGGTGCCGCAATGCGGCTCGGTCAGGTTCATGGTGCCGGTCCACTCGCCCGCCACCATCTTCGGCACGTAGGTCTGCTTCTGCTCCGGCGTGCCGTGGACGATCAGCGCCGCGGTCGCGCCCATGGTGAGGCCGCCATACATCGAGAACGCCATGTTGGCGGAGATCTGGAATTCGTTGACCGCCTGGCTCAGCGTCACCGGCAGGCCCTGGCCGCCGAACTCGGTCGGCGCCGACAGGCCGAGCCAGCCGCCCTCGGCGACCTGCTTGAACGCCTCCTTGAAGCCCTTAGGCGTGGTGACGCTGCCGTCATCGGCGCGCTTGCAGCCTTCGAGATCGCCCACGCGGTTGAGCGGCTGCAGCACCTCCTCGGCAAGCTTGGCGGCTTCGCCGAGAATGGCTTCACGCACGTCGCTCGACGCATCGGAGAAGCCGGCCAGATTGTCGTAGCGGTCGATCTGGAAGACGTCGTTGAGCAGGAAGTTCACGTCTTCGACGGGGGCTTTGTAGATCGGCATGGTGGTCTCCCGGCAGGCCTAGAAGTGATGATGCTGGCTTAGGATTGAGCGGCGGCGAGCTGCTCCGCCATCAGGCGGTGCAGCATGTTGATCGCCTTGAGCGGCCGCACCATCACCTTGAAATGCGTGATGCGTCCCTCGCCGTCGAAACTGATGATGTCGACGCCGTTGATCTCGATGCCGTCGATGATGGTCTTGAATTCGAGCACGGCGCCGCTCTCACTCTTCCATTCGCCGACATAAATGAAGCCGGGACCGCCAAGCACCTTCTCGGCGCTGGCCAGATATTTGAAGGTGATGTCGCGGCCGCGCTGCGGCGCGTGCACGACGGGGCTTTCGAAGATCGCGTCGGGATGGAGCAGGTCCCAGAGCGCTGCCCGGTCATGCGACTTCATGTAGCCGTACCAGGATTCGAGGCCGGTCATTCAGCTGCCTCCCTAAAGGCTTCGGCAAAAAACGCGAAAACAACCCCATGCACAGTAGCGCGAAGGTTGATTCCATTGGGGTTTTCGGGGCGGTGTTTGCCCTCGTTCTTGGATCACCTCATATGCACATTGACGCATATGCGCCGATGCGCATAAAGTCAAGCCAATTGGTTAAGGTCAAGAACAGGAGGACCGGGTCATGGCTTTGGGCGACGCAATCCTCGCATGCCTGACGGAACGTCCGATGACGGGCTACGAGCTCGCCAAGACATTCGATTCCTCGATCGGCTTCTTCTGGAAGGCCGACCACCAGCAAATCTACCGCGAGCTCTCCAAGCTGCGCGACCGCGGCTACATCCAGGGCCGCGAGGTCGTGCAGACCGGCAAGCCCAATAAGCTGATCTATACGCTGACTCCGGAGGGCCGAACAGCGCTGCGGCACTGGGCCGCGCGGCCAAGCACGCCCCCCTCGATCAAGGACGACCTCCTGGTGCGGCTGCATGCGCTCGACAGCATCGGCCTCGAGCCCATGCGCACCGACCTGATGGCCCGGCTCGAGCACCACCGCGATCGCCACGAGAACTACGAGCGGATCCTGAAGAAGCGCTTTCCGGAAGGGGCGGCCTCCGGCGTGCTCGACCTCGGTAACCTGCTGCTGCTTCAGCTCGGCGCCCGGCACGAGCAGATGGTCGCCGATTTCTGCGAAGAGGCGCTCGAGGCCCTGTCGGCGATGAGCGCTGGCGGCACCGTGGTGCCGCTGGAGGACGGCAAGCGCGAGGGCAAGGGCTGAGCGAGTCGACCATTCCAGCCCAGTTTGATGTGTCAGCTAATGTCTCCGAACAACTGTCAGTGATCTGTCCGGTCTAAACAGAAGGCGGGCGATCCAGCATTCCAGAGGCTGCGCGGCTGGAATCGAGGGGCTGCAGCGTGCTGGATGCCCCGCTTTCGCGGAGCATGACAGCGGTGGGTGTCGCACACCGCTGGCCAACTTTAAGACACCGTCAACGGGTTCCTTAACCCGTTATTTACCGTAACAGACAAAAGTCGGTTTTCGAGGCAGACGACCCGCGCCAAATTCGATTGTCTTTGCAACGGGCACGCGTGGGGAGGCTGGAGGCGCCGGGTGGGGCGCCGGAGTCGGGACCGGACAGAGTCATGAATTCGCGCGTATCGTGGAGTGTTGACGGCATCGATCCCTCCGTCCGGGAGCGGGCCGAAGCTGCTGCGCGTCGCGCCGGCATGTCACTCAACGATTGGCTGAACTCCACGCTCGGCGAGACCGCCCCGCCGAACTTTCGCGGACTTTACGATCAGCGTCCGCAAGCCCAGCACGTCCCGAGTCAACTGCCGAGCCAAGTCCCGAGTCACGTGCCGAGCCAGGAAAGTCGCGAAGTCGCCGACATCCACCAGCGGCTCGACGCCATCACCCAGCAGATCGAACGGATTTCTAAGCCCGCGCCGCGGCAAGATCCTTCGCGACAAGATACTCCGCGACCAGACGTCTCGCGCGAGCAAGGCGTTGCGCGCCAGCTCAACGACGCGATCTCGCGTCTCGATGCCCGGCTATCGCAAATTTCGAAACCGCAGCAGGCTCCGGCACCGCGGCAGGCACCCGTTGAAACGCGCCAGCGCCAGGCCGATGCGGTCGAGCGTGCGGCAGCGCAGGTCTATCGCAGCTCACCGCCCCTGAGCCCCGCTTCGTTCGACGTCGCGGTCGCCGAGATCACGGCACGGCAGAGCGAGCTCGACGGCTTTACGCCCAGGCAGATGCCGCCGCGCGCAGCACCCTCGATCGCGCCTGCGGCAGCTCCTTACGCGCCCCCCGCGCCGCCTGCCTACGCTCCGCCGCCACCGCAGCCGGGGCCGGGGCCGGATTTCTCTGCGCTCGAGCGTCATCTGCTCAAGATCACGAGCCAGATCGAATCGCTCCAGCGCCCCGACAATACCGAGCAGGCGATCAACAGTTTCCGCAGCGAGCTTGCGGAGATCCGCAACGCCATCACCGAGGCGATGCCGCGCCGCGCGATCGAATCGATCGAGAACGAGATCCGCTCGCTGCATCGGCGCATCGACGAGACCCGCTCCAACGGCACCGACGGTCAGGTCCTGTCCGGCATCGAGCACGCGCTGTCCGAGATCAAGCAGGTGCTCCGCACGCTGACGCCGGCCGAGCAGCTCACCGGCTATGACGAGGCGATCCGCAATCTCGGCGCCAAGCTCGATCTGATCCTGCGCGCCAATGACGATCCCTCGACGGTCCGCCAGCTCGAAGGCGCGATCTCGGCGCTGCGCGGCATCGTCTCCAACGTCGCTTCCAACGAAGCGCTGGCCCGGCTCTCGGATGACGTGCAGCTGCTGTCGTCCAAGGTCGACCAGGTCACCCGCGCCTCGGGCAACGGCGACAGTTTTGCGGTGCTGGAGCAACGCATCGCGGCGCTCACCGCGGCTCTGGAAACGCGCGAGCGCCCTCAGCCACCCGAGAGCAGCGAGCATCTCGAAAGCGCGATCCGCGCCCTGTCCGACCGTTTCGACCGCATGCAGGTCGGCAACGACTCGGCTTCGACCTTTGCTCATCTTGAACAGCGGGTCTCGTATCTTCTGGAGCGGCTCGAGGCCGCCTCCGATCCGCGCAACGGGAATTTCAGCCGCGTCGAGGACGGGCTGCACGACATCCTGCGCCACCTGGAGCGGCAGCAGGCGACCTATTCGGCGCTGGCCGAGAGCCGCAACTCCGCGCCCCCTGCCGAGTCCGGCATGGTCGATCTCGTCAAGCGCGAGCTCTCCGACATCCGCTTCAGTCAGGCCGAGACGAACCGGACCACCCAGGACTCGCTGGAGGCCGTCCACAACGCCCTTGGCCACGTGGTCGATCGTCTCTCGATGATCGAGGGCGATCTGCGCAATGTGCGCACCGCGCCGCCCGCCCCAGCGCCGCAGCCGATGCCGATGGCCGCTCCCATGGCGCCCGCGCCGATGGCGCACGAGCCGCGGCCGCAGCAACAGCAGCACCCGAAATACGATCCGAAGCCCGAGCTGCCCAATCCGGCCGCCGCGCAGGCGGCGCAAGCCGCCTTCGCCGCCGCGCCGCGCGAATTCCATGCCGCCGCGCCGGCAGCGCCGCCGCCGATGCCGATGGCACCGCCGGTTCCGCCACGCGCGATCAGCGAAATCCTGGAGCCGCATACGGCGCCCACGCGCGCCGCGCTCGCGCCCGAACTGCCGCCGGATCATCCGCTCGAGCCCGGCACCCGGCCGGGTGCACGCATCGCCACGTCGTCGGAGCGCATTGCTGCGTCCGAAAGCGCAATCAGCGAAATCCCGGCCGCGCCCAAGGAGCCGGTGTCGTCGTCGAGCTTCATCGCCGCCGCACGCCGCGCAGCCCAAGCCGCCGCCGCGCAGCCGCCCGAAAAGCCGGCACGTGGCGCCAAGGCCGCAATCGCCCGCGCCAAGGACAAGGGCCAGGAAGGTGGCGCGACCATCACCTCAAAGATCCGCTCGCTGCTGGTTGGCGCGAGCGTGGTCGTGATCGTGCTCGGCACCTTCAAGATGGCGATGAACCTGCTCGATGGCAGCAGCCCGTCGCCGTCGCCGCAGGCGATGGAGAATTCGTCGCCCGCGCCCGCGCCGCAGGCCCCTCCGCCGGTCGAGAACAAGCCCGCCACGCCCGAGCAGGTCACGCCGTCGATGACCTCGCCGACCCCGATCGGAAAACAGTCGCAGAACAATGCCGCGCCGGGGTCCGTGACGAGCCCGAGCGGCACCGCTTCGGTCGAAATCCCGCAAACCGCGGCGCCAACCCCGCCTGCGGCCTCCAGCGACGTCACCGGCGCGCTGTCGGGCACGAGCCGTGCGAAACTCGCGATGATCCAGGTGCCGCCGAGCGAAAAGCTGCCTGACGGCATCGGTGGCCCCGGCTTGCGCACCGCCGCGATGAAGGGCGATGCGACCGCAGCCTACGAGATCGGCGTGCGCTTTGCCGAGGGCAAGGGCGTGGCCGCGAATTACGACGAAGCCGCCAAATGGTACGACCGCGCGGCACAGGCCGGCGTGGTGCCCGCAACCTTCCGCCTCGGGACACTCTACGAAAAGGGTCTCGGCGTGAAGAAGGACGCCGACATCGCCCGCCGCTACTACACGCAAGCCGCCGAGCGCGGCAACGCCAAGGCGATGCACAATCTCGCGGTGCTCGATGCCGATGGCGGCGGACGCGGCGCCAACTACAAGAGCGCGGCATTGTGGTTCCGGAAGGCCGCCGACCGCGGCGTTGCCGACAGCCAGTTCAACCTCGGTATCCTCTACGCCCGCGGCATCGGGGTGGAGCAGAACCTCGCCGAGTCCTACAAATGGTTCACACTCGCCGCCGCCCAGGGTGACGCAGACGCAGCAACCAAGCGCGACGACGTCGCCAAGCGGCTCGACCCGCAATCGCTCGCCGCCGCCAAGCTCGCGATCCAGACCTTCAGCGCCGAGCCGCAGCCCGACGACGCCGTCAACGTTGCGGCCCCGAACGGCGGCTGGGACAGCGCGCCGCAGGCCAACGCGAAGCCCGCGCCGAAGCCGGTTGCGAGCAAGAAGTCGGCGTCGGCGGTGCATTAATCGGTTTAGTACGCTTTCTCCTCTTGTCGTCGCCCGGCTTGACCGGGCGACCCAGTATTCCAGAGGCCGGCGTTAAAGAGCTCGCTCTCACGACAACGGGGCGGCGTACCAGTATTGGAGAGACACCGGTTTGATGCGGAAAGGCCGCGGCGTACTGGATGCCCCGGTCAAGCCGGGGCATGACCGTGGAGAACGTGGCGAAGTCCTCGGCGCACGAAAAGTGGCCATCTGATTCCTCACCCTCATTCACCACGCCCGAAATTCCTGGTCCCGCCCGCCGTCGAATTCCGCTATTGAGGGGCGCGGCAATCGTTCTGCTCTCCTGCGAGCATTCCGCGCAATCGATCCGTCTCGTCGGCGCGTGGTTTCTCGATGCAGCTCTATCTCCCGATCGCCGATCTTCCGGTCAACGTCTTCCTCGTGCTAGCGATGGGCGCGGCGGTCGGCTTCGTCTCCGGCATGTTCGGGATCGGCGGCGGCTTCCTGATGACGCCGCTTCTGATCTTCATCGGCATCACACCGGCAGTCGCGGTCGCTTCCGTCGCAAGCCACATCGCCGCCTCGTCCTTTTCCGGCGCCCTCGCTTATTGGCGGCGACGCGCGATCGACCCGGCGCTGGCGAGCGTGCTGTTATGCGGCGGCGTAACCGGGACGGCTCTCGGGGTGTGGACCTTCACGCAGCTGCGCGCGCTCGGCCAGCTCGATCTGATGATCGCACTGTCCTACGTCGTGCTGCTCACCACCGTCGGCAGCCTGATGTTCTCCGAAGGCCTGCGTGCCCTGATGCGGACCCGGCGCGGCGCGGTGCCGCCGCGACGCACGCATAACTGGATCCATGGCCTGCCGCTGAAGATGCGGTTCAAGCGCTCCAAGATCTACCTCTCGGTCATTCCGATCGTGATCGTCGGCATCCTGATCGGCTTCATTGGCGCCATCATGGGCATCGGCGGCGGCTTCATCCTGGTGCCGATCATGATCTATTTGCTGCGGGTGCCGACCTCGACGGTGATCGGGACGTCGATGGTCCTGACGCTGGTCACGATGCTGTTTGCGACCTTGCTGCATGCCGTGACCAATCATTTGGTCGACGCGGTGCTGGCGCTGATCCTGATGGTCGGCGGCGTCACCGGCGCCCAATTCGGCGCCCGCGCCGGCCAGAAGATCCGCGGCGAGCAGTTGCGGCTGCTGCTTGGCCTCTTGATCCTCTCGGTCGGCGTCCGCTTCGCCATCGAGCTGGTGATCCGGCCAGAGGATCTCTTCACCATCCGCGAGCTGGGAGTGAACGGATGATGCGCGCAGCTCTCGCGGTCCTGCTTGTCCTGCTGCTCGGCTCCGTCGCACGCGCCGAGCGGCTGATCGTGTCGGTCTCCAACCATCGCGTCACGGTGACGCCGAACTATTCCGGCGAGGAGCTGGTGCTGTTCGGCTCGGTCGAGAAGGACGCCTCTACGCCCGCTGACCGCAAGACCTACGATCTCGTCGTCACCGTGATGGGCCCCCGCGCCGACATGGTGACGCGGCGCAAGGAGCGCACCTTCGGGATCTGGATCAACACCGACTACCGCCAGTTCCTGGCGGTGCCGAGCTATCTCGCATTGTTCGCCAACCGCTCCTTCGAGGCGATCACCTCGCCCGAGATCGCGCGACGCCAGCAGATCGGGCTCAACAACGTGCTGCTGACCCAACGCGTCAGCGGCGACTATGCCGATGTGGTGCCGAACGACGCGTTCCGCTCCGCCTTCATCCGCCTGCGCACCCAGCGCGGTCTCTACCGCGAGGATCCGAGCGCGGTGACGTTCCTGACACCGACCCTGTTCCGCACCGGCATTCCACTGCCGGCGGAGGTGCCGATCGGCACCTATGAGGTCGAGATCAAGCTGTTCGCCGACGGCGCGTTCATCGGCAAGACCGAGACCGCGTTCGAGATCGTCAAGGTCGGCTTCGAGCAGTTCGTCGCGACGACGGCGCGCCAGAACGGGCTGATCTACGGCCTCGTCACCGCCGCGATGGCGCTGATGACGGGCTGGATGGCGTCGATTGTTTTCAGGAAGGATTGAGGGAACTACGCTCTCTCCTCTCGTCGTCGCCCGGCTTGACCGGGCGACCCAGTATTCCAGAGGCTGGCGTTAGGCAGTTCGCTCTCACAACTACCGCCGCGGCGTACTGGATGCCCCGGTCAAGCCGGGGCATGACAGTTGGGGCTACGGCGCCTGCACCACGGTCGGCACCCCCGGCTCCAGCAATCGCAGCCTTGTGCCAAAACCCAGCACATCAAACGTCTTGCGCAGATCCTCGCCGTTCTGGCGGAAATGCGCCCAACCCTCCGTATGAACCGGCACGATCATCGCATCGGGGAAGGCGCGTGCGGTCTCGATGGTGTCGTTGGTGTCCATGGTGAGATGGAACGGCCCGCGCGTTTGCGCGGCGCCGGCGAAAGGCATCACCACGCCGCATTTGAAGCGGCGCGCGACCTCGGCGACGCCGTCGAACCAGGTGGTGTCGCCGCTGATATAAACCGAAGTGGTGTCGGTCCGGCTCGACGACACCACGAAACCGATGACGTCGCCCGACAGCGGCTCGATGCCGGCCGGGCCGTGGCGCGCGGGCGTGGCGGTGATCGTCAGCGTATTGCCGTCACCGTCTTTCAGATGCGAGGTCGCCCATGGCGCGAGGCCTTCGACATGGCCGCCCAGGCGCTTGGCGCCGGCCTCGGTCGTCAGCGCGCGCGGCGCTTTAAGCAGATAGTCGCGGCCGGAATTGTCGAGATTGTCGGAATGCTGGTCGTGGCTGAGCAGGACCGCGTCGACCGGGCCGATTGCGTCGGCCTTCAGCGCGGGTCCAATCGTCTTCTCCAGCTTCACATGCGGCAGTTGATAGGCGCCGGGCGCATCGAAGGTCGGGTCAGTGAGCAGGCGGAAGCCATCGATCTCGATCAGCGCAGTGGGACCGCCGATCAGGGTGATGGAAATGGGCATGATGGACTCCTGTTACGAGACGGATTTTGCGGGCCGCGTCACCAGATAGATGCCAAGTGCGACCGGGATGATTCCGAGCAGATCGCGGGCCTCGACATGCTCGCCGAGCACGAGATACGCGAACAGCATGCCGAGCGGCGGCATCAGGAAATGATAGGCACTGGCGGCCGTCGCGCCACACACTTTCAGGAGATGAAACCAGAGCCAGTACGCCATGATCGAGCCGCCGAGCACGAGGAAGGCGAAGGCGCCGATCAAACCCAGCGTGAGGTCGATGGCATGAATATCGGCGAAGGTCAGCGCCACCGGCGTCAGCACGATGCCGGCGGCGAGATTCTGCACGCCATTGCCGATCCACAACGAGCCCTTTGGCGCGAGCAGCTTGAACAAAATGGTGCCAGCGACGAGGGAGGCAAGCGAGGCCAGCGTGAACACGATGCCGTGCAGCGAGTCGGTGCCGACCGACAGGCGGTGCCAGACGATCAAGGTCACGCCCATGATGCCGAGCAGGAGGCCGCTCGCCTTGCGCCAGGTCATGCCTTCGCCGAGCAGCAGCGCGGCGAGGCCCGCCGTGAACACCGGATTGGCCGACACGATCAGGCCGCCGAGCCCGGCGGAGACCGATTGCAGCCCGGTGTAGCCGAGGCCGAGATAGAGCGCGTTGTTGGCGACGCCGAGCACGGCGAAGATCGCGGCATCGCGCCAGGACAGCGACCAGTCGTCGCCGCGGACCAGCGTGGCACCGATGATCAGGATGCCGGCGAGCGAAAAGCGCGCGGCGAGCAGGATCAGCGGCGGGCAATGGGTCACGCCGATCTTGCCGGCGACGAAGGCGTAGCTCCAGAGCAGGCAGAACGCGCCGATGGCGAGCGGCAGCGTATTGAAGCGGCTGCGGGGAACCGAAATCGAGGGGGCGAGCGACATGCGAATCTCCTGAGCCCTCGATCTAGGGGGCCGGCTTGTCATTTGGAAATTAAATGATTAACTTCTAGTCAGTGGATTTTCGAATGGAGGCGCCCATGCTCGATCTGGAGCTCCTGCGCAGCTTCGTGTCGGTGGTCGATGCCGGCGGCTTCACCCGCGCCGGCGAGCGCGTCCATCGCACGCAATCGACCGTCAGCCAGCAGATCAAGCGGCTGGAGGAGGATGTCGGACAGGTGCTGCTGCATCGTGACGGCAAGGATTTGCGCCCGACCGAAGCCGGCGAACGGCTGCTGTCCTATGCGCGGCGGCTGTTGTCGCTTGCGGAAGAGGCCCGCGACGTGCTGCGCCAGCCCGACGGCGAAGGCGCGATCCGGCTCGGCATCCCCGAAGACTTTGCGGCGTACCGGCTGGCGAAACTGCTCGGCGCCTTCTCGCGTTCGCATCCGGGCCTGCGGCTCGATGTGCGCGCCGACCAGAGCAAGAACCTGTCGCGCGACCTCGATCGCGGCGAGCTCGATCTCGCATTGTTCAAGCGCGCAGCCGGTGAGAAGGGCGCGATCGCGGTGTGGCCGGAGCAGGTGCACTGGGTCACCAGCAAGAGCCATCCGATCCACGCCGATGTCGCCTCGGTGCCGCTGATCGGCTTTCCGCTCGGCTGCCTCTACCGCGCCGGCGCCATCCACGCGCTGGAAAGCGCGGGCCGCATTTGGCACATGTCCTACACGTCATCGAGCCTCGCCGGCATCCAAGCCGCGGTCGCTGCCGGCATGGGGCTGAGCATCCTGTCGGAGATGGCGATCCAGTCCGACCACCGCGTGCTGACCGCGAAGGATGGATTTGCGCCAATCAACCGGACCGAAGTCGCGTTGATGGCCGCGCCGGGTGCAAGCCCCGCGACGCTGCGGCTCGCCGATCGGCTGGCAGAGTTCTGCGATGACGTGCAGGCGAAGGCGGCGTGAACCGTTGCGATAGTCGCGATCTGCGGCTGCGAGACCGGTACGTTCCCTCCCCCCTTGTGGGGGAGGGTTAGGGAGAGGGGTACCACACGGGGACTATCTCGATTCGCACACGCGTTTGCGCGACGCCAACGCGCAACTTTTCCTGGGCTACCCCCCTCCCCTGCCCTCCCCCACAAGGGGGGAGGGAGCGCAGTGTGCGCGTGGTGAGAGGGTTCAGCCCGATCGAAGCGATAGCTAGTCAATAACACCGCGACGCGGCAATCGCGTGCACGCGGCGGTCGCCGAGCAGGTGCGCGACAAAACCGTTCTTTGGAAAGATCTTTGCAAACGCCACGTCACGGATGCTGAGGCCGCCGGCATAGGCGCCGAAGGCGGGCATCACGGCGCGCATCCCGTCGCAGGCGAAGCAGCGGCGCTCCATCGAGCGGCCGCGCGCGGAGACGCGGGCCTTGGGATGGAGATGGCCGGCGATCTCGCCGCCCGCGCCGGTCGGCTCGTGGCGGAAGGTGATCGGGCCGATCGCGACTTCGTCGGCGACGGTGCCGCCGAGATCACGCGGCAGCGCCGGATCGTGATTGCCCGAAATCCAGATCCAGTCGCGGCCGGCCTGCAAGGCGGCGACCGCGTCGCGATCCTCCGCCGACAGGCGTCCATGCGCGGTGCGATCGTGAAAGCTGTCGCCGAGCGCGATGACGATTCGGGGATCATGGCGGGAGATGACAGCAGCGAGACGACCGAGCGTCGCGATGGTGTCGTAAGGCGGCAGCAGCACGCCGCGCATGGCGAAGCTGGAACCTTTTTCCAGATGCAGGTCGGAGACGACGAGCAGGCGCTGCTCTTCCCAGAACAGTGCCCCGGAAAGATCGGCCACGAACGTCACGCTGCTGATGCTGACATTCGAAACGCGCATGTCCTCGTTATCTCCTGAAACCAGCGCGCCTGCCGTCACGTCAAAACCTGCTGTTATCCCATCGCCTCTTTGACCAGCTCGTCAGCGGCTTCGGCCAGGAGCTCGTCTCCTGCTTCGCCATAGACTGACTCGCGGCCGATTTCCAGCATCACGGGGACCGCGAGCGGCGAGACACGGTCGAGTTCCCGGTGCGTGATGCGGCCCTGGATGCGGGTGAGCATGTCGCTGAGACGGCGCAGATCGAGCAGGCCGGTGGCGGCATCGGCACGGGCGGCGCGCAGCAGCACGTGATCGGCCTGGTGTTTTCGCAAAACGTCGTAGACGAGATCGGTCGAGAACAGCACCTGGCGGCGGCTCTTCTCCTCGCCGGTGTGACGGCGCGCGATCAGGCCGGAGATGATCGCGCAATTGCGAAACGTGCGCTTCATCAGTGCGGATTCGGCAAGCCAAGCTTCGAGATCGTCGCCGAGCATATCAGGGTCGAACAGCGCATCGAGGTCGATCCTGCCGTCCCGGATCATGGAGGACAGGTCGCCGAGCGCCCAGACCGCGATCGCATATTCGTTGGCGACGAAGCCGAGCGGTCGGGCGCGGGCACGCTCCAGCCGGCGCGTCAACAGCATGCCCAGCGTCTGATGCGCGAGACGGCCTTCGAAGGGATAGCAGACGATGTAGTGCTTGTTGGCGCGGGGAAAACTCTCGACCAGCAGCTCGCGCACTTCAGGCACACGCGAGACGTCCTTTTGCTGCGACAGCCAGTCGCGCACCTGCTCCGGCAAGGCGCCCCACGCGCGCCCGTCATCGAGCAGGCGGCGGACCCGTTCGGCGAGATAGGTCGAGAGTGGGAACTTGCCGCCCATATAGGACGGCACCTTCGGGTCCTTGTCGTTGGCGCGCGAGACATAGACCTGGTCCTCGACCAGGGTCTCGTAGCGCACCACCTCGCCCGAGAACACGAAGGTGTCGCCGGGGCTGAGGCCCTCGATGAAGGCTTCCTCGATCTCGCCGAGCAACCTGCCGCCGCGCGCGATCACGCCCGTCGACCCGCCTGCTTTTCCTTGACCACCGCCGCGCGATCGCACCAGCCGCACCTTCAGCATGTCGTCCTCGACGATGGTGCCGACATTCATCCGGTAGCTCTGCCGCACCTTGGGATTGGCGACGCGCCAGCGCCCCTCCTTGTCCTGCTTGATGCGGGCGAAGCGCTCATAGGTCTTCAGCGCGTAGCCGCCGGAGGCGACGAAATCGACCACGTCGTCGAAATCCTGCCGCGTGAGATCGGCGTAAGGTGCGGCGGTGCGCACTTCGTCGTAGAGCTCGTCGGAGAAAAATGGCTCGCCGCAGGCGCAGCCGAGAACGTGTTGGGCCAGCACGTCGAGGGCACCGATCCGCAGCGGCGGCGTGTCCTGCGCATTCTCCGCGATGGCGTCGATCGCGACGCGGCACTCCAGCACCTCGAAGCGGTTCGCGGGCACCAGCACCGCGCGCGAGGCTTCGTCGAGCCGGTGGTTGGCGCGGCCGATGCGCTGCATCAGGCGCGAGGAGCCCTTGGGCGCGCCGATATTGACGACGAGATCGACGTCGCCCCAGTCGACGCCGAGATCGAGCGAGGAGGTGCAGACCACGCCGCGCAGTTTGCCCGCCGACATCGCATCCTCGACCTTGCGGCGCTGGGCGACGTCGAGTGAGCCGTGATGCAGCGCGATGGCAAGGTTGTCGTCATTCATGCTCCAGAGATTCTGGAACAGCATCTCGGCCTGGCTGCGGGTGTTGACGAAAACCAGCGTGGTCTTGTTCGCCTTGATCAGCTCGTAGATCTCGGGAAGCGCATGGCGGGCACTGTGGCCGGCCCAGGGCAGGCGTTCGCGCGTGTCCATCATTTCGACCAGCGGCGGCGCCGCGCCGCCGGCAAGGACGATGTCGGCCGCCGCTTCCGTGCCGCCGGGCTGCGGCACCAGGAAGCGCGCCAGCGATTCCGGCTCGGCCACGGTCGCCGACAGGCCGATCGCGCGCATCTGCGGCGCCAATCGCCACAGCCGCGCCAGCCCGAGGGAGAGAAGATCGCCGCGCTTGGACGTCACCAGCGCGTGCAGCTCGTCGAGCACGATACGCTTCAGCGAGGAGAACAGGAACGGCGCGTCGTCGGAGGACAGCAGCAGCGCGAGTTGTTCGGGCGTCGTCAGCAAAATGTCAGGCGGATAGCGTCGCTGCCGCTGCCGCCGCGACGTCGGCGTGTCGCCGGTGCGGGTCTCGATCTTGATCGGCAGCGCCATCTCGGCGACGGGACGCTCGAGGTTGCGCGCGATATCGACCGCGAGCGCCTTGAGCGGCGAGATGTAGAGCGTGTGCAGGCCGCCGGTGCGTTGCAGACTGCGGCCGGTGGAGATCACCGATTTCGCCGAAGCTTTGGGCGTAGAACTCAACTCCACCAGCGTCGGCAGAAATCCCGCCAGCGTCTTGCCGGCGCCGGTGGGCGCGATCAGCAGTGCGGACCGGTCCTCGCGCGCCTTCTCCAGCAGCGCCAATTGATGCGCGCGGGGCGACCAGCCGCGGGCTGTGAACCACGCCTGGAAGTGGTCGGGCAGCAGCGCGGCAGGCTCGGCCGGAGATTTGCGGATGCGGGGCGGCACGGCATCACAGGTAAGCCGTGGGGGTGGGTTCGTCGAGGGGGTGGTCCCGTAGGGTGGGCAAAGCGAAGCGTGCCCACCATGTGCACCCGAATGCATGGAGAGATGGTGGGCACGGCGCAAGTGCGCCTTTGCCCACCCTACAGCATCCCGCCCGCCCCTACTCCGACATCGGCTTGTCGGAGATGTCCCAGTCTTTGCCGGTGAAGGTGGAGATGAAGAGCGTCTTCATCGGCGTGTAGTCGTCAGGCGTGTAGTCGTAGGTGACGCCGTCGAGGAAATAAGGCGAGTGGAAGCCTTTGAGGTTGGAGGCCTGCTTCAGCACGTTGGCGCGCGTGAGCTCGTCGCCGCAGCGGCGCAGGATCTCGCCCATGGTGACGGCCTGGCCGTAGCCGGCGAAGGCGATGGTGTTGTCTTGATCGATCGCCGGCGTGTACTTCTTGCGCAGCTCCTCGAACGCCATCACGTCGGGGTCCTTCTCCCATTTGGGCAGGCCGACCTCCTTGTTGTAGCGGATGGCGACGATGCCGGCGGCGTTCTCGAGGCCCGCTGCATTGAGGATCGAGCGGCCGGTCGAGCCGGCCGAGAGCAGCTGCAGTGGCTTCCAGCCGAGCTCGGCCACTTTCCGGATCGACTGCGACGACGCCTTGCCGGTGGAGATGTTGTAGAAGACGTCCGCACCCGACTTCGAGAGGTTGATGAGCTGGGAATCGACGGTCGGATCGGTCAGATCATAGGTCTGTTCCATGATGACCTGCGCGGTGCCGCCGGCATCGGCCAGCACTTTCTTGAAGGGACCCAGGAAGTCGCGGCCGAAATCGTCGTTCTGGTAGAGGATGCCGACCTTCGCGTTCGGCTTCACGCTGACGACGTGCCGCGCCAGGATGCGCGCCTCGGTCGGATAGAGCGGCAGGCCCGCCATGGTCCATTTGAACTCTTTCGGATTATTCCACTTCGACGCGCCGGTGTTGAGCAGCAGCTGCGGCACGCCCTTCGAGTTCAGGTATTTGTGCACGGCGGTCTGCGGTGCGGTGCCGAGCGAGCCGTAGAGCGCGAGCACCTCCTCCTGCTCGACCAGGCGCCGCGTCGCCTCGACGCATTTCGGCGCGCTGTAGGCATCGTCCATGGTGAGGAATTTGACCTTGCGTCCGTTGATGCCGCCCTTCTCGTTCAGCATCTGGAAATAGGCTTCGCCGACGCGCCCGAGCACGCCGTAGAGCGAGCCGGGGCCGGAATGCGGCACGGTCTGCCCGATCTTGATCTCGGTGTCGCTGGCGCCGGCATCGTATTTCTTTTCCGCGGCCCAGACGGAGGGCGCGGGCAAGGTGGATGCCGCGATGGTCGCGAGCGCGGCGGCGCTGAAATCACGCCGCGATGGATTCTTGGTCATTGTTTGTTTCTCCCTAGCGAGGACATAGTGCTGGCATCGCGGCACGTGTCGCAAGTGGGAAGTCACGGCTTTGCGACGCAATGACGCTCAAAGCGTCGCGTATAGCGCCTAGACTCAAGTTTTCTCGGCGACCACGACGAGGCCGCGCACCGGCTCGTTGTTCTCGGTGCGTGGCGAGGCCCGCTCCAATGTGAGGACCTTGAGGCCGGCCTGCGCCATCGCATCGCGCACATATTCCGCCGAATGGGCATAGCGCAGGCCTTCGCCGAGAACGATCCCGCTGCCGTCATGGGTCTCCAGCGTGAACGCAAGCACGCCGCCGGGCGCGAGCACGCGCCTGGCCTCACTGAGCACTGGCGCGAGATCGGGGAGATAGACGAACGCATCGGCAGCGACGACGAGGTTTGCGCTCGCATCGCTCCTGCTGCGCAGGCCTTCGATCATGTCGGCGACTTCGAGCTCGGCATAGAGGCCGGTTGCGCGCGCCTCCTTGACCATGCCGGGCGACAGGTCGATGCCGATGAACTGGTCGACCTGTTTTGCGAAGGCGGCGGCCGCAAGCCCCGTACCGCAGCCGAGATCGATGGCGCGCTTGAACAGGGCGGGCTTCTTCGCGGCGACGCGGGCAGCCACCACTGCCTTGAAGATTAGCGACGGCGCGCGATAGCCGAGATCGTTGATCAGCACGTGCTCGAAGCGCGGCGCGTATTGATCGAACAAGGCCTGCACATAGGCCTTCGGCATCTCCGACAATTGCGCATCGCCGAGTCGTATCAGATGCAGATGAGCGCCGTGCTGATCGCCCGGGTCGGACTCGCGCGATTTGCGAAAGGCCGCAATGGCCTTGTCGCGCTCGCCGAGTTGCGCGCGGATTTCGCCGAGCGTGAACCAGGCCGAGGTGAAATTCGGCGCAAGCTCGATGGTCTGCTCCAGCAGGTCGGCGGCAGCCGCCAGATCGCCCTTGAGCTGGAGGTCGCGCGCGAACTCGAAGCGGCGGTCGGCCATGAGATCGCCGGAGGTCAGGAACAGGCGCAGGGGCATTGGGGAACCAGGGAACGAAGCGGTGATGACTCGAAGATGCGGGGTCGCAACCTATATAACAGGCATGCGTCCGCAAGACATCCTGCTGCCAGTTGCCGCCGGCCTATGCTGCAAGCCGGGCGGCTTCCATATCGACCCCGTCCGGCCGGTCGAGCGGGCCGTGATCACCCACGGCCATTCCGACCATGCCCGCGCCGGCCACGGCGCGGTGCTGGCGACGCAGGAAACGCTGGACATGATGCGGCTGCGCTATGGCGAGAATTTTGCCGGCTCGACGCAGGCGATCCGCTATGGCGAGGAGATCCGGCTCGGCGATGTCAGCGTGAAGTTTCACCCGGCCGGCCATGTGCTCGGTTCGGCGCAGGTCGCGGTGACCTGCAAGGACACCTGCATCGTCGCCTCCGGCGACTACAAGGATGCACCCGACCCGACCTGCACGCCGTTCGAGCTCGTGCCCTGCGACGTCTTCATCACCGAGGCGACGTTCGGCCTGCCGGTGTTTCGCCATGGCGATGCCGCCGACGAGGTCAAGAAGCTGCTGGCATCGGTGGCGCTGTTTCCGGAGCGCGCGCATCTCGTTGGCGCCTATTCGCTCGGCAAGGCGCAACGCGTGATCGCACTGCTGCGCCAAGCGGGTTACGACGTGCCGATCTATCTGCATGGCGCGATGGAGAAGATCACGCATTACTATCAGAGCCGCGGAATCGAGCTCGGCGATCTCAGGCCGGTGAAGGGCGTCAAGAAGGCGGCACTTGCCGGCACCATCACGCTGGCGCCGCCCTCTGCGACGTCCGATCTCTGGACCCGGCGGTTTCCCGATCCAGTCACGGCATTCGCCTCCGGCTGGATGCGGGTGCGCGCCCGCGCGCGGCAACGCGGCATCGAGCTGCCGCTGGTGATCTCGGATCACGCCGATTGGGACGGCCTCACCGCCACGATCGCCGCGACCGGCGCCGGCGAGATCTGGGTCACCCACGGCCAGGAAGACGCGCTGGTGCATTGGTGCCAAAGCAAGGGTTTGCAGGCACGGCCGCTCGATCTGGTCGGCTATGGCGACGAGGAGGAGACCGAGACGCCGCTCGCTGACGAGGCCGAAGCATGAACCGCTTCGCCGAACTTCTCGACCGCCTCGCCTACGAGCCCGGCCGCAACAACAAGCTGCGGCTGATCACAAGTTATTTTCGCGAGGTCGCCGATCCTGATCGCGGCTATGCCCTGGCCGCGCTGACCGGCGCGCTGAGCTTCAAGCACGCCAAGCCCGCGCTGATCCGAGATCTGATCGCGTCGCGCACCGATCCGGTGCTGTTCGGATTGTCTTACGATTATGTCGGCGACCTCTCGGAAACGGTGGCGCTGATGTGGCCGAAGCGGAATGCACACAAGGACGAATCTTTTCCGGGCTACCCCTCTCCCCCGCCCTCCCCCACAAGGGGGGAGGGAGCGCAGTTGCGCGCGGCGCTATCAGTGAGCGCGAGAGCTAACAGCGATTCCCAAAGTGATGGATGCACGAACCTCACCGTTCCCTCCCCCCTTGTGGGGGAGGGTCAGGGAGGGGGGTACCGCGGGCGAGATGCCAGCGATGCGCTTCATCCGAGCAACCACAACAATCCACCGCCGCCGACGCTGACCGAGGTCGTCACCACGCTGCGCACACTCGGCAAGACCGAGCTACCAAAACAGCTCGAGCGCTGGCTCGACGAGCTGGATGAGACCGGCCGCTGGGCGCTGTTGAAGCTCGTCACCGGCGCGTTGCGCATCGGCATCTCCGCGCGGCTGGCCAAGACCGCGGCCGCGGCACTCGGTGACAAGGACCCGCATGAGGTCGAGCTGATCTGGCCCGGTCTCGCGCCGCCCTATCTCGACCTGTTCGCCTGGCTGGAAGGCCGCGGCGACAAGCCGATCAATCGCGATCCCGCCCCGTTCCGCCCGGTGATGTTGGCGCACGCGATCGAGGACACCGATTTCGCCGCGCTCGATCCCGCCGATTACATCGCCGAATGGAAATGGGACGGCATCCGCGTGCAGGCGGTGGCCGGCCGAGACGAGCACGGCCACATCACGGCGCGGCTCTATTCGCGCACCGGCGAGGACATCACCGGCAGCTTTCCGGACCTCGTGCCGTCATTGCGCATGCCCGGCGCCATCGACGGCGAGCTTCTGATTCTGCGCGAAGGGCGCGTGCAGAGTTTCAATGTTCTGCAGCAACGGCTCAACCGCAAGGTCGTGTCTCCGAAGCTGATCAAGGAGTTTCCGATTCATCTGCGCGCCTACGATCTGCTCGGCGACGACGAGAACGATTTGCGCGAGCTACCCTTTGCGGAGCGGCGCGAACGGCTGGAGACCTTCATCGGCAAGCTTGACGATCCCCGCATCGATCTGTCGCCCACCGTCGCCTTCGCAAGCTGGGAGGCGCTAACCGCCGCACGCGCCGATCCCGCGAGCGCCGGTGCGGGCGAGGACGCGGACGCCGTCGAAGGCGTGATGCTGAAGCGGCGCGATGCACCCTATCTGCCGGGACGGCCGAAGGGACAGTGGTGGAAGTGGAAGCGCGATCCGCACATCATCGACGCCGTGCTGATGTATGCGCAGCGCGGCCACGGCAAGCGCTCGTCCTACTATTCCGACTACACCTTCGGCGTCTGGACCGCAGGTGCGGGCAGTGACGAGCTGGTGCCGGTCGGAAAAGCCTATTTCGGCTTCACCGACGAGGAGTTGCTCCAGATCGACCGCTTCGTGCGTCGCAATACCACCGAAAAATTCGGTCCCGTCCGCCACGTCGTGCACGAGCCGGACAAGGGCTTGGTGCTGGAGGTCGCCTTCGAGGGGCTGCAGCGCTCGCCACGGCACAAATCCGGCGTCGCGATGCGCTTTCCCCGCATCAGCCGCTTGCGCTGGGACAAGCCGCCGCGGGAAGCCGACCGGCTGGAAACGCTGGAAACAATGCTGAAAGCGGAGGCGGCGGAGATTGAGGCGTGAGGCGTACTAGGTGCGCTCCCTCTCCCGCTTGCGGGAGAGGGTCGGGGAGAGGGTGTTTCCCCAGTGGGAATCCCCAATAGGAGAGAGCCCTCACCCGCGCCTTCGGCGCGACCTCTCCCGCAAGCGGGAGAGGTTGCAGCGAGCCTGCGGCACGATCATCTCGCAACGAAGGCGTACCCGCCCTGCCCGAATTAAAATCCCGTAAGCCGATTGACGCCCCGTTGCGGGTTCCCCATGTCCCCCGCCTTGCCCTATGATAGGGTCGAATCCCCTGAGGAGTTTGAGATGGCCCACGACGTCAGAGATTTGCCGGCCGGCCGCGGTGACAGCCTGAACCGCTTTCTCGGCGGCTCGCCGCTGGCGGTCGCGTTTCGCCTGGTGCTGCTCTCGATCCTTGTCGGCGTCGTGCTGGCGGCGATCGGCTTCGATCCCTGGAATATCATCTTAAGCATTCGTCTTCTGTTCCAGCGTTTGTGGGATCTCGGCTTCGACACCGTGAACTGGCTGTGGCGCTACTTCCTGCTCGGCGCTGTCATCGTGATTCCGATCTGGCTGCTGATGCGCGTTTTCGGTGCGCCGCGCAGGTAAGTCGTTAGTTTTGAGCATGATCTTGTCGGAAAACCGCTTCACACTTTTCCGGATCATGCTCTAGGGAGCTCGCGGCCGATGCAATTGCGCTTTGTCGGCTGCGGCGACGCCTTCGGATCGGGCGGCAGGCTCAACACCTGCTTCCACGTCTCGGGGCGCGAGGCCAACTTCCTGATCGATTGCGGCGCGTCGGCTCTGCCGGCGCTGAAGCGACTCGAGATCGACTGCAATGAGATCGATCTCATCCTGATCACGCATTTCCACGGCGACCATTTTGCCGGGCTGCCGTTTGTCCTGCTCGACGCGCAATTCTCGCGGCGGACGCGGCCGCTCACCATCGCCGGCCCCAAAGGCATCGAGACGCGGCTGCGTGCGGTGATGGAGGCTCTGTTCGAGCATTCCTCCAAGACGGACCGGCGCTTCGAGCTGTCGGTCGTCGAGCTCGCGCCCGAGCAGAGCCAAAGCTTCGGCGCGGTGACGGTGACGCCCTATCCGGTCGTTCACGGCGAATCCGGCGGACCGTTCCTCGCCTATCGCATCGAAGCCGAGGGCCGCACCCTCGCCTACAGCGCCGATACCGAATGGACGGAGACGCTCATTCCGCTGGCGCATGGCGCCGACCTTTTCATCGCCGAAGCCTATATGTACGAGAAGGTGGTCAAGAATCACCTCAGCCTGAAGACCTTGGAACAGCACCTCCCCGAAATCGGCGCAAAACGCCTCGTGCTCACCCATATGAGCGAAGACGTGCTGTCGCGCCTCGACGACATCGCCCATCTCGCCGCCGAAGACGGCATGGTGCTCGTGTTCTGACATGCACGCACCCGTTCACGTGAAGATCGGTTCCCGTCAGGTCTTCGCCATCGCAGGCCCCGCGATGGTCGCGAACCTCACCACGCCGTTGATCGGCGTGGTCTCGACCACCGCGATCGGACGGCTGGACGACGCGGCGCTGCTCGGCGGCGTCGCCATCGCGTCCGTCATCTTCGATTGCCTGTTCTGGCTGTTCGGCTTCCTTCGCATGAGCACGCTTGCCTTCACGGCGCAGGCGCTCGGCGCCGGCGAGACGCGCGAGCTGACCGCGATCCTGGTGCGCGGCTTCATCGTCGCCGGCTTGATCGGCATAGCCCTGATCGTGCTGCAACTGCCGCTGGCCGCCGGGCTGTTCGACCTGATGGGCGGCAGCGAAGGCGTTACGCGCGCGGCGAAAACCTACTTCGTGATCCGGATCTGGTCGGCGCCGCTGGCGCTCGCCAATTACGTCATCCTCGGCTGGCTGGTCGGCCAGGCCCGCGCCAATCCGGCGCTCGCGCTCCAAATTGTCATCAATCTCGTCAACGCGGCGGCGACGATCCTGCTGGTGCTGGTCTACGACACCGGCATCGCAGGTGCTGCAATCGCCGCGCTGTTGTCTGAAGCGGCCGGATTCGGGCTCGGCATGATGGTCTGCCGCCGCTATGCGGACGGCGGGTTCGCGGTGCCATACGCAGAGCTGTTCGACCGGGCCAAGCTGATGCGGCTGCTGGCGGTGAACTCCGACATCCTGATCCGCACCGCGGCGCTGATCGCGGTGTTTCTGTTTTTCACCGCCAAGGGCGCGCGGGCTGGCGACGTCACGCTGGCCGCCAATTCCGTTCTCAACAATTTTCTGCTGGTCAGCGCCTTCTTCCTCGACGGTCTTGCGAACGCAGCCCAGCAGCTTTGCGGCCGTACGCTCGGCGCACGCGACGCCAAGGGATTTGCGGATTCGACCCGGCTGGTGCTGCTATGGGGGCTCGGCTTCGCGCTGGTCGTGTCCGCGCTGTTTGCGCTGTTCGGACCGAACTTGATCGATTTCATGACGGCGAGCGAAAGCGTCCGTCGCGGCGCGCGGGAATTCCTGCCGTTCGTCGTGCTTGCGCCGATTCCCGGCGTGTTCGCCTTCGGCTTCGACGGCATCTATATCGGCGCGACCTGGGCGCGCGAGATGCGCAATCTGATGCTGGCCTCGCTCGCGATCTTCCTCGCCACATGGTGGGCGCTGCAATCGTTCGGCAATGCCGGGCTGTGGAGCGCGCTGATCGCCTCCTACGTCTCGCGCGGCGGCTTGCAGGCCGCGCGCTATCCGGCGCTGTACAGGAAGACGTTTTCGAAGCAGTCGCTGTAACGCGTAGCCCGGATGGAGCGAAAGCGTAATCCGGGACCTTCGCGTCCGCGGATAGAATCCCGGATTGGGCTTCGCTCCATCCGGGCTACGCGGCGAAGAGCTACATCCCCGGCCAGGCTTCCGCCGTCAACGTGGCGGCGTCGGAGCCGACGATCTCGGAGAGAGAATCCCGCCCGGTGCGCAATAGGGTCGAGGCGAGATCGCGCTTGATCTCGTCGACGAGGCCGAGGCCCTTGTAGACCAGCGACGAATAGAGCTGGATCAGGCTCGCGCCGGCGCGGATTTTCGTCAGCGCGGCGCCGCCCGAGTCCACACCGCCGACGCCGATCAGGGGGAATGCGCCCTCGACCCGCACATAGGTTTCCGCGACCATCCGCGTCGACAGCCGGAACAGCGGCCGGCCGGACAGGCCGCCCTGCTCCTTGGCGCGCATTTCCTCGCGCAGCGTGCTCGGCCGCGCGATCGTGGTGTTCGACACGATCATGCCGTCGACCCGGCGCGAGCGTGCGACCTGCACGACGTCGTCGAGCTGGGCGAGGCTCAAATCCGGCGCGATCTTGAGCAGCACCGGCGTGTCGCCGGCCTTTTGCCGCACCCGCTCGCGCGCGTCGATCACCCTGGCGAGGAGATCGTCGAGCAGCGCGCCTTCCTGCAGATTGCGCAGGCCCGGCGTGTTCGGCGAGGAAACGTTGACGGTGAAATAGCTCGCGACCGGCGCAAATGTCTCGATCAGCTTGACGTAGTCATTGACGCGGTCGGGTGAATCCTTGTTGGCGCCGACATTGACGCCGACGATGCCGCCGTGCTGCGCGCGCGCCGCGAGCCTGCGCAGCGCTGTCTCCGCGCCGTCATTGTTGAAGCCCATGCGGTTGATCACGGCCTCGTCGCGCTCCAGACGAAACAGCCGCGGCCGCGGATTGCCGCTTTGCGGCTTCGGCGTCACCGAGCCGATCTCGACGAAGCCGAAGCCGAGCCGCAGCAGCGCATCTGGCACTTCGGCGCTCTTGTCGAAGCCCGCGGCCATGCCGATCGGATTGGGGAAGTTGAGCCCGAACGCACGCACCGCAAGCTTGGGATCGTCAGCGTGCGGCTTGCCCGGCGGCAGGAAGCGCAGGCCCTGGATCGCGAGGCGATGCGCATCCTCCGGATCGAGCCAACGCAACACCGGCAGCGAGAGAGCGTCGAAAGCGCGGATCACGGGGCAAGCTCCGGAACATCGTGGCCACCGTCGGAGCGCGTGTTGAGGTTCATCACGGCAATCACCGCACCGAGATCGAGTTCGCCATAGAGATGCGGAAACAGCTCCTCATTGCGCGAACGCTCCCAGCGCAATGCGCTACCGAGCGCATCGCCGTCGACCTCGACCAGGAACAGCGCGCGCTGCCCGACATAATGCTTGTGCAGGGTCTCGGGAACCTGGGCGGCGGTCGAGAAATGGATGAATCCGTCGCGCGAATCGTCCGCGCTGCCGCGGTAGACGCCCTGCCGTTCCGCCTCACGCCAGGCCGAGGCCGGACAGATTTTGTAGATCTTGACCACCGCTTACGCAGCCCTGTTTGCTCGTTGAGTCTTTTGGGGTTTTTGGGTCGTGCGGGTCCCTGAAACCCGGGCGCGACCGTAATGGCCGCCCCCTCCGAACTCAAGACTTAGAGCCATTTCCGTTCCGATGAAATCGAAGCGGAGCGCCAAATTCCTGCTTTGACGCGTTTCCTGGTGCGAACCGGTAACCGGTTCGCTTGAAAACACGCTCAGCGCGCCCCTTGCGCAAAAAGCGGAAAACCGGTTGATTCGAGGATAGTTTTCCTGAGTTGCGACGGGCTGGACCTTTCATGGTCAGGCAGGCCAAAGCGCAGAGGATCCTCACTCACGACCAGATCTGGGGCGCGCTGGATCGGCTGGCGGCGCGCGCCGGCTTGTCGCCGTCGGGCCTCGCCAAGCGCGCCGGGCTCGATCCCACCACCTTCAACAAGTCCAAGCGCGTCACCTCCGACGGCCGCGAGCGCTGGCCCTCGACCGAATCGATCGCGAAAGCGCTGGCGGCGGCAGATTCCTCGATCGACATTTTTGCCAGGCTGGTCGGCGACGAGGCAGGCGGCGGCCGCTCGGTGCCGCTGCTCGGCTTGGCACTGGCGGGCGCGAGCGGCGCCTTCGACGAGTCCGGCCTTCCCATCGGCAAGAGCTGGACCGAATTTGCCCTTCCCGCCGCCGAGGACAACCACAGCTTCGCGCTGCAGATTTCCGGCGAAGCGCTTGCGCCCGCCTATCGCGACGGCGACATCATCCTGGTCGCACCCGGCGCGCCGATCCGCAAAGGGGATCGCGTGGTGGTGAAGACCAGGGCAGGCGAGGTGACGGTGGCGACGCTGAAGCGCCGCACGGCAAAGGCTGTGGATTTGCAGCCGCTCGATGCCTCCCAGGCCGAACGCAGGATGGCAGCGAGCGAGGTCGGCTGGATCGCGCGGATCGTGTGGGCGAGCCAGTGATCACGTCTCGCCTGCGTCGTGACCGGGCGATGATTTCAGCCGCGCCGCATTCGCCGCGGGCATCCTTGCGACTCAGCATCTCTCTCGCATAGGTTGCGGCCACTCATTGCCGAGCAAATTCATGTCAGGGGGAATATGATGGATCGCCGTCACGCATTGAAGGCCCTCGCAGGTCTTGCGCTTTGTCCGCTCTGCAAGCCGGCCTTCGCCGCCGAAGGTGCGCATTGGAGTTATGAAGGCGCCGGCGCCAAATGGGGCGATCTCGACGCGGCCAACAAGGCCTGCGCGGTCGGCCTGCAACAATCGCCGATCGACATCGAGGCGACGGTCAAATCGCAACTGCCCGCGCTGAAGCTGAACTGGGGCAAGAGCGCCGACACCATCGTCAACAACGGGCACACGATCCAGCTCAACTTCACCGAGGGCAGCACGCTCACGCTCGGCGACGTCAAATACAAGCTGCTCCAGGTGCATTTCCACCGGCCGAGCGAGCACATGATCGGCGGCAAGAATTTTCCGATGGAGGCGCATTTCGTCCACCGCAACGATGCCGGCGGGCTCGCCGTGGTCGGCGTGCTGATGGCCGAGGGCAGGCCGAACCCTGCCTTCGGCAAGATCGTCAAGACCATGCCGGCCGCGGAAGGCCCCGCCGTGAAGGCGGATTCGACCATCGATCCCCACGCCATGCTGCCCACGAGGCTCAGCTACTTCCGCTATCCCGGCTCGCTGACGACGCCGCCTTGCTCAGAAGTGGTCGAGTGGCTGTTGTTGACGACCCCCATCCAGGCGTCGGCCACCGACGTCGCCGCATTCGCAAAGCTCTACCCGATGAACGCGCGCCCGGTGCAGAAGGATAACCGGCGCTACGTGCTGCGGTCGACCTGAGCGGGGGGCTGAAGGTCCGTAGCCCGAATGAGCGAAGCGACATCCGGGACCGCTGGTGCGGCTAACTAGCGAAAACCCCGGATGTCGCTTCGCTCATCCGGGCTACGCGTTCGCTACAACCGCCTCACGCACTCCGCGCCAGTGCGCCGTCGATCATGTTCACCGCGTTCTGCACGCCATACACCGCGACAAAGGAGCCGAAGCGCGGGCCCTTTTCCTGGCCGAGCAGCACCTGGTAGAGCATGTTGAACCAGTCGAGTGTCACGCCGGGACGGCCGTCCTTGCCCTTCTTGACCGGATCGAGGAACGGCTCGCGGCGGCCGATCTCGTAGACGACGTTCTGGATGTCCTCGGCCGTGGCATCCTGCGGCAGCTGCGATAATGCATCGCGCAAATCCTGCAGCGCCGCGCGCTCGGTCTCGGTCGGTTCGCGGAACGTCTTCGTCGGCGCGACGAAGTCGCGATAATAGTTGATGGCATAGCCGACCATCGCGTCGAGCTTGGGATGCGTCTGCGGGCTCACGCCAGGCCGATAGCGGCCAATGAAACCCCACAGCGTCTCGGCATTCTCCGCATTCGACGACGACACCAGCGTCAGCAAGAGCTGGAACGTGACGGGCATATCGAACTTCGGCGGATGGCCGCTGTGAACGTGCCAGACCGGATTGCCGAGCTGCTGTTTGGCGTCCTGCTTGGCAAAGCCGTCGATGAACTGCTGGTAGTCGTCGACGTTGCGCGGGATGACGTCGAAATACAGCCGCTTGGCCGCCTTCGGCTCGCGATACATGAACAGCGACAGCGATTCCGGCGAGGCGTAGCGCAGCCATTCGTCGATGGTCAGCCCGTTGCCCTTCGACTTCGAAATCTTCTGGCCCTTGTCGTCGAGGAAGAGCTCGTAGTTGAAGCCCTCCGGCGGCGTGGCGCCGAGTGCCCTCGCGATCGCGCCGGAGAGTTTGACCGAGTCGATCAAATCCTTGCCGGCCATCTCGTAATCGACGCCGAGCGCAACCCAGCGCATCGCCCAGTCGGCCTTCCATTGGCACTTGACGTTGCCGCCGGTGACCAGCGTCTCGACTTCCTGGTTGGTATCGGGATCGAGATAGGTCACGGTGCCGGCCGCAACGTCGCGGCGGATCATCGGCACCTGCAGCACCACACCCGTGGTCTTGCTGATGGGGAGGAACGGCGAATAGGTCGCGCGGCGATCGGGGCCGAGCGTCGGCAGGATGATCGCCATCACCTTGTCGTAGGCCGCGAGCATTTTAAGCAGCGTCGCGTCGAAACGGCCGGACGTGTAATAGTCGGTCGAGCTCGCGAATTCGTAGTCGAAGCCGAAATGATCGAGGAAGGCGCGCAGCCGCGCATTGTTGTGGTGCCCGAACGACGGGTACTCGTTGGAGAACGGGTCCGGCACGCGCGTCAGCGGCTTGCCGAGATGCGCGGCCAGCATCTCCTTGTTGGGGACGTTGTCGGGCACTTTCCGAAACCCGTCCATGTCGTCGGAGAACGCGAGCAGGCGGGTCCTGATCTTGTTCTCGGTCAGCACATGAAAGGCGTGCCGCACCATCGAGGTGCGCGCGACCTCGCCGAAGGTGCCGATATGCGGCAGGCCTGATGGCCCGTAGCCGGTCTCGAACAGCACCTCGTCCTTCGGGCTTTTCTTCAGCCGCGCGACAATGGCCTTCGCCTGCTCGAACGGCCAGGCGTTGGATTGTTCGGCGAGCGCACGCAGATCGCTCGGGTTCGCGGCAAGATCGATAACGGACATCTAAGGGGCCTCCGGGGCGCGGAAAATAGCGATTTCCGGGCAGAATGCAATTTTGCGAGACGGTGCAACCGCACCCACCGTCATTGCGAGCGAAGCGAAGCAATCCAGAATCTTCGCGCAGAAGCACTCTGGATTGCTTCGTCGCTGCGCTCCTCGCAATGACAACGAGGAGGCAGCGAACTAAAACGGGCTCACCGAGAAGTACCGCAGCCACAGATCCGTGTAGCGGCCCTTTTCCCAGACGCGGAACATCGCCCAGTTCAGGGCCTGGCGCAGCACGTCGTTGCCCTTGCGCACGGCGATGCCGATGCCTTCGCCGAAGAAGCGGCTTTCGACGAAGGGACCGCCGGAGAAGGCGCAACAATCGCCGGAATCGGTGCCGTTGATCCAGAACGCAAGCGCGATGGCGTCGCCGAAGATGAAGTCGACCTCGCCCTTGCGCAAGGCGGCGCGCACGGCATCGTCGTTGGGATAGGGGTGCAGCTCGGCGTCGGTGAACATCGCCTTGAGATAGGCTTCATGCGCGGAGCCGGCGATGACGCCGACCTTCTTGCCTTCGAGATATTCGGGCCGGATCTCCGGCATCACCGCGTCCTTGCGCGAGACGAAGCGCGCCGGCACGCGGTAATAGGGATCGGTGAAGTCGACCCGGGCGCGGAGCTGCGGGCTCACCGCCATCGAGGCGATGATGGCGTCGCCCCGGTTGGAGGCGAGTGCATCGACCAGCGTCTCGAAGCGGCGCATCTGCACCGTGCAGGTGACCTTGATCTCCTCGCACAGCGCGCGGGCGAAGTCGACGTTGAAGCCGGCCGGATTGCCGTCGGCGCCGGTATAGTTGAACGGCGGATAGTCGGTCTCGGTCAGGAAACGGATCACTGTCAGGCGCGACAGGTCCGGCCGCTCCGGCCGCCGCCGTGGGTCCCAGAAGCCCGGCACGGCCTGGGGTGCGGCTTGCGGCGCGACCTGAGGTGAGGCTTGCGGCGCCGTTGGGGGCTGCTTGGCCGGAGCCTGCGCCTGCGCGCACGGCGCGGCAGCGAGCAGGCAGACGCCGACGACCAGCCCGGTCAGCAAGCCACGGGCGGATTTGGACGATTTCGCCTGTTGCGATGGAGCCATCGGCTGAAAATGAACGATTTTCGTTGGGATCGGAGGGCCTTATAGCCCATCCGGCCGGGAACGCGAGCGCGGATTGCGGCGAATAGGGAGCCTACAGATACCGCTTCAAGTCCACTGCGGCTTCTTCCGGCGTGCGCTTCAGGTTGAACGGCGAGACGAAGCGACCGTCGCGGTCCATCAGATAGATCAGCGCGGTGTGGTCCATGGTGTAGTCGCCGTCCTTGGTCGGGACCTTCTTGGCGTAGACCCGGTAGGAGGTGATCACCTTGGCGGTCTCGGCAGGATCGCCGCTGAGGCCTTCGAGGTGCGGGTCGAAGCTCGACAGATAATCCTTCATCGTCCCCGGCGTATCGCGCTCGGGATCGACCGAGATGAAGACGGCGTTGACCTTGTCGGCGTCCTTGCCCATCGCGCGCAGCACTTCCGAGATCTCGAACAGCGAGGTTGGGCAGACATCGGGGCAATGGGTGTAGCCGAAGAAGATCAAGGTCGGCTTGCCCTTCAGGTTCTTGTCGGTGACGGGCTTGCCGTTCTGGTCGGTGAGCTGGAACGGGCCGCCGATCGCGGCCGGCTGCGCCACCTTGCTGACCCCGCCCATGGCCCAGAATACGATCAGGAGCCCGAGGACGAGGCTTGCGGCGAAGGCGGTCGCGATCACCAGCGGACGGGCGGTGGAACTCATGGGCGGAAAACTTCCTGTCGCGGGTCAGAAGCAGGCGGCAAAACCGGTCCTGATCATTTCGAAGAACACCTGGCTGCCATAGTGGAACCAGAGCGCGAGCGCACCGAGCACGACCAGGCTGCCGACGCCGGCACCCGCCAACAGCAGCACGAACGGCATCCGGCCGGCAGTGGGCGAATTGTCCGATACAGGATGGGCGGGGTGCAGTGGTTGAGCCATGACAACGATCGGGGTGAAAACGTGAGTTTCCCGAGCGTTCAGATAAGCTTTGCCCCGCCTGCGGGCAAGGCAGCACCGGCTGGCAAAGAATCCCGTCAGGCCGAGGACGTCAGTGCAAGAGCTGGCCCCGGGCGGATTCGAGCCGATCCGCTTGCGGGAGTGGCGCGCGCGACGGCTTGTTGGCCGAGGCCTGCGCGTCGAGGTAGCAGGGCTTGTACATGGCCTGGAGCTGCCGGCCCTTCAGGAACAGCATATGCGGGGTGAGCCCGCCGCGCTGATTGATCCAGCGCTTCACCTGCGAGGGATACATCGCATAGAGCATCTGGGTCGCTTCGGTATTGGTGACGGCACGGCCGTTGCTGCCGAAATCCCACGCTGCGTGGAAGCCCAATGTCGCGTGCGACGTCACGCAGATGCGGTCGGGCGGGATGGCGCCGAGGACGATGGTGCAGGCAGAGGCGCAGAGACCGTCGATGATGACGGTGTCGCCCGACTGTCGCAGGTCCTGGTATTTGTCGACGTAGGTTCCGATCCGGCCGCCGCGGTCATCCGCGATCCGAACCACCGCGTGAGAAGCGCCCATGCTCGCGATCAGGAGAACCGCCGCAAGCAACCCCGTCAGAAACTTCATTGGCCCCCGCCCCAGTCGAATTCGAATCTGTGTGTCAGGTGGTGATGCCCTGCTAGGGTCCGTCGTAACCGCGGTTTTGTCTAGGCATGCCGGCTCGCTCAAAACAAATTCAAATCCAGTGTTGCGCCGGCGCTGCACTCAGCCGGTCTTTTTCCCGAAGTGGAACAAGTTAACGATGTCTTACGCGCCGTACTCTTGATCTCAGTTGCAACCGCCGGCTTCAATCCGGGCAACTACAGGGAGGAACCTGTGGAGGGGGAACACATGGAGGGGGCAACATATGGCCGAACAGATGGCTGAAGAGACTGACGTCATCGTTGTCGGCGCAGGACTGTCGGGCCTCGTGGCCGCAACCGAGATCGCGGACGCCGGCAAGCGCGTGATCGTGGTCGACCAGGAGGGCGAGCAGTCGCTCGGCGGCCAGGCGTTCTGGTCGTTCGGCGGATTGTTCCTGGTCGATTCGCCGGAGCAGCGCCGGCTCGGCATCAGGGACTCCTTCGACCTTGCGATGCAGGACTGGCTTGGCACCGCCGGCTTCGACCGCGACGAGGATTTCTGGCCTCGGCAATGGGCCGAGGCCTATGTGGCGTTCGCGGCCGGCGAGAAGCGTGCGTGGCTGCGCGCGATGGGCCATCGCATCTTTCCCGTGGTCGGATGGGCCGAGCGCGGCGGCTATGATGCGATGGGCCACGGCAATTCGGTGCCGCGCTTTCATGTCACCTGGGGCACCGGGCCCGGCATCGTCGAGCCGTTCGAGCGCCGCGCGCGCGAGGCCCTCAGGAGCGGCCGGCTGAGCTTCAGGTTCCGCCATCGCGTCGATGCGCTCTCGATCACCAACGGCACGGTGGATGGCGTCAGCGGTGCCATTCTCGCCCCGGATAATGTCGAGCGGGGAAAAAGCTCCTCGCGCAACGTCATCGGCGAGTTTGCGTTGAAGGCGCAAGCCGTGATCGTCGCCTCGGGCGGCATCGGCGGCAATCACGAGCTGGTGCGGCAGAACTGGCCGAAGCGGCTCGGCGCGCCGCCCAAATTCATGATCTCCGGCGTGCCGGAGCATGTCGACGGCCGCATGATCGGCATCACCGAAAAATCAGGCGCGCGGCTGATCAACCGCGACCGCATGTGGCATTATGTCGAAGGCATCCAGAACTGGTCACCGATCTGGCCGCGCCACGGTATCCGCATTCTGCCCGGCCCTTCCTCGATGTGGTTCGACGCCACCGGCACGCGCTTGCCGGCGCCGTTGTTTCCCGGCTCCGACACGCTCGGCCAGCTCCAATACATCATGTCCACCGGCTACGATTATTCCTGGTTCATCCTGACCCAGAGCATCATCAAGAAGGAGTTTGCGCTGTCGGGCTCGGAGCAGAATCCCGACCTCACCGGCAAGAGCTGGCGCATGACAATCAAGCGCGCCACCAACAAGGGCGCACCGGCGCCGGTGGAAGCGTTCAAAAGCCATGGTGTCGACTTCATCGTGCGCGACAAGATCGAGGATCTCGTTGCGGCCATGAACAAGCTGGCCGGCAGCGACCTCCTCAAGCTCGAGCACATCAAGATGCAGATTGAGGCGCGCGACCGTGAGATCGCCAACCCTTACGTCAAGGATGCGCAGGTGATGAACATTCACAATGCGCGGCGTTATATCGGCGACAGGCTGATCCGCACCGCCTCCCCGCACCGCATCCTCGATCCCGCGCAAGGGCCGCTGATCGCGGTCAAGCTCAACATCCTCACCCGCAAGACGCTGGGCGGTTTCGAGACCGACCTCTCTTCGCGCGTGTTCGGCGAGGAGGGCAGCGTCATTCCCGGCCTCTATGCAGCGGGCGAAGCTGCTGGCTTCGGCGGCGGCGGCGTGCACGGCTATCGTTCGCTGGAAGGCACGTTCCTCGGCGGCTGCCTGTTCTCGGGCCGCAATGCAGGCCGGGCCGCGGCGAAAGCCGTGGGCTAGATGATGCGGCGGCGGCTGCGCATCGCGGCGCTTGTTGCGGCATTGGCCGCCGCCCCGGCTGCGTCCGCCGATACGATCGATATCGACGGCGTGAAGCGGTCCTACGCTGTGCAATTGCCGGCGAAGCGGCTGGTGCCGCTCGTCGTCGTGCTGCACGGCAAGACCCAGCGCGGCGCCGACATGATGACGCGGACGGCGTGGCCGCAGGTCGCAAAGCGCGAAGGGTTTGCGGTGGTCTTTCCTGATGGCCTCAACCACGCATGGGTCGATGCGCGGACCAAGGCGGGACCGGCGCTCCGTGGTCCGCGCGCGGGCACCGACGACGTCGCCTTCATCGCAAAGCTGGTCGAGAAGCTGGTGGCGAACGGCACCGCCGACCCTCGCCGCGTCTATGTCACCGGCATTTCCAATGGCGGCGCCATGGCAATGACGCTCGTCTGCGCCCGCGCCGATCTGTTTGCTGCCGGCGCGAGCGTGAGCATGAATCTCACCGATGAGGCCGCTGTCACGTGCCATCCGTCGCGGCCGCTGCCGATGCTGCTGATGAACGGCACGGCCGATCCGCTGGTCCCCTACGAGGGCGGCCGCGGATCGAGCTATTATGCCGCAGACGGTTTCTGGTCCACCGACGAGACGCTTGCGTTCTGGCGCAAGCTCAACGGCTGCGAGATCGATAATTCCGACATGACCGATCTGCCCGACAGGGCGCCCGCAGACCAGTCGACGGTGACACGAATCTCCTCGCGCTGTCCTGAGGGGCACGAGGTCGTGCTTTATCGGATCAATCAAGGCGGCCATCGCATGCCCGGATTTTCTCCGGATGCCCGCTTCCCGAAGGTCGCAACCAGCTTGCTCGGGACGCAGAACGGCGACATCGACGCAGCCGAGACGATCTGGACGTTCTTCGGCCAGTTTCCTTGAAGTGCAACGCATGCATAGCCGGCGACGCATGCGTGCCTTGCAATGCATGCGTGCCTGGGGTGGCACAGGGCAAGCCGCTGCGCTAGACAGGGCCGCCATTCAAAGGAGACTCCCAATGAGCATTCAGCGTCTTGAAACCGGCCCGCGCATGAGCCAGGTCGTCGTGCACGGCAACACCGTCTATCTCGCCGGTGTCGTCGCCAACAACGCCGCCGGCGAAAGCGTGACGAAGCAGACCCAGGACATCCTGGCGACCATCGACAGCCATCTCGCCAAGGCCGGCACCGACAAGTCGAAACTGCTCTCGGCCACGATCTACATCACCGACATGAAGACGTTTGGCGAGATGAATGCGGTGTGGGACGCCTGGGTCTCGCCCGGCAACACGCCGGCGCGCGCCACCGTCGAAGCCAAGCTCGCGGCAGCACAATACACCGTCGAAATCATGGTCACTGCGGCCAAGTAAGTTCGCGACAAACATTTGCGCGCGCTTGTCGGCGCATGATCCGATCGGGAAACCGCTTCACACTTTCCCGGATCATGCGCATGACCTCCGAGGTAATCGATCAGCGCGCGTGAACCTTCGATAGTCAGGTCAGCCGAACGACACGGCGCCATCGAAGGAGACGACAATGACCGACCCGATCACCATCGCCCGCCGCTATATCGACCTCTGGAACGAACGTGCAGCCGATCGCCGGCGCGAACTGCTGAGCCAGAACTGGACGGCGGATGCGAGCTATGTCGATCCCCTGATGAAGGGCGACGGCCATGACGGCGTCGATGCGCTGATCGCAGGCGTGCAGCAGCGCTTTCCCGATTTCAAGTTCAAGCTGATCGGCGAGCCCAACGGCTACGGCGACCATGTCCGCTTCAGTTGGGGCCTTGGTCCTGATGGCATCGACAGCCCGATCAAGGGGACGGATTTCGCCGTGCTGAAGGACGGCCGCATCAGGAGCATCACGGGATTTCTGGACCAGGTGCCCGCCGGCGCGTGAGCGCGCGCTGATCGTTGCTGCGCCCTCTCCGCTGGTAAGGCAGGGCAATCGCATATGGATTTCACGAGGACCGCGGGCTTGCTCCGCCTCTCCCGCTTGCGGGAGAGGCCGACGCGCCCCGGGCGATGCGCAGCATCGTCCCGCGCGCGGCGGGTGAGGGCTCTCACCACACAGGGACATCCTGCGCAATTCTCAGCAATCCCGACGCGGAGACACCCCCACCCCAGCCCTCCCCCGCAAGCGGGAGAGGGAGCCCACTGCCGATGGGGCCGCATCGTGCACGCGATATGCAATTGCCCTGCCTTGTAAGGAGAGAGGGCGCAGCGGCGCTCATCGCACAAGCGCTAGTTATTCGCGCTCGCGGAATCGTCCATCGCCTTGAAGGCTTCCTCCAACTGCAGCGAGATCGGCACGTTCAGCCGCTCGCCGGTCGGAAGCCGTGCGGTGAACCATTTGTTGTAGAGCGGAACGAGGTCGTGGTTGGAGCCGAGCTTGCGGAAGGTACGGTCGACCACCGCCGCCAGTTGCGGTTCGCCCTTGCGGAACATGATGCCGTAGGGGTCGTAGGACAGGTAATCGCCGGTGACGCGGAACTTGTCCTGCGCCTTGTGGCGCACGATCAGGCTGGACAGCAGGATATCGTCGGTCGCGAACGCATCGGCCTTGCCGTCGACGAGCATCTGGTATGACTGTTCGTGATCGGCACCGACAACGATGGTCAGTCCCAACGAGGACTTCTTGTCGGCCGCCTGGATCGCCTGCTCGTTGGTGGTGCCCTTCGTCACCACGATGGTCTTGCCCTTCAGATCAGTCAGTGACTGGACGCTGGAGGCCTTCGGCACCATCAACTTGGTGCCGGCGACGAACATCAGCGGCGAGAAGGCGACGCGCTTGGCGCGTTCGGCATTGGCCGTGGTCGAGCCGCATTCCAGGTCGATCTTGTTCTGGAGCACGGCGTCGATGCGGTCATCCGAGGTGACCTTGACGTAGGCGATCTTGAGATTGGGATCGTCGACCTCGACGCCGATCTCCTCGACGATCGCCTCGCAGAGCTCGAGGCTGTAGCCGATCGGCCGGTTGGCCTGGTCGAGGAAGGAGAACGGCGGCGAGCTCTCGCGATAGCCGAGCCGCACGGTGTGCGCGGTCTTGATCGCTGACAGCGTCGGGCTAAGCCCTTCGCTGCCACCGGTCTGGGCGGAGGCACCCGTGGCCAGCTGGCACGCTGCCAGCAAGAGGCCGCCCGATATCGCCATTGAAAGGCGCATGATGCACTCCGATCAATGGCTGGCCATCGCGGGCACTTCGCCAGGGATCATGTCCCCCGGCACGGCATCGCCCGCTCCAAGCTCGTGCTCGGGCCCGAGCTCGCCTTCCCACTTGGCCACGACCGAGGTCGCGAGTGTGTTGCCGATCACGTTGGTGGCGCTGCGGCCCATGTCGAGGAATGTATCGATACCCATGATCATCAACAGCCCCGCCTCGGGGATGCCGAATTGCGACAGCGTCGAGGCGATCACCACGAGGGAGGCGCGCGGCACGCCGGCGACGCCCTTCGAGGTGATCATCAGGGTCGCCAGCATCGCGAGCTGCGTGCCGAGCGGCATGTCGATGTGATAGCTCTGCGCGATGAAGATGCTCGCGAAGGTGCAGTACATCATCGTGCCGTCGAGATTGAAGGAATAGCCGAGCGGCAGCACGAAGCTCGAGATCCGCGACGAGGCGCCGAACTTGTTCAGCCCCTCCAGGGTTTTCGGATAGGCCGCTTCAGAGCTCGCAGTGGAGAACGCGATCATCAGCGGCTCGCGGATCAGCTTCAGCAGATGGGCGTAGCGCGGCCCGATCACGATGAAGCCCACGACCACCAGGATGCCCCACAGCAGCGCGAGCGAGAGATAGAAGCCACCCATGAAGACGATGAGCTTCCAGAGCACCAGCAGGCCGTTCTTGGCAACCGTCGCGGTGATGGCGGCCCAGACAGCGAACGGCGCGAACAGCATCACATAGCCCGTCACCTTGAGCATGATATGGCCGATGTCGTCGATCAGCGCCAGGATCGGCTTGGAGCGCTCGGGCATTGAGCCCATCGCCACCGAGAAGAACACGGCGAAGATCACGATCTGCAGGATCTCGTTCTGCGCCATCGCATCCGCGATCGAGGTCGGGATCAGATGGGTCAGGAATTTTTCGATCGAGAAGGCGGAAACCGGCAGGCCCGTCGACTGCGCCTTGTCAGGCAACGTACCGGGGAAGTTCGCGCCGGGCTGGAGCAGATTGACCATCACGAGGCCGAGCATCAGCGAGACGAAAGAGGCGCTGACGAACCAGCCCATGGTCTTGGCGAAGATGCGGCCGAGCTTGGAGCCCGAACCCATATGAGCAATGCCGCCGACCAGGGTCGCAAACACCAGCGGCGCGATGATCATCTTGATCAGGCGCAGGAAGATCACGGCGATCAGGTTGATGGACGAGGCCCAGTCGCCCCGCGTGTCGGGCAGGAAATTGTAGATCGCCGCGCCCATGATGATGCCCAGCACCATCGCCACCAGAATGAATTGCGTAAACCTGTTCGACATTGAACACCCCCGCTACACCGATCGCTTCATGATGTCGCAGATATGACGGCTGCGCAACACGCTTGGCGTGCGACCGTCGGGGCGGATGTTCCCGTTGCGAAACTGGCGCCCGCGATCTAGCCTGCATGCAGCGCACAACGAAAGCGGCTTGCACGTTTTTCTTGCGGCAGCTGCATCAATAATCGTCAACGACCGAGGGGAAACATCATGAGCGGCAGCGTCAATCGTCAGATTCTTCTGGTGGAAAAGCCCAGCGGCAAGCTCGGTCCCGAGCACTTCAAGATGGTCGAGGGTGTGGTGCCTGAGCCGAAGGACGGCGAGGCCTTGCTGCGCGTGCGATACATCTCGCTCGACGCCGCCAACCGCGCCTGGATGCACGGCGCGACCTATCGCTCAGCGGTCGAAGCCAACAGCGTGATGGCCGGCGGCGCCATCGCCGAGGTCATCAGCTCGAAGGCGCCGGGGCTTGCGCCCGGCGACATCGTGTTCGGCGACACCGGCTGGCAGGAGTTGGCGGCAGTGCCCGCCAAACATCTCACCAAGATGCCGAAGCTCGAGCCGATGACGCATCTGCTCAGCGTGTTCGGCATCGCCGGCCTCACAGCCTATTTCGGCCTGCTGGAGATCGGCAAGCCCAAAGAGGGCGAGACGGTCGTAGTCTCCGCGGCCGCGGGCTCGGTCGGCTCGATTGTCGGGCAGATCGCGAAGATCAAGGGATGCCGCGTGGTCGGCATCGCCGGCGGCGCCGACAAGTGCAACTGGCTGACCTCCGAGCTCGGCTTCGATGCCGCCGTCGACTACAAGGACGGCGCGGTGTTCAAGGCGCTGCGCGCGGCGGCTCCGAAGGGCATCGACGTCTATTTCGACAATGTCGGCGGCGACATTCTCGAAGCCTGCCTGCCGCAGATGAACAATTACGGCCGCATCGCGTGCTGCGGCGCGATCTCGCAATATGACGGCGCGCCCTCGGCACACGGCCCGCGCGGCGTGCCCGGCCTGATCGTGGTGAAGCGGCTCGTCATGCAGGGCTTCATCGTGATGGACTACATGAAGGAAAGCCAGCGTGCGCTCGCCGATCTCCAGGCCTGGGTCACGTCCGGCAAACTGAAGGTGCAGGAGGACATCATCGACGGCCTCGAGAACACGCCGAAGGCGCTGATCGGATTGCTGGCGGGCGAGAACCGCGGCAAGCGGATGGTCAAGCTCTGACGACCTAGTTACGTCGCAATTGCAACGCCAATATCTACTTGCGGTAGAGGTCGCGGCGGCCAATGATGTCGCGCGCGGCATCACCCGCGACGATTGTTTGCATCACTTTTGAAAAAATGTCGGCGTTACCGACAGGGCAGGATTCACTCGGATGTTCAACACGTTGAAACATGCATCAGCACGCGGGGCGTTGCTGGCGGCGGCTCTGTTCGCAACTGCAGCAGGCGCATTCGCACAGGCACCGACCGAGGCGCAGAAGAGCGCGATCCGCTCCGCATGCCGCTCGGACTTCATGGCGCACTGTTCGAGCGTCACGCCCGGCGGCGTGGAAGCCTATCAATGCCTGCAGAAGAACATGTCCAGCTTGTCATCGGGATGCCAAACCGCGGTTCGCGCGGTCGAGCCTGCTGCGGCGCCGAAGACCGAAGCCGCGCCGAAGACCGAGGCTGCACCCAAGGAGGCCGCACCCAAGGCGGAGGCCGCGCCTGCCGCGCCGAAGGCTGAAACCGCTCCCGCCGCAAAGCCGGCTGCGGCGGCCGCGCCCAAGGCTGCTGCAGCCGCCGCTGCAGCCAAACAGCCGAGCAGCGCGCAGGTCGCTGCCGTCAAGAGCGCGTGCCGCGCCGATTATCCCACGGTGTGCGCCAGCGTGCCACCGGGCGGCGCGCCTGCGCTCGAATGCCTGGAGAAGAACAAGGCAAAGGTTTCGCCGGCCTGCGAGAAGGCCGTGAGCGCCGCGGCCGGCGGTGGCGCGGCAGCAACGGCGGCACCTGCGGGCGCAGCTCCTGCGGCAGCTGCACCGGCAGCCGCGCCCGCCGTGATCGTGCTGCGCCCGCTGCGGCCACGCGAAGAGCTGTTCATCGTCCAGTCCGCATGTCGCGAGGATGTCCGCACGCTGTGCGGCAGCGTGGCGCCAGGTGGCGGTCGGATCATCCAATGCATTGCCAGCAACGCCGCGTCGCTGTCGCCCGCCTGCAAGGACGTGCTGGCGCCGTTCGCTGCGCGCTAGAGAAGCGTGCCATCCGGTGGTCCGCTTTACCAGGGGTGCTGGTGGACGGGGTCTACGTGAAGCGCTGCGTCTGACGGGGCGGATGGCCAAGCCGCCACGGTTTGGCTATGCTTCGCAAGGTCACTGCTCCGGACACGCGCCAAACGCGCGTCCGGACGTGAGCTTCGGCGTGCCGCGCGCCTTGCCGATAATTCCGCTGGCGCGGGCGACCCGAGCACATTAGTCTACCCCTAGATAGTAAGTATACTGTCAATCAGGGAGGACAGACGTTGCGGATCGCCGTGATCGGCGGGGGGCCCGGTGGGCTCTACTTCGCCTATCTCTGGAAGAAGCGTCACCCCGAGGATCAAGTCGACCTGTTCGAACAGAACCCGGCCGACGCGACCTGGGGCTTTGGCGTGGTGTTTTCTGACCAGGCGCTGGAATTCCTGCGCGCCGACGACCCCGAGACGGTCGACGCGATCGCGCCGCATATGGAGAGCTGGGAGAACATCACCCTGAACCTGAGCGGCGACAGCGTCGCCATCGACGGCGTCGGCTTCTCCTCGATCGGCCGGCTCGAGCTGTTGCGGTTCCTGCAGCAGCGCGCACTCGATGTCGGCGTCACCCCGCGCTTCGACACGCCAATTCATGCGATTGACCAGCTCAACGGCCACGATCTGATCGTCGCTGCCGACGGGCTGAACTCGCTGGTGCGCCGCGCCTTCGAGGGCGATTTCGGCACCTCGCTGTCCTACTCCTCCAACAAGTTCGTCTGGTACGGCACCTCGAAGCGCTTCGACACGCTGTCGCAGACCTTCGTGAAGACCGACCGCGGCGCCTTCAACGCCCACCACTACCGCTACTCACCGACCATGAGCACGTTCCTGGTCGAATGCGATCACGCGACCTGGCAGGCCTACGGTTTCGCCTACAAGGACGTGGAGCAGTCCAAGGGTGTCTGCGAGGAGGTGTTCGCCGACACGCTTGGCGGCCGCTCGCTGGTCTCCAACAAATCGGTCTGGCGCAACTTCCCCTGGGTCTGGAACGAGCACTGGTCGTTCAAGAACATGGTGTTGCTCGGCGACGCGCTGCATTCGGCGCATTTCTCGATCGGCTCGGGCACGCGGCTCGCGATCGAGGACGCCATTGCGCTGGTCAAGGCGCTGGAATCGGATGCGCACCTGTCCACTGCCCTGCATCGCTACCAGGCCGCGCGAAAGCCGGTGGTGCAGAAGCTCGTCAACGCCGCGCGGACCAGCGCTTTCTGGTACGAGCACTTTGCTCAGCACATGCAGCAGGGCCTGATGGACTTTGCCTACAGCTACATCACCCGTTCGGGCCGCATCGACGACTCCCGCCTGCGCGCGATGTCGCCGGCCTTCATGGCGCGCTACGAAGCCGCCAAGAACGGTGGGGACGAGGCATGAGCGGGCAGATTAACGATCAGGTGCCCGCCGACTGCGCGGGCGCGCGCGAGATCGGCTTTTCCGTTCCGCAGGTCTACAATGCCAGCCGCGTTCTATTCGACAATCTCGCAAGAGGATGCGGCGACAAGCTCGCACTCATTGGCCCCGCGGGGACGCGCAGCTACGCGGAGCTCTGCGCGGAAGCCTGCCGCTGGGGCAACGGCTTTGCCTCGCTCGGCCTCAAGCGCGGCGACCGCGTACTGCTGTTCCTCGACGATACCCCGGCTCATCCGGCCGCGTTCTTCGGCGCGGTACGTGCCGGCTTCGTGCCGCTGCTCATCAACACGCTGACGCCGCCGGATCTGCTGCAATTCTATCTCGCCGATTCCGGCGCTTCTGTTGCGGTGGCGGATGCCGAGTTCTGTGCACGATTCAACGCCGAGGCCTGCAAGGACACGGGCCTGCAGACGCTGATCGTCGTCAATGGCGCGGTGGGCGATCACGCCGCACCGAACGCCGTCTCTGCCGCCGGCTGGCTTCCGCAATTTCCGGCCGAACTCGCGGAAGCCGACACGCATCGCAACGAGATGGCGTTCTGGATGTACTCGTCCGGATCGACCGGCCGGCCCAAGGGCATCGTGCATCTCCAGCACGACATGGCCTATAGTGAGGCCGCCTTTGCGCAGAACGTCTTGAAGCTGACGCCGGATGACATCTGCTTCTCGGTGCCGAAAATCTTCTTCGCCTATGGCTTTGGCAACGCGATCACCTTCCCGTTCTCGGCGGGCGCGACGACGCTGCTGTTGCCGGGCCAGCCCAAGCCCGCGGCGATCTTTTCGGCGATCGAGCAGTACAAGCCGACGGTCTTCTTCGGCCTGCCGACGCTCTATACATCGCTGACCAAGGCCGAGGGGGCCGACAAGACCGACTTCTCGTCGCTGCGCATGGCGCTCTCGGCCGCCGAGGTGCTCTCGGCCGACGTCTTCAACGGCTGGAAGACGCTCACCGGTCTCGAGATCGTCGAAGGCCTCGGCTCGACCGAGGTGCTGCACATCTATCTCTCCAACCGTCCCGAGCGGAAGAAGCTTGGCGCCGCCGGCCTGCGCGTGCCCGGCTACGAGGTCGCGCTGCGCGACAAGGACGGCCGCGATGTCGCCGACGACGAGGAAGGCATCTTGTGGGTGCGCGGCGATTCCAACACGCCGCTATACTGGAACCGGCCGGACAAATCCGCCGAGACCATCCGCGAAGGCGGCTGGATCTACACCGGCGACCGCTTCGTCCGCGATGCCGACGGCTTTCACTTCTTCCGCGGCCGCGCCGACGATCTCATCAAGATCTCCGGCCAGTGGGTCTACCCGCTCGAGGTCGAGCTGTGCCTCGCCGACCACCCGGACATCCGCGAATGCGCGGTGTTCGCCGCCGAGCTGCCGGACCGGCGCATGACGCTGAAGGCGGTCGTGGTGATGAACAGCCGCGCGGCGGATCAAAGCGAAGCGACCCGCAGGCTGCAGGATTACGTGAAGGGCAAGCTGCTTCCGTACAAATATCCGCGCGAGGTGATCTTCATCGACGAGCTGCCGAAGACCGGCACGGGGAAGATCGACCGGCAAGCGCTGTTGCGGATGTGAGCCTCCGCTGTCATCGCCCGCGAAGGCGGGCGATCCAGTACTCCGAGACGGCGAGTTATGCAGAGAAGCTGCGGCGTACTGGATTCCCCGCCTTCGCGGGGAATGACAACCAGGATTAAGGCGCCTTCCCCAGATGCTCCAGCGCGTCCTCCGCCCGGAGCGGCACCCGCGACGCCTCGTTGTTGAGATCGACGAGCTGCGCCAGGAGCCCCATCAGTGCCTTGCGGTCCGCCGGCTTGAGCGGCTCCAGCATCCGCATCTGGGCGCGTTCGACGGCGGGAATGATGTCACGCAGGATCGCCGCGCCTGATTTGGTCAAATAGAGCAGCTTGATCCGCTTGTCTTCCGGCGCCGGCCTGCGCTCGACGAAATCCTTGGCCTGAAGCCGCTCGATCACGCTGCCGAGCGTGGAGCGGTCGAAGGCGATCACCGCGGACAGTCGCGTCGCGTCGATGCCGGGGTGGGTGTGGATCGCGATCAGCGCCGCGTATTGCACCGGCGTGAGGTCGAACGCCTTGCACTCCTCCATGAAGATCGAGACCGCGATCTGCTGCATGCGCCGGAACAGATAGCCCGGCGCGGCATAGACTGCGTCTATCGTGATCGGAGGCGGCTTACTCGGCATCGGGCTGGTTCTCCGGCGCGGCGTTGACGAACGCCGGCAGCGCCTTGGCCGCGGCTTCCGCCTTAAGCAGGCGCGGATAGGCCGAGACGTCGACGCCGAAGCGGCGCGCATTGGCGAGCTGCGGCACCAGGCAGAGATCGGCGAGCGTCGGCGCATCCCCGAAGCAGAACGGGCCCGGCTCGGCCCTGATCAGCGTCTCGCAGGCCGCGAGGCCCTCGCGGTTGACCCAGGCCGCCCAGTCCTGAACCTTCTCCTCGGCAAGGCCAAGCTCGCGCAGCCGCGCCAGCACCTTCAGATTCTGTACGGGGTGAGTGTCGCAGGCGATCGCCAGCGCAAACGCCCTCACCTTGGCGCGCTGCAACGCATCCCCCGGCAACAGCGGCGGGTTGGGATGGGTCTCGTCGAGCCATTCGATGATGGCGACCGACTGGGTCAGCACTGCGCCCGCATCGTTCTCGAGCGCGGGCACCAGGCCCTGCGGATTGATGGCGAGATAGGCCGGCGCGCATTGCTCGCCCTTACGAAGGTGATGCGGCAGGTGCTCAGCACCGAGACCCTTCAGGTTCAGTGCGATCCGTACCCGGTAGGCGGCGCTGGAGCGGAAATAGCCGTGCAGCTTCATCGGAACCCTCCCGTTTCGTTCTTGTTCGCACGTTGACGCTACCTAGATCGTAAGTATACTGTCAATCAACAAAACGACGGGAGCCGCACCATGGAAGCCGTGACCAAGACGCCGGAACGCGAGGCGTTCTACAAGAAGATCGACGGCGAGAACCTCACCGCGCTCTGGACGGTCATGAGCGATTTGATCACGCCGGAGCCGAAGAGCGCCTGCCGGCCGCATCTGTGGAAGTTCGACATCATCCGCGACTACATGACCGAGGCCGGCAAGCTGATCACGGCGAAAGAAGCCGAGCGGCGCGTGCTGGTGCTGGAAAATCCCGGCCTGCGCGGGCAGTCGAAAATCACCACGTCGCTCTATGCCGGCGTGCAGATGGTGGTGCCCGGCGACGTCGCGCCCGCGCACCGGCACAGCCAATCGGCGCTGCGCTTCGTGCTCGAAGGCAAGGGCGCCCACACCGCGGTCGACGGCGAGCGCACCGCGATGGAGCCCGGCGACTTCATCATCACGCCGTCGATGACCTGGCACGATCATTCCAACGAGACCGACCAGCCGATGTTCTGGCTCGACGGTCTCGACATTCCGCTGGTGCAGTTCTTCGACTGCTCTTTCGCGGAAGGCTCCAACGAGGACCAGCAGAAGATCACAAGGCCCGCCGGCGACAGTTTTGCGCGCTACGGCCACAATTTACTGCCGGTCGACGTGAAGCGGAGCTCGAAGACGTCGCCGATCTTCAGCTATCCCTATGCCTACACGCGCGAGGCACTGGAGAAAGCCCGCACGAGCCAGGAGTGGGACGCCTGTCACGGGCTGAAGCTGAAATTCAGCAACCCCGAGACCGGCGACTTCGCGATGCCGACCATCGGCACGTTCATCCAGTTGCTGCCGAAGGGCTTCAAGACCGCGCGCTATCGTTCGACGGACGCAACGGTGTTCTGTCCGATCGAAGGCCACGGCCGTACCCGCATCGGGGACTCGACCTTCGAATGGGGCCCGCGCGATTTGTTCGTGGTGCCGAGCTGGCAATGGGTCACGCACGAGGCCGACATGGATGCGGTGCTGTTCAGCTTCTCGGATCGCCCCGTGCAGCAGAAGCTGGATTTGTTCCGGGAGGATCGCGGGAACGCGTGAATGTCGTAGGGTGGATTAGCCGAAGGCGTAATCCACCATCGGTTTCTCCACGGCGACACAAGGTGGTGGGTTACGCTTCGCTAACCCACCCTACGGCTGCAGTGACTGCGGCTATCGCCAGTGCAAGAGCCGTATCTCCAGCCAGTTGATCACCCGCCCCACGATCAACCCAAACACCGATAAAATCACCACGCCCGCGAGCAGCTGATCCGTCTGCATCAAATTGCCGGCCTGAAGCACGAACGCGCCGATGCCGTACTGCGCGCCGATCATCTCGGCGCTGACGACGAGCAGCAGCGCCACCGACGACGTGATGCGGAAGCCGGCGAGGATCGCGGGCAGCGCGCCCGGCCAGACCACCTTGCGCACGATGGTGGCGAACGGCACGTTGAAGCTCTGCGCCATGCGGATCAGGTTGCGCGGCACCGCGTCGACGCCGCTATAGACCGAGATCGCGGTCGAGAAGAACACCCCGAGCGCGATGGTCGCGATCTTCGGCTCTTCACCGATGCCGAGCCAGAGGATCAACAGCGGCAGCAGCGCGATCTTCGGGATCGGGAACAGCGCCGAGATGAAGGTGATGCCGACGCTGCGCGCCAGCCGCGAGAGGCCGATGGCAAAGCCAACCGCGACACCGGCCGCCGTGCCGAGCAGCCAGCCGACACCGATGCGCAGGAGCGACGCGGAAAGGTGCTGCCACAGCGCACCCGAGATCGCGAGCTGGTAAATTGCACGCGCGATCGCCGATGGCGGCGGCAGGAACAGCGGATTGACGAGGCCGGTGCTGCCGGCCGCCTGCCAGATCGCAATGACCAGCGCGAGCGCGATCCAGCCGCCGAAACGGCTGCTCGCCGGCACGAAGCCGGCGCCGCGAAAGCGGACGCGTCGGACCGCTTCATCCTTCGCAGATGGTCCCGCCGGAGCGCGATCAAGCATGCTGAACCTCGCGCTCGGCATCGATCGCCTCGTTGCGGATCAGCGACCAGATCTGGTTCTGAAGCGCGAGCAGCTTTTCACGGGCTGCAATGTCACCGCGCTCGGTGCGCGTCATCGGCACGCTGACGACCTCCCGAATGCGGCCAGGACGCCGCGACAGCACCACGATGCGGTCGGCAAGCCGCGCCGCCTCTTCGAGATTGTGGGTGACATAGACCGCGCCCATGCCGCCATCGGCGAGCAGCCGGACGAAATCCTCCATCAGCAGTTCGCGGGTCTGCGAATCCAGCGCCGACAACGGCTCGTCCATCAGGAGAATGGCCGGCCTGACCCCAAGCGCGCGCGAAATGCCGACGCGCTGGCGCATGCCGCCGGACAGCTGCTTTGGATAGGTTTTACGAAAATCGGTCAAGCCCGTGCGGCGCAAGGCGTCGTCGACCAGCGCGCGGCGCTGCACGGGCGAGAGCTGGGTGTGCAGCAGCGGGAATTCGACGTTCTCCTCCACATTGGCCCAGGGCAGCAGCCCAAAGTCCTGGAACACGAAGGTGAGCGGATTGAGACTGTCCGCCGGCGGCGATCCACGCAGCTCGGGCGCGCCGGAGGTCGGCAGCAACAGCCCACCAAGGATCGACAGCAGCGTGCTCTTCCCGCAGCCCGACGGCCCCACGATCGCCACCACCTCGCCCGCGCTGACCGTGAACGAGACGTCGTCGAGCACGGCGAGCTCGCCGAAGCGATGGGTGATGTGGTTGGCGATCAGGTCCATGCGTTGCGTTCTACTCTCAATCCGCCTTCACAAAGTCCTTTGCGATGATCGCGTTCGCGTCGAAGCCCTTGTCGGCAAAACCCTGCTCCTGGAGCCATTTGATCTGGTTGTCGACGTTTTTCACATCCAGCTTGCCGTCGGGATCGATATAGGCGCAATTGCCGACCACCTGCTCCACCGGCAAATTGGTATATTTTGCGATGATCTCCAGCAGTGGCTTTGTCTTGTCGTTGATCGGGGCGACACCGTCCTTCATCGCGGCAAGGATGACGTCGTGATATTCGCGGTCGGCTTTTGCCAAAGCGCTGAGCAGCTTCGTCACCAGCACCTTGTTAGTCAGCGTCTTCGGCGAAGCGAACACCGCGCCCAGTTGCCAGGGTGTCTCGTCGCCGACCCAGCCGAGAAACTTCGCACCGCCGTCGTCCATCAGCTTTCGCGCCGTGGAGATCGGCAGCAGCGCTGCATCCACGGTCTCGCCCTTCAGCGCGGCCGCGGCATTCGACAGCGATTGCAGCGGCACGATCTTCACGTCGGCAAGCTTGAAGCCGTATTTGTCGGCAAGCAGGCCGAGCGAATAGTGAAAGGACGAGCCAACCTGCGTCATCGCCACGCGCTTGCCCGCGAGGTCCTTCGGCGTCTTCAGACCGCTCGCATAGGCGTTGTTGCTGGCGAAATAGCCGATCAGGGGATAGCCGGCCTTCTCGCGGCTCATGCCGCCGATCACCTTGAGCACGCCCTTGCCGGCGAGATTGTAAAGACCGGCGGTGAAGGCGGTGACGCCGAAATCGATATCGCCGGATGTGGTGGCCACCGCGATCGGCTGCGCCGCATCGAAGAATTTCAGCTCGACGTCGAGGCCGGCCTCGCGGAAATAGCCCTTGTCCTGCGCGATGAAGACGGGCGCGGAGGAGGACAGCCTGAGCACGCCGATCCTGGCCTTCAGCGCGTCCTCGGCTCGGGCCGTGCCCATCGCTGTGATCGCCATCAGGCTAGCTAGCGCGAGCCGCACAATCCCGGTCATTTCGTTTCCTCGCCGTCGTTATCTTGCAGTCGGTTACAGGCCCTCGGGCACGGGCTGGTCCCGTCCGATGAAGGCGCCCTGTTGTTTCAACGTTTCCTGCAGCTTTTCAACCGGGATGTCACGCGGGATCCGGTTTCCGGAGAGCGCCAGCGCGGCGGCGGAACCGGCGGCCTCCCCCATCACGAAACAGGCACCGGAGACCCGGGCCGCCGATTGGCCCTCATGGGTCATCGAGGCGCAGCGGCCGGCGACCAGCAGATTGTCGACGCCTTCGGGCACCAGCATCCGGTAAGGCAGCTCGTTATAGCCGCGCGATTCCGGGATCGGCGGGAAGGTGAAGACGACGTCGCCGGGGACATGGGCCTCGATCGGCCAGCCATTGACCCCGATGGAATCCTCGAACGAGGCGCAACCGAGCACGTCCTCGCCGCTGAGCTGATAGCCGCCATTGATGCGGCGGGTTTCGCGGATGCCGAGCTGCGGCGGCAGGTCGACGATGTAGGATTTTTCAAAGCCCGGCACGGTGCGCAGGAATTCGAACGCGGCGAGCGCCTGCTTGCGGCCCTCGATCTCGCCGCGGGTGAGATCGTCGGGCACGATGCCGTTGATGGCATGGCCGTCCTCGCGCGCCACTTGCGTAAAATTCACCCGCCATTCGATGCCGGACTTTTGCGGCCGCACGATCGCGCTCTTGCGCGGGAATGTGTGGGTGCCGGCGGCGGTGGCCTGCTCCATCAATTGCGGGATGGTGCGCCAGGCATCGCCCGCCTTCGCGGGATCGATGCCGTTGAGACGGAGCATCATCGAGGGATACATCGGATGACCGTGCTCGTCGCCGAATTCGAACGGCGCGCCGGCCCACACCGCAAGATCGCCGTCGCCGGAGCAATCGATGAAGATCTCCGACCGCACCGCCTGCCGGCCCGCCTTGGTCTCGACCATCAGCGCATCGATGCGGCTGTTATCGCCCATCACGACGCCGGCGCCGAGCGCGTGGAAGAGGATGTGCACCTTGTGACTGGCGAGCAGCTGGTCGGCCGCGATCTTGTAGGCGGCGGTGTCGTAGGCCTGGGCGAAGACCTTGCCGAGGATCAGATGCGGCGCGTTGAGGCCGTTCAAATGATCGATCCGCGCCAGCAGCTCGGACGCCATGCCCTGCACCAGCCGGTGGGCCTCGCCGTAGACATTCCCATGCAGGCCGCAGAAATTGGTGACGCCGGCAGCGGTGCCCATGCCACCGAGAAAGCCGTAGCGCTCGATCAAGAGCGTCTTCCGTCCCGCGCGTGCACTTGAGGCCGCCGCGACGATGCCGGCCGGACCGCCGCCGAGCACCACGACTTCATATTCGCCGTAGAGCGGCACCTGGCGCGCCGGTTCTTCGATCGTGGTGGCCTGCATGGCGCGTCCCGTCCCTGAAAATCTCTTGCTTGGGCGGACTATGAATTAACGCAAGTGGGGCTACAATCTACCAAAATAAGCGATCACCTTTCTCGAATCGCGAAAGGCCGAAAATGGACATCCTGGTAAACCTTCAGGCGTTCCTCGCCACCGCAGACGCCGCCGGATTTTCCGCCGCGGCGAGAAAACTCAATGTCGCAACTTCGGTGGTCGCAAAGCGGGTCACCCAATTGGAGACGCGGATCGGCACGCCGCTATTTCATCGCTCGACGCGGCAATTGCGGCTGACCGCGGCCGGCCAGGAATATGTCCAGAGGGCGCGGAGCGTGGTCGCCGATGTCGGCGATCTCCTGTCGCGCATGGGCGAGAAAGGCCATGATCTTATCGATCATTTGCGTATCAAGGCACCGACATCGCTGACCATCGCCCGGCTTGCCGATGTGTTCAGCACCTTCCAGACCCAAAACCCGAAGCTGAAACTCGAAATCGTCTTGATCGACCGTCCCGTCGATCCGGTGACCGAAGGCTTCGATATCGCCATCGGCGCGTTTCCGCATTCGTTCGGCGGTGTGGTCGACGAGCCCCTATGCCGATTGAAGCGCTTGTTGTGCGCGTCGCCGGCCTATCTCAGGGCGCACGGCGTGCCGCGACATCCGCGCGATCTGGTCGATCATCGTTGCCTGAGTTTTCTTCCCACCGGTCCGGACTGGGTGTTCGACGGGCCGCGCGACCGTATCACGGTTCAGGTCCGGCCGCTGTTGAGTTCGAACGAGGGCCACGTGCTCGTGAAAAGCGCGATCGCCGGCAACGGCATCGCCTTCATCTCGCACTACCTTGCGGAAGAGGCCCTACGTCAAGGCACGTTGCAGGTCGTGTTGCCGGATTTTCCAATCCCGGATTTATGGGTGAAGGCAACCATTCCAGAGCGACGGGTCCAGGCTGCAGCGGTTCAGGCGTTATTGCGCGAATTGAAGAGCTCGCTGTTGCCGGTGCTGTGAGGCCCGTTTCGTTGGCACCCGCGGCATCGCCGGTTTCTCGGGAATTCAGGCCGCCGAGCGGATGGTGTGGAGGAAGTCGTCGACGTTCGACTTCATTGAATCCGCCTGCTGCTTCAGGGCCGCTGCGACCGTAAGAGCGGCTTCGGCACCGGCGTCGGTCTCGCCCGCCACCGCGCGCACCTGACCGATTTCCTGCGTCACCGCCGTGGTGCCGTTGGCCGCCTCTTCGACGTTGCGCGCGATTTCGCCCGTTGCCGCGCCCTGCTCTTCGACCGCCGCGGCGATCGCGGTGGCGATGTCGGCCATTTCCTTGACGGTGGTGCCGAACTGCTTGATCGCCTCGACCGATTGGCCGGTCGCGCTCTGGATCGTCGCAATCTGGCTGGCGATCTGCTCGGTCGCCTGCGCTGTCTGGGTCGCGAGACTCTTGACCTCGCTGGCGACGATCGCGAAGCCCCGGCCGGCGTCGCCGGCGCGCGCCGCTTCGATGGTCGCGTTCAGCGCCAGTAGATTGGTCTGGCTGGCGATGGCCTGAATCAATTGAATGATGGTACCGATCTTTTCAGCCGCATCCGACAACCCATGGATCAAATCGGAGGTTCGGTTGGTCTCGTCGGTCGCCCGGTTCGAGACCGCGACGGAGCGGTGCACCTGGCTCGAGATTTCGCGGATCGAGGCCGCGAGCTGCTGGGTGGCGGAGGCGACGGTCTGCACGTTCATCGATGCCTGCTCGGCGCGGGTCGCGACCGCTTCGGCGAGCCCGCGACCGCGCTCGGCGACCTTTGCCAACTCCTCGGCGCTACGCCCCATGTCGTCGGCCCGGCCACCGACACCGGCAATCACCCCCTGCATGCCCTGCTCGAAGCGGCCGGCAAGATCAGACATCATGCGGGCACGGTCGGCCTCGGTGGCTTCGCGCTGTGCCGTGGCCTCGCCTTCCATGCGACGAACCGCCAGTGCATTTTCGCGGAACACCTCGACGGCACGCGCCATGCGGCCGATTTCGTCGCGCGATTCGCCGCCGGGAATGGGCTCATCGAGCTCGCCCGCCGCCAGCGATTGCATCCGGTCCGTCATGCCGCGAATCGGGCCGGATACGCTGGCTCCGATAAGCCATGCGAGCACCGCTCCCAGCAGCAGCGCGCCGGCCGCGGTCGCGATGACGGTCCGTTTGGTTTGATCGACCGCTGCCGAGGTCTTGTCGCCCTGCTCGGCGCGCACGGTGCCGAGCTTCGCATTGATCTTGTTGACTTGATCGTCGATCGCCGCACTCGCCTTCTTCAATTCGGCCTGCCTGGCGCGCAGATCGGCGGCGACCTTGATGACCTCTTCGAGCGCCGTCGTGTCGGCGGCGATCGCGGTCTTGAGTGCTGCGACCAGCGTCTTCAATTTGGGGGCGTCCACCGTCGCCAGCTCAGCCTCGGTGTCTGCGATCGCCAATTGGGCGTAGGACAACGCCTGCCTGGCGTCGTCGGCATCGCCCGTCGACAAAGTGGATCCATAGCGCATCACGGTGACGCGCAGCGCGTCGACGACGCCGGCCAGGCGCATCGGGTTGACAAGTCGTTCCGCATCTTCCGGGCGATTGGCAAGCGCAACCTGAATGCCGCCGACATTGAGGCCGGCGGCCGCGCCCTGGGCGTCGGTCTTCGTGGTGGCGGCGCGCAGCCGATCCGCGGCATCCGCCGCCGCGGTGAACGACGCACGATAGGTTTCCAGCGCCGTCTTGACCGGGCCGATGCCTTCCGCGATCGCTTGCAGTTTGCCGAATTGCCGATCGGCCTGATCGGCCAGTTTGCCCACGCCGTCGATCGCCTTGGCTGCGGCATCCTTGTCGCCGACATTCCAGGTCCGGATGAATTTCTCGACCGCCGAGTTCGCTTCCAAGAGCGCGGCACGCGCCTGCGACATGCCGGCGTCGCCAGCCGCGCTGGTCACGAGGTCATTGACCGTTCCGCCGATCCGCTCGACCTGAACCACGGCGAAGCCCGCGAGCAGGACCAGAAAGCTGAGAACCAGCGCGAAACCGCCGAACACGCGCGGACGGACACCGACCCGGGACATCATGTGCGATAATTTCATGGGAATCCCGAAATTCTTACTGGGTGGACCGGATGGTGGCGAGCAGATCCTTGCCGAACCGCTTCTCGAATTCCTGATCGAGCGGCTTGACCGCGTCGACGAAGGGTTGGCGATCGAATTTCTCGATCACGTCCATGCCGCCGCTGCGCACCTGCTCGAGCGCCGCGGCATCGAGCTTCGCCTGCCATGTCGCCTCCGCCCCCGCTTTTGCCTGCGCGATCAGTGTTGCCTGGTCGGCCGGAGTGAGCTGCTCGAACATGGCACGGTTGGCGATGAACACGATCGGCGCGAAGAAGTGGCCGGTCAATGTGAGGTATTTCTGGACTTCATAGAGGCGGGAGCCGGCAATGGTCGGCACGGGATTTTCCTGCCCATCGAGCCGGCCGTCCTTGAGCGCGGTATAGACCAGCGGAAATTCCATCGGGACCACTTCGGCACCGAGCGCCTTGAACGTCATCTGATAGATCGGGTTCGGGATCACACGAATCTTCAGACCCTTGATATCGTCGGGGCTGCGAACGGGCCGCTTGGAATTCGTGACGTTGCGGAAGCCCTGTCGGCCAATCGCCAGCAAGGTCAGCCCCTTATCGCCGAATTTGGCGGCGATTGCGGCGCCTGCCGGACCTTGCGCCACGGCTTTGGCGTGAGCCGTATCGCGAAACAGGAAGGGAATGTCGAACACGCCGAGTTCGGGGACGACCGCACTGACCACCGAACCCGACAGCACCGCCATATCGACGGCGCCGGCCTGCGTCGCGGCGAGAATGGCGTTCTCGCTACCGACTGCATTGGTGGCGCGCTGGTCGATCACGATGGGCTTGCCGGGCAATGCCACCAGCTTCTGGCGAAACTCATCCGCCCCGATCTGCTGCGGGCTCCCCAGCTGGGAATTGAACGCCAGAGAGACCAGTCGAGGTGAAGCGGCAACCGGATGCAGGACCAGCAGCGTTGCCGCCGCGACGATCGATCCGGCCTTCCAAAATCCCAGAACTTCTCTGTGCATCCGACACCATGGCGTGACAATTGTCGTAACCATAATGGTCGGGAATGATTGAACTCTTAAGGATGGCCCCGCGGAATTACGGGGATTCGAATCGATCCCGCGTGCAGGATTTGGGGAAGGTGCACGATGCAGATCGTATCGGGTTGCTGCTGAGCGGCGCGCTCAGGCCTTGCCGCCACTCCAATTCGCCGCGCGCTTCTCCGCGAACGACGCCAGCCCCTCCGCGGCTTCCGCACTCTGGCGCTTGACCGAATGCAGGTGCACGAGCCGCTCGTAGGCGGCATCGTCCACCGCCATTCCGCCGAACGAGCTCTCCAGTGCCAGCCGCTTGGTCTCGGCCATCGCTTCAGGTCCGTTGGCAAGCAACTGCTCGACCACCTTCGCGCTGGCGGCTTCCAGCTCGGCGAGCGGCACCACCTCGTGGACGAGGCCGATGCGGCGGGCGTCCTCGGCGCCGAAACGTTCACCGGTCAGCGCGTAGCGGCGGACTTGCCGTACACCAATGGCATCGCAGAGCTGCGGGATGATGATCGCCGCCGTGAGGCCCCAGCGCACTTCGGTGATCGAGAACAGGGCGTTGTCGGCCGCGATCACGACGTCGCAGGCTGCGATCACGCCGGTGCCGCCGCCAAAGCAGCCGCCCTGCACCAGCGCGACCGTCGGGATCGCCAGCGTGTTGAGCCGCTGCACGGCCTCGAACGTCGCACGCGACGCGGCCTCATTCGCATCAGTCGATTGCGGCCGCACGCCGTTGATCCATTTGAGGTCGGCGCCGGCCTGGAAATGCTTGCCGTTGCCCTTGAGCACGACCACGCGAAGGTTGGGCTTGCTGCCGAGATCGTCCATGGCCGCGAGCACGCCCGCGATCAATGCACCGTCATAGGCATTGTTCACTTCGGGCCGATTCAACGTGACGGTCGCAACCCCACGCGCATCCAGGGTCCACAGGACGGGGCTGTCGGTCATCGGTGTTCCTCCGCTCGTTTGTTTGGCGCGTACTATGGCCGAGGCACCGCACCTTGATCCATATCTTTCGAGCGTAGGGCAGCCGCGTCCATCGCATGGCGGCTTGTGTCATGCTGTCGCGGGGCGGCATCAAGGGATCAGGGACGGACATCACATGCGCATCTGCATTTTCGGCGCGGGCGCCGTCGGCAGCCATCTCGCGGTCAGGCTGGCCCGCGCCGGCCACGAGGTCTCGTGCGTAATGCGCGGCGCGCACCTGGAGGCGGTCCGGGCCAACGGCCTCAAGCTGCGCGTCGGCGATTCCGAGGTCTCCGCCAAGGTGAACGCCTCGGGCGATCCGGCCCAACTCGGCCCCCAGGACGTCGTGATCAGCACCTTGAAGGCAACCGCGTTGACCGGGCTGGTCTCCAGCCTCAAGCCGCTGCTGCAGGACGACACCGCGATTGTGTTCGCGCAGAACGGCATTCCCTGGTGGTACGGGATCGGCCTGCCGCCGCGGCACCCGACCCCGCCGGACATCTCCTTCCTCGACCCGGGCGGGCGCTTGCGCGCCTGCATCCCGAAAGAGCGGATCGTCGGCGGCGTGGTCTTCTCCTCCAACGAGGTAATCGCGCCTGGCGTGGTGCAGAACCTGACGCCGGACCGCAACCGCCTGCTGATCGGCGAATGCGACGACCGCAATTGCCAGCGCATCACGACGCTCCGCGGTGTCTTCACGGACGCGCGGCTGGAATCGCCACCGGTCGCCGAGATCCGCGAGGCGATCTGGTCAAAGCTGCTGACCAACATGTCGTTGTCGGTGCTGTGCCTGCTCACCGGCCAGACCGCGCGCGGCGTGCGCGACGATCCTGCGTTCGCCGAGGTCATCCCGCGGATGCTGAACGAGGCCAACGAGATCGCCCAGCACTTCATCCCCGAGGTCAAGCGCGTGAGCCGCAGTGGTCCCGCGCCCAATCACAAGCCGTCGCTGCTGCAGGACTACGAGCTCGGCCGCGCCATGGAGATCGACGTCCTGGTGAAGGCGCCCCAAGCCTTCGCGCGCACCGCCGGCCTGTCGACGCCGACCCTCGATCTCATTGCCGCGCTCGCGATCCAGAAGGCGCGCGACAAGGGGCTATATTCGGCGTGAGATTTCAGGCGAGCTTGTCGATCCAGTCCGCGAGCGTGTCGAGCACCTCCGCAAGCGCCTCTTCGTTGCTGCGACCGGACTTTTTCAGCACCGCGAAGGAGTGATCGCCGCCCTCGATCTCGTGCAGCGTCGCCTTCGGGGCAAGAGCGGCGATGACGGGCTTGAGGAGGCCGAGATCGGCGAGCCCATCGCGGGTGCCTTGCAGGAACAGCATCGGGATCTCGATACGGGCAAGGTGCTCGGCACGCTCGGTCGATGGCTTCTTGTCGGCGTGCAGGGGAAAGCCAAGGAAGGCGAGCCCTTTGACATCAGGCAGCGGCGTCTTCGACTGCGCCTGCGACGTCATGCGCCCGCCGAAGGATTTTCCGCCCGCAACGAGCATCACACCGGGGCAGAGCCGCGCGGCTTCCTCGACTGCCGCGCGGATCGTGGCATGGGCGACCACCGGCTGGTCGGGACGGCCCTGTTTGTTTTCCATGTAGGGAAAATTGAAGCGGAACGTCGCGATGCCGCGGTTCGCGAGCCCCTCCGCAATCTTGTCCATCGATGCGTGCCGCATCCCTGCACCGGCACCATGCGCCAGAACGTAGCAGGCGCGCGCCTTGTCCGGCTGCGTCAGGATCGCTGACACCGTGCCGATGCGCGCGATGTCGAGCTTGAGCTCTTGAGTTTTGACAGCCACAATCAACCATCCCGAAAGACGCGTTTCCGGTCGCCTTGGTAGCGTCACCGGCGCAGCCTGAAAACACAATAATTGCCGCCGAAGGCTGGCCTACCAAGCCGGCAAGCCGCATTGACCGAGGTGACCATGTCCTACCGCTCCTCCTGGATGACCGAAGAGCTCGAAATCTTCCGCGATCAGTTCCGGAAGTATCTTGCCAAGGATCTGGCCCCGCATGCCGAAAAATGGCGCGAGCAGAAGATGGTCGACCGCTTCGCCTGGCGCGGGCTCGGTGAGATGGGCGCGCTGCTGGCAAGCGTGCCGGAGGAATATGGCGGCCTCGGCGCGACCTTCGCCTATGATGCCGCCGTACTCGACGACCTCGAAAGCACGGTGCCGGAGCTGACGACCGGCGTCTCCGTGCACAGCGCCATCGTCGCGCACTACATCCTCAATTACGGCTCCGAGGAGCAGAAGAAGCGCTGGCTGCCGAAGATGGCCTCGGGCGAGATGGTCGGCGCCATCGCCATGACCGAGCCCGGCACCGGCTCGGATTTGCAGGCCGTCAAGACCACCGCCAGGAAGCAGGGCAATTCCTACGTCATCAACGGACAGAAGACTTTCATCACCAACGGCCAGGCCGCCGATCTCGTCATCGTGGTCGCGCGCACCGGCGATGACGGCGCCAAGGGCATTTCGCTGATCGTGGTCGAAACATCAGGCGCGGATGGATACAAGCGCGGGCGCAACCTCGACAAGATCGGCCTGCATGCTTCCGACACCTCAGAGCTGTTCTTCGACAACGTCACGGTCCCGCCGGACAATTTGCTCGGCGGCGAAGAAGGCCAGGGCTTCGTGCAGCTGATGCAGCAATTGCCGCAGGAGCGCCTCGCGCTCGCGGTCGGCGCGGTCGCCGCGATGGAGCGCGCCATAAAACTCACCGTCGACTACACCAAGGAGCGGAAAGCGTTCGGCAAGCCGCTGATGGATTTCCAGAACACCGCCTTCAAACTCGCCGAGCGCAAGACCGAAGCGATGATCGCCCGCGTCTTCGTTGACTGGTGCGTCGAGCGGCTGGTCGCCAAGGACCTCGACACCGTCACGGCGTCGATGGCGAAATACTGGTGCTCGGAGAAGCAGGTCGAGACCGCCGACGAATGCCTCCAGCTGTTCGGCGGCTACGGCTACATGCAGGAATATCCGATCTCGCGCATCTTCATCGATTCCCGCATCCAGAAGATCTATGGCGGCACGAACGAGATCATGAAGCTGTTGATCGCGAGGTCGCTCTAATCAGCTCGCTTAGCCGGCTATCTCATCCGCTTGTCGGCCGCGACGAAATCGATGAACGTCCGGACCTTGGCGGAGAGGTATTTGCGGCTGGGATAGACCGCGAACAGCTTCCCCTCAAAAAGGACCTGCCCGGGCATGACGTGCTCGAGGCGGCCGGCGGTGATATCCTCCGCGACCAGCCATTTCGGCAGGAAGGCGAGGCCCATGCCTTCGAGCGCCGCCATGTGCAGCAGCGTTTCATTGCCACTGCGCAGCACCGGATTGAGCTTGACGGTCTCGGTGCCGTGCTCGCCCTCGAAGGAGAAGCTTTCACCCGGGTACAGCGCGTAGTGCAGCATCGCCTGGCCGGCGAGATCGGCAAGTTTGGTCGGGCGCCCTGCGCGATCGAGATAAGCGGGCGCGCCGACCATAAGGAACGCAACCTTGGTGATGGGCCGCGCGATCAGCGCCTCGTCGGGCGCGGCGGTCGCGCGAAGTGCGAGATCGAATCCCTCCTCGACCAGATTGACCATCCGCCCGCTGAGATCGACGTCGAGGCGCACTTCGGGATAGCGGCTTTGATAGCCGGCCAAAATTCCCGCGAATAGGGCGTTCGCCATCCACACCGGCGCGGTCAGCCGCAGCGTGCCGCGCGGAACGACCGTCGCTTTGCTGACGGCGGCTTCGACCTCATCGAGGGAGTCGAGCATCTGCCGCGCCTGCTCGAAATAGAGCGCTCCGCTTTCGCTCAGGCTGACGCGCCGACTGGTGCGGTTGAGCAGTCGCGTGCCTAGCCGCTTCTCGAGCTGCATCACATGCTTGCTTGCCATCGCGGGCGAGATGCGCAGGCGTTGCGCCGCGGTCGCGAAGCTCTTCAGCTCGGCCACAAGGCAGAACACCCTCATGCTGACTAAGGAATCCATGAAATCATCAACACCCAGGAAATGAACTAATCCCGGGACGCATAATGATCAAATATGAGGAAACTATCAAATGGTGGCGACCGTCACCTTTTTTGGAGAACCACCCGTGTCCACCACCGCCTTCGAGACTGCCTCCCCCGGCCGCGCCATTCGTATCGGCCTTTGGGTCGCACAGGCCCTGCTCTTTTTCGTTTTCACCGCGGCCGGGCTGGTCAAGCTGCTGACGCCGATTCCAGAGCTTGCCGCGATGATGCCCTGGGCCGGCCAGTATTCCGCAACGTTCGTCCGGTTCATCGGGCTGGTCGATCTCGCCGGCGGAATCGGCATCCTGCTGCCGGCGCTGACGCGGGTCCTGCCCCGGCTGACGGTGTTGGCTGCACTGGGCTGCTCCATGTTGCAGGTGTTGGCGCTCGTCTTCCACATCTCGCGCGGCGAGGCGCCGGTCACGCCGCTCAACGTCGTTCTGCTCGCGCTCAGCCTGTTCGTGTTGTGGGGGCGCGACCGCAAGGCGCCGATCGCGCCGCGTCAGTTCTGAACAGCTGAACGCCGCAGCCATGATTTCTGCCAACGGATGGTCCCGCAGGGGCCTGCTCGCCGGCACCGCGATCCTCACGGCCGGCGGCACCGCCGCGGCCAAGGAGGATCGTCTCGCCGACGGCGTCGTGATCCTGATCGACAGCAACGAGCCCTATGTCATGGGACACGCGATCAGCTACTCGGCCAACCTCTCGAAGCACTTTGCGGACGGGGGCGCGCGATTGCTGATCGAGGTCGTCGCCAATGGTAAGGGCATCGACGTCTTTCGGGCGGACAGGAGTCCGCTGGTCGAGCCGCTCGCGGCGCTGCGGCAGTCGCTGCCCAACCTCGCCTACAGCATGTGCGCATCGTCAAAAGCGATCGCCGAAGCCAAGGAGCAGGTCCCGATTCCGCTGATAGCAGGTGCCAGCCTCGTGCCGTTCGGCATCGGCCGCGTGGTCGATCTGCAACTCAAGGGCTGGGCCTACATTCATGCGTGAGACCGCGCGCGAAAGCGGTCCATTGCCGTCGCGGCGATCGATCATGATGGCCGCGCCGGCGCTTGTTGCCTCCTTCCGCGCGGCCCATGCGCAGGAAGACTGGCCGCCGGTGTTCGAGGCCGGCCGCAGTCAGTTCACGCTGGTGCGGCCGCGCGCGTCGATGCCAATGCTCAGGCTTCAAGACATTGGCGGGAAGGAGGTCGCGTTGAGCGCGAAGCCGGGCCGCATCACCCTCGTCAATTTCTGGGCCACCTGGTGCGCGGCCTGCCGGCTCGATCTGCCTGTGCTCGCAAGTCTCGCGGGATCACGGTCGGACCGGCTCGATGTTGTCGCGATCTGCACGGATACCAAAGACCTGCGCAAGATCCGCACGTTTCTCAGCGGCCTCGCCGTGCAGAACCTCGCTTGCTATGTCGACGCCTATGGCGCAGCGGCAGAAGCATCGACCGCGATATTCTCCCTCGTCGGCATGCCCATCACCTATCTCGTCGGAACGAGCGGTCACGTCGAGGGCTACATCGCCGGTGCGCCCGACTGGCTTTCTCCGGCAGGCGCGCAGCTGCTGCAATTCTATCGCGAGCGGGGCTAGCGCCGCATCAATTCGGATGCCACCAGCGGCCGCCGATCACGACACCCTCGGAGACGATCTTGCGGTCGCCGATCAGGTGCTCGCCGACCACGTCCTCATAGTCGAACTGGCCTTCCCTCACCGAGATCAGCGTGGCGTCGCCGACGCTGCCTGGCTTGAGGCTGCCGAGTTCGGGCCGCCGCAGCGCCATCGCCGCGTTGACCGTCGAGGTTGCGATGACGTCGGACAGCGGCATGCCCATGCACAGGAATTTCGACAGGGTCGTGACCTGGTCGAAGGCCGGGCCGTCGATGCACAGTTGATGAATGTCGGACGAGATGGTGTCCGGATAGAAGCCGTTGGCGAGCATGGCGCGCGCGGTCTTGAACGCGAACGAGCCCTTGCCGTGGCCGATATCGAACAGCACGCCGCGCTCGCGGGCGTCCAGCACCGCCCGCTTCACCGTGCCCTGCGCGGTCGCGGGCGTGTTGGGGAAGGGCCGGAACGCATGGGTGAGCACGTCGCCGGGGCGCAGGCGGCCCAGCACCTCCTCGTAGCTCGGCGGCGGATGATCGATATGCGCCATCAGGGGCATGCCGACCTCGTTCGCGACCTCGAGCGCGATGTCGAGCGGCACGACGCCCGACGTGCCCGAGGAGTGCAGCCCCACGCGCACCTTGATGCCGACGATGAGGTCGCGGTTGGCATCGGCCACCTTGGCCGCCTCGATCGGATTCATCAGCCGCAGCTCCTCGCTCTCGCCGACCATGATCCGGTGCGAGAAGCCGAAAATGCCGGCATGCGAGACGTGCAGATAAGCGAGAATGCGGACCTGGCTCGGCTCGATCACGTGCTTGCGGAATCCGGCGAAATTGCCGGGCCCCGCGCTGCCGGTATCGACCGCGGTGGTGACGCCGGAGAGACGGCAGAATTCCTCGGCATCGATGCCGAGCGACGTACCGCCCCAATAGACATGGGTGTGGAGATCGATCAGCCCCGGGGTCACCATGAACTTCGAGACGTCGCGCACGTCAGTGCCCGGATCCGCCTTGAGCCCGCTGCCGATCGCAGCGACCTTGCCACCCGCAAAGGCGACATCGGCCACGGCATCGAGCTTCTGGGACGGGTCGACCACACGGCCGCCGCGCAGGATCAAGTCGAAAGGCATCATGGTCTCCGGATATCGCTGAGGCATCGTGAGAGGCGGGAAACAGACCAGGCTGGAAGGCAGACTTCCAGCCTGGTCACCTCTGTTAGCAATTTTCGCGCCGCCGAAGCAAATCGGCCGCAGTCGGTGCCCGTTGGGCTTGCGATCCGCGCGGCGCCTCGTCCTTCAGCCGCTCCAGTGCATCCGGCATCATTCGGCCGGACATCGAGCTCAGCATCGCGGTCGGGATCAGGCCCGACGCAACGCGGACCACAAACGCGGCTTATTTCGTGAACGTATTCGCGACTCTGCGGGAGCGAAGCACGTACGTTATCCAAACCGCGGCACTCATCACACCGACAACCGTTTGTCCGACCTGTCGCGTTTCAATGATGAAAAAATCGCTGAAAGGTCGGTTCAGCGCGGCGGAAAAAAACGATGCGACGCAGAGGAGATCGACGAGCGGCATCAGCACAGCGCAGATCATTTGCACGATGAAAAAGGCGGGAAATCTGTGGGAGTGTCTGAACAGGAGCACCGTTGTCCAGACCGAGAAGCCTATCATGGCGGCATTTATCAGCATTTCGCTCCAGATCACCGTCGGAAAGTAAGTCCAGGTTTCGTCGGTGATCGACTGCACGTATTGTCCGACGTTGAAGATCAGGCGCAGAATGCCCATCACTTGGCCGAACGCGAGTAGCGCGAGCCAACCGCTGATACCGGTCATCTCGGGTTGGACGTTCTTGAAGGCAGCAGCGTCTTCTGCGGGAACGGACGGCTCCCGCGTGGCGTTGACCGGTTGCGGTGCCGGCATCGGCGACTGCGTTCGAAAGAGGTGCTCCGTGATCTCACGCACCTCCGCGACCGGCTTCCAGCCCTCCCGCCAGACCAACACGCGCGGTGAATCTGCGATGCGAGCCAGTAGCGGAAGGAGCTCCGATATCGGCATCGGACCGCGTTTCTGCCCACCTTCCGCGTAGAACCACGAATCCGCCATGCGAACGCCCCCCTGCACCCGCCATATCCTAGCCGGCGATCGACACACGTCACGATAGAAAGTAATTGGAGGGGCGACCAGTACCGCGGCCGTCGCGGCGCTTAGCTCTCGAGAAAATGGCGATCCCGGGAAGACTCGAACTTCCGACCTACGGTTTAGGAAACCGTCGCTCTATCCGGCTGAGCTACGGGACCGCGGAACCCGCAGAGCGGGCTACCGGGGCTTCATATCAAAGCGGAGGGGAGATCGGAAGCCCTACGCGTTGCTCAATGCGGAGGGCTGCCGGTCATCTTACGCCCGGATATTGTTGTCCCGGACCACCTTGCCCCAAGTGGCAACCTGCTTGTCGAAGAAGGTCTTGAAGGCGGGACCGTCCTCGAGCAGCAGCGTCATCTGCTGCGCCTCCTTGAGCTGGGCGGCGGTCGCGGGCTCGCTCAGTATCTCCTTGGACGCCGCCGCGAGGCCCGCGACGATGTCCGGCGGCGTGCCCGTGGGCGCGAAGATGCCCCACCAGGCCAGCGTCTCGAAATCCGGGAAGCCGGCCTCGATCGCGGTTGGCGTATCCGGCAGGCCGGGCAGCCGCTCGCGGCCGAGCTGCAGGATCGGACGCAGCATGTTGGTGCCGAGCTGGGCTGCGACCAGCGCCGCCGATCCCGCGATCAGGTCGACATGGCCACCGAGCACGTCGTTCATCGCGGGGCCGCCGCCGCGATAGGGCACGTGCATGATCTCGACGCCGGCCTTGTTGCCGAGCACAGTCATGGCGAGATGGCCGAGCGTGCCGATGCCGACGGAGGCATATTTCACCGCGCCGGGCGTCGCCTTGCAGGCCGCCACCACGTCGGCAAAGCTCTTGTAGGGACGGCCGGCGCCGGCGGCGATCACGTAAGGCGCAGTGCCGACCAGCAACACCGGCATCAGCTCGCGCTCGACATCGACGGGCGGCTTGTCGAGGATGGAGGGGATCACCGCGTGTGAATCGAAGGTGACCAGGAACGTCGAGCCATCAGGCGGGCTCTTGGCGACCTGCGCCGCGCCGAGCGCGCCGGCGGCGCCCGACTTGTTCTCGACAATGACGATGCGGTTGAGCTTGGTCTGCAGATGGCTCTGGAGCAGCCGCGCCATCGCATCGGTCGATCCGCCCGGCGGAAACGGCACCACCAGCGTGATTTTTGAGGCCTGCGCCAATGCCGGCGTCATCGCGAGAATAGCCGGCGCTGCGAGCAGCGCGCGTCGTGTGATCGTCATGGTCCCCTCCCCTGTTTTCTCGCGCCCGGCTTTTGCTCTTGGCGCTTTAAGTCGTTCCGAAACCGGATCCCGCTTTTCTGTATTCTGGCCGCGGCGGGCTGAAAATGTCCAGCACGCGGGCGCCGTCGGGGCCGGCGCGCATGGTGTGCGGCACGTTGCCGGGCGTGCGCCAGAAATCGCCCTTCTTCACGGCAATCTCCTCACTGCCCTGGACGCGGATGGCGGAGCCGTCGAGCAGCACGCCCCATTGCTCCTCTGGATGATGATGCAGCGTGCCTTGCGCATGCGGCGCCAGCGTCACCACCGACAGCATCGCCTGTTCGCCGGAGAAGATGCGCGTGGTCACCCCTGCCGCGAGCTCGCGAAACAATCCGTCGCCGGTATCGTCGAGATTGTGGAATTCGTCCTTCTGGCTCACGCTATTCTCTCCCCGTTTTTTTTTGCTGATCAGGATTTGCCATACGAGCCCTGATAACGGCCCTCGCGGATCGCCTTCAGCGTCTCCTCCTCGCGCGCGACCTGGGCGCGCACGGCGTCGAGCAGCGCCGCGGCACCTGCGGCGGCAAACGACACCACGCCGTCTTCGTCGCCGACGACGATGTCGCCGGGGGAGATCACGCTGCCGCCGATCGTGACAGGTACGTTGATCTCGCCGGGGCCGTTCTTGTAGGGGCCGCGGTGGATCACCGCGCGAGCGTAGCAGGGAAAGTCATCGGCCGCGAACGCCGCGACATCGCGGATCGCGCCGTCGATGACATAGCCTTCGGCTTTGCGCCATTGCGCGATATTCTTCATGATCTCGCCGACCAGCGCGCGGGTCTCATCGCCGCCGCCATCGACCACGATGACGTCGCCGGGGCCCACCAGTTCGAGCGCCCGGTGGATGGCGAGATTGTCGCCGGGACGGGTGCGAACCGTGAAGGCCGTGCCCACCAGCTTGGCGCCGCGATGATAGGGCTTGAGCCCCACCGCGCCCGGCAGCCGGCCGAGATTGTCCGAAATGACCGAGGTCGGCGCACCGCGAAAACCCTCGATGATCTCGGCCGGCGGCTTCGGCACGGCGTTCGCGGCGATGGTGATGGTCATAATCTCAGTCCTTCCCGTGAATTCTCTTAATCGGCGTGCGCCCGCGCCCTTGCCGGCAAAATCCGGAAGGCGCGCCCCTCCTTCATCCATGTTGCGCGCTCGTCGCGCAACAGCGTGCGGCGAACTTTTCCGGAATCGTCGCGCGGCGGGGCGCTGACAATCTCGAAACTCTCCGGATGCTTGTAGCGGCTCAGCCTGTCCTTGAGGAAATCCGCCATGCCGTCGGCGATGGCCTGACCGTCCGCATCGCAATCCGGCTCGATGATGGCGTGCACGCGCTGGCCCAATTCCGGATCGGGCAATCCCACCACCACGCAGGAGCGCACGCCCGGACAGGCGGAGACGGCAGCTTCGACCTCGGCCGGATAGATGTTGGCGCCGCCGCGCAGCACCATGTCGGCGAGGCGGTCGCCGAGATACAGATAGCCTTCCGCATCCAGTCTGCCGATATCGCCGAGCGATTCCCAGCCGTCGGCGCGGCGCTTCGGCTCGGCACCGAGATAGTGATAGGTGGCATCCTTGCCGTCATTGTTGAGGAAATAGATCTCGCCGCTCTCGCCCGGCGCGACGTCGTTGCCGTCCTCGCCGATGATGCGCAAGCGCGCCATCTCGCCGATCTTGCCGACCGAGCCCTTGTGCGTCAGCCATTCCGTGCCGGAGATGATGCAGGAGCCTTGTCGCTCGGTACCGCCATAGAGCTCCCAGATCCGCTCAGGCCCGAGCCAGGCGATCCAGTTCTCCTTCAGCCAGGGCGGCATCGGAGCGGCCATGTGGAAGACGGTCTGCAGGCTCGACACGTCGTAGGCGTTGCGCACGTGCTCCGGCAGCGCCCAGATCCTGTGCATCATGGTCGGGACGAAATTGACCCATTGCACGCGCTCGCGCGCAATTTGTCGCAGCGCCTCCTCGGCGTCGAACTTGACGAGGCCGGTGAGCTGGCCGCCGGTGAACAGCGCGTAATGCGACACGATGAACGGCGCATTGTGATAGAGCGGACCGGGATTGAGCAGCGAGACCCCAAAGGGAATATTGAGCGGCGGCGCGGCGACCGTGTCGATCACGGCCGGCTGGTGATCGAGGATCACCTTCGGCCGCCCGGTCGATCCGCCGCTGGTCATCGCTTTCCAATAGCGCGCCACCGGTGCGGTGAGCGGCTCGTCCGAAAACCCTTCCGGCATGAAATCCGCGGGCAGACGGTTCGGCGCATTCCAATCGGCTTCGCCGCCGACCACCAGCGCCGGCTTCAGGATATCGAGCACCGCGGCGGCTTCGCCGCGCGGCAGCCGCCATGACAGCGAGGTCGGCGTCGCTCCGCATTTCCACACCGCAAACGAGGTCTCGAAGAACGCATTGCCGTTGGGCAAACCGATTGCGATAAAATCGCCGGGCCTGACGCCCTTGGCCATGAACGCCCGTGCGCGCCGGTTGGCGCCGCGTTCGAGCGCGTCCCATGTCAGCGTATCCTGCCCGTGACGGACGGCGATCGTGCCTTGCGGTTTGCGCTCGGCGTACCAGCGCGGCACATCGGACAGGGGCAGCAACATCAGGCGTTTCCACTTCGTTTTCTTGGCGTCGCCAATGAGGCGAACGCAGGATGAAGTGACGCTGTGACTCCTGCGCCACGTCAAGCAAAAAATGTCAGCATCACAGCCATGAAAATCCCGGGTTCCATGGGTGACAAGCCGGCCATAAAGGGGCAAAAATCAGCCCGACTCAGTTCGGGTTGAGTTTTGCAAGGAATGCTCTCGTAGAATGTCGGACGTAGTTGCATCGCGTCGTGCGGCGCTTGTCGTTGCCGCAGCAGGATTTTTCCTGCTGGCGCCGTCGCATGCCCAGGCACAATGGTGGAAGCGCGCGCCTGTTGACTTCGAGGCCTGCGCCGACGCCGCCGAGAAAGCCACGACCAAATCCGAGAAGACGGCTGCGCTTGCCGATTGCAACGCCAAATTCGCCGGCCGGCGCAAGGCAGGCGGCGGCTATTCCTATTACGACTTCCTCCAGGACCGCACCTTCGACATCGCCGGCCCCAATCCGACGCCGGAGGAGCAGAAGAAGATCGACGAAGCCTACACCGCCTATCTCGCCAATCAGCGTCGCAGCAATGAAGCCGCTCAAGCTACCGCGCGCCAGCAGCGCGAGCAGCAGGAACAACAGGTGCAGCAGCTCCAGCGGGTCGCGTTGCGAACCGAGGTCGAGCGCGTGCCCGTGCCGGTCGAGCGGCCCAAGGTCCAGCAGGCCGCCATCGGCGACGCGCGGCCGCGGCCGAAGGGCGCGCCCTGCACCAAGGGCTCGTTCTCCTGCGAATGGCCGCGGCTGTCGGATGGTTTGAACGACATCAAGAAGCTGTTCAGCCCGACGCCGAGCAAGCCGGCGAAGAAGGGCTGAGTTGCTTTGGTGTCATTCCGGCAGAGCTACACCCTCCGCCGTCGTCCCGGCGAAGGCCGGGACCCATTACCCCGAGGGGTAGTTGTGGCGCGAGACTAGTAACCGCGAGTCTTCGCCAAATCCAATTCGGTGGTTATGGGTCCCGGCCTTCGCCGGGACGACGGTTGAGGATGCGGCCTCAGTTCGTGTGCTTCTTCTTGCTGCGCTTCGGTTGAGCAACCGGCGCATTCACTGGCGCCGTTGTGGTCGGAGAACTGCCCAACTGCGACCTGCTCTCCTGCAATCGCCTGTCATAGCCGGGAGAGTTCATGACCGTCGGCGGCCGGGCCTCCGCGACCAAGGACGCGGCGCAGAGCACGGCCAGCGCGAATCCGATCATCAGACGACGCTTCATCGTTGCTCCTCCCCTCGCGCAGCCTGCACTCATGCGTTACCCGCGAATCTGCTGCGGCGTCAGCCGCGGCGGACCCTTGCCCGCGGCCTCAGCCTGTTTGATCAGCGCAACAATGCGGCGCGACAGCGGCACGTTGACATTGTTCTGCTCGGCGAGCGCGATGATCGCGCCCTGGAGATAGTCGATCTCGGTCTTGCGGCCCTGCTTCAAATCCTGCCACATCGAGGAACGCGCCTCGGGATCGATCTTCATGGTCCTTCCCAGGATCAGGTTGAAAATCGGGTCGGGCAGTCTCAGCAAGGTCGGCGTCAAGGACGACGGGATCGGCGTCGCCGAGACCGGTGTGATGCCGGCAGCCCTCATTGCAGCCAGCCCCTCCGCCATCTGATCGGCGAACAGCCGTCGCCAGTCGCGGTTCGCCAATTGCGCGGCGAGCGGCATGTCGGACAAGGCGCTGAGCGCGTTGTTCAAATTGATGATCAGCTTGCCCCATTGCACGCCGATGATGTCACGGCTCGCGCGCATGGTGAGCCCCGGCACCGACAGCGCTGCGGCCGTGTTCGTATCATCTTGACCAACATGAATGTCGCCGGAGGTCGAGCGGTGGAAGCGGCCCTCGCCCATCGCGACCACGTTGAAAGGCACCATGCCGGCGAGCACGCGGCGGTCGCCGAGGCGCTCGCGCAGCACCGCGACATTGCCGACGCCGTTTTGCAGCGAGACGATGACGGCCTCCTGCGGCGCATGCTGCGCGATCTGGTCCGCGATACCGGCTGTGTCGGCGCTCTTCACCGTGACCAGCACGATGCCGGCGCTGTGGAAGATCGCGGGATCTTCCGACAGCGCGAGTTGGCCCGCGCCGATCTTCTTCTCGGAGCCGTCGAAATCGGTCAGAAGCAGGCCGAACCGCTCGATCTCGGCCTTCACCCGCGGCCGCACCAAGAACGCGACGCGGCGGCCGGCAGCCGCCAGGGTGCCGCCGACGAAACATCCGATGGCGCCTGCGCCGGCCACCACGATCGGTCGATCCGTAACCACCTTGGCTTGTCTCCTTAACGGTCTGCCCTCGATAGCAGAGGCGCTGCCTGCTGCCCATTCCCGCAGTTGCGGCGCAATCGCCTTGTAACCGTCATGACGGCCTCATATGTTTTCGATCGGGGCTTGTTACCAGCAAGAAAGCGCCAAGGGAGAACGCCATGGGTTTGCTCGACGTCCTCAACGGCATGCAGAACGGCCCGCGCGGCCCAAGCACGCCGAGTTCACAATCCTCATCCAGCGGCGGCATGTCGCCAATGACCATGGCGCTCCTTGGCCTGCTCGCCTGGAAGGCATTCAAGCATTTGAGCGGCAACCAAACCGGCAGCGCGCCGCAGCCGTCCCCGGCACCGACGCCGACGCATCTCCCCCCGTCGGTGAATGCAGGCGCTGGCGGCGGCCTCGGTGACCTGTTGAAGGGTGGCCTTGGCGGCCTGCTCGCGGGCGGCGCGGCCGGCAGCGTGCTCAGCGGCGGTCTCGGCGATCTCCTCAACCAGCTCCAGCAGAGCGGTCATGGCGATACTGCCAATACCTGGGTCGGCAAGGGCGAGAACAAGGCGATCGCACCAGGCGATCTCGCCAATGCGCTCGGCGCCGACCAGATCGAGAGCCTGTCGGCCCAGAGCGGCTTGTCGCGTGACGAACTGCTCTCCGGCCTCAGCCAATATCTGCCGCAGGTGGTCGATCATCTGACGCCGGACGGACGGCTGCCGACCGAGCAAGAGATCGCGGGCAGAGTCTGATTTAGTTTAGTCAAACGAGGGGAGCACGGACATGAGCATGGGTGGCTTGTTGTGGATCATCGTCGTCGGCTTCGTCGCCGGCCTCATCGCGCGTTGGCTGGCGCCGGGACCGAACAATCCGAGCGGCTTCATCCTCACCACCATCCTGGGCATCGCCGGCGCGTTTCTCGCGACGTTCATCGGCCAGGCCATCGGGCACTACAGTCCCGACCAGGGCGCGGGATTCATCATGGCCACCGTCGGCGCCGTGGTGGTGCTGTTTATCTGGCACCGGCTGGTGGCGAGCGGCGTGATCAAGGGTTGACGCTTCAAAGCGCCCGAAAGCGGCACACCGCCACCTCATCGTCATGCCCGGGCTTGACCCGGGCATCCACCTCTTTTGATCCGCGCAGCAACACGTGGATGGCCGGGTCAAGCCCGGCCATGACGTGGAGAGAGTGTGCCTCGCGATCACGTCACCAAATGCATCCCCGCATCCATGCGCACGACCTCGCCGGTCATGTTGCTAGAGGCCGGCATCGCCAGAAAGCAGACGAGCTGGGCGATGTCTTCCGCCGAAGATGCGACCTTCAGCGGCACCTTGGCCACGACGCTGTCGCGCACCTGCTTGGCGCCCGCCTCGCCGCGGCCCTTGGTGAACCAGGGTGTGTCGATATAGCCGGGACACACCGTGTTGACGCGGATCAGCGGCGCCAGCGCACGCGACAGCGACAGCGTCATTGTGTTGAGCGCGCCCTTGCTCGCGGCATAGGCGATCGACGATCCGACGCCGCTGATGCCGGCGACCGAGGAGATGTTAACCACGGCGGACGGCCGCCCAGAGGCCTTGGCGCCGGCCTCGAGCAGGCTGCGCGCCGCGCGCACCATCTGGAACGGGCCGATGGTGTTGACGCCGTACAGGCGCTGGAAATCTTCCGCAGACAATCCGTCGAGATCGGCATGGGCGACATGCTTGGTGGTGCCGGCATTGTTGACGAGCACGTCGAGCCGGCCCCAGCCGCCAGCTGCCGCAACGATCTTGCGGCAATCGTCATCCTTCGAGACATCGCCCTGCGCGACCAGAACTTCCGGTGAGCCCGCCTTGCGGCAAAGCTCCGCGGTCGCCTCCGCTTCCTTCTGGCTCGAGGAATAGTTGATGACGAGCCGCGCCCCGCTCCGTGCGAGAATTTCCGCGGTCGCAGCACCCAGGCCGGAGGCGGACCCCGTCACGATTGCGTACAAACTGTCCTTGGCCATCCGGATGTCCTTCCCCTTGATTGAATATCGACGTTCTGTTTAGCGAGTTTGCCGCGCCCTGCAAATCGAGCAAACTCCGCTAAGCGGAATTAGCCTTCTATAGTCCCTTGCGCCCATGCCCGCGCCGCAGGTTGATCTGCGATCAACGCTTGTCAGGGCCATGGCTTTTTCGGATCATCGGGCGCAAGAAGAACCTGCGCGTCCGCCCCTACTGGGCCGGATGCGCCAATGGCAAGACACGGGGAACGCTGTGGCGGAGAGTGACAATATCGTCGTCGAGACCGCGGAGAAAATCTTCGCCGATCTCGCCGATCCGCAGACCGTCAACAACGACAAGAAGGATTCGTGGCAGGCGCCGCTGTGGCAGGCGCTGAGCGAAGCCGGCCTGCCGTTGGCCTGGGTGCCGGACGATCTCGGCGGCTCCGGCGCGAGTCTTGCCGACGGTTTTGCGCTGCTGAACGCCGCCGGCCGTTTCGCAGTCGCGGTTCCCCTGGCCGAAACCATGCTGGCCGGCTGGCTGCTGGCGCAGGCGAAGATCGCATCCCCCGAGGGCGAGATGACGGTGCTGCCGGCCTCGCCCAAGGATCGCATCACCTTGGATGCCGATGGTGCGCTCTCCGGCCGAGCTCGCGGCGTGCCCTTCGCAAAGGCGGCAAAGCACTTCGCAGTGCTGGCCCACGGCAAGGACGGCGCCTCGATCGCACTGGTCGACGCAAGCAAGGGTCGGATCGAGACCGGACTCAATGTCGGCTACGACCACAGCGACACCGTTACGCTCGACAAGGTCCAGCCCGTCGCCATCAAACCCGCCCCGAAGGGCTTTGACCAGACCACAATGATGCTGATGGGCGGCGTCGCGCGCAGCCTTCAGATCGCGGGCGCGCTGGAATCAATGCTCGACATCTCCGTGCGCTATTCCAATGAGCGCGTCGCCTTCGAGAAGAAGATCTCCAAATTCCAGGCGGTGCAGCACAATCTCGCCCGCCTCGCCGGCGAGTCGGCTGCCGCTCTTGCCGCGGCGACCTCGGCCGCCGATGCCATCGCGAACGCAAGATCGTTCGACGACGCGGTCTACCTCGAAGCCGCCTCGGCGAAAATCCGCTGCGCGGAAGCCGCGGAAAAGGGCGGCGCCATTGCGCATCAGGTCCATGGCGCGATCGGCTTCACCCTGGAGCACATCCTGCACCGCTATTCGCTGCGGGCATTGGCCTGGCGCGACGATTTCGGTTCGGAAAGCCACTGGGCCGTCGAGCTCGGCAAGCTCATTGCCAACCGCGGCGCCGACGAATTATGGCCGCTCGTGGCTTCGCGCTGATCAGGGACGAGACAACAATGACCGCTGCCCTCCGTTTCGATCCGATCCGCCTGCCCGAGAAATGCGAGCAATTGCGCAAGGAAGTGCGCGCCTTCCTCGCCGAGGAAATCGCGGCCGGCACCTTCGATCCGCACAAGCCCAACCGCGAAGACACCGACGCGCCGGAATTTTCACGCCGGGTCGGCGCCAAGGGTTGGCTCGGCATGACATGGCCGAAAAAATATGGCGGCCAGGAGCGCTCGTTCCTCGAACGTTACGTGGTGACCGAGGAGATGCGCGTCGCCAACGCGCCGACGCGGCGGTTCTTCGTTGCCGACCGCCAGAGCGGACCGGTGCTGATCAAGTACGCGCCCGAGCACATCAAGATGGACATCCTGCCGCGCATTTGCCGCGGCGAGATCTGCTTCGCGATCGGCATGAGCGAGCCGAACTCCGGCTCGGACCTGTTCGCCGCGAAGACCCGCGCGACCAAGACCGACGGCGGCTATCTCATCAACGGCACCAAGATCTGGACCTCGTCGGCGCACATCGCCGATTACATGATCGCGATCTTCCGGACGTCGCAGCCGACCAAGGAGAACCGCCGTCACGGCCTGACGCAGTTCCTGGTCAAGATGAAGCAGCCGGGCATCCGGGTGAACCCGATCGGCCAGATCACCGGCCAGTACGAGTTCAACGAGGTCGTGTTCACCGATTTCTTCGTACCCGACGATCACGTGCTCGGCGAAGTCGACGGCGCCTGGAAGCAGGCGACGAGCGAGCTCGCTTATGAGCGTTCGGGCCCCGAGCGTTTCCTGGAGACCTATTACGTGCTGACCGAGCTGGTTCGCGCGGTCGGCCCCAATCCTGATACCCGCAGTGCCGAAGGCATCGGCCGGCTGGTGGCGCAGCTCCACACCATGCGGCGCATGTCGGTCTCGGTCGCGGGTATGCTGCAAGCGGGCAAGGAGCCGGTCGTCGAAGCCTCCATCGTCAAGGACATCGGCACGGTGTGGGAGCAGCAGCTGCCGCACCGCGTGCGCGATCTCGCCGCTTTCGTCGAGGAGACCGCGACCAACCGCGAGACGCTGGAGCGGCAGCTCGATTTCGCCATCAAGACCGCGCCGAAACTCACCATCCAGGGCGGCACTACCGAGGTGCTGCGCGGCATCATCGCGCGCGGGCTTGGTTTGCGCTAACTCTTCGAGGACATCATGAGCACCTATAAAGATATCGGCGTCGAAAAAGTTGGTCACGTCGGCACCATCGAGATCCGCCGCCCGCCGCTCAACTTCTTCGACATTTCGCTGATCAACCAGATCGCGGACGCGCTCGACGAGTTCGATCGCGACATCGAGATCCGCAGCTCGGTACTGTCAGCGCAAGGCAAGGCGTTTTGCGCCGGCGCCAATTTCCAGGACCCGGCACGACAGGCGCAAGAGGCGCGCGAAGCCGATAAGACGGCCAAGGGCGATCCGGCCGACAGCCTCGGGGCGATCAATCACCTCTACATCCAGGCCGTGCGCATCTTCCGCGCCAAGAAGCCGATCGTCGCCGCCGTGCAGGGCGCCGCCATCGGCGGCGGATTGGGCCTCGCGGTCTCCGCGGACTTCCGGGTCACCTGCCCCGAAGCGCGCTTCTCCGCGAACTTTACAAAACTCGGCTTCCATCCCGGCTTCGGCCTGACCGTGACGCTGCCCGAGCTGATCGGCAAGAACAACGCCGAGCTGATGTTCTACACCAGCCGCCGCGTCACCGGCGAAGAGGCCTTCAAATGGGGCCTCGCCAACGAACTGGTGCCGCAGGACCAGGTCAAGGCGGCCGCACTGAAGCTCGCCGGCGAAATCGCCGAATGCTCCCCGCTCGGCCTCGTCTCCACCCGCGCCACCATGCGCGCTGGCCTCGCCGATCGCGTGATGGCGGCGACCAATCACGAGCTCGAGGAGCAGACGCGGCTGCGCGCGACGGAAGACTTCAAGGAAGGCGTGAAGGCCACGGAAGAGCGGCGGGCGGCGAATTTCAGGGGGCGGTGATTCCGACTTTTGGCCGGATCACTTTGGCGCGGCCACAACTTCCCATGTCGTCCCGGCGAAGGCGTTAATTGTGACTGTTATCTCCGCCCCACCACCAGCGCATCCACGATGGTCACGCCCTGGCCTTCGGCGTGCACCAGCACCGGGTTGAGCTCGATCTCCGCGATCTCCTCTGCATGCTGCGCGGCAAGCAGAGAGATATCCGCGATCAACTGCGACAGTGCCGCAACATCCGCCATCGCGGCCCCGCGAAATCCTGTCAGCAGCGGTGCGGCTTTCAAGCGCGCCAGCATCGCGCCGGCTTCTTCTGCGCCGACCGGCGCCGGGCGGTAGACGACGTCGCGGAATAGCTCTGTCGTGATGCCGCCGAGGCCCACCATCACCATCGGCCCAAACGTCTTGTCCGTCATCGTGCCGATGATGATCTCGACACCCTGCTTCGCCATTGGGCCGACCAGCACACCTTGGATGGCCGCCTCAGGCCTGTGCTTGCGCGCGTTGTTGAGCAGCGCCTCGAACGCCAGAAACACTTCGCCCTTTGTGGTGATATTGACGCGCACGCCGCCGACCTCGCTCTTGTGCGCGATGTCCGGCGACTGGATCTTCAGCACCAGCGGAAAGCCGATGCGGGCGACGGCGTCGTCGAGCCCGCCCTTGTCCTTCACCAGCACTTCGTCCGGCAGCGCGATGCCCGCGGTGCGGAGCAATGCCTTGCTGTCGGCTTCCGAGAGCGCCGGCGATTGCAGGTGCGCAGAGATGTCCCGCACAGGGACTTGCGCAACGTCCAAGGGCTTCTGGAGCTTGAACTTGGCGTAGTCCACGAGTTGCCGCATCGCGACGCCGACATGGGTGAGGCCCGAGAGCACCACGACGCCGGATTTGGCAAGCTCGCGCCGGGCGAAATCGGACGGCACCGTGTAGGAATAGAACACCACAGGCTTGTGCTGCGCTGCCAGCACCGGCGTCAGCTCGGCTTCCCTAAAGGGCTTGCGGATCTCGCTCGACAGCGACAGCACGACCAGGATCGCGTCGATCTCGTCGGATGCGGTGAGCACATCGACGCTCTTTTGCAAGCCGCCCGAGGTCACGCCCTGCGCGGTGACGTCGATCGGGTTGCGCGCGGTTCCGTAGGACGGCATCAGCGTCCTGATCTGCGCCTGGACTTTTTCGGAGAGCTCCGGCATCTGCAAACCTTGCAGCGCCACGGCATCGGCGCCCCAGATGCCGGCACCGCCGGAGACGGTGACGACGGCGACGCGATCGCCTTTCGGCAACGGATTGCTCGCAAGCACCGCTGCGATCGTCAGGGCTTCGTCGAGATCGTTGGAGACGATGAAGCCATATTTGGCAAACACCGCGTCGTAGGCCGCCGACCATCCGGCCATGCTCGCGGTGTGCGAGGCGGCAGCGCGCATTCCGGCGCCGGAGCGGCCGACTTTCGTCACGATGACAGGCTTTTTCAACTCGGCCGCGCGCCGCGCTGCCGCGAGAAACTTGTCGACGTCGCGAATGCCTTCGATGAACAGCAGGATCACGTCCGTGGAAGCGTCCTGCACCATGTAGTCCAGGAACTCGCCGGCCCCGAGATCGGATTCGTTGCCGGCACTGACGACATAGCTCACGGCAATGCCGAGCGCGCTGGCGCGGTGATAATAGGCAAAGCCGATGCCGCCGCTCTGCGCGACGATGCCGATCCGCTTCGTCGCGGCGACCAGCGGCACCACGCCCGGCTTGACGTCCACGGCGGGACTGAACGTCGCCGCCACGCGCTGCATCTGGCTGAAAAAGCCCTCGGCGTTCGGACCGGAAATCCGCATGCCGGTCCGCCTCGCCAGCGCCGCGATCGCGTCCTGCATCGCCGCGCTCTCCCCACCCTCCTCGGCAAAGCCGGAGGAGATGATGACGGCGTTCTTCACGCGGACGGCGGCGCATTGTTCGAGCGCGGCAAGCACCGCGCGGGCGGGGATGAGGATGATTGCGAGATCGATCGGCGCGCCGATGTCGGTGATCGATTTGTAGCAAATGAGGCCGTCGATCTCGGCGTAATTCGGGTTCACCGGATAGATTTTTCCGGGATACTCGTTCTTGCGCAACATCGACAAGAGCCGCCCCGGAATCTTCTCATGATCGCGCGAGGCACCGATCAGCGCGATGCTGGCGGGTGCAAAGAAGCTATCGAGCGGATGCGGCATGGAGTGATCCCCTTCTTATTCTTCGTGCACCCGCCGTATCCAGACCGTCATCCTGAGGTGCGAGCCGCGCGGTGCATAGCACCGTGCGGGGAGCCTCGAAGGATGAGCGGCCCCGCCGGTGGCCGTCGCCCTTCGAGGCTCGCCGAAGAGGTGAGCACCTCAGGGTGACGGATCACTACCAAGCACTCAACTGACGCGGAACGTCACCCCACCGAGCAAGAACTCGTTGCCCGCCACGGCATGTCCCTTCGCCCTCGCAGCATGCAGCACGCCGGCAACATCAGTGACCCGAAACTCCAGCGCGCTCATGATTTCGCTGGCGCCCTTCACGAAGCGGAATGTTGCGTTGGGCAGCTTCAGTTCGGCATCGCCACCCGGCGCAACGCCGATGATCTTGCCCCAATGCTCGGCCAGCCGTTGCGGGTCCGGGCTCTGCATTTCCACGCTCGTCAGCGCCTGCGTCACGTCCTTGCGGATGAATTTTTGCCAGTCAGGGCCGGCAGGTGGATACGGCCCCAAAATGTCGTCGCTGCCTTCGGTGTGGTTGAACTCGATGAAGGCGGCCCGGCAGTCGCGGGGGTGGAGCTGCACGCCGTGATAGGGCGCGTGGTCGATGACGTTGGCGGTGCGCACGCCCAGCGCGTTGGCGTTACGACCGCGCTCGTCGGGATCGTTGCAGCAGAAGATCGCCATGTAGCCGCCGCGCCCGCCGCTCTTCTCGATGAAGCGGCCGGCCGTGGTGCCGTCCTTGAACGGCGCGACCACCTCCAGCAGGATCGTGTCGACCGGCAGCAGCGCGTTCTCCAGGCCGTATTTCGCAACATTGCCGTCGCGGTAGCAGACAGCGAGGCCCATGATATCAGCGATGTCGGAGATCACGGGCGCGAGCTGCGGCGCGACCAGGCAGATCTGCCGCAACCGCATATAGGGCGCCATCGTCATGCGCCCTTGAAGGTCGGCTTGCGCTTCTCGACGAACGCCTTTGCGGCCTCCTTGTGATCCTCGGTGTCGCTGCAGCGGGTGTGGTGGATCGCCTCGCCGTCGAAGCAATCCTCCAGCGCGAGATGCTCGGCATTGTTGATGTTGCGCTTGATGAAGCCGAGCGCGATCGACGGGCCTTGCGCCAGCGACAGCGCGAGCTCGTGCGCGGCCGCGTCGATCTCGGCGTCGGGGACGACCTTGGTCACCATGCCGATCGCATGAGCCTCCTTCGCGGTCAGCACCGGCGAGGTCAGATAGAGCTCGCGCGCCCGCGCACTGCCGAGCAGCTGGGTGAGGAAATAGGTGCCGCCGTAATCGCCGGAGAAGCCGACTTTTGCGAACGCGGTCGTGATCTTGCAGGATTCGGAGGCGACGCGGAGGTCGCACGACAGCGCCATCGACAGACCCGCGCCGGCCGCCGCGCCATCGAGCTGCGCCACCACGGGTTTCGGCATCTGGTGCAGGATGCGCGACACCTCCATGCCGCGGCGCAGGTTCGCCATCTTCACTTCGAACGGCAGCGGCGCCCGGCCCTCCGCCATCGACTTGACGTCGCCGCCGACGCAGAACGAGCCGCCCGCGCCCTTCAACAAGACCGCGCGCACCTCCGGATCATCAGCCGCGCGACGCGCCGCCACGACCAGCCCGGCGACCATGTCCGGGTTGAGCGCGTTCTTCCGCTCGGGCCGGTTCATGGTGATGGTGAGCAGCCCACCCTCGAGCTTCTGCAGAACCATGTCGTTCATGGGACGTCTCCCTTGTCGTTGTTTTGCTTGATCTATCACCACACTCGTCATTGCGAGCGAAGCGTTTCCGCGGAGACAGCCTGGATTGCTTCGTCGCTTCGCTCCTCGCAATGACGGTGTTTATTTCTTCACCAGCGGACAGCGCGACTGCTCCAGCGACTGGAACGCCTCGCTGCCGGGCACCGTGGCGAGCAGCTTGTAGTCGTCCCAGCGGCCCTTGGATTCCGACGGCTTCTTGACCTCGAACAGGTACATGTCGTGCAACATGCGGCCGTCCTCGCGGATCTTGCCATTCTTGGCGAAGAAGTCGTTGATCGGTGTCTCCTTCATCACTTTCATCACCGTCGCGGCATCGGTCGTGCCGGCCGCCTTCACTGCTTTCAGATAGTGCGTCACGGACGAATAGACACCGGCTTGCGCCGAGGTCGGCGGCCGCTTCATGCGCTCCTGGAAGCGCTTCGAGAACGCGCGGGTGTCGTCGTTGAGATCCCAGTAGAAGGCCTCCGCAAGCAACAGGCCCTGCGCGGTCTCGAGCCCGATCGAGTCGATGTCGGTCACGAAGGCGAGCAGCGGCGAGACCTTCTGGCCGCCCTTGGTGATGCCGAACTCGGCCGCCTGCTTGATGGCGTTGACGGTGTCGCCGCCGGCGTTCGCGAGCCCGATCACCTTTGCTTTCGAGGCCTGGGCCTGCAGCAGGAACGACGAGAAATCCGACGTGTTGAGCGGATGGCGCACGCTGCCGAGCACCTTGCCGCCGGTCTTGGTCACGACGGCGCTGGTGTCCTTCTCCAGATCCTGGCCGAAGGCGTAGTCGGCGGTGAGGAAGTACCAGGTGTCGAGGCCCGACTTCACGGCCGCAAGGCCGGTCACATTGGCCTGGCCGTAGGTGTCGAACACATAGTGAATGGTGTAGGGACCGCAGGCCTCGTTGGTGAGGCGGATCGAGCCCGGGCCGTTGAACATGATGATCTTGTTGCGCGCTTTCGCGATCTCGCCGGCGGCAAGCGCGGTCGCGGACGCCGCGACGTCATAGATCATTTCGACGCCCTGATTGTCGAGCATGTCGCGGGCGATATTGGCGGAGAGATCGGCCTTGTTCTGATGGTCGGCAGCCAGCACCTGGATCTTGCGGCCGAGCACCTCACCGCCAAAGTCCTCCACGGCCATCTTGGCCGCGGTCTCGCTGCCGGGGCCGGTGATGTCGGCATACAGGCTCGACATGTCGAGGATGCCGCCGATCTTCAGTGGCGGCTTGTCCTGGGCCTGTGCGGCGCTTGCACTCAGCGCCAACGCAGCAGCAAAAATACCCGACACAACATGCTTCATCGAAAAAGGCCTCCCTTATCGCGCCGTACTCTGATGGCGGCTTGGTTATTGGTGTTGCCGCAATCATGCCGCATGCGCGACAGCGCAGCAAGCGCGCGGGACGATGCAGATGAGCGATCAACACGCGCTTTCCGCAAAGCGGAATGACGAGATGCGGAAGAGTGCCTCCGCCGTCATTGCGAGCGCAGCGAAGCAATCCAGGATCTTTCCTCTGAGGGACTCTGGATTGCTTCGCTGCGCTCGCAATGACGGAGTATGAACAAACAGTCTTCGCGCCCCACCGCGCTTGAGTTATAATTGGAGCGCAACGCAACCTCACCGGGCAACGTGACGCAACGGCTTCAGCTGATCGCAATCCTTCTCGTCGCGGGGCAGAGCGCATTCGCGAGCCCGTGCCAGTTCGAGTCCCAGGGCGAAGGCCGCGTCACCGCGATCGATGCGCGCAGTCTGCGGCTCGATGACGGCCGGGAAATCCGCTTGACCGGCATCGAGCCGACCGCGACCACGAAGCAGGCGCTGACCTCGCTGCTGGTCGGGCACGACGTGATCCTGCGCAGCGCCGACGACACGCCTGACCGCTATGGCCGCCAGGGCGCGCTGGTCTTTGTCGGCGAGAGCGACATCTCCGTGCAGGCGACGCTCCTCGCCCAGGGCGACGCCATCGTCTCCGCCGAGATTGCCGATAAGGACTGCGCGGCGGCCCTGATGGCGTCGGAGGCCGAGGCGAGGCGCCAAAAAAAGGGCAGCTGGGCTGACCCGTCGGCCATAAAAAACGCGGAAAGTCCGGACGATATTTTGGCGGGGATCGGGCGTTTTGTGGTGGTCGAAGGCAAAGTCCTGTCGGTCCGGCAAGCTGGGGCAATGACCTACCTCAACTTCGGACGAAACTGGACACGCGGCTTCGCCGTGACTATTTCAAAGCGCATGGTACCCGCGTTCGAAAGCGCCGGGATCGCTCTTAAGTCTCTGGAAAATAAACGTATTCGTGTCCGAGGCTGGGCTGAGGGGAATACGGGGCCGCGTATCGATATACGCCTCGTAGGACAAATCGAGTTGCTGGGCGCAAACGAGCCGACAGGGGTAAGGCCCTAAAAAGGGCCAGGCACGGGTTAAGCGACGTGAATGGGGTGCTAGGACGGCACGGACAAGGTGAACGCCGCCTGCGGGCAGCGCCGGCTGTGCTATGCCTCGTGCTGGGTTCAGCCCTTGGCGGCTGCGGCGATATGGGCCGCTTCCAGACCGCGGCGGCCCCGCCGACCGTCGCGATGCCCAAGCCGAAGCCGGCCGTCGCCCAGACCCCCGCCACCGAGAAGGAGCATGAGCGCATCCTGGCGAGCTATGGCGGCACCTATGACGACCCCAGGCTCGAATCGCTCGTCACCAAGACCGTCGACCGGCTGGTCGCTGCGTCCGACCGGCCCGACCAGGGTTACCGGGTCACGATCCTCAATTCCGGCGCGGTGAACGCCTTCGCGCTGCCGAACGGCCAGCTCTATGTCACGCGGGGCCTGCTTGCGCTGGCGAGCGATACGTCGGAATTGTCCTCCGTGCTCAGCCACGAGATGGCGCATGTGCTGTCCAAGCACGCGGCGATGCGCGAGGACCAGGCCCGCCAGGCCGCGATCGTCACCCGCGTCGTCACCGACATGAGCAACGATCCCGATCTCACCGCGCTCGCGCTCGCCAAGACCAAGCTGACGATGGCGAGCTTTTCGCGCAATCAGGAGTTCGAGGCCGACGGCGTCGGCGTCGGCATTTCCGCCAAGGCCCATTTCGACCCTTATGGTGCCGCACGCTTTCTCTCGGCGATGGAGCGCAATGCCGAACTGAAGGTCGGCAAGACCTCGCTCGATCCGCGCGCGCAGGATTTCACCTCGTCGCATCCGGCAACGCCCGAGCGCGTGCAGAACGCGCAGACCATCGCACGGCAATACGCAGCGCCAGAGGGCGGCGAGCGCGACCGCGAGACCTATCTCGCCGCGATCGACAATCTCGTCTACGGCGAAGACCCCAGCGAAGGTTTTGTCCGCGGCCGGCGCTTCCTGCATCCGAAGCTCGGCTTCACCTTCCAGGCGCCGGACAATTTTACGCTCGACAACACTGCGCAGGCCGTGATCGGCGTGCGCGACGGCGGCTCGCAGGCGATGCGGTTCGACGTCGTGCGGGTGCCGGCTGAACAGTCGCTCGGCGATTACCTGAATTCCGGCTGGATGGAAGGCGTCGAGAAGGCCTCCACCGAGGACATCACCATCAACGGTTTTCCGGCTGCGTCCGCCACCGCCAAGGGCGACCAGTGGCAGTTCAAGGTCTATGCGCTGCGGTTCGGCAGCGACGTCTACCGCTTCATCTTCGCGGCACGGCAGAAGTCCACCGAGAGCGAGCGCAATGCGCGCGAGACCGTCGGTTCATTCCGCCGCCTGACGCTCGACGAGATCCAGGCCGCGCGCCCGCTGCGCATCAAGGTCATCACCGTGCAGCCCGGCGACACCGTGGAATCCCTCTCCCACCGCATGGCTGGCGTCGATCACCCGGCCGAACGTTTTCGCGTCCTCAACGGGCTCGATCGCAACGCGCAGGTGAAGGTGCGCGATCGTGTGAAGGTCGTGGCGGATTGACGTACGCTAAACTGCCGTAGGGTGGGCAAAGCGAAGCGTGCCCACCATTCCCGATCAGGATTATTGAAAGATGGTGGGCACGGCGCTTACGCGCCTTTGCCCAGCCTACAAGCTCCGCCCGATCAGCGCCCCGCGTCCATATCGCCGGCCTCGCGCTGGCCGCTGAGCCAGAGCGCGAGCAAGGTCCAGAACGCGCCCGACAGCAGGTACGCACCCGAGGCGATGACGCCGAGGTTGGTCGCCAGCAACAGCGCGACCAGCGGTGCAAAGCCGGCGCCGAACAGCCAGGCCATGTCGGAGGTCAGCGCCGAAGCCGTGTAGCGATACGCCTGCTTGAAGTTCGAGGCGATCGCACCCGACGACTGGCCGAACGACAGACCGAGCAGGATGAAGCCGATCACCATGTAGATGGTCTCGCCGAACGCGCCGGCATCGAGCAGCTGCGGGGCAAAGCCGCTGTAGATCGCGATCGCGATCGCCGATCCCATCAGCAGCGACTTGCGGCCGACGCGGTCGGCGATGACGCCGGAGAGCACGATCGCGCCGACGCCGAACACGGCGGCGACGATCTCGATGATCAGGAAGCGCACCGGGCTTTCGCGGGTGAACAGGAACACCCAGGACAGCGGAAACACCGTGACCATATGGAACAGAGCGAAGCTTGCCAGCGGCGCAAACGCACCGAGCATGATGTTCTGGCCTTCGCGCGCCACCGTCTCGGAGATGCGCGAGGGCTGCAATTCGCGGGTCTCGAACAGCGAGGCATATTCTTCCGTCGTCACCATGCGCAGGCGCGCGAACAGCGCCACGACGTTGATGGCAAAGGCGACGAAGAACGGATAGCGCCAGCCCCAATCGAAGAAGTCGTCGGCCGAGAGATTTCCGGCGAAATAGGCGAACAGCCCGCTCGCCACGATCAGACCGAGCGGCGCACCAAGCTGCGGCACCATCGCGTACCAGCCGCGCTTTGAAGGCGGCGCGTTCAGCGCCAGCAGCGAGGCCATGCCGTCCCAGGCGCCGCCCCAGGCCAGACCCTGTGCGATGCGCGCCAGCGCCAGCAGCCAGATCGCGGCAACGCCGATCTCGTGATAGCCGGGCAGGAACGCGATCGCGACGGTGGCGGTGCCGAGCAGGAACAGCGCCGAGATCAGCTTGGCCGTCTTGCCGTATTCGCGGTCGACCGTCATGAAAATGACGGTGCCGATCGGCCGGGCCATGAAGGCCAGCGCGAAGATCATGAAGGAATAGAGGGTGCCGGTCAGTTCACTCGTGAACGGGAACACCAGGCGCGGGAACACGATCACCGAGGCGATCGCGAAGACGAAGAAGTCGAAGAATTCCGAGGTGCGGCCGATGATGACGCCGATAGCGATCTCGCCGGGACTGGCCTGGTCGTGGCCGTGCTCGCCCGAGTGGTCTGCCATTGCGGGGGTCTGTGCCATCGCCATTCGCGCGCCCTTAACGTCCTGAAAACCAAAGCCGACCGCCCGGCGAGGCGCCAGGCAATCTAGCCTTGTCTGGCGCAACATCCCGCAGTGCAACATTGGACAAATTGTCCAATGTCCGGATTGCTGCGCCGCAGCTACCCCTTGGCCCCGCAAAAGAAACTCATTCTCATAAGGCTCGGCCCTTGTCCCGTTTCAAGATTCTAGCGCTGCTACCCCTGGCGGTTGCGCTCAGCGGCTGCAACTACGTCGTGCTGGCGCCGGCCGGCGATATCGCAGCGCAGCAGCGCGACCTCGTCATCATCTCCACCGTCCTGATGCTCCTGATTGTCGTGCCCGTGATGGCGCTGACGGTGCTGTTCGCCTGGCGCTATCGCCAGTCTAACACCGACGCCCGCTACGAGCCGGAATGGGACCACTCGACCAGCCTCGAGCTGGTGATCTGGTCGGCGCCGCTCTTGATCATCGTTTGCCTGGGCGCGCTGACCTGGATGGGCACGCATCTGCTCGACCCCTATCGCGCGCTCGGCCGCATCCATGCCGACCGCGCCGTGGACCAGTCCAAGGCCCCGCTCGAGGTCGACGTCGTCGCGCTCGACTGGAAGTGGCTCTTTATCTATCCGGACTACGGCATCGCCACTGTCAACGATCTGGCAGCTCCGGTCGATCGTCCCATCAACTTCCGCATCACCGCGTCCTCGGTGATGAACTCGTTCTACATCCCCGCGCTGGCCGGCCAGATCTACGCGATGCCGGGCATGGAGACCAAGCTCCACGCCGTCGTGAACCACGCCGGCACCTACCGGGGCTTTTCCGCGAACTACAGCGGTGCCGGCTTTTCCGGCATGCACTTCAACTTCCAGGGTCTCGACGACAAGGGCTTTGACGCCTGGATCGCAAGCGCCAAGTCCGGCGGCGGCTCGCTCGGCCGCGCCGAATATCTCCAGCTCGAAAAACCCAGCCAGAACGAGCCGGTGCGGCGCTACGGCACCGTCGATTCCGATCTCTACCGCCTGATCCTCAACATGTGCGTCGAGACCGGCAAGATGTGCCAGAGCGAGATGATGGCAATCGACGCCAAGGGCGGCCTCGGCCATGAGGGCCTGAACAACACGCTGCCGCTGGCCTACGACAAGTACGCCCGCCGCGGCACGGCGCTTGGGCCGGAGCCGACCTTCGTCGCCGGCACCTGCACGCCCGATGCGCCGCAGGGCAGGACCACCGCCTCCATCACGGCGCCTCTCGACACCGCGCCGCTGCTCGGCGCCGGCCTGAAGCGGCCGAGTTTCACGCCGCTGAAGTCCTCGTCCTTCTTCCTCGGACAACGTCCGAAGTCAGATTCGTAAAGAGATCCCGCATGTCTCCTGATCTTCTCAAGCTCATCTTCGGCCGGCTCACCGTCGAATCGCTGCCGCTGCACGAGCCGATCGTCGTCGGCACCTTTGCCGTGGTGGCGACCGGCGGCCTCATCATGTTTGCCGGCCTGACCTATTTCCGCGTCTGGGGTTATCTCTGGAGCGAGTGGTTCACCAGCGTCGACCACAAGCGCATCGGCATCATGTACATGATCCTCGGCATCGTGATGCTGCTGCGCGGCTTCGCCGACGCGCTGATGATGCGGTTGCAGCAGGCCCTCGCCTTCGGCGGCTCGGAGGGCTATCTCAACTCCCATCACTACGACCAGGTCTTCACCGCCCACGGCGTGATCATGATCTTTTTCGTGGCGATGCCGCTGGTCACCGGCCTGATGAACTTCGTCGTGCCGCTCCAGATCGGTGCGCGCGACGTGTCGTTCCCGTTCCTGAATAATTTCAGCTTCTGGATGACGGTCGGCGGCGCGGTGCTGGTGATGGCCTCGCTGTTCATCGGCGAATTCGCCCGCACCGGGTGGCTCGCTTATCCGCCGCTGTCGAACATCGGCTACAGTCCGGATGTCGGCGTCGACTATTACATATGGGGACTACAGGTCGCGGGCGTCGGAACGACACTGTCCGGCATCAACCTGATCTGCACCATCGTCAAGCTGCGGTGCCCCGGCATGACCATGATGCGGATGCCGGTGTTCACCTGGACCGCGCTCTGCACCAACGTGCTGATCGTCGCTTCCTTTCCGGTTTTGACCGTCGTGCTCGCGCTGCTCTCTCTCGACCGCTACGTCGGCACCAACTTCTTCACGAACGATTTCGGCGGCAGCCCGATGATGTACGTGAACCTGATCTGGATCTGGGGTCATCCCGAGGTCTACATCCTGGTTCTCCCCGCCTTCGGCATCTTCTCGGAAGTGACCTCGACCTTCTCGGGCAAGCGGCTGTTCGGCTACACCTCGATGGTCTACGCCACGGTGGTCATCACCATCCTGTCGTACCTGGTCTGGCTGCACCACTTCTTCACGATGGGGTCGGGCGCCAGCGTCAACTCCTTCTTCGGCATCACCACGATGATCATCTCGATCCCGACGGGCGCGAAGATGTTCAACTGGCTGTTCACGATGTATCGCGGCCGCATCCGCTTCGAGCTGCCGATGATGTGGACGATCGCGTTCATGCTGACCTTCGTGCTCGGCGGCATGACCGGCGTGCTGCTCGCGGTGCCGCCGGCCGACTTCGTCCTGCACAACAGCCTGTTCCTGATCGCGCACTTCCACAACGTGATCATCGGCGGCGTCGTATTCGGCGCGTTCGCCGGTATCGGCTACTGGTTCCCGAAGGCGTTCGGCTTCAAGCTCGACCCGTTCTGGGGCAAGCTGTCGTTCTGGTTCTGGGTCACGGGTTTCTATCTCGCCTTCATGCCGCTCTATGTGCTTGGCCTGATGGGTGTGACCCGCCGCCTCCGCGTGTTCGACGATCCGAGCCTGCAGATCTGGTTCATCGTCGCCGGCATTGGCGCCTTCCTGGTCTTCCTTGGCATCCTCTCGATGCTGATGCAGTTCGCAGTCAGCTTCCTCAGGCGCGAGCAGCTCAAGGACGTCACCGGCGATCCCTGGGATGCGCGTACGCTGGAATGGGCGACCTCCTCGCCGCCGCCGGCCTACAACTTCGCCTTCACTCCTGTCGTTCACGACAATGACGCGTGGTGGGACATGAAGAGGCGCGGTTATCAGCGCCCGCTCACCGGGTTCAAGCCGATCCACATGCCCAGCAGCACCGGCACCGGCATCATCCTCGCCGGCCTTGCCACCGCGATGGGATTCGGCCTGATCTGGTACATCTGGTGGTTGGCCGCCGCGAGCTTCATCGCGATGCTCGCCGTCGGCATCGGTCACACCTTCAACTATCACCGCGATTTCGACATTCCGGCCGAGGACGTCATCCGGGCCGAGGACGCGCGCACCAAACTGCTCGCCGGAGCCAAGTAAATGACTGTCGCTGTCAATCCCACGCAAACCGGCGAGCCGGTGTTCTACCTCGCCGACGAACACCCGCATCCGGAAGGCTACAGCACCTCGCTCGGCTTCTGGATCTACCTGATGAGCGACTGTCTCATCTTCGCGATCCTGTTCGCCACCTTCGGCGTGCTCGGCGGCAACTACGCCGCCGGTCCGGCGCCGAAGGATTTGTTCGAGCTGCCGCTGGTCGCGGTGAACACCTCGATGCTGTTGCTATCGTCGATCACGTATGGTTTTGCGATGCTGACGATGCAGCAGAACAAGATCGCCCAGACCCAGATCTGGCTGGCGATCACCGGCCTGTTCGGCGCCGCGTTCATCGGCATCGAGCTGTCGGAGTTCGCCCACATGATCCATGAAGGCGCGACGCCGCAGCGCAGCGCCTTCCTGTCCGCCTTCTTCACCCTGGTGGGGACGCACGGCCTGCACGTCAGCTGCGGCCTGATCTGGCTGGTGACCCTGATGGTGCAGGTCTGGAAGTTCGGCCTGATCGAGGCCAACCGCCGCCGCCTGATGTGCCTGTCGATGTTCTGGCACTTCCTGGACGTGGTCTGGATCGGTGTCTTCACCTTCGTCTATCTCCTGGGAGTTCTGCGATGAACACCGATACTCACGTCGCCCACGCGGACGATCATCACCATGGTGACGGCCATGCCAACGCGCACGGCTCGTTCTCGACCTACATGCTCGGCTTCGTGCTCTCGGTCGTACTCACCGCGATCCCCTTCTGGCTGGTGATGAGCGGCGCGCTTCCGAGCAAGCAGATCACCGCGCTCGTGATCATGGCCTTCGCGGTCGTGCAGATCGTCGTGCACATGATCTACTTCCTGCACATGAACACGACGTCCGAGAACGGCTGGAGTATGATGGCGCTGATCTTCACCATCGTCATGGTGGTGATCGCCCTGTCCGGTTCGCTGTGGGTGATGAACCATCTCAACAGCAACATGATGCCGATCCACCAGATGAACGGGATGAAATGAACGAAATCCGGACCGAGACGAGCAAGGCAAACGGGGCGCGCCGCGACGCTGCGCACCCGTCCTTGTGGCTCACGGTCCTCTCGCTCGCGGCCATTGCACTTCTGATCGCGCTCGGCGTCTGGCAGATCGAACGCCGCGCCTGGAAGCTGGCGCTGATCGACCGCGTCGAGCAGCGCGTTCATGCCCCGGCCCAGCCGATCCCCTCGCCGGCGGCATGGCCGACCGTCTCCGCCGCAAACGACGAATACAGGCATGTCAGCGTCAGCGGCCGTTTCATGCATGACCGTGAGACGCTGGTTCAGGCCGTCACCGAGGAAGGCCCGGGCTATTGGGTGCTGACACCGCTTCGGCGTAGCGACGGCACGCTGGTCCTGGTCAACCGTGGCTTCGTGCCGTCCGACCGGCGCGACGCGTCGACGCGCCGGGACGGCAATCCGGACGGCCAGGTCGAGATCACCGGCCTCTTGCGCATCACGGAGCCAAAAGGCGGATTCCTCAGGACCAACGTGCCTGAGCATAATCGCTGGTACTCGCGGGATGTTGCCGCGATTGCGGCGGCACGCGGCCTCGACCATGTCGCGCCCTTCTTCGTCGATGCCGACGCTGGATCACAATCCGGCGGCGGCCCAATCGGCGGATTGACCGTGATCAGCTTTCCCAATAACCACCTGATCTACGCGCTGACGTGGTTTGCCCTGGCTTTCATGCTAGCCGGCAGACTTATCGTCACATTCGGCGGCGGGCTGTTCCGCCGCAGGAAGCCCTGGAGCGGCTTCCTCCACGAAGCGGCCGACGGCTCCGATGCCGACGCCCGCAGGACGGGATCAGATGCTGGAACGATCGTCGAGCCCACCTGACGACGGAAGAACGCATGTCGCCGTCACGCTGCAATCGCAGGCGGACGCGCGCAGCGAGCTGATCGGCGCTGCGCCGACCGACGACGAGACCAACCGCAAGAACATGGCGCTGCTGATCCAGCTGCGCTGGACCGCAGTGGTCGGGCAGATCGTGACTATCGGCGGCGTGCATGTCTGGCTCGGCATTCCCCTGCCTCTCACCCGCATGGGCGCGGTGATCGGCGCACTGATATTTCTCAACGTCTCCAGCCTGGTGTGGGTGCGCCATCGCGCCGCGATCACCAACAACGAGCTGCTGGTCGCCCTGATGCTGGACGTCGCTGCGCTGACCGCGCAGCTCTATCTCAGCGGCGGCGCCACCAATCCCTTCACCTCGCTGTTCCTGCTCCAGGTGACGCTGGGCGCGGTGCTGCTCGATGGCCGCTCGACCTGGTCGCTGGTCGCGCTGACCTGCGCGAGCTTCGTCTGGCTGACCGTCGCCTATCGGCCGCTCGATCTGCCGCCGAACCCGCTGAGCGAGACCTATACGCTCACGGTTGCCGGCATGCTGCTGGGCTTCGTGCTCAACGCCGTGCTGCTGGTGGTGTTCGTCACCCGCATCAACAGGAATTTGCGCGAGCGCGACGCGCATCTGGCGGCGCTGCGCCAGCATGCCGCCGAGCAGGATCATATCGTGCGCATGGGCCTGCTCGCCTCCGGCGCGGCTCACGAGCTCGGGACGCCGCTCGCCTCGCTCTCGGTCATCCTCGGCGATTGGCGCCGCATGCCCGACCTTGCCGCCGATCAGGAGCTGGCCGAGGACCTCGCGGAGATGGAGACCTCGCTGCAACGCTGCAAGTCGATCGTGACAGGCATTCTGGTGTCGGCGGGCGAAGCCCGCGGCGAAGGATCGTCGCCGACGACGGTGGCGGCTTTCGTCACGGCGCTGGTGGAAGAGTGGCGCGACGCGCGCTCGGCGCGCACGCTGTATTTCGTCAACACCTTCGGCGAAGACGTCGCGATCGCCTCAGACGTCGCGCTGAAACAGGTGATCTTCAACGTGCTCGACAACGCCTACGAGGTCTCGCGCGACTGGGTCGAGCTCGTTGCCGAGCGCGAGGGCGATAATCTCGTGCTGTCGATCAGCGATCGCGGCCCCGGCTTTGCGCCGGAGATGCTGGCACAGCTCGGAAAGCCCTATCAGTCGAGCAAGGGCCGCGCCGGCGGCGGGCTCGGCCTGTTCCTGGTGGTGAATGTGGTGCGCAAGCTTGGCGGCAGCGTGACTGCCGAGAACCACAGGAAGCGCGGCGCCACGGTCCGCCTCACGCTGCCGCTCGCCACGCTCGCGATCGGAGGCAGCTTTGACGCCTGACCGTTCGCTCATCGTCGTCGAGGACGATGCCGGCTTCGCCCGCACCCTGAAGCGTTCGTTCGAGCGCCGCGACTACGAGGTCGTGCTCGCCGCCTCGATCGAGGACGTGCGGAAAGTTCTGGAGGAGCGATCGTTCGGCTATGCCGTCGTCGACCTCAAGCTCGGCGGCGCCTCGGGGCTCGCCTGTGTCGAACTCTTGCACACGCACGATCCGGAGATGTTGATCGTGGTGCTGACGGGCTTCGCCAGCATTTCCACCGCGGTCGAGGCCATCAAGCTCGGCGCATGCCACTATCTCGCCAAGCCGTCGAACACCGACGACATCGAGGCCGCCTTCAACAAGGCCGCAGGCAATGCCGAGGTTGCGCTCGACGCCCGGCCGACATCGATCAAGACGCTGGAATGGGAACGCATCCACCAGACCCTGATCGAGACCGATTTCAACATCTCGGAAGCGGCAAGACGGCTCGGGATGCACCGGCGGACGCTGGCGCGGAAGCTCGAGAAGCGGCCGGTGAAGTGAGGTTGGTTAACTTTGTAGGGTGGGTTAGCGAAGCGTAACCCACCACTTCTTTGCGGCAGCATCGTGGGTTACGCCTTCGGCTAACCCACCCTACGGACCGAGCAAGATCATCCGGCGCCCCAAACAAAAAGCCCGGCCAAACGGCCGGGCTTTTGATCTGTTGCGATCGACGCGCGAGCCGCTTACGCGGCCTCGTCGGCGACCGTGGCTCCGCCCTCGGTCTCGTCGCTATCGCCCTCGGCGTCGGCTTCGCCTTCGGCGGCTTCGGACTTGGCGCCGGTGCGACGCGGGCTCTTGGCGAGCTGGGCCTCGATCTCCTTGACCGCTTCGGTCTCGGTCGAGTGCTGCACCACCGCGATCTCGCGGGAGAGACGGTCGAGCGCGGCTTCATAGAGCTGGCGTTCGCTGTAGGACTGCTCGGGCTGCGATTCGGAGCGATAGAGGTCGCGCACGACTTCCGCGATCGCGACGATGTCGCCCGAGTTGATCTTCGCTTCGTATTCCTGGGCGCGGCGCGACCACATGGTGCGCTTGACGCGGGCACGGCCCTTGAGGGTCTCGAGCGCACGCTTCACCAGCGCGGGCTCGGACAGCTTGCGCATGCCGACATTGGCGACCTTGGCGGTCGGCACGCGCAGCGTCATCTTGTCCTTGATGAAGTTGATGACGAACAGCTCGAGCTTCGCGCCGGCAATCTCCTGCTCCTCGATGGCCAGGATCTGGCCGACGCCGTGGGCGGGATAGACGACGAATTCGTTGGCCTTGAAGCCCTGACGCTGGGTCACGACCTTCTTTTCCTCGACCTTCGGCGCAACAGCCGCGGGCTTCACGGCCGGCTTGGCGGCAGCGACGGGAGCCTTGGCAGGAGCAGCCGCAACAGGAGCCTTTGGCGCGGCGGGCTTGGCAGCGGGAGCCTTGGCAGCGGGCGTCTTGGCAACAGTGGGCTTGGCGGCAGGCTTGGCGGCAACAGGCTTGGCAACGGTCGCTTTCGCGGCCGGCTTGGCAGTCTTGTTAGGCATTGCGCTTCTTTTGTTCTTCGAGGACTTTGCAGCCGGCGCCTTAGTCGCGGTCCGACCCTTGGATGCGCTACGGCTGGCCGCGGCGACTTTCTTGGCGTCCTTATGGGAAGCCTTCGCTGAAGTACTCTTTTTACGCGTTTTCTGTGACACAGCCTGCGCGCGGAAACTGCCACGCCCCTGTTCGACATTTGGTTTCACGGGAACCCAACGGGGCCGACGGGGCTAACCAGGGTTCGGCTCAATGTGCCCAATATAGCACATTTCCCGCAAAAATCAATGATTTAGGGGTCTTAAGGGCTGGTTTTCGGCGGTAACGCCGCTAATAGGGTTAAGTTTGACCCGAATTAGTCGCCGGAGCCGGGGTTCGCGGAGAAATACTTGTCGAACTTGCCCTCCATGCCGTCGAAATCCTTGGCGTCGGCAGGTGATTCTTTCTTCTGGGTGATGTTCGGCCAGCTCTTGGCGTAGTCGGCGTTGACCGTGAGCCACTTTTCCAGGCCCGGTTCCGTGTCCGGTTTGATGGCATCGGCGGGACATTCCGGCTCGCACACGCCGCAATCGATGCACTCGTCAGGATGGATGACGAGCATGTTCTCGCCCTCGTAGAAACAATCGACCGGGCAGACCTCGACGCAGTCGGTGTACTTGCACTTGATGCACGCTTCAGTGACGACGTAAGTCATCCAACGCTCCGAAAAGCTCTTTTAAAAGTCGCGGCTTGCGTAGCGCGGATGGCCCGGCGCCGCAAGCTCAGGAACGGCCGATCATGACGGCTTTATGCGCTTGATCGACCAAGAAATGAATTCAAAGCGCAATTAATTGCGCTGAGAATTCGGATGGCCTTCACCGAGCTCTTCGTAGAGCACACGGGCCGAGGCGGCATCGCCGCGGCGTTCGTTGAAGGCGGTGACTTTCAAGACGCGCACAGTGCGATCGAGCGCGATGGTGAGCACGTCGCCGATCTTGATCGCATGCCCCGGCGATTTCTCGCGTGCACCGTTGACGCGAACATGGCCGGACTCGACAAGCTCGGCAGCGGAGGTGCGCGCCTTCACCACCCGCGCGTGCCATAGCCATTTGTCGATGCGCTGCCGCTCGGTCGTGACTCTATTCCCTCTGACGCGTTTTCTTCACGCGAACCGCTCCGCACTTCGCTTGAAAACGCTACGCTACTCCTTACGCCCGGACAGCTGCTCCTTTAGCGCAGCGAGCTTTGCGAACGGCGAGTTCGGATCGACCGGGCGATCGCGCTCGCGCGGATTGGCGCTCGATGCATAGGGGCGCAGCGAGGGTCCGCCCTGGCGGTCGCGGCCCTTGTCGCGGTCGCGGCCACGGTTGTCGCGACCCTTGTCGCGATCACCGCCACCAAACTTGCCCTTGTTGCGATCCTTGTTGTCGCGGTCCTTGTTGCCGCCATTCTTGCCCTCGAAGCGGCGGTTCTTGTCGTCGCGTCCCTCGGGCCGCGGCGCAGCTTCGGCGCCACCTTCGCGCGGCTTGCGGAAGTCCCTGCCGCCATCGCGGCCGGAATCCCGGCGATGACCGCCGCCATGGCGATGACGCTCACCGCGTTTCTCGCCGTCGGCGGCAGGCTGGGCTTCGCCTTCGGCAGGCGCAGTGCCTGCTTCAGCAGCCGCCTGCGGACGCGGCTGGTGATGACGCTGGTTGCGATGGCGCTCGTGGCGCGGCTTGCGATCGTCGTGACGGCCGGCGGGACGCCAGACCTCGATGAGCTCGGGCTCGGCGGGCGTTGCCGCGGCTTCCACAGGCGCAGCCGCATCGGCCGACGCAGCGGCTTCGGTTGCAGCAGTCTCTGCAGACGCGGTCTCGGCAGGTGCGGTCTCGGCAGGTGCGGTTTCGGCGGCTTCAACGGGTGCCGCAGCCTCTTCCGCAGGCGGCGCGATGCCGGGAGCGTCTTCCGGCGTGACGGAGGCTTCGAGCGCCGGCTCGTCTTGCACGGGCTCGTCGTGCTGCTCCATGCCGGGCGCGTCTTCGACGGTCACAGGCTCGGCGGCGGCTTCGATCGCGGTTTCCGCAGGCACTGCGGCGTCCTCGACCGACGTTTCGGCTGCGGGCGTCTCTTCGCTGGAGGCTTCAGCAGCAGCCGCGTCAGCAACAGGGATCTCGGCAACAGCCGCGGCGGGTTTCGCCGGCAGCGGCGGGCGCTTGTCCATGCGATAGCCGAGCGCACGCAGCACGGAGGCAAAATCTTCGCCGGCCGAACCGGTGAGCGAGGTCATCGCCTGCGTCACCACGAAGCTGCGGCCGTCGAACGCACCGGCGGGCTTTTCGCCGGACGCGTTCTCGCGCCAGGCCAGCGCCGGACGGATCAGATCGGCCAGGCGCTCCAGGATGTCGACGCGGACGGCGCGCTCGCCGGCCTGCTTGTAGCCGAGCACGCGATAGGCGTCGCGCGGCAGCTGCTTGTCGACCGGGAACGAGGTGCGGCCGGAGCTCGCCAGATGCTGCGCGCCCGACAGCGCGGAGGGATCGACATTGTCCTGCTTCAGCGCCCAGAGCAGCGCGGCCAGAGCACGCCCGGCCGGCTTGAGCAGGCCGGGGAAATAGAGGTGATAGGCGCCGAAGCGGACGCCGTATTTGCGCAAGGTCGCGCGCGAGGGCTGGTCGAGGTCCTTCAGCTCGTTGGCGATCTTCGGGCGCTCCAGCACGCCGAGCGCCTCCACGAGCTGATAGGCGATGCCGCGGGCGATGCCGGTGACGTCCTCGGCCTTGCTGAGCTCGAACAGCGGCCCGAGCAGCTTTTCGATATGCGTCTTGAGCCAGAGCTCGAGCCGGGCCTGCACCTTGTCGCGGGGGGCGCCCGTGAGGCGTTCGTCGGAGATGATGCGGATGCGCGGATGCAGCGCGTCCTCTGCGGCAGACAGCCGCGCCACGGCATCGCCGGTCCAGCGGATGATGCCTTCCGAGGTCAGCACGAACTGCTCGTCCGGCGCATTGCCCAGTTTTTCGGCGCGCGCGTTGATCTCGCCGGCGAGCACGGCCTGCGCTGCAGCCTGCAACGCTTTCGCATCGGAGCCGGCTTCCGCCGCATCCGGTGCAAAGGTGAAGCCATCGAGGCGGCCGATGACATGGCCTTCGACGATGACTTCGCCGGTCTTGCCGATTTCAGTATTCAAGCTCGTGTTCTCCCGCAGGCGGCGCATCAATACACTGGTCCGGCGATCAACGAAACGCTCAGTCAAGCGTTCATGGAGCGCATCCGATAATTTATTTTCGACCTCGCGGGCGATCCCCTGCCACCGTTCGGGGTCTTTCAGCCAGTCGGGACGGTTGGCGACGAAGGTCCAGGTGCGAATCTGCGCGATCCGGGCCGACAGCGTGTCGATATCGCCGTCGACGCGGTCGGCCTGGTCGATCTGGGTCCTGAACCAGGCGTCGGGGATGCACCCCTTCCGCATCAGGAAGCCGTACAGCGTCGTCACCAGCTCGGCATGGGCGGCCGGCGACAGTTTTCGATAATCCGGGATTTGGCAGGCCTCCCACAGCCGTTCCACCGCATCCTTGCCATGCGCGACATCGCGCACCTCGGCGTCGCGGGCGGCGTGGTCGAGCACGCGCATGTCCTCGGCGATCGGCGCGCGGGTCAGCGCCTCATGGCCGGGGGCTAGGTTCAGCGAGACCTGGAGCGCGCCGAGGGAAGCGAAATCCAGCTTCGAATTGCGCCATTGCAAAACCTTCACGGGGTCGAAGGTGTGGTTCTGCAGCGCATTGACGAGCTCGGGCTCGAACGGTGCGCAGCGGCCGGTGGTGCCGAAGGTGCCGTTGCGGGTGGCGCGGCCGGCGCGGCCGGCGATCTGGCCGAATTCGGACGGCGTCAGGCGGCGGAACTGGTAGCCGTCGAACTTGCGGTCGGAGGCAAAGGCGACGTGGTCGACGTCGAGATTGAGGCCCATGCCGACGGCGTCGGTGGCGACGAGGTAATCGACCTCGCCGTTCTGGAACATCGCAACCTGCGCGTTTCGGGTGCGCGGCGACAGCGAGCCCAGCACCACGGCGGCACCGCCATGCTGGCGGCGGATCAGCTCGGCGATGGCGTAGACCTCGTCAGCCGAGAAGGCGACGATGGCGGTGCGGCGCGGCTGCCGCGTGATCTTGCGGTCGCCGGCGAATTCCAGCTGCGACAGACGCGGCCGCGTGATCATGGAGACGCCCGGCAGCAGCCGCTCGATAATGGGCCGCATCGTCGCTGCGCCGAGCAGCAGCGTCTCGTCGCGGCCACGCCGGTTGAGGATGCGATCGGTGAAGACGTGGCCGCGCTCCAGATCGGAGGCGATCTGCACCTCGTCGACGGCGAGGAACGAGACGTCGAGATCCCGCGGCATCGCCTCGACGGTCGAGACCCAATAGCGCGGCGCTTTCGGCTTGATCTTCTCCTCGCCGGTCACGAGCGCGACGGCGTCGGGGCCGACCCTTGCTGCGATCTTGTTGTAGACCTCGCGCGCCAGCAGGCGCAGCGGCAGCCCGATCATGCCGGAGGGATGCGCGAGCATCCGCTCGATGGCGAGATGGGTCTTGCCGGTGTTGGTGGGACCGAGCACCGCAGTGACGCCGGCGCCGGGAAGCCGCTCGGAAGCGAAGGGGGAGGAGGAAAAAGGCATCTGGGGGATTAGGTAATGGCGATTGGGGCGAATGTCAGTGCTGTTTTGGGGCGGTGGCGCGAAGGGCTCGCCTCACACACTGCTGTCCTCGCCCGGCTCGACCGGGCGATCCAGTATTCCAGAGGCGGCGCAGATCAAACCGAGAGGGCGCGGCGTACTGGATGCCCCGGTCAAGCCGGGGCATGACGGCGGAGAATGCGGCGCCCCTTCCCAAATCCCGCGCAACTGTCTCACTTTGCGACGCTTTTCCCGTTGGCTTTAAGCTTCGGAACGAGTTGAGAACGAATCGCGGCCGAATCGCTGACTCCCCCTTGAGTCCTGTTCCGTTCTCGCAAGATGTCGCGGGAGGCTTATTGGGTTCGCACTAGATGGAGTTTTGGCCCGCCGCACAAGCGACGTTTCGGTGGCGGATTCGTTAAAGCTGGGGACGGCGCGGAGTCGAATCAGAATCGGGGAGGAGTCAAATGGATTCCCGGCCCTGGAGCCCTCCCAAACAAAAAGTGCGAAAACAACCCCATGCACAGTAGGGATGCCATTGAAATCGCTTGCGTTTATTTTCACCAAAAAGGGAGATTCAGCACGGGACGCCCCTCTACTGCGTCTTCGCGATCCTGGGCGGCTGGGCCGTGGTGATGAAGCTGGTGGCTTCCAGCATGGCCGGCCCGAGCGGGGTCGGCACTTTCAGCCAGAACGGGACCAGGATGCGCGTTCCCGCGATCGGCGCGAACGCGACCTCGATGTTGCGCTGGGCGGCGAGATATTTGATCACGGGACGGTCGGGGATGTAGCCGGCGATGGGCACGAAATACAGCGAGCAGACCACGACCTGGCCGTGATAGCCCTTCTCCGCCTTCACGCTCTCCATGCGCTTGAAATCGAGCTTGAGCTCGTAGCGCATGCGGCCGTCGAACACGGCGGCGCTGCCGTGGCAGGCGTCCGCCGACAGCACGTCGCCGCTGCCTGCTACGCGCACCAGCGAGGCCGTCATCGGATCCCAGACGCCGCGGCGATGCGCGTCGGTGACGACGATGCGGTCGGGATCGACCGGCGGCTCCGGCAGGATGGCAAAATCCTTCACATTGCCCTTGTCGAGCGTGATGCGGATCTCTTCGGTCTTCTTCGAGGTGGTGGTGGAGGCCTGGTAGCCGGTCGCCACCAGCGCGCCGTTGACGACGCGGCCCTGCGAGGCGCCGGTGCCCGACCCGCCCGCGAACGATTTCAAGAGCCCCGAGGTACCGCCGGAGGCCGCGGCCGCGAACACATCGTCCTGGATGTCGATGTTCCAGGCGCCTCGGCCTACGGGAATGCCCGACAGCGTCGCCTCGTATTGCGCCTCGAGCTTGCCTTGCGCCGCCGCGGGCTCCGCCGCCCACGCCAAAACCAGCCCGCCAAGGGCCGCCATGACCCAGCGGCCGGCAGAGCGCGGATGACTTGCGCGTGGATTCCTTGCGCGCCGCTCCGCTGAGCGCAGCTCATTTGGGCGCAGGCTTGGCGCAAGATGAGACGTTGTGAGCACGAAACAATCCAATCGGGGCGCGAACGGTTGTTACTTAAGCCAAAACCCGCGCCAAGCAATGTGTCCGGGCCACTCCGCGTCCGGAACTCCACTGGACTCTTCGGGCGCGAATACGCCCTTTATGTGATGGTAAGGCGCGATAATCATTGCCGTTTTGGTGATCGGGGCGGGTCAGAACCGCGCACCTCACCCCGCCACCTCCACCGCTGTCATGCCCCGGCTTGACCGGGGCATCCAGTACGCCGCGGCCCCTCTGGTCAGCCGTACCGTCTCGGCGTACTGGATCGCCCGGTCGAGCCGGGCGATGACAGCTACCTTGGAGCACGAAACCCGCCCCAAAACCTTGACGTCCCGCCGCTTCCCCCCTATACGTCCGCCCGCTCCCTGCAAGGACAGAGAATTTGCCCGTGGCGCCCCGAATGGCGGCCGCACATCGTTGGGAAAGATTGAGGATTTTGCCATGTCTCGCCGCTGCGAATTGACGGCCAAGGGCCCCCAGGTCGGCCACACGGTCAGCCACTCCAACATCAAGACCAAGCGCCGCTTCCTGCCGAACCTGGTCAACGTGACCTTCATCAGCGAAGCGCTGGGCCGCAACGTGCGCCTGCGCGTCTCCACCAACGCGATCAAGAGCGTCGACCACAATGGCGGCCTCGATCCCTTCCTGCTCAAGGCCAAAGCCGCCGTGCTGTCGCCGCGCGCCCTCGAGCTGAAGCGCGCCATCCAGAAGAAGATCGGCCCGGCCCCTGCGCCAGAGAAGAAGGCGAGCTAAGAATTTTCGAATTGGGCGAGGGCTTGCGTCGCGAGGCGTAGGCTTAGCTGGATCAAGTTTTGCGTAACGGCCGGATCGGAAGATCCGGCCGTTTTTTCTTGTGCATCAAGGCTATGGCCTCGGAACACGGGGACTCCCCTCTCATCGATTCGCAGCCTATGCTTTAGCCTTATTGATCATCAACCGAGGCGTGCAAGAATAAGAAGGGAAATCGGCTCGGCTCATTGTGGCTAGTCGTCAGGGGCGGGAATGAACGTTGCTGTAAAAGCCGTAAAACATGCTGCACCCGGACCATACCTGGGCTTTTCCCTGCAACAGGTCCGTCTCTGCTATCATCTCTTAACCTGCCCTAGTGGAGCTCAGGTTTCGCTAGAACTGCTGGATGATGTAGCCGTCCACTACTCCAACGGCGCAGTCACTCTCGAGCAAACAAAGAGTGCCCTCAAACAAAATCCGCTATCTGACTGGGCCGCAGATTTATGGAAAGCGCTCGCCAATTGGCTCGACAGCGCGGCAAGTGGAGCGATTGATCCCAAGAAGTCTCAGTTTCGAATTTACGTGTCACCGTTTCACACGGGCTCTTGGGCTGAAGCGTTAAACAACTGTAATTCCAATGCCGACGTCAAAGGTCTAACCGACGCTATTGCCTCTAGCTTTAAGAAGAAGAAGCCCACTGCTTGCGCGACCTACATTCAGCGCTTCCTGTCAGCTACAGATGAAGAGCGGGCCGCCATTGCAAAGCGACTAATCATAGTAAGTGAAGACGATCCTATAGAGAGCCTACGCGCGCTCATTAAGACAACCGTGGTCGCCGAGCTAGTCGACGCTCTTTGTCATTCAGCCATCGGAATGGCAAAGGAATGGGCGGATGAGCTAATTCGCAAAGGAAAAGCAGCGAAGATAGACGGAGATAAGTTCAAGGCCAACTTCATCGCTTTTGTTCAAAGAAATAATCTTCCCGGTTTGCTCACATCCCTATCTTCAAAGCCAGAAGAAGAGCAGGTCGCAGCAATTCTCGTCAAACGACCAACCTTCATCCGCCAACTCGAGATTATTGACGCAAGCGAAGGCGATCGAGTCAGAGCGATCAGCGACTTCCTTCGAGCATCTTCAGATAAATCCCGCTGGGCAGAAGCAGGGCTCGTCTGGGAAGGGAGTTTCAGCGACTTCGACGATTCGCTTGTACGGCGCCACGGGCTAATCTCCGGAGAGATAGATGACCTCTTCTCGTTCGAGGAGGGAGCATTTCGAGGACGTCAAATCTACCGACGATGCGCCCAGCTGCAAATTCCGATCGATACTCGCTCGGTTCCCGAACACTTCGTGCATGGATCTTTCAACGCTCTGGCTGACGTTAGAGAAGTGGGCTGGCATCCCGATTACAAATCGTTGCTTGGACCCGCTGAGGAGTAACTCTGGATGCGGCCGTTGAACGAAATCGAGATTGTCCAGAATCCCGCGCTTGGCGCATACGCTCTTTGGCGGTTTGGGCTTGGATATCAGTCCGAGGACGGTCGCACCCCGCTGCTACCTTTGTCATTTCTTGTATTACCGCTCTTACTTCACCGACCAACATTGGATGTCATTAGTTCAACGCTGAAGCCGTCCGGGCTTACTCTCTTTGCAGCGAAGCTTGGAAAGGAGCGAGAGAAGCTCCTGGCGGTCCACGAGCGAGCGCTCGCTCTTCGACCCCTTACATTGCAGTCAATCGGATTGGGTATCAATCAACGCCTCCTCACGTTGGACTATACGACCACATACATTCGCGCGAATACACCCGAGACCTCCGTCCGAAAGGCTGCGGTCCCAGAAAGAATCAGAGCGTTCTCAGGGGCAGCGGACAAAGTTGGGTTCTGGTTCGCACAACTCAGTTTTCAACAAATAGCTTCTATTTTGGCAGTGGAGTTCTGATGTATTTCCAGATTCAGCAGCTCATTCTTTGGCCGCGCGCTAAAGCCCCGCCAAGGATCGTGAATTTCAAACGCAGAGCGGTGAGCGTTATCAGCGGCGCATCCAAAACAGGAAAATCGGCAGTCATTCCGATTATCGATTACTGTCTCGGAGCCGACAAGTGCGCGATCCCCGTTGGGGTAATCCGGGAAAAATGCGGATGGTTCGGAATCGTAATCGAAACCGTTGAAGGGCAGAAACTTCTGGCTAGGCGCGAGCCCGGCGATCAACAAAATACTGGCGACATGTTCTTCCTTGAGGGCCAAGAAGTCCAAGTTCCTGTTCGCATAGAGGGCAAGAACACCAACGTCGATTTCGTCAAGGAAGCGTTGAACCGACTAGCCGGTCTGACAAATCTCGAATTTGAGCCAAATCCGGAGAGTGGATACAAGGCTCGCCCAGGTTTTCGTGACCTTATGGCTTTCGTATTTCAGCCGCAGAACATTGTCGCAAATCCCGACGTTATGTTCTTCAAGGCCGACACTACCGAGCATCGCGAAAAGCTGAAGACGATCTTCCCCTATATCCTTGGAGCAGTCACTGCTGCAGTCTTGCAAGCGAGATTTGAACTGGACCGCCTCAATCGAATCTTGCGTCGCAAAGAAGCCGAGCTGCGAACGATGACGTCAGCGAACTCCGCCTGGCAACTGGAGGCACAAGGTTGGTTAAGGCAAGCAATCGAGCTTGGCTTACTGCCGGCAGATTTGACCCTTCCAACTGACTGGTCAAACATTGTCGACTTGCTTCGACGCGTCGTGACCAGCAATGCACGGAATGCGAGGCCGTCGCTTGCTGGAATTGATATCAGCTTGACGAGGTTAGAGCTTCTGAGAACCAACGAAAGCGATCTCGCCGAGCAACTTAACGAACACAGGCAACGTCTAAACGAGCTTAGACGCCTGTTGGAAAGTAGCGAAGCCTATGGTGGTGCAATACGCATTCAGCGCGATCGACTCGCTCTGGCGAGCTGGCTTCGCGGCCTAGTAACAACTGAAGTAGACGATCCTGTTGCAATTGTGAGTGGGGGTGATCGAAATCAACTCCTAAAGCTTTGCGATACTCTGGACGCGCTTGATGTAAGACTTCAGTCCCTTCCAAGCGTTTCCGGGACTCTTGATAAAGAAATGCTCCGCCAGCGAGCAGCCACCGAGGAAGTACTTAGTCGACTGAACGAGGTTCGAGGCGAAATTGGTAACTTGGAGAGAGATTCTGAAGCCGCACGCGAGGTCGCCGATCATTTCGACCGAGTCGAACGCTTTCTAGGTCGCCTCGAACAGGCGTTGCAATTGTATGACCGGGCTGACCAATCATCCGACCTACGCATGGAGATCGAAGGACTTCGAAGGCAAATTGAAACCCTTCAGAAGACAGTCTCTGACGCAGAGATCCGCCGCAAACTAAATAACGCGCTCACCCGAATTGAGAGCATGACCACTCAACTGGTGCCGCAGCTAGATGCCGAGTGGCCGGATGCTCCCGTGAGGCTCATAATCGACGACCTTACGGTAAAGGTAGTTCGCGGCAGCAGAGATGACTATCTTTGGGAAATCGGCAGTGGGGCGAATTGGCTCGCGTATCACGTCAGCTTGACGCTCGCGTTGCAAAAATTCTTTCTCGCTGAGCCTCAACATTTCGTACCTGCTCTGTTGATCTATGATCAACCTAGCCAAGTTTATTTTCCGAAGCGGGCCGCAAGCGATGACGCGACTGAAGCGTTCGCGCTGCGCGATCAGGACGTTCTAGCAGTCCGCAAGGTGTTTGCTCTTTTGGGACGAGAGGTCGAGGCCGCAGGTGGACGGCTTCAAATCATCGTCCTCGACCACGCCGACGAAGGCGTTTGGGGCGGCATCCCAAACGTCTCCCTTACAGAGGAATGGCGCGGCAAGGCACTCGTTCCCTCAGATTGGTGATCGCCATTTCGTGCAACGCGCCGGCGTCGCGTTGGCAGGCTCCAAAGAATGTCGAGCGAGATACCTTGCTGAGAGCAGCCCCCTACCCCCGAAAATCAATGCTCCGCAGCACGATCCCCGGCGGCGTGCCTTCGAACTCCGTAGCCTGATATTTGCGTCCGGTGCAGGCTTCGATGCGTTCGCGCAGGCGCGTGAACTGCTCTTCGCGCTCGCTGGGCCTGGCGCGCGGGCCGCGCTCGAGGTCGTCCATGGCGGAGGTCGAGATCGCGCAGGCGATCTCCTTACTGCCGTCCTGCATCGAGAACTGGACGATGCCGCGGTCCTGGTCGTGGGCGATGAAGCGGCTGGTGGTGAGCGTCATGGGGTACTCCTTTGCGTCCGCGTCGTGCCGGCCTTGTGCGCAATTACGCACTGGGGGCGTCGGTCAGCGTATCGAAGCACGCTGTGGCACGAGGATGCACAACAACTGACTTCGGTGGTTATGGGTCCTGGCTTTCGCCAGGACGACGGGTGTGCTTGCGAGCGTTGCGCGATGGCGCCACGAGTTGGCTTGCCGTCAGCCGTCGCCGTTGAGCCTTGCGAAATCGTCGAACAGCGCGGCGACCAGCGCACGGTGACGGGTGTCCTCGGCGGGGAGGCTCGCGGCATAGAGATTGAGCAGATGGCGGGCCTTCACGGCGGCCTCCGGCCAGGACGTGGCGGGCACCGACATCATGCGGTTTTCGAGCTCGGCCTCGCGCTCGCGCAGCTCCCTGACCTGGGCCTCGACATCGGCCAGCGCGCGGCGCAGATCGGTTGCCTTCTGGGCGGCCATGCCGCGGTGGCTGTCGAGATCGACCGGAATGTCAGTCATTTCAGGCACTCGCGTCGATACGTTGGGCATCCGCAAGGTCGACCGAGCCGATCGACAGCATCTCCGTCGCACCGCGCACGCCTTCGGAGGGCACCGTGATCATGGTGGCGACGCGGCGATAGGACGCGAAGGACAGGCCCTCGATCATCTCCTCGTCGGTGACGACCTCATAGGCGCCCGCCGGCAATTCGCGCGCGACGCCGCGGATGTGGAATGGATGTTTGAAGGTGATGGTTTCTCGCCGCGAGCGGATGGTCATGCGCGCCTGCCTTTCGCAAAGAAGGGGCCCCAACCGACGCCAGCCGTGGCGAACCATGCGCTTGTTACCCGGCAATAGCCAGCTTTATGTCAGCGCGGGCCGGGACTTAAGCTGCAAGCGCGACACTCGCGCGCGGCGTTTTAGTCCTCGCCATCGGCGCGGCGCGGGCGTACGCTCCAACGTGTCAGCGCAGCTCACGCAATTGCCGCGCGTCGATGTTGCGCTGCATCTTTCGCGCCTCGTGTGCGCAGCGGCGATCTTTCAATGGCTCGGGCAGGTGTAACTCGTCGCCTCGCCCAGCGACCATTGCAGCGCCGATCTCGCACGCGGACGAATTCGAAACCCAGGAGGAGACGACGTCATGGCCAAGGGACAGCAACGCAGCAATCGCGAGACCAAGAAACCGAAGAAAGACAAGATCAAGACCAGCGCCGCGGCGCCCAGCCGCAAGGATGCGGCGTGGCAGCCGGAGATCGGGCAGAAGAAGAAGTAGCGGCGAGGCCTCTTTCAAAACGGCGGGGCTCTCGCATAGGACGCTCAGCGGCGCCTGAGCGAGCGCCTCGTCCTTCGAGACGACCGCTTCGCGGTCTCCTCAGGATGAGGCTTGGCTGCACTCATGTGCGTTGAAATGCCGCCGCATACTCATCCCTCATCCTGAGGGCCCGCCGCAGGCGGGCGTCTCGAAGGATGGCCGCAGTCGAACTTCCGGCCATACATCTCCTTCTCCCCGCGCTTTTCCGCTATACTCGCCCGGGTAGCATCAGCGGGAGGGGTATCCTGTGGAGCACGAGCGCAACGCCGACCACACATCCGAGCCGAAGAATCTCGTCATCTGCTGTGACGGCACCGGCAACGAGATTTCCGAAAACATCTCCAACGTCCTGAAGCTGTATCGCTGCCTGCGCAAGACCGACAAGACGCGACCGCGGCAGATGGTGTTCTACGATCCCGGGGTCGGCACGGTGACCGAGCCGTCGACGTGGCACCGCTGGAAAGCCAACATCAATCTGGTGCTGGGGCTCGCCACCGGCTACGGGCTCGATGACAACACGCTGTCGGCCTATTGCTTCCTGGTCGAGCACTACGCGCCGGGCGACAGGATCTACCTGTTCGGCTTCTCGCGCGGCGCCTATACCGTGCGCGTGCTGGCGGGGCTGATCCACAAGATCGGCCTGATCTCGCCGGAGCAGGCCAACCTCGCAGGCAGTGGCCTCGTCGCCTACAAGCAATATTCCGGCACCGGGCGCGGCAACGATGTCAGCGACCTCGTCGATGAGGGTTTTGACGACAGCGGGCCGCTGCCGAAAAACAAGTTCGATCTCGCCGCCCAGTTCGCACGCATCACCTCGTCGCGCTGGCCGACCATCCACTTCATCGGCGTCTGGGACACGGTGGCGAGCGTGATCGTGCCGCGCGCCGACCGGGGCTATTTGCCGAGCTTCGAGGAGCTCGCCTTCACGCTGCGCAATCCCAGCGTCAACATCTTCCGCCAGGCGATCGCCATCGACGAGCGGCGCTGCATGTTCCGCCTCAAGCAGTATGAGGAGCCGCAGGATTACTGGCGCAACCGCTTCGTGCCCGACGACAAGAAGGAGCCGCAGGACATCCTGCAGGTGTGGTTCGCCGGCGTGCATTGCGACGTCGGCGGCGGCTATCCGGAAGCCGAGAGCGGCGAGTCCAAATATCCGCTGCTCTGGATGATCGAGGAGGCGGCCAAGGCCGGGCTGAACTTCAACCCGCGCACGGTGAACCAGCTCGCCTGGGGCATCCAGCGCAAGAACTCACCGTTTCAATATGTGGAGCCGGCCTACACCGGCAAGACGGGCGAGCTGCACAATTCGATGACGGCGCCCTGGCGCGTGCTGGAGTATCTGCCGAAGAGCGCGACCTACAAGGAATGGCCGGAGCGGAAGGTGTTTATGCGGCTCTACATTCCCGATTGCGAACCGCGCCTCATTCCCGAAGGCTCGCATGTGCATGAGAGCGTGTTGAAGCGGATGGCGGTGGAGCCCGGTTATCGGCCGGTGAATCTGCCGAAGGATTATGTGACGGTGCCGATGCCGGTGCCGCCGGGTGTGGGCGCTGGAGGCGAGGCGGGGGAGATCGTGGTGGGGTGACTCCGCTCGTCATTGCGAGCGCAGCGAAGCAATCCAGAATCTTTCCGCAGAGGAAGTCTGGATTGCTTCGCTGCGCTCGCAATGACGGACGGGCTTTGATGGCAGCCGCACCCCGCTACCGCTCCTTTCTCCATTCGCCAATACTTTTCATTAAAATTCTCCGCCCCGCTTTAGCCGGATCGAATCAACTCCTTGGCATCATCGACAAACCACCCGCGCCATCCGCGGAAATTGGAGGAGAGTGCCAATGCATCCGCGCCGACATGCCCGCGTCAAACCCGCAGGCCTCGTGTCCCGCCAGGCCAAGATCATCACCGACCCGCGCGCGCCGGTGATCCCCTGCACGCTGATCGACTATTCGCCGGGCGGCGCCTGCGTCGATCTCGGCGGCCAGGTGAAGATTCCCGATCGCTTCGAGCTGCTGCATGTCAACACCAAGAAGCGCTGCCGCGTGGCGTGGAAGCGCGGCACGAAAGTGGGCGTGGTGTTTTGAGTCCTTCCAGCTGTTGAACAAGGCCGCGCTCCACACTCCGCTCGGCTCCCTCCCCCCTTGTGGGGGAGGGTTGGGGAGAGGGGTGGCCCAGCAAAAGGTGTCGGCGACCTGCGAAGTGACGGCAACAGAGTCTCGCTTCATTCGACAGAGCACGCCGTGTGGCTACCCCTCTCCCTAGCCCTCCCCCACAAGGGGGGAGGGAACGCACTGTGCTTGCGGCGCGATCTCTCCCAACACAACAAATTCACGACTTCCGCATCCGCGCCTTTGCCCCCGCGACGATCTGCATCGCGACGCCGGCGATCCAGCCGAACAGGGCGAACCAGCTCCACGCAATATGCGGTTCGAGGCGGAGCACGATGATGGCGACGGAGGCGAGCGCAGTGAATGTGGCGCAGAGCGTGCCGGCGGAGCTCAACAGTTCCGCGGCGTCGATGTCGCCGTGGGCCTCGTCGAAAGGCAGTTGCGGTGTGTCGATGCCGAGATAGAAGCCGACGAAGCCCAGCACCATCATCAGCAGCAGGAAGCCTTCCGTGGTGAGCGCGGGTATAGCGGATCCCACGTAAGCGCCGACGAACAGCCCGCACGCCGCGCCCGCCATCGCAAGCCCCACGCGCTCGATGACGTGGGCAGCTTTCCGGATACGAAACCGCATGGCAGGCCTCCGCGAGGCGTTGGACGCACGCGAGGTTAGGCCAGATTTGGCGGAGGTGGAAGGTGAGAGGGTTTACGGATGCGTGAGGTGGGATGGTTTAGGACCAAAGGACGCAAGCGCGGCGACCTTTGCGTGGGCGCATGCCTCCCCGACCGTCATTGCGAGCGCAGCGAAGCAATCCAGGCTCTTTCCGCGGACGCAGTCTGGATTGCTTCGTCGCAAGGGCTCCTCGCAATGACGAGTTTGCGGCGCGGTCGTCGCGCCACATTCGCCCCCCTCACCGCGCCCCGAAATTGGTCTTGCCGAACAGCGCCTTCTGCGTCGAGGGCTGCGAGCGCCAGTATTGCGGGGGGGCTTCGACCTCGCCGCCGAGATCCGCTGCGGCGTGCCAGCCCCAGCGGGGGTCGTAGAGCATGCCGCGGGCGAGCGCGACCATGTCGGCCTTGCCGGATGCGACGATCTCTTCGGCCTGCTTCGGCTCCGTGATCAGGCCGACGGCGATGGTGGGCAAACCCGTCTCGCGCTTGATCGCCTCTGCGAACTGCACCTGATAGCCGGGGCCGAGCGCGATCTTCTGCAGCGGCGAGACGCCGCCGGAGGAGGCATCGATCCAGTCGACGCCGCGCGCCTTCAGCACCTTGGCGAACTCAATCGTCTGCGCCAGGTCCCAGCCGCCCTCGACCCAGTCGGTCGACGACACCCGCATCCCGACCGGCTTGTCGTGCGGGAATGCCGCGCGCACCGCGTCATAGACCTCCAGCGGGAAGCGCATGCGGTTTTCGAGCGAGCCGCCATATTCGTCGGTGCGTTTGTTCGAGATCGGCGACAGGAACTGATGCAGGAGATAGCCGTGCGCGCCGTGCAGCTCGATCGCGTCGATGCCGATGCGATCGGCGCGCTTCGCCGACTCGACGAAGGCATCGCGAATGCGCTTGAGGCCGGCGGCGTCGAGCGCCAGCGGCGCGGCTTCGCCCTCCTTGTGCGGCAGCGCTGACGGCGCCACGGTCTGCCAGCCGCCCTGGTCCTGCGGGATCAGCTGGCCGCCGTCCCAGGGCCGCGCGCTCGAGGCTTTGCGGCCCGCATGCGCGAGCTGCATTGCGACCGCGGTCGAGGAATGTTTCCGCACCGAGGTGAGGATCTGCTTCAGCGCGGCCTCGGCGGCATCGCTGTAGAGCCCGAGGCAGCCCGGTGTGATGCGGCCGATCGCCTCGACATGGGTCGCCTCGATGCAGAACATCGCCGCGCCCGACAGGCTGAGATTGTTGATGTGGGTGAAGTGCCAGTCGGTGGGAACGCCGTCCTCGGCCGAATATTGACACATCGGCGACACCACGACGCGGTTCTTCAAATTCAGGCCGCGCAGCTTGATCGGGGAAAACAGGACGCTCATGCGGGGGAGTTCCGGGATGGGGCGGGGAGTTGGACAGAGTGTAGTGAGCGATGCGCCGATTGCCAGCCGCGCGGCGGGCATGGCGGCTCGTAGCGTCATGCATTGCGGCCGCGCCGCCCTACTCCACCAGCGCGAACTGCAGCAGCAGGGTGCGCTGGAGCATCGAGAAATTGTCGTCGGACACCAGCGTCAGCACGGTCTCGCCGTCAGGCGTGACGTGGGCGTCGATGCCTTCCATGTTGTCGATCTCGTGGCCGAGATCGGCCTTGAACAGCACGGGGCCGTCGACCAATGCGCCCGGCGCGATCGATTTCAGGGGGATCGCGCGGATGCGGATATCGACGCCGGTGAACCAGGAAAATTTGCGTTCGAGGATCAGGAGATCGCTCGAGGGCAGCAGCACCGCATCGCTGATCAGCTGCTGCTCGGTGCGGCGAATGCTGAACTGGCCGGGCGTCGGGCCGCCGAGCAAGAATCCGATCAGATTGCCGTCGGCATCGAAGCCGCCCTCCGACAGCGCGATCAAGGTGCCCGCGAGCGGCTGCCCCTTTGGTATGTCCTTGGGGACAAACACCAGCGCCTCGAGCCCTTTATTATAGGGCAACTTCCGCACTGCCGGCGGCGTCGGCAGCACCTCGCCGCGGGCGCGCGTGCCGCCCTTCGAAAAATCGAACCGCATGATCTGGTTGACGCGCTCGAGCCCCACATAGACGAAGTCGCCGTCGCGCGCGAGCGATTCGGTGTCGTACCACAGCCGCTTCTCCGTGATCGGCCGCCCCTCCGCATTGAGCACCGGCGCAGCCTCGACGTCGTCGAGACCGGTCATGCTCCGCCCGGAATAGCGGATGCGACCGGTGAACCAGGTGCCCTGGTCGGAGATCGCGAGAAAGCGCTCGCCTTTGGTGTCGAGGAAGCGGAAGCCGGACAGGCCGCCGAAGCCGCGATGCGGCGAGGTCAGCACCAGGCCGCCGCGATAGTCCAGCGAACCGAACCGCGTGCGCGCGCGGTCGCGCGGCTCGAAATTGGGAATCGGCCGCGCGTTGACCTCGATGCCAACGGGCGCGGCGACGGCGTGCTCGATGAGCGCCGGCTTCGGCGCGGGCTGTGCCTGCGCCAGACGAGACAGTGCGAGAGTGGAAAATCCCGCCGCCGCGTGGCCGATAAAGCTGCGGCGGGATCGATGCTTGCTCACGAATGCAATTTGCGTCGCGGGCGGTTGGCCGGCTGCGTGGGCGCGGTGTTGGTCTCGCTGAAGAGTTCGGCGAGTTTTTCGGTGATGGCGCCGCCGAGCTCTTCGGCGTCCACGATCGTCACCGCGCGGCGGTAATAGCGCGTCACGTCATGGCCGATGCCGATCGCGATCAGCTCGACCGGCGAGCGGGTCTCGATCTCCTCGATGATGTGGCGCAGGTGCCGCTCGAGGTAGTTGCCGGGATTGACCGACAGCGTGGAATCGTCGACCGGCGCGCCGTCCGAGATCATCATCAGGATCTTGCGCTGCTCGGGCCGGCCGAGCAGGCGCTTGTGCGCCCAGTCGAGCGCCTCGCCGTCGATGTTCTCCTTCAGCAGCCCCTCGCGCATCATCAGGCCGAGATTCTTTCGCGCACGACGCCACGGGGCATCGGCCGACTTGTAGATGATGTGGCGGAGATCGTTGAGGCGGCCGGGACTGGCCGGCTTGCCGGCGGCAAGCCACGCCTCGCGCGATTGGCCACCCTTCCAGGCGCGCGTGGTGAAGCCGAGAATCTCGACCTTGACGCCGCAACGCTCCAGCGTGCGGGCGAGGATGTCGGCGCAGGTCGCCGCGACCGTGATCGGCCTGCCGCGCATCGAACCGGAATTGTCTAAGAGCAGCGTCACCACGGTGTCGCGGAACGTCGCCTCCTTCTCGTGCATGAAGGACAGCGGGTGATAGGGATCGGTCACCACGCGGGACAGGCGCGCGGGGTCCAGGATGCCCTCTTCGAGATCGAACTCCCAGGCGCGGTTCTGCTGCGCCATCAAGCGCCGCTGGAGGCGGTTGGCGAGACGGGCGACGATGCCCTGCAGATGTGCGAGCTGCTTGTCGAGATAGGCGCGCAGGCGCTCCAGCTCGTCATGGTCGCAGAGGTCTTCGGCGGCGATGATCTCATCGAACTTCGGCGCGAAGGCGTGATATTCCGGCCCGCGCGGCTCGTTCTTGCCGTGCGAATTCGGTCGCGTCGCCTCGCCCGGCGTCTCGTCGTCGCCGAGTTCGCCGTCGTCGAAGGTGTCGGAGGTCGAGGCCTGCGCGCTTTCCATCGCGCTCTCGCTCATCTCCTCGCTCGACGCCTGGGCTTGATCAGCGCTCATCTCCTGCGCGGCGTCGGAATCGGGCGAGCCCTCGGCGCCGGACTGATCGTTGTCGCCGTCCTGGTTCTCGTCGTTCTCGTCATTGTCTTCGCTGTCGGCGCTGCGCTCGTCGCCGATCTCGAGCGCCGTCAGGAGATCATGCACGGCATCGCCGAACCTGGTCTGGTCCTCGACCACGGTATCGAGCCGATCGAGCCGCCTGCCGATCTTGTCTTCGAGGATGGGACGCCAGAGATCGACCATCTTCTTGGCGGCCGTCGGCGGCGCCATGCCGGTCAGGCGTTCGCGCACCAGCATCGCCAGCGCGTCGGCGAGCGGCGCGTCGGCGCGATCGGTGATCTCGTCGAACTTGCCGCGATGGAAATGGTCGTCGAGCATCGCAGTGAGGTTCTTCGCAACGCCCGCCATGCGCCGCGCACCGATCGCCTCGACACGGGCCTGCTCCACCGCCTCGAACACGCCGCGCGCCTGCGGATTGCCGGGCATCAGCTTGCGATGCAGCTTCGGATCGTGACAGGCGAGCTTGAGCGCGATCGAGTCGGCATGGCCGCGCACGATCGCGGCATCGCGCCTGGTCATTTTTCGCGCGGGTTCGGGCAGCCGCGCCTTGCCCGGTGCGAGCCCGGGACGCTCGGCGGCGAAGCTGACGTCGAGCTCGGGCGCCTTGGCGATCGCCTTCAGGCAGGAGGCCACCGAGCGCTTGAACGGCTCGGTCGGAGCTTCCTTGGTGTTGCGGAATTTGGAGTTGGAGGTGGTGCTCATCTCGCCCTTACCCGTCGTCCCGGCGAAGGCCGGGACCCATAACCACCGGCGATCATTGCGTCAGGAGAAATTATCGGCGGCGCTTCACTCGAGACATCACGCGGTATGGGTCCCGGCGTTCGCCGGGACGACATATCGCGTGAAATCAGCTGAGCGCCACGTTCACCGCCGATTCCGGCAGCTCCGCGTTGAAGCAGCGCTGGTAGAACTCGGCGACGAGAGGACGTTCGAGCTCGTCGCACTTGTTGAGGAAGGTGACCCGGAACGCAAAACCGATGTCGCTAAAGATGTCGGCGTTTTCCGCCCAGGTGATCACCGTGCGCGGGCTCATCACCGTCGACAGATCGCCATTGGCGAAAGCGTTGCGGGTGAGATCGGCGAGGCGAACCATCTTGTTGACGATGTCGCGGCCCTCCGTGGTGCGATAGTGCTTGGCCTTGGCCAGCACGATCTCCACTTCCTCGTCATGGCTGAGGTAGTTCAGCGTGGTGACGATCGACCAGCGGTCCATCTGGCCCTGGTTGATCTGCTGGGTGCCGTGATAGAGGCCCGAGGTGTCGCCGAGGCCGACGGTGTTGGCGGTCGAGAACATGCGGAATGCCGGGTGCGGCTTGATCACCTTGTTCTGGTCGAGCAGCGTCAGCCGGCCGGAGACTTCCAGCACGCGCTGGATCACGAACATCACGTCCGGGCGGCCGGCGTCGTATTCGTCGAACACCAGGGCGACGTTATGCTGGAGCGCCCAGGGCAGGATGCCGTCGCGGAATTCGGTGACCTGCTTGCCGTCGCGGACCACGATCGAGTCCTTGCCGACGAGGTCGATACGGCTGATGTGGCTGTCGAGGTTGACGCGCACGCAGGGCCAGTTCAGTCGCGCGGCGACCTGCTCGATATGGGTGGATTTGCCGGTGCCGTGATAGCCCGTGACCATGACGCGGCGGTTGTGGGCGAAGCCGGCGAGAATGGCGAGCGTGGTGGCGCGATCGAAGCGGTAATCGGAATCGACTTCGGGGACGTGAGGATCGACTTCGGAATAAGCGGGGACTTCGAGATCGCTGTCGATCCCGAACACCTGGCGCACCGACACCTTCATGTCGGGCAAACCGGAAACTTCCTCAACTTTGGACATCGCGGCGGTCGTCATCAATCCTCCGAGGTCCCGGGCGATCCCGAGACCAGTTATTGCACGTTGGCTGCGGCTGGGTGCGATCGCGAACCTATCAGAGACAACCCGCGGGCAGAAGCCCGCCCCCCAATCAAAGTTCCGTTGTCTTTTCATTTAGATAGGCAAGGAACGCGATTTTTGGAAGGCTGCCCTGCGAATCACGCCTGAATTTCGTGCCGAGGGCACGGTCCTGCTCACGCGGGTGGCACTTTTACCGGCGCTCGTTACTTATGTAGGGTCCGAATGTAGGGTTCGAACCCCAAGGCCCAATCCCACCACAGAGACGATGTGACGTCCTTTCTCGATCCCCTCATTTCATTCGTCTCGGCCCATCCGTGGCTGGCCTATCTGACCCTCTTCCTGGCGGCCCTGCTGGAGGCGGTTCCGGTGGTGGGCTCGGTCATCCCCGGCTCGACCATCATCCTGGCGCTGAGCGCCCTGGTCCCAGGCGGCGAGCTCAGGCTGCAATGGGTGTTGCTGGCGGCAGCGCTCGGCGCAGTGCTCGGCGATGGTTCGGCTTACTGGATCGGGCACCGGCAGCAGCGGGAGATCCTCAACACCTGGCCGATGACCAATTATCCGCGTGTGGTCGAGCAGAGCGAGACTTTCTTCCACCGCTTCGGCACCTGGGCGGTGTTCTTCGCCCGCTTCGTGCCGCCGATCCGGGCCTTCGTCCCGGTCACCGCGGGCGCGCTGGGCATGCCCCCGGCCCGCTTCTACGCCATCAACATCCCCGCAATCCTGGTCTGGGCGCCGGCGCATGTGCTGCCGGGTGTTTTGGCGGTGTCGGCCCTGCACGAATATGCCGGGCTGCCGCACCATGGGCATCCGTACAAGCACATGTGGATTTTGACCGTGGTCGGCGTGGCAATCGTCGTAGGCGCGGCGGTTTGGATCTATCGCCGCCGGAACGGCGGCGGTGTCGCGGTGGCGAAGCCGCGGGGGTGATAGAGTGTATCCAGGCGCACCGCCTCATCCTGAGGGCCCGCCAACGGCGGGCGTCTCGAAGGATGGCCGCGGGCGAAAGCCGGGCCTGCATGGTTCGAGACGCGCGTTCCGCGCTCCTCACCATGAGGGTTTTTGATTATCCCTTGGAATCCGCAACCCCCGCCCTTCGTCCCGGTGCCGGTCCCACATACCTTGCCCTTGGCCTGATCAGCTTGCCGAACTGCAATTGCTCGCTGGCATGGGCGACCCAGCCGACGCTGCGGGCCATCGCAAACAACGCGAGCTCGCTGCCTCCCGGCAGGCGCAGCGCGTGCACGAGCACCGCGAGCGCGTAGTCGATATTGACGAGTTCGCCGGTCGCCTCCGCGATGCGCTCCGGCACCTCTTTGGTGAATTTGCGCGGTGCGCCGGCGCGGGCCAGGGCATTCAGCAGCGACTGCGCGCGCCGATCGCCCCGCTTGTAGACACCGTGACCGAAGCCCGCAAAGCGTTCGCCGAGCGCGACGCGTTCGCGGACCATCGGCTCGACGTCACGATCCACCAGCGCCTTGACGAGTTGCGAGGCGAGCACGCCGGCGCCACCGTGCTTCGGTCCCTTCAGCGCGGCGAGGCCGGCGATGACGGAATCATAAAGATTGAGGCCGGTCGAGGCCGCGCAGCGCGCGGTGAAGGTGGACGCGTTCAATTCATGCTCGGCGAGCAGAACCAGCGCGCGGCGGATGAGATCGGCCGCGTGCTTGTTGTCGGGCGCCCAGGCCCTCGCGATCTGCTGGTGCAGCGGCTCGGCGGACGGATCCGTGTTGAGCATGGTCGCGACCAGAAGCCGGACGATGCGCGCACCGACCATGGCGCGGCCATCCGGCGCACGCGTGAACGCGCGGGGATCGGCGCTCGATGCGAGCGCCAGCACGGCAATGGCGCGATCGATCGGTGCCGCCCGGCGCGCGGCCTGCGCGATCAGGCGCATCTCGTCGGACATCGCAGGCTGATTATGCGGGGCGAACGGATCGACGCCGGAGACGTCCCACAGCAGCGTCGCCGTGTGCTCCAGCGTATCGTTTTCGGCGAGATCGACGCAGTTGACGCCGCGATAGATCGCGCCGTCCTCGGTGATGGTGGAGATCTCCGTGTCCATGACCGGCAGATCGGCATCGAAGCTGCGCAGGCCGCGCGGCTCCGGCGACGGCACCCGGCGCTCCTTCAGCGCCCGGACGTCCTCGGCGCGATAGCGGTTCTTGCGCGAGTCCGGCGTCGGCTCGGAGCGGACCAGGCCGCGGCTGACATAGGCGTAGAGCGTGGCCGGCGAGATCGCGAGCTCGGCGGCGGCTTCCCGGGCGGAGAGGTAGAGACCTTCCGAATTTTTCATATTGATTTATGTAATCAAGATTGATCAATCTGTCGAGAGGCCCGACCTTTGGCTGGTGCAAAGGAGATTTGGGCCATGAACATCCACCTCACCAAAAGCCAGATCGGGCTGGACGGCGTTCCTGCAGCCGAAACCGTGCTGAGCCATGTCGACGGCGAGCGCGGCGAGTTGATCATCGCCGGGGAGCATGTTGGCCGACTGGCGAGCCAGTCGAGTTTTGAGGGCGTCACCGCCCGGCTCTGGAACGGCGCCAGCACGACCACGCTGAGCGAAGCTAATGTGCGCGCGAGCCTGGGCGCCGCACGCGAGCGCGCCTTCGCGCGGCTGGATGAGTTGCTGCCAGCAACGCGCGGCATGGGCATCATCGACGGGTTTCGCGCGGCGGTCGCGGGACTTCGCGCCGAGCACGGCCTTGCCCATGAGGCGACAATCGTCGGCGCATTCCCGGTGATTGCGGGCGCGCTCGTCCGCCGCGCCAGGGGTCTCGATCCCGTGGCGCCCGATCCGAACGTGAGCCATGCTGCCGATACGCTTCGCATGCTGCACGGGCACGCGCCCGAACCACGCGAGGTCACGGCGCTGGACGCCTATCTCGTCACCGCCAGCGACCACGGCATGAACGCCTCGACCTTCACCGCGCGCGTGGTGGCCTCAACGCAGGCTGATCTGTTTGCCGCCGTCACCGCCGGCTATTGCGCGCTGACGGGTCCGCTGCATGGCGGCGCGCCGGAGCCGGTGCTGGAAATGCTCGACGCGATCGGTTCGCGCGAGCGCATCCAGCCCTGGGGGGACGCTGCACTCGCCCGCGGCGAGCGGATGATGGGTTTTGGCCACCGCGTCTATCGCGTGCGCGACCCCCGCGCAGATGTGCTCAAGACCGCGATCGAGGCGCTGGCATCGGACGGCGCCGGCCTGCCCTTTGCCGGCGAGGTCGAGGCCTATATCCGCAGCGCGCTGCGCAAGAAGAATCCGGAGCGGCCGCTGGAGACCAATGTGGAGTTCTTCACCGCGATCCTGCTCGATGCGCTGGCGATCCCGAGGCAGGCCTTCACGCCCATCTTCGCGGTGGCGCGCGCCGCCGGTTGGACGGCGCATGCGCGCGAGCAGCAGCGGACCGGGCGGTTGATCCGGCCGAGCTCGTCATATGTGGGGGCGATGCCGGAGGCGTGAGGGACCGCGGATATCTCCGCAAGCCGGGAATCGTAGGGTGGGCAAAGGCGCACTTGCGCCGTGCCCACCATCGATCCAACACCGCAACAGAAGTGGTGGGCACGCTTCGCTTTGCCCTCCCTACGATACTACGGCGCGGGGAGAGGCCTACGCCTCGCGCACCACGGTCTTCAGGTAATTATACGCCTTGATGATCTCGATCAGGCGGTCCTCGGTGGAGCGGTCGCCGCCGTTGGCGTCGGGGTGGTGCTGCTTCACGAGCGCCTTGTACTTGGACTTGACGTCGGCGAGCGTGGACTCGGGGCCGAGGCCCATCACCTGGAGCGCCTTGCGCTCGGCATTCATGATCTTGCGCGTCTCGGCCTTGGGCGCGGCCTGCGGCCCGGCGCGCCAGCCGGTGCGGCCGTTGAGCTCCTGGAACATGCTGAACGGATCGAAGGCGCCGTCGATCTCGGCTTCCGCGCCTTTCTTGACGCCGCCATTGGCGCCCATCTTCCAGGTCGGACGATGGCCGGTCAGCGCATCCTTCTGATAGCGCGCGACAGCGTCGGCATTCATGCCGGAGAAGAAATTGTAGTTCTGGTTGTACTCGCGCACATGGTTCAGACAAAAGTGCCAGTACTCACGCTGGTTGTCGCGACCCTTGGGCGCACGATGCGCGCCCTTGTTCTGGCACCCGGTCCATTCGCAATTGACCACGGCGTCGCGCGGCTTCACTTCCGGTTGCTTGCCTTTCGGCTTGACCCGGATGGAGTCGAAGAACTTTGATGAATCGATCGGCATGGCTGACTTTGACTACGCAATGCAAAAACCTTCAAGTCTTGACATTGCAATTAGCTGAAAAGCATAGCCGAAGCTATGCTGAGGCGTCCTTGAACGGCCGCCAGAGGCGGCCTATGCAATACGGAGAGCGATCTCGCACCGTAATGACCCAGATGGCCATCAGAGACACTATCAGCAACAAGTTGCAGGAAGCTTTCACGCCGGAAAGCCTGCAAGTCGTCGACGAGTCACATTTGCATGAGGGCCACGCCGGCCATCGGCCGAGCGGCGAGACGCACTTCCGCGTTTATATTGTGTCTTCCGCCTTCAAAGGGAAGAGCCGGGTCGATCGCCACCGCATGATAAATTCGGCGCTGGCCGCGGAACTCTCCGGCAGCGTGCACGCGCTGGCGATCCACGCGCAAGCGCCGGGGGAAGGCGGGAGCTAGCTCGCCAGTTCAAGCGTCGGACGGCGCCATTTCTCCTCATCCTGAGGAGCGCGCAGTTGCGCGCGTCTCGAAGGATACAGGCCCCCGCGGCGGCATCCTGGCCTGCATGGTTCGAGACGCGCCTTTCGGCGCTCCTCACCATGAGGGGCAACAGGGTCATGCGAATCCTAAAACGACGTCCCCGCCCGCCGCCGCTTGGCTTCCTCCATTTCCGTCTCGCGCGGCACCGGTGAAATACGGAGTGCGGTGATGCGGTTGCGTTCGCGGCGGAGGACGCGGAAGCGGAAGCCGTGAAAGGTGAAACTCTGGCCGCGGTCGGGGATCGAGCGCGCCTCGTGAATGACGAGGCCGGCGACCGTCGTTGCCTCTTCGTCGGGCAGGTGCCAGTCCATGGCGCGGTTGAGGTCGCGGATCGGCACCGAGCCGTCGACGACGACCGAGCCGTCCGGCTGGGCCCGCACGCCCGCGACCACGACGTCATGCTCGTCGGAGATGTCGCCGACGATCTCTTCCAGAATGTCTTCCAGCGTCACGAGCCCTTCAACTTCGCCGTACTCGTCGACGACCAGGGCGAAATGGGTCTTGCGGCGGCGGAACGCCTTGAGCTGCTCGGAGACGGGCCGCATCTCCGGCACGAACCAGGGCGGCAGCGCGATGGTGGAGACGTCGATGCGCGAGGTCTCGCCGTCGGCCGCGCGGATCGCGCGCAGCAAATCCTTGGCGTGGAGCACGCCGATGATGTTTTCCGGCTTCTCGCGCCACAGCGGGATGCGAGTGTATTCGGCCGCCAGCACCTCGCGCACCAGATCCTCCGGCGGCAGGTCGGCGTTGATCATCGTCATCTCGGTGCGATGGATCATGACGTCGGAGACCTGGAGCTCGCGCAGATCGAGCAGCCCTCCGAGCATGTCGCGGTCGTGCTTCTCGAACTTGCCTTCATGATGCAGCAGGTCGACCGCGCCGCGGAGGCGCTCGGTCGGCGACAGGATCGCCTGGTGCTCGCCGGCAAGGCCAAACAGGCGCATCAACAGCCGCACGATGACTTCCACGATCCGCAGCAGCGGCCCCAGCACGTACATCGTCAGCCGCATCGGGCGCGCGACCGCGAGCGCCATGCGGTCGGGCGCGTTGATCGCGATGGTCTTGGGCAGCACCTCGGCGAAGATCACGACCAGTGCGGTCATCAAGCCGGTGGCATAGAGCACGCCGACGTCGCCGAACCAGGCCGTGAAGATGCTGGTGGCCAGTGCGGATGCACTGATATTGGCGATGTTGTTGCCGAGCAGCAGCGCGCCGATCAGGCGCTCGCGCATGTCGAGCAGTTGCGAGACCACGTCGGCGTCGCGATTACCCTGCTTGGAGAGCCGCAGCATGCTGGCGCGCGAAGCGCCGGTCAGTGCGGTCTCGCTCGCGGCGAAGAAGCCGGAGACGAGCAGGCAGAGAATGACGATGGTGAAGCCGAGCCAATCCATGAACCACTCTGGTTTCTTGTTTTGACGCGTTTTCTTGACGCGAACCGGTACCCACTTCGCTCGAAAACGCTTTAGCGCCGTTCAACCGCGTGTCACGCCTTGAGGGCGAGCTTGTCCTTCAGGAAGTCGCGCACCGGAGCCGGCTCGACGTTCTTCACGACGACGGCCCGCCCCACGGCCTCCAGCAGGATGAAGGTGAGCCTGCCGCGCTCGACCTTCTTGTCCTGCGCCATCAGCGCCAACAGCGCGTCGGCATCGGCAAGCCCCTCCTGCGCGAAGCCCGCGATGTCCTGCAAGCGCGTCGGCAGGCCGGCTTCGATCAGGTGGCGCTCGACGCGCGCGGCGTCCGCGTCGCCGATCATGCCGAGCTTCGCGGAAAACTGCGCCGCCAGCGTCATGCCGATAGAAACACCCTCGCCGTGAAACAGGCGGTCGGAGAAACCGGTCGCGGCTTCCAGCGCGTGACCGAACGTGTGGCCGAGATTGAGCAGCGCGCGCTCGCCGGTCTCGCGCTCGTCGCGCGAGACCACGCCGGCCTTGGCGCGGCAGGAGGTCGCGATCGCATGCTCGCGCGCCGAACCGCCTTTGGCGATGTCGGAATGGTTTTTCTCGAGCCAGGCGAAGAACGCCTCGTCGCCGAGCACGCCGTATTTGGCCACCTCGGCGTAGCCGGCGCGGAACTGCCGCGGCGACAGCGTATCGAGCACGGCGGTGTCGGCGATCACAAGCACCGGCTGGTGGAAGGCGCCGAGCAGGTTCTTGCCCTGCGGCGAGTTGATGCCGGTCTTGCCACCGACGGAGGAATCGACCTGCGCCAGCAGCGAGGTCGGCACCTGCACGAAGTCGACGCCGCGGCGCAGGATCGCCGCCGCAAAACCGGCGAGATCGCCGACCACGCCGCCGCCAAGCGCGATGACGAGATCGTTGCGCTCGATCTTCGCGGCGATCAGGGCTTCGCTGACCTTTTCGAGACCGGCATAGGTCTTGGAGATCTCGCCTTCCTCGACGACGATGCGCGATGTCGGAATGCCCGCGGCTGCGAGCGAAGACTCGGCGGGCTCGAGCCAGTATTTCGCGACGGTGCGATCCGTCACGATCGCGGTGCGTACGCCGGGGCGCAGGCGCGCGACCCGTTCGCCGAGCGAGGCCAGCACGCCGCGGCCGATGACGATGTCATAGGCGCGATTCTCCAGCGCGACCTCGACGTTGACGGGATCGGAATGTTTCAAAGGCGCGGTCATCGTGCGGCACTCGCGATGTCGGCTGATGGCGGGGACGCCCGTTCGCCGCAAAGATGCGCGCGTAGCGTCTCGATGGTCTCGTCAACGATTCTGTCGTGCGGCACGTCGCGCGAGGCGATGGTGAGGTCGGCATGGCCGTAGACCGGCTCGCGCTCGGTGAGCAGGCGCGTCACGGTTCCTTCGGGATCGGCGGTCTGGAGCAGTGGACGGTCGGCGCGCCGGCGCACGCGGCGCATGATGACATCGTGATCGGCCTTGAGCCAGATCGAGATCGCCTTCGCGGCGATGCGGGCCCGCGTCTCCTCGCGCATGAAAGCGCCGCCGCCGGTCGCCAGCACGATGGGACCGCCGTCGAGCAGACGCGCGATCACCCGGGCCTCGCCGTCGCGGAAATGCGGCTCGCCGTGGCGCTCGAAGATTTCCGGTATGGTCATGCCGGCCGCCGCCTCGATCTCGGTGTCGGCATCGACGAAGGGCAGCTTGAGCCGGAGAGCCATGCGGCGGCCGATGGTGGATTTGCCGACCCCCATCATGCCGACGAGCACGATCGAGCGCGTCCCCAGCGCCGACAGGATGTCGGCCTCGGGCGAGGCTTGGATCGGCAACGCGGCGTCGGGCATTTGTCTCGCTCGAATGGGTCTCGCTCGATCTGCCGCCAAAGGCGGCATCCTTTGGCCACCTATACGACCCCGCAGGGGCCCTCGCCAGAGGACTCTTGCCACGAAACGGCGAACGTGTTGGATGATTTCATTGGTTAATTTGCCCGCCAAGCCCCTGACCGAGACCCTCTCCGAGATCCTGCCGATGCCCAGCCTGTTCCGCTTCCTGACGGTCGTCGCCGTGATCGCCGGCATCGTCTACGGCGTGGTCTTCGCGCTGGCGAACTTCGTCAATCCAAAGCCGCGGGAAATGACGGTGACGATCCCGCCGGATAAGTTTCTCAAGAAATAGGGGCTAGCCTCCGGGGCATGCGTGCCAGATCTTCCGATAACAAGCCCTCAGATACAAAACTTACCGGCCTGTTCCTCGACATGCTCGCGGCGGAACAGGGCGCCGGCCCCAATACGCTCGACGCCTACCGCCGCGACCTCACCGACTTCTCCGAATTTCTCGGCCGCGTCGGCCATGCATTCGCGGACGCGGAAACACAGACGCTGCGCGACTATCTCGCCGATCTCGACACGCGCGGCTTCAAGTCCACCAGCGTCGCGCGACGGCTGTCGGCGCTGCGGCATCTCTATCGCTTCCTCCTGAACGAACGCATCAGAACCGACGATCCCGCGGCGATCCTGTCCGGCCCCAAGCGCGGCCGCGGGCTGCCGAAGGTGCTGTCGATCGCGGATGTCGATCGCATGCTCCGCCGCGCCAAGGAATTGAGCGAGGCTGAGGATGCCTCGCCGTCGAAACGGCTGCGCGCCCTGAGACTCTATTGTCTACTCGAGGTCCTCTACGCCACCGGCCTGCGCGTCTCCGAGCTGGTGGCGCTGCCGCGCACGGCGGCGAAGCGCGACGCCCGCATGATCGTGGTGCGCGGCAAGGGCAACAAGGAACGGCTGGTGCCGCTCAACGAGGCCTCGCGCCAGGCGATGGCCGATTATCTCGCGGCGACAGAGGCGGCCAAGGACAACAAGGCAGACAAGAAGAACAGCGTGGCGGCCTCGAAATGGTTGTTCCCCTCGTTCGGCGAGAGCGGACATCTGACGCGGCAGCATTTTGCCCGCGACTTGAAGGAGCTCGCGGTCGCTTCAGGGCTGCAGGCCCGGCTGGTCTCCCCCCATGTGCTGCGCCACGCCTTCGCCAGCCACCTGCTGCACAACGGCGCCGATTTGCGTATCGTGCAGACGCTGCTCGGCCACACCGACATCTCGACCACCCAGATCTACACCCACGTGGTCGAGGAGCGGCTGAAGAGCCTGGTCCGCGACCTGCACCCGCTGGCGGAGAAGTAGTTGCTGCCCTAGCTGCAGTAGCCCGGATGAGCGAAGCGACATCCGGGATTGACGATTGGGGCGACCTGCGCCGGATATCGCTTCGCTCATCCGGGCTACGGTACGGGTCGGAGCCCGAAACCGCCTTGACTTCGGCCACATCTCCGCAGAAAGAGCCGAGGCCTCACGATGATTTGGCCTGCGCTCGTTGCGAGCACACAAGCCAACTCATTGACGAACCTACATTTCTTTCCACGACATCGAATCCGCTTCGCCGCCTCGCCCCGTTCTCCCTATATTGAGTTGATGCCAGACCAGATGCGCAGCTATCTCGATTTCGAAAAGCCCGTCGCCGAGCTCGATTCCAAGCTCGACGAATTGCGGACGCTTGCGGCCTCCGGCAGCGACATCGCCGAGGAGATCGGGCGGATCGAGGACAAGGCGGCGCAGGCGATGGCCGACCTCTATCTGAACCTGACGCCGTGGCAGAAGACGCTGGTTGCGCGGCATCCGCAGCGGCCGCATTTCAACGACTTCATCAAGGGCCTGATCACCGAGTTCACCCCGCTCGCCGGCGACCGCAAGTTCGGCGAGGACGAGGCGCTGGTGGCCGGCTTCGGCCGCTTCCGCGGCGAGGCCATCTGCGTGATGGGCCAGGAAAAGGGCGATTCCACCGAGAGCCGCATCAAGCATAATTTCGGCATGGCGCGGCCCGAGGGCTATCGCAAATGCGTGCGGCTGATGGAGATGGCGGAGCGGTTCGGCCTGCCGGTGCTGTCGCTCGCCGATTCCGCCGGCGCCTATCCCGGCATCGGCGCGGAAGAGCGCGGTCAGGCCGAGGCGATCGCGCGTTCGACCGATGCCTGCATGGCGCTGACCGTGCCGAACGTCGCCATCATCACCGGCGAGGGCATGTCGGGCGGCGCCATCGCCATCACCACCGCCAACAAGGTCCTGATGCTGGAGCACGCGATCTACAGCGTGATCTCGCCCGAGGCGGCGTCCTCGATCCTCTGGCGAGACGGCTCCAAGGCGCAGGAAGCCGCTAACAACATGAAGATCACCGCCCAGGACATGCTCCGCTTCGGCGTGATCGACAGCATCCTGAAGGAGCCGGTCGGCGGCGCCCATCGCGACCCCGCCGCCATGATCGCCACCACGGGCGACGCCATCGCCAAGGCTTTTGACGAGCTGCGGGGCCTGGACGGCGACGCCATCCGCAAGCATCGGCGGCAGAAATTCCTCGATATCGGCCGGAAACTGGGCTGATTCGGGCGGTTTGGGACCGCAGCGGCGGTGCGCTCCCTCCCCCGCTTGCGGGGGAGGGTCGGGGAGAGGGTATTTCCTCTCGCGATACTCCCGATGCGGCACGAGCCCTCTCCCGGCCTCCCCCGCAAGCGGGGAGGTGAAGAGCCCCCGGTAACCCCGCGTTAACCCTTTTTTTGCCCAAATCAGCGATCTCTGTACCGGTTTGGCCGCGAGGCCCAAGTTACGGCCCAGTTTAAGTCTTCGTTGACCACGCCTTTGGGCCAACGGGCTCGTGATCCCCGTTCGGGTTGCGACCACATGACCCAGAGGTTAGAATTTTAATCAATGGCTTCAGGGCATAAGCGCTGGAGCGTGATTGCGAAAAAGCCCGTCGCGACGGGTCCGGGTCTCCGGTCGGATCATGCTTCAAGATTGGGGTTTGCGCGCGATGCCCTGGACGGTGTGGGGTCCATCTTGATTTCTCGTTCGCTTGCTCGCGCGTTTCTGGTTTCGGTGGCGCTTGCCGCCAGCTTTGTGCTGGCCGGGTGCGACACCGACCAGGTTTCGCTTGCGACCAATGCCAAGGCCAACCAGCCGGTGCCGCCAAAACTTCTCGCCGCGATGGTCGAGAAGGACATGGATCTGCAATCGCCGATCCTGGTGCGCCTGTTCAAGCAGGAGGCCGAGCTTGAGGTCTGGAAGCAGACCCGCAACGGCCAGTTCGCGCTGCTCAAGACCTATCCGATCTGTCGCTGGTCCGGCGATCTCGGCCCGAAGGTGCGCGAAGGCGACCGCCAGGCGCCGGAAGGATTCTACTCGATCAATCCGGGCCAGATGAATCCGCAGTCGGCGTACTATTTGTCGTTCAACACGGGCTATCCGAACGCGTTCGACAAGGCTTTGGGCCGCAGCGGCTCGCAGCTGATGGTGCATGGCGATTGTTCCTCGCGCGGCTGCTACGCGATGACGGACGAGCAGATCGCCGAGATCTATTCGCTCGGGCGCGAGTCCTTCTTCGGCGGCCAGAAGGCGTTCCAGCTGCAGGCCTATCCGTTCAAGATGACGCCGGTGAACATGGCCAAGCACCGGAACAATCCGAACATGCCGTTCTGGAAGATGATCAAGGAAGGCTATGATCATTTCGAGGTGACGCGGCAGGAGCCGAAGGTCGATTTCTGCGAAAAGAAGTACGTGTTCGACGCGGCGAAGCCGCCCGACGCCAAGCGTGATCCGGTGTTCGACGCGTCCGCAAAGTGCCCGGCCTATGTGATCCCCGAGGAGATCGCCAGCGCCGTGCGCGAGAAGGATGCACGCGACCAGGCCGAGTACAACAAGCTGGTCTCGCGCGGCACGCCCGTTGCGCGCATGAACACCGGCATCGACGGCGGCATGAACAAGATCTTTGCCGCGAAGATTCCGGAGGGCTCGACCGGCCTGTCGGAAGGCGCCGAAGGCACCACGCTCCAGATGCTGGCGATGGCGAAGGCGCCGGGCACGATTCCTGGACACGTCAATCCGCCGAAGCCGAATCTCGATGCGGCCGCGCCCTCGCCGCAGGAAGAGCCGGTCGTCGCCGTCAGCGCGCCCGCCGCCAACACGCGTGTCGCCACCGCTGCTCCGGCGGAGAAATCCGGCTTCTTCTCCAACCTCGGCCGCAAGATGGGCATCGGCAACGCCGACGCCACGGCGACCACGCCGCCGCCGCAGGCCACGGCATCCGTCGCCCCGGCTGCGACTTCCACGACGCCGCCTACCGCGGCGTCCCGGCTGAAGGCCGCGGTAACCCGGTTCGTGCCGGGACACGACAAGTCCAAGGATGCAGGGAAGGATGCGCCGAAGCCAGCCGTTGCCGTCGCCAAGCCCGCCGAACCAGCGAAGCCCGACACCCGCCTCGCGGCGACCCGCCCGACGCTGAAGCCGTCGGTGTCCGATGGCGCGGGTGAAGCGACCCAGATCATGGGCGCCGCGCCGGTGGTCCAGTCGAACTCGTTCGACAGCCGGTTCGGGGCGGTGAAGTAAGCGGGCGGGAACCTCTCGCCCTATCCCGATTTTTACCGAGCTGACGGCGGTCCCGAATGATCAGGGCATATCATTCCATGCTGGTCTCCAAATGGGGTAACAGCCTCGCAGTCCGCCTGCCTAAGGCACTCGTTGAGGCTTTGAACCTCTCCCCCGGTGACGAGCTCAATGTCGTAGAGACTTCGACAGGCCAGATCGCAGTAGAGAAGGTCGACAGACGAGCGGAATTTCTCAGGCAAGCCGACCAGTTCCGGATTCCCCTGCCCGAGGGTTACAAATTCGACCGGGACGAAGCGAACGAGAGATAAGCCCGTTCTTCGACAGCAACATCCTGGTCTATGCCTTTTCGGCCGACATCCGGCGCGAGCGCGCGCTGACCACAATTGCCGGCGGCGGCGTCATCTCACTGCCGACACGCACGCTACGGCGCTTGCGCTTGCGCGCGACCATACGCTTGCCTTTTTGCGATGCTCTGATCGTAGCGACCGCAATCGAGGCTGGCTGCGAGACCCTGTATAGCGAGGACATGCAGCACGGACGCAGCATCGGCGGGCTGTCCATCGTCAATCCATTTTTCGGAAGCACTTCACCGTCACCCTGAGGTGTCCGCTTCTTCAGCTACCCTCGAAGGCCGACGGCCCGCTTGGCCGCGCGGCCGTGCATCCTTCGAGGCTCGCTGCGCGAGCGCCTCCAGCGACAATGGCTTCGCCATTGCGCGGGGATGACCGGACTGGCAGGGCGCCCTACGGCGCCAGATACCGCAGCAGCTCCGGATTGCCCCTCACCTCGCCTGCCTCGCCTTGCAGCGCGACTCGTCCGCGGTCGAGCACGTAGGCGTAGTCCGCGACGCGAAGCGCGAGGTCGAGGTGCTGCTCGACGATGATCACGGCGATGGTTTTCGCGAGCTCGATCAGGCGCTCGGTAATTTCCTCGATCACGCCGATCCAGACGCCCTCGGTCGGCTCGTCGAGCAGAAGCAGTTTTGGATCGCCCAGCATGGCACGGCCGATGGCGAGCATCTTGCGCTCGCCGCCGGACAGCGTGCCGGCGGGCTGGTCGAGGCGCTGGCCGAGTTTTGGGAAGATGGTCAGCACGTGGTCGACCGCGTCGGCCTTCCTGCTCGCGAGCGAGCCGACCGCGAGATTGTCGCGCACCGACAGACGCGCGAACACCGAATGCTCCTGCGGCACGTAGCCGATGCCGGCGCGGACGCGCTCCTGGGTCGCGCGGCGGCTGATGTCGCGGCCATCGAAGGCGACCTCGCCCTTCCACGCCGGCAACTCGCCGACGATGGTCTTCATCAACGTGGTCTTGCCGGCGCCGTTGCGGCCGAGCACGGCGACACCGCCGCGCCAGGGAATGCCGAGGTTGACGTCGAACAGGACCTGGCTGCGGCCATAGCCGGCGTCGAGATGCTTGATGTCCAAAAATTCAGGCACGGCGCAAATAGATCTCCTGGACGGCCTTGTTGGCCTGGATCTCCGACACCGTGCCGGACGCCAGCACCTTGCCCTGGTCGAGCACGGTGAGACGATCGCAGATGTCGCGGATGAAATCGAGGTCGTGCTCGACGATGACAAGCGAGCAATGCTTTTTGATCGGCTGCAGCAATTCGCCGGTAACGCGGCGCTCCTCCAGGCTCATCCCGCCGGTCGGCTCGTCCAGCAGCAGGAGTTTCGGCTTGCCGGCCAGCGCCATCGCGATCTCCAGCCATTGCTGCTGACCGTGCGACAGCGCTGCGGCCGCATCGAAAGCGCGGTCGGCGAGGCGGAACTGCGTCAGCATGGTCATGACCTGATCGTGCAGGAGCCCGCGCGTGCGCGAGAACACGAGATCGAACAGCGAAGATTGCGCCTGCAGCGCGAGCAGGATGTTGTCGTAGAGCGTCAGCGTCGGCAGCACGGATGTGATCTGGAATTTCAGGCTCATGCCGGCGCGGGCACGCTCGGTCGGCGTGAACGCGGTGATGTCGGTGTTGATGAAACTCACCTTGCCCTGCGTCGGCACCTCGGCGCCAGCGATGCACTTCATCAGCGTGCTCTTGCCGGAGCCGTTCGGTCCGATCAGGCCGTGAAACTCGTTCTCGCCGACAGTGAGCGCGGCGCCGTCGAGCGCGGTGAGCTTCCCGAAAATCTTCTTGACGCCGGTGGCTTCAAGGAGCGGCATCGCGCTTCTCCTTCCCGGTTTTCCTGGACTTGCCACCAAAGCTGCCGACCCGCTCGCGCTCGCCGAGCACAAAACTGATCAGACCGAGCGGCCGGAACAGGATCACGAGCAACAGCAGCACGCCAAGGATGATCGGCCAGACCTCGCGGTAATTGTCCGAGAGCCAGAAGCTGACGCCCTCGACGATGACGGCGCCGATGACGGCGCCGATCAGCGTGCCGGAACCGCCGAACAGGACGTAGAGCACGACTTGCGTCGAGACCACGACGCCGACCATGTTGGGCCAGACGAAACCCTCGTGGAAGGCGTAAAGGCTGCCGGCAAGACCCGCCACCGCGCCGCCGATCGCGAAGATGATCGCCTTCAAGTGCTGCGTCTTGTAGCCGAAGAAGGCGATGCGCTGCTCGTTCTCGCGCAAGCCCGCGAGCGCCAACCCGAACTGCGAGCGCACCAGAAAACGGCAGAGGAGATAGACCACGACAAGAAGGCCAAGCACGAGATAGTAGAACGGCGGCCCTTCCGAGAATTCGTAACTGCCGAGCGTCATCGACGAGATCGAGGGGATACCGTTCTGGCCGCCGAGATAGTACCAGCCGCGCGCCAGCCGGTCGGCGGCGTAGGAGCCGGTTAGCGTGCCCAGCGAGACGAAGATCACGCTGGAGGGATGTCGTCCCAGCAGCAGGAAGCCGCCGAGCAACAGCGCGAACGTGAGCCCGATCAGCGTTCCCGCGGGCAGCACCAGGAAGATGTTGGTGATGTCGAGGTCGCGCGCGAGCAACGCCACGCCATAGCCGGCCGAGCCGAAGAACAGCGCCTGGCCAAAGCTCATGATGCCGGCATAGCCCCACACCAGGTCGAACGAGAGCGCGAACAGCGCGAGGATGATCACCCGCGTCGCGAACACCGTGAGGTAGTCCTGCAGCACCAGCGGCGCGACCAGCGCCGCAACGAGCACGACGCCCTCCACGATCGGCAGGACTTTTCGTCCTGCCGCGACCTGTTCCGCTACCGCGCGCTCAGCCATCGCATCGTCCGCTTCGTCGCCGGCGATGGCCTCTCTTACCACACTCATCGACTTCGGCATTCCGCCTCAGCATTCCTTGGGATCGACGAGCCCGTCGCTGCGTCCGACGATCTCGTAATTCCCGCCCTTGGCGACCGCGGTGTACATCTTCATCTTGCAATGCCGCTTGCCCGGTACCATCTCGGCCGGTCCGCCGGGGCCTTCGGCGATCTTGGCGTGGTCGAGCGTCGCGGCGACCGACTCGCGGTCGATCTTGCCGGCTTCCTTGACGGCGGCTTCCCACAGCTTCAGGCCGCGATAGGTGCCGGTGGCGGCGCTGCCGGCGGCGAACAGGAAGTTGCCCGGGAAATCCTTCTCGTAGGCCGCCTGGATTTTCGCGTCGAACGGGTTCTCCTTGGTCAGCACCTTGAAATAATCGAGGCAGCTGGCGAGACCCTCGATCTCGGCGGCCTGATTGATGTTGAGCGTGTTCTCGTCATAGTAGACGCAGGCCAGCCGTCCGCCATTCTTGAGGAAGCCGGCCTCATAGAGCTGCTTGAAGAACGGACCGACGCCGGGCGGGATGACGGTATTGAAGACGACGTCGACCTTGTTGGAGATGATGCGGTTGACGGTCGAGGAGAAGTCGACCTGGTCGAGCGGATAATATTCCTCGAACACGACCTCGCCGCCATTGGCCTCGATCACCTTGCGGGCGTAGACGTTGAGCGTGTGCGGCCAGACGTAGTTGGCGCTCGGCAGCGCGAACTTCTTGCCGCCGTTCTTGATCAGCCAGGGAATGAACTCGTCGCACTGCTGCGCGGGCGTCGGCCCGGTGCAGAACAGATAGGGCGTGCACTCCTTGCCTTCGTACAGCTGCGGATAGATGTAGAGCGTCTTGCCGCGCGCGACGATCGGGTCCTTGATGGCGTTGCGCATCGACGAGGTGATGCCGCCGAGCACCATGTCGACCTTGTCGCGCTGGATTAGCTTGCGGACGTTGCCGACAGCGACGGACTCGTTGGAGGCCGTGTCCTCGATATAGAGCTCGAGCGGGCGGCCGAGCAGGCCGCCGCCGGCGTTGATCTCCTTGATCACCATCTTGGCGACGTTGGCGTCGGCATTGCCGGCGTAGGCGATCGGCCCGGTGAGGTCGGTGGCGATGCCGACCTTGATCGGGGCTTCGGCCGCATTGGCCCAGGGCGCGGGGATCACCCAACTGCCGACGCCGGTTGCGACCGCGCCGGAGGCAAAGGCGAAATTCGAGAGGAAGCGGCGGCGGGAGAGCTGAGTGCGATCGGACATGTGACTAAACCCCTTTTCCAGCGATGAGGCCCTGCGGCCGGAATTTGATGAAGATGATGGCAAGAACGAAGACGAGGACATCGGCGACGACCGGCGCCATCACCCAGGGCAGCGCGGCACTGAGCGTGCCGATGACGCCGGCGCCTGCGACCGGCCCGATGAAGGAGCCGACGCCGCCGACCATCACCGCGACGAAGCCCTGGATCAGGAAGCGCAGGCCGAGATCGGCGAACAGGCTGAACACCGGCACGATCAGAGCGCCGGCAAGGCCGGCAAGTGCCGCGCCGAAGGCGAAGGTGGCGCCGTAGATCAGCGGCGTGGAGATTCCGGAGGCGCGTGCCAGCGAGGGATTTTCCAGCGTGGCGCGCACGCGCAGGCCGAAGCTGGTGCGCGCCAGCAACAGATAGCAGCCGCCCATCACCAGCGCTGTGATGACGATGATGGTGAAGCGCCAGGCCGAGATGTGCATGGCGCCGACATCGATCGAGCCGCCGATCGGCTCCGGCACGGTGAGATAGAAGCCGCCGATCAGGCCGCGCACGGATTCGCGGATGATCAGGCCGAGCGCATAGGTGCCGAGCATGGCGACGATGGGCGCTGCGTAGAAGCGTCGGATGATCAGCGCCTCCAGCACGAAGCCGAGCGCGCCGACGACGAAGGGCGCGGCGACCATGCCGGCCCAGATCGGCAGGCCCTTGGCGTAGGCGAGATAAGTGATGTAGGCCCCGAGCAGGACGAACTCGCCCTGCGCGAAGTTGAAGATGCCCATCATGCTGGCGATGATCCCGAGCCCCAGCACGATCAGGACGATGATCGCGCCAAAGCTCAGGATCTCGAAAGCCGCGACGAATGCGTTAGCCATGCGCCAGAGCCTTTCCCGTTCCGACGGGATCGGAACGGGGCTCCGGCTTGTTGTCTTGACGCGTCCGAAAACGCTTCCCTGTTCCGTTGGCCCGCATCAATGCCTCGCTCACATCTTCTTCCAGTCGCCGATCTGCTCGAAGGCGTGGGCGGCACGGTAGATGGTGGATTCCTCGAACATGCGGCCGACCAGCATGAGGCCGACGGGAAGGCCGTCGACCATGCCGCAGGGCAGCGACATCGCCGGATGATGAGTGATGTCGAACGGCGCGGTGTTGGAGATCATCTCCAGCGCACGCGCGACATAGTCCTCGCGGCTGGCCGTGGCTTCCGGCAGCTTCGTCGCCTTCATGGGCGTGGTCGGCAGCAGCAGCAAATCGTAGTCTTTGAAGGCCTTGTCGTAGGCCGCGGTCAGGCGTCGGGAGATGTTGAGCGCCTTGCCGTAATAGCGCGGACCGAAAGTGTTGTTGATGTAGGTGCCGAGCAGCAGGAACAGCTTTGTGGTCTCGGACAGGGAATCCGCCTGCCGGCGCCAGCCGCGATGGAAGTCCATCAACGTGGTCGAATAGAGGTCGGAGCGGGACAGACCATAGCCGTCGCCATACATCATGGTCTGGGTCATGCCCTCGGTGCCGATCGGCGTCCAGATCGCGGGGCCCATGAGATGCATCGGAATCGAAACGGTCTCGACCGTGGCGCCGAGATCCCTAAAACGCTTTGCGGCCTCCCGCACGCTCTCGTTCACGGCGGCTTCGGCATTCGCCTGCTCAAAGCCTTCCTTGAGGATCCCGATCTTCATGCCCTTGACGCCCTGGCCGAGCGCCTTGGTGTACTCCTCGACTTTGGGCGCCTTGATGCGGGGATCGTAGCCGTCGTCGCCGGCCAGCACTTCGAGCAGCAGGGCGTTGTCGGCGACGGTCGCCGTCATCGGGCCGGTGTGATCGACGAACACCTCGATCGGCATGATGCCGGTGTAGGGCACGAGGCCCCAGGTCGGCTTCATGCCATAAGTGCCGCAGAAGGAGGACGGCATGCGGATCGAACCACCCTGGTCGCCGCCGATCGCCATGTCGACCTCGCCGAGCGCGACGACGACGCCTGAGCCTGACGATGAGCCGCCGGCCGAATAGCCCATCTTGTGCGGATTGTGGACGGCGCCGACCGCATTGGTGTGGCTGCCGCCGGACATGCAGAAGGATTCGCAATGGACTTTTCCGGCAATCTCGGCGCCGGCATCGAGCATGCGGGTGACGATGGTGGCGTCGAAATCCGGGACGTAGCCTTCGAGCGTCGCCGAGCCGTTCATCATGGGAACGCCGGCGAGCATGATGTTGTCCTTGAGAGCAACCGTCTTGCCCTTGAGCTTGCCGCTCGCCGCACCCTTCACCGTCGACTTGCGATACCAGGCGTTGCGCGGGTTTTCTTCCGGCGAGGGCCGATAGCCCGGGGTGCGCGGATATTTGACCTCCGGCACCTCGTCCGGCATGGCGCCGACGAGATTGTAGGCCTCGATCGAGCCCTGCATCAGGCCGCGGAACGAGGCGACATCGTCGTCGGTCAGCGAAAGGCCGCACTGGTCGGCGACACTGCGCAATTGGGCTGGCGTGGGAAGGACAACTGTCACGGCGCTCTCCTCAAGGCTTCTTGATCCCTGGAATTGGAATCCCTGGCATTGGAGCCTCATGGGCGCGCGTGCACGGCGCGGGCCCATCGGCTCCACCTCGATATTACAGACGGAAATATTTTCCTTTTCAAGTATTATTTTGAATTCGGGCGTTTGCGGATGGCCGCGCCGGCATCAGATCGGTTTGATCAGCTTGAAATCGAGGCCATCCGCCCCGGCGAGATACATTTGCATCCGGGTATGACCGTTCCTGACGGTGACGGGGCCGCGCGCGCCGCCATAGACGATGTTGCGGCCGGCCGCGAGCATGGGCGCCATCGCCAACGTGCCCGCCTTGTTTGCTACGGCCTCAAGGAAGCGCAGTCCCTCATAGCTGGATTGACCGAGCGACCCGATCGGGGGGCCGTTCGGTCCGAACATCGCGCGATAGCGGCTCTGGAAGTCGTCATTGACCCGCGATCCGATGCCGGGGAAATAGCCGGAGGCGCAGAACAGATTCTCGCTGTTGTCGGCGCCGATTCCGAGCAGCACGGTCTCGTCCATCGCCCCGGCCAGCCGCAGCGTCGTGGCGCCGAGACCGCATTCGCCGAACGCGCGATTGAACGTGATGCTGTCGGTGCCGATCAACGAGATCAGGACGACATCCGGCCTCGCGGCACGGATGCGCTCCAGATGCGGCTCGTGGTTGTCTTCGCCGAGGGGAACGAACTCTTCGCCGACGACATGGCCGCCGGCCTCCTTGATGTAGCGCTTCACCGCGCGGTGCGACTGCCAGGGCCAGACATAGTCGCTGCCGATCAGGTACCAGCGCGCCGCCTTTTTGACGTCGGCAAGCCAGTGGATCGACGGACGGCTCTGCCAGCGCGGCGTCTCGCCGATCGCCATGACACCCGGCGTCTGCTCGCCGCCTTCGTAAACGGGTGTGTAGATGTAGGGGATGCGGTGGCGGGTGGTGACCTTGCGCAGCGCCACACGCACCGCGCTGGTATGTAAGCCGACGATGAGATCGATCTCATCGGACGCGATCGCCTGCTCGGCGCGGCTCAGAATCTCGTCGAGCGGGCCGCCGGCGTCGTAGATCGAAAGCTCGATTTCGCGCCCGAGAATGCCGCCGCGCTTGTTGATCTCGGCGACGGCGAGCTGCGCACTGCTTGTCGCGCACGGACCCCAAACGCCGGGCGAGCCGGTGCAGCAGATGAAGCCGCCGACGCGGAGCTTGTTGTGTGCGCCGCGGCGCTTCATGAAATGCGCGTCAACCGGCGACAGGTCGAAATCCGCTGCCGCGGGCGACAGATTCCTGAACAGCAAGGACGGCGGTAACGCCGGACCGCCGTGAGCCGGGAAGTTTACCGTCGCGCGCACGCCAACTCCTGTCTGATACCAGACTTGAAAGCTCATTCAGCAGGCGGCCGCGGCACCCGCCCTATTGTTGGGCAATATCCTATTTTGAAAATATTGAATATTCAAGAATTGAAGTGCATATAGATGCAGCATCGATTGCAAGACATTCACTCATTTGGGTCAAGACAAAGTCTTAGCCGTGGCAAAACCAAACACCCCGATCACCGAACACCTCGCCTACCTGCTCGCGCAAGCCAACCGGGAGATCAATCGGCAGCTCGAACTGCGGTTGAGCAAGGAAGGCGTGCCCGTCGAGCAGTGGCGCATCCTGAAAGTGCTGTCGGATGGCAACGGCCATTCGATGGGCGAACTCGCGGATGCCGTGCTGCTCAACCATCCGACGCTGACCAAGATGATCGATCGCATGGTCTCGGACACGCTGGTCTACCGCGTGCAGGACCCGAACGATCGCCGCAAGGTCCTGATGTTCATCTCCGATCGCGGCAAGGTGCTGAGCAAGAAGCTCAACTCGCTCGCGGTCGACCAGGAAGAGCACATCCTGGAGAGCTACGGCGACAAATCGACGAGCGAATTGAAGCGGCTGCTGGAGAGCTTGATCGATAGTTCGAATTGAGAATTCGTCGTCCTGGCTTTCGCCAGGACGACGATGGAGATGGAGCTGCGCGCCACATACTCGCTGTCATCGCCCGATTTAATCGGGCGATCCAGTATTCCAGAGACTGATGTGATTTGAACCGAGAAGCCGCGGCGTACTGGGTCGCCCGGTTAAACCGGGCGACGACAGTGGGGTGTGAGGCGTCGACGTCGGCGCTTCACATTCAAGCCTTACGCGTACCGCCCGTGGCAGTGCTTGTACTTCTTGCCTGAGCCGCACGGACAATCCTCGTTGCGGCCGATCTTGCCCCAGCTGGCCGGGTTCTTGGGATCGCGCAACGCGGCGTCGGTGGCCTGCGCTCCGAGCGTGACGCTGGCGAGCGCCATTTCGTCCTCGCCGGTGTTCGGGTCGAATTTGTGCGCTTCCATCTGAGGCAGCACCGGGGCTTCCTGCTCCGGCGGCACGATCTCGACCCGCATCAGCTGCGCCGTAACGGCCTCGCGCAGATGCGCGCTCATCTCCTGGAAAAGGTTGAACGCCTCGGTCTTGTACTCCTGCAGCGGATCGCGCTGGCCGTAGCCGCGCAGGCCGATGACCTGGCGCAGATGGTCGAGCATGATCAGATGCTCGCGCCAGAGATGGTCGAGCGTCTGCAGCAGAATGGTCTTCTCGACGTAACGCATCACGTCGGGACCCCATTGCCCGACCTTGGCCGCCATGTGCTCGTCGGCGCGGGTCTCGATGCGCGTGAGCAGCTCCTCGTCGGCGATGCCCTCTTCCTTGGCCCAGTCCTCGACCGGCAAGTCGAGATCGAGCACGCGCTTGAGCTCTTCCTTCAGGCCCGCGACGTCCCACTGTTCGGCATAGGCGTGCTCGGGCACGTGCTTGGCGACGAGATCGTCGATGAAGGCGTGGCGCATGTCGGCGACGGTCTCGGCGACGCTGTCGTCCTTCATCAGGTCGACGCGCTGGTCGAAGATCACCTTGCGCTGGTCGTTCTGGACGTTGTCGAACTTGAGCAAATTCTTGCGGATGTCGAAGTTGCGCGCCTCGACCTTCTGCTGCGCCTTTTCGAGCGCCTTGTTGATCCAGGGATGGATGATGGCCTCGCCCTCTTGCAGGCCGAGACGCTGCAGCATGCTGTCGAGGCGATCCGAGCCGAAGATGCGCATCAGATCGTCTTCCAGCGACAGGAAGAATTTCGAGCGGCCGGGGTCGCCCTGACGGCCGGAACGACCGCGGAGCTGGTTGTCGATGCGGCGGGATTCGTGGCGTTCGGAGCCCATGATGTAGAGGCCGCCGGGCTTCTTCACCGTCTTGGCGGGCTTCGAACCCTTCGCCGGCTCGATCTCGACCTCTTCTTCGGCCTTCAGCACGATGTCGCGGAAGTGCTCGATGTCGGCCTTGATCTGCTCGATCTTCAAGGCCTTCTCGGCCTCGTCCTCGATCGAAGCGGCCTCCTGCTGGATGCGCATTTCCAGCGAGCCGCCGAGCTTGATGTCGGTGCCGCGGCCGGCCATGTTGGTCGCGATCGTGATCGCGCCGGGGACGCCGGCTTCCGCGACGATGTAGGCTTCCTGCTCGTGGAAGCGCGCGTTCAGCACCGCGAACAGCTTTGCCGGCTTGCCGGCGCGGGCCGCGGCGTACAGCTTCTGCATCGAATTTTCGCTGCCGAAATCGATCTGCCGATAGCCGTGCTTCTTGAGATATTCGGCGATCACTTCCGATTTTTCGATCGAGGCGGTGCCGACCAGCACCGGCTGCAGCCGCGCGTTGGCGCGCTCGATCTCGGCCAGGATCGCGGCGTATTTCTCGTTCTGGGTGCGATAGACCTCGTCGTCCTCGTCGAGACGGGCGACCGGCAAATTGGTCGGGATTTCCACGACCTCGAGCTTGTAGATGTCGAACAATTCGTCGGCTTCGGTCAGCGCCGTGCCGGTCATGCCGGCGAGCTTTTCGTACATCCGGAAATAGTTCTGGAAGGTGATCGAGGCCAGCGTCTGGTTTTCCGGCTGGACCTGCACGTGCTCCTTGGCTTCCAGCGCCTGATGCAGGCCTTCCGAATAGCGGCGGCCCTGCATCATGCGACCGGTGAACTCGTCGATGATGACGACCTCGTCGTCGCGGACGATGTAGTCCTTGTCGCGCGTGAACAGGGTGTGGGCGCGCAGCGCCTGGTTGATGTGGTGCACGACGGAGACGTTCTCGACGTCGTAGAGCGACTCGCCCTTGAGCTGGCCGGCATCGCGCAGCAGCGTCTCGATCTTCTCCATGCCGGCTTCGGTCAGCGTCACTGTGCGCTGCTTCTCGTCGACGTCGTAGTCGGACTTGTCGAGCTTGGGCAGGAAGCCGTCGATGGTGTTGTAGAAGTCGGAGCGGTCGTCGAGCGGACCGGAAATGATCAGCGGCGTGCGCGCTTCGTCGATCAGGATGGAATCGACTTCGTCGACGATGGCGTAGAAGTGCGGCCGCTGGACCATGTCCTCGAGCCGGTACTTCATGTTGTCGCGCAGATAGTCGAAGCCGTATTCGTTGTTGGTGCCGTAGGTGATGTCGCAGGCATAGGCCGTCTTGCGCTCGGAATCGTCGAGGCCGTGCACGATCACGCCGGTGGTCAGGCCGAGGAAGCCGTAGATCTGGCCCATCCAGGCGGAGTCGCGGCGGGCGAGGTAGTCGTTGACGGTGACGACGTGGACGCCCTTGCCGGCGAGCGCGTTGAGGTAGACCGCGAGCGTTGCGACCAGGGTCTTGCCTTCGCCGGTCTTCATCTCGGCAATGTCGCCCTCGTGCAGCACCATGCCGCCGATCAGCTGGACATCGAAATGGCGCTGGCCGAGCGTGCGCTTGGCGGCTTCACGGACCGTGGCGAAAGCGGGGACCAGAAGGTCGTCCAGGGTCTTGCCCTCGGCGAGCTGCTGCCTGAACTCGACGGTGCGGGCCTTGAGGGCTTCGTCGGAGAGTTTCGAAACCTCGGGCTCCAGCGCGTTGATCGCGTTGACGCGGGACTGATATCCCTTCACCCGCCGGTCGTTGGCGGAGCCGAAAAACTTGCGGGCGAGCGCGCCGATCATGCTTAGTTCCTGTGTTCGCGATTCAACCGCGTTCGCGTTGCAGCCAAGAGGTTGTCACCCGCCTGCCTATCAACTCACCGTGACGCCTGCTGGGCGCCGGAGCCCGGACTGCGGGGGGTCCATCCGCCATATGGGTGGGAGTTGGGCAAGTCTGGGTTCAACGGCCAAAAACGCAGCAAAATAAACGCCATCGCATGGACGCGACCGGGCAGAGATATGGCCCGGTCAGGGCCTTGTCAACGGCGGGTGCATTGCGGCTAATTCATCATTTTGACAGACTTTTCGCGTTGCCAAGGCCCCCTGAATTGGGCGAGTGTCCGCCCCGCTCGAGCAGCCCCCTGCTTCAACAAAAGGATTTTCCATGACCACCTCGTTCCCGGTAACCAAAACCGGCCTGCGCTTCGGCCTCGCCACCGCCCTCGTGGGCTGCCTTGCGCTGGCGCTGATCGCAGGTCCCGGCCGGGCTGCCGACGATCCGGTGCTGGCGAAGGTCAATGGCGCGGAAATCAAGAAGAGCGACGTCGCCATGGCCGAAGAGGAACTCGGGCCGAGCCTTGCCCAGATGGACCCGGCGACCAAGGACGAGAACGTCCTGTCCTTCCTGATCGACATGAAGATCGTCGGCAAGGCCGCCGAAGACAAGAAGCTCGCCGACGGCGAGGAGTTCAAGAAGCGGCTCGCGTTCGCCCGCAACCGCCTGCTGATGGACAGCCTGCTCGCCGGCGAGGGCAAGGCCGCCACCACCCCGGATGCCATGAAGAAGGTCTATGAGGAGGCCTCCAAGCAGATCACCGGCGAGCAGGAAGTGCACGCCCGCCACATCCTGGTCGAGACCGAGGACGAGGCCAAGGCGGTGAAGGCCGAGCTCGACAAGGGCGCCGATTTCGCCGAGCTCGCCAAGAAGAAGTCCAAGGATCCGGGTTCGGCCGACGGCGGCGACCTCGGTTTCTTCACCAAGGAGCAGATGGTGCCGGAATTCTCGGCGGTCGCCTTCGCGCTCGAGCCGGGCAAGATCTCCGACCCCGTGAAGTCGCAGTTCGGCTGGCACGTCATCAAGGTCGAGGAAAAGCGCAACCGCAAGGCGCCGGACTTCGAGCAGGTCAAGGCGCAGATCGAGCAGTATGTCACCCGCAAGGCCCAGGCCGATTACGTCGCCAAGCTGCGCGCGGAAGCCAAGGTCGAGCGGCTGGACCAGCCGGCGGATGCTGCCAAGGACGCCAAGCCGGCTGATGCGGCCAAGCCTGCCGATGCGAAGCCGTCCGACAGCAAGATGGCGCCGCCTGCGAAGAAGTAAGAATTCGCTGTCACTTCGGTGACGTGAAGAGTATCTAAGCCTTTGTGATGCCCGGCCCCCGCGCCGGGCATCTGCATATCCAGATCCCATCAAGGCGCCCGCGATGTCCTCCTCCGTCTCTCCCCTCGCCCCGAAACACGTTCCCGACATGCCCGTGATCGCGGGGGTCCGTCTCGCGACGGCCGAGGCCGGCATCCGCTACAAGAACCGCACCGACGTGCTGCTCGCGGTGATGGACAAGGGCACCGCGGTCGCCGGCGTCTTCACCAAGTCGAAATGCCCCTCCGCGCCGGTGGAATGGTGCCGCGCCAAGCTGAAGGGCGGCAAGGCGCGCGCGCTGGTGGTGAATTCCGGCAACGCCAATGCCTTCACCGGCAAGACCGGTCGCAGCTCCACCGCGCTGACCGCGAAGATCGCGGCCAAGGCCGTCGGATGCACCGAGGGCGAGATCTTCCTGGCCTCGACCGGCGTGATCGGCGAGCCGCTGGATGCGACCAAGTTCGACGGCGTGCTCGGGCGGCTCGCGGAAACCGCCGAGGCCGGCGATTATCTCGCCGCCGCCAAGGCGATCATGACCACCGACACCTTCCCGAAGGTCGCAACCGCGACCGTGAAGCTCGGCAAGGCCAAGGTCACCATCAACGGCATGGCCAAAGGTGCCGGCATGATCGCCCCCGATATGGCGACGATGCTGTCCTTCATCTTCACCGACGCACCGATCGCGCCGGCCGCGCTGCAGGCGCTGCTCAAGAGCGGCGTCGAAGACACGTTCAACGCGGTGACGATCGACGGCGACACCTCGACCTCGGATACGCTGCTGGCGTTCGCCACCGGTGCTGCCGCAGAACACGGCGCGCCGAAGATCAGCCGCGCCAGCGACCCCCGCCTGAAAGCCTTCGTCAAGGCCTTCAACCAGGTGCTCGCCAATCTTTCCGAGCAGGTGGCCCGCGACGGCGAAGGCGCCCGTAAGCTGGTCGAGATCACCGTCGAGGGCGCCAAGACCAAGGCCTCGGCGCGCAAGATCGCGATGTCGATCGCGAACTCGCCGCTGGTGAAGACCGCAATCGCCGGCGAGGACGCCAATTGGGGCCGCGTGGTGATGGCGGTCGGCAAGGCCGGCGAGCCGGCCGACCGCGACAAGCTCTCGATCTCCTTCAACGGCATCCGCGTCGCCAAGAGCGGCGCGCGCGATCCGTCCTATGACGAGGCGCAGGTGTCGGAAGCGATGAAAGCGCCGGAGATCGCGATCAAGGTCTCGCTCGGCCTCGGCAAGGGCCGCGACCGCGTGCTGACCTGCGACCTCACCAAGGAGTATGTCGCGATCAACGGGGATTACAGGTCGTAAGCGTCCCGACCGGCGGCTATTTCGTGATGTGCGCAGTGATCAGCGCCTGATTGAACATGGCGTTCAGGGCGGCCGTGATGTCCGCCGGGGTATTCGCCGTATAGAAGTAGCCCGGCGTCGCGCAGCCCTGCAGGCTCGCCGGAATGAGCGGTATGTTCCAATTGGCGTAATCGTCCTCGTCATTGGCAAAAGACGCGTTCACCGGATCGATCACCTGGTAAGGAATGTAGAGCACCGAGATGATGATACCCTTGTCCTTCAAGGGTTTGCAGACGGTCGCCGGATTGATGACCGTGGCATGGTTACTGCCCGACCAGCCTCCATTCGGAACGCCTTTGACTTGCGGATCTTGTGCGCCGTCGGTGACGAGGAATACATAGGGTCGCGCGTTGCTCGAGGCGCTGCCGTCGCCGGCGCTGACGATCAAGCTGTTGAGCGAACTCAACGCGTTGTCGATATGGGTGCCGCCCGATCCGAGAGCCGTATTCATGTTGGTGTCGAGCAACGAAGCGAGGTTGGCGGCTGCGTAGTTGATTGTCGACGGATTCGTCGAAGAACCGTTGATGCTGGACGTCAGCGGAAAATAGTTCTTATCGAGGTACTGAATGAACGGATAGATACCAATCCGGAATTGATTAGCGACCTTCATGCTGCTGTTGGCGGTGATAAACAGCTGGTTCACGGCGTAGCCGACCGCATCCAGCCGGAGCTGAATGCAGTTATCGGTTCCGGCGGTGGGGCAGTTCGCAACGGTCGGAAGGGTCGAATACAGTGAGCCCGGTAGACCGGACACGACTGAAGACGACAGCTTCTTGCCCTTTGGATACGTTGAATTCACAGTCGTCGTCGAAAGCAGACCGGCATAGCCGCTTTGACTGACGCGCGAGATCGCATAGCCCAGACAGTAATTGTTGGTAGGATATCCCTGCGTTCCGCTATCGGTGCACGCACTGTTCTGGGGCGCGAAATGGCAGGCCAAGGTGCAGCCTGTGGGGTATTGCCTGAAGTTGTCCGGGTTGATCGATTGCATTCGGACGGCCTCGGCCGAGGTCGACGGCAGGCCCATGGATCCGGAGACGTCGAGCGTGAGATAGAAATCGAGATAGGGCGGCAGCGACGCGGAGGCATTCGAGGTGCCGGAGACGCTGAGCTTTTGGTAGCCGAGAATCTTCAGGAAGGTGACGGGGACGTCGGCACTGAACTGGACGCTGGCGGCCACGGCGATCCCAGTCTTCGTCACCGTGCTGTTGCGAGACAAGTTGGGCGGTGCCGTGACATTGCTCATGTTGGCGTCGAACACGTTATTGGCGTCGTTCACGCCCTCCGTGACGGAGCCATTGCCCGTCATGGCTGCGGCAGCGATAAAGCCGGGGGCCTTCTGTGAGACGGCGGCGACAGCGGCGCCATCGGCAGCAGCTTGCAGCTTTGCCTTCATCCTGGTCGCCATCGAATAGTCGACGGCGCAACCGATGAACGTGATCAGGGGGACGCAGCAGATTGCGAAGATCACCGCGACATTGCCGCGGCGATCGCGGAGAAACCGACGGAAGATGGGACGAAACTCAACGCGCATGGATCTGGCCCGGAATAGTTTCAGCGTTTCCACTCTAGGAACCGTGGATTAAATATGACTTATGGAGACCTCGGAAACACGGGCCGTCACAGGGTTAACGAACCGTTGCGGATGATCCTTCAGCGAGCGGAATTCCAGGGATGGCTGATCTCAAACTGACGCTCGTGGTGGCTTGCGCGCTGGTCGACGCCGACAAGCGCGTCCTGATCGCGCAGCGCCCCGAGGGCAAGACGCTGGCCGGCCTCTGGGAATTTCCCGGCGGCAAGTGTGAGCCCGGCGAGCGGCCGGAACAGAGCCTGATCCGCGAACTCCACGAGGAGCTCGGCATCAGCGTCGCGGAGCCCTGCCTGGCGCCGCTGACATTCGCGAGCTACGGCTACGAGACCTTTCACCTCCTGATGCCGCTCTACATCTGCCGGCGCTGGGAGGGACAGGTCACGCCACGCGAAGGCCAGACCCTGGCCTGGGTTCGCGCCAACAAGCTGCGCGACTATCCCATGCCGCCCGCGGACATTCCGCTGATCCCGCATTTGATCGATTTACTGATGTGAGCTCGGACCTCATCCTGAGGAGACCGCGCAGCGGTCGTCTCGAAGGATGGCTGCGGATGAGAGCCGGGCCTGCATGGTTCGAGATGGCGCCGACGCGCCTCCTCACCATGAGGAGTTACGTCCCTCCCGCCTTCTTCACCGCCTCCGCCAGGCTCGCCTTCGCTGATCCGGGCTTGAGCGGCTGCTGCTGGCTCGCATGCGGGGCCCAGCCTGAGAGCCAGATGATGTCGAATGTCGCACGGATGCGGCCGTCGGCATCGGCAAAGCGTTCCGCGTAGATTTCAGCCATCCGCAGCAGCGTCGATCGCCGGCTGGGCGTGCGTCGCCGTTCGATCAGCACATTGGCGGCGCCCATGCGCCTGATATCCTGCATCAGCGCGAAGGCATTGCCATAGCGCACCACGACGCGGTCGACATCGGTGACCGGCAGCGCAAATCCTGCCCGCTGCAACAGCGCGCCAACGTCGCGTAAATCGGCAAACGGCGCCACACGCGGCGAAACACCGCCCTCGCATTCGGCCTCGGCGGCGGCAAAAGCCTGGCGCAGCTCGGTCAGGCTGTCGCCGCCGATCATCGCCGCCAGCAGAAGGCCGTCCGGCCTCAGCGCGCGACGGATTTGCGCGAGCACCCCCGGCAGATCGTTGACGAATTGCAGCGCCAGCGCCGAGACCACGAGGTCGAGGCCCTCGGGCGCAAAGGGCAGCTTCTCCGCACCCGACGTATCGAGCTCAATGCGCTCGATCGAGGGCAGTCGCGCGCGCAACACGGCGAGACCCTCGCCGGGCGTCCAGAGATCGGCCGCTGTACGAAACTCCCGCATCACTGCGGCCAGCCGGTCGGACATGTCCTCGGCGACCCGATCCAGCAGGAAGCTCACGGCACCTTGCGCCTGCGCGCGGCGCTGTCGCGCGTGCAGCAAAGCACGGTCGAACAGAGCGGGCGCGGTTTGCGGGGTTGTGGCCATGGCGCTGGTTACGCCGATCATGCTGGTTCTGGCAATCCACTGCGCGCGGCGCTAGCCTTGCCTCGTGGAGGCCGACGCCGGCCCCCGTGTTCCAAACTAGCAATGCGCACCAGGTCCGCGGCGCCGGAGCGTCAAACGATGATCACCTGTTATCTGCGATACGAGATCCCCCCGGACAAGCTCGCCGAATTCGAAGCCTATGGCAGGATGTGGCTGGAACTGGTGCCAAGATTCGGCGGCATCCACCACGGGTACTTCCTGCCATCGGAAGGCGCGAGCGACGTCGCCCTCGCAATGTTCAGCTTCCCGAGCTTCGCGGCGTACGAACAATATCGGAAGGACAGCGCCGAAGATCCGGACGTCCAGAAAGCGATCGAATTCGCAAGGCAAACGCGCTGCTTTCGCCGTTATGAGCGATCGTTCTTCCGGCCCGTGCTGCCGAAAGAGCCGTAGGCCGGGCGCGGACGAGAACAGCCCATTGGCTTGAGCGTGGCGCAGGACGGCGCTAGCCTTGCCCAATGGGCGCCGAGGCATCACCACCACGCTCCATTTCCAGCCATCTGCGCGGCGCGCTCGAGGCCTGCCGCGGGGTATTGGCCCATCTGCCACGGCTCGCGCTCGACATCGCGCTGCCGACGCTGTGCGTGTCCTGCCGCGAGCCGGTCGATGGCGAGGGCGTGTGCGCTTCGTGCTGGGCGCGGCTGTCGTTCATCGAACGGCCCTACTGCCCACGGCTCGGCATTCCCTTCGTCTATGACCCCGGCCCCGACATGCTATCGATGGAGGCCATTGCGAGCCCGCCGGCCTACCAACGGGCGCGCGCTGCGGTGCGCTATGACGACGTCGCGCGCACCCTGGTGCATGCTCTGAAATACCAGGACCGCACTGATCTCGCGCCGGCCATGGGGCGCTGGATGGCGCGGGCGGGCGGCGAGTTGCTCGCCGGCGCCGACATGCTGGTGCCGGTGCCCCTGCATTGGCGGCGGGCCTGGCGCCGCCGCTACAACCAATCCGGCGCCCTGGCACGCATCATCGAGCGGCAGAGCGGGGTGAAAGTGAAAGCTGAGGTGCTGCGCCGGGTACGCGCCACCGAGCAGCAGATCGGCCTGTCGCGGGCCCAGCGCGCCACCAATGTGCAGGGCGCATTCCAGGTATCCCCGGACCGTCAGGCGGACGTCCAGGGTCGGCGCATTGTCCTCATCGACGACGTCCTGACGTCGGGTGCGACGCTGGATGCCTGCGCGCGAGCCCTGCTCCGGGCCAAGGCGGCGCAAGTGGACGTGCTGGTGTTTGCCCGGGTTGTCGAGAGCCGGTGAAGTCCCATATAATTCAATGAATTCATGACATGAAAGCGCCAGACAAGATGACCGCTGCTGTCGAGATCTACACCAGGCCGGGCTGCGGCTATTGTTCCGCCGCCAAGTCGCTGCTGACCCGCAAGAAGGCGACGTTCACGGAGTTGGATATCGCCAAGAACCCGTCCTGGCGCCAGGAGATGTACGATCGCTCCGGCGAGGGCTCGACCTTCCCGCAGATCTGGATCGGCGGAACCCATGTCGGAGGCTGCGACGAACTCTACGCGCTCGATCGTGAAGGCAAGCTCGACGCCATGCTCGAAAGCGTCAAGGCGGAGTCATGAGCGACAACAGGACCTTCACGGCAGCGATGGTGCAGATGCGCACCGGCCTGATGCCCGAGCCAAGCCTCGCGCAGGCCACCAGGCTGATCCGCCAGGCTGCGGCCAATGGCGCCGACTACGTGCAGACGCCCGAAGTCAGCAATATGATGCAGCTCAACCGCAAGGCCCTGTTCGAGCACCTCCAGAGCCAAGACGACGACAACTCGCTGAGGGCGTACCGGGCGCTCGCGGCCGAACTGAAGATCCACATCCATGTCGGCTCGCTGGCGCTGCGCTTTTCGGACGAAAAAGCGGTCAACCGCTCGTTCCTGATCGGGCCCGAGGGCAATGTGCTCGCGAGCTACGACAAGATCCACATGTTCGACATCGAGCTCCCTGACGGCGAGAGCTATCGCGAATCCGCCAATTACCAGCCGGGCGAGACGGCCGTGATCTCCGACCTGCCCTGGGGCCGCGTCGGGCTGACGATTTGCTACGATGTCCGCTTCCCCGCGCTCTACCGCGCGCTGGCCGAAAGCGGCGCGTACTTCATCACGGTGCCCTCGGCCTTCACCCGCAAGACCGGTGAAGCGCATTGGCACGTGCTGTTGCGTGCGCGCGCGATCGAGACCGGTTGCTTCATCTTCGCCGCGGCGCAGGCAGGGCTGCATGAGAACAAGCGGGAGACCTATGGCCATTCGCTGATCATCGATCCCTGGGGCGAGATCCTCGCCGAAGGCGATGTCGAGCCCGGCATCATCATGGCACAAATCGATCCGGCCAAGGTCGAGACCGCGCGCCGCGCGATCCCCTCGCTCCAGCACGGCCGCCGCTTCGGCGTCGCCGACCCCAAGGCCGGGCCGGACCACCTGCATCTGGTGCGGGGATCGGCATGATCCGCTACGCGCTCCGCTGCGACCGGAGCCACGACTTCGAGAGTTGGTTCCAGAGCTCGGCCGCGTACGATTCTCAGGTGAAGCGCAAGCTCGTGACTTGTCCGATCTGCGGCTCGGCCAAGGTCGACAAGGCGATCATGGCGCCGCGCATCGTCGGCAAGAAGGGCCGCGGACGCGCCACGCCGCCGCCTGAGCCCACCGCCACGACGACCGCGCCCGAGGCTGCGCAATCCGCACCGACCTCGCTGTTGATGGCGCAGGAGCGCGAGCTGCGCGCCAAGCTCAAAGAGCTGCGCGATCACATCGTGAAGAACGCCGACAATGTCGGTGAGCGATTCGCCAATGAAGCCCGCGCGATGCATTACGGCGACAAGGAGCACCGTCCGATCTACGGCGAAGCCTCGCCCGACGAGGCCAAGTCGCTGATCGACGAAGGCATCGAGGTGTCGCCGCTGCCGACGCTGCCGGAAGACCGGAATTAGACTCCCACCAGCACCGCCACGCCGAGCACGATCAGCGCGATGCCGATAATTTCGCGCGGCGCGATCGGCTGCTTGAACGAGTAATAGGCCACGCCTTGCGCGAACAGCACCTCGATCAAGGCCAGCGTGCGGACATTGGCGGCGGCCGTCAGCGCGAACGCCAGGAACCAGAACTGCGAGGCGAAGGCGCCGGTGAAGCCGGCCAGCATTGAGGGCCGCCACATTGAGAGGATGCCCTGAAGCACCTTTGGCGCGCGCCAGAGCAGATAGATCGTCAGGATCAACGTCTGCACGAACAGGCCGAGCACCAGCGTGAACGATGCCGCCGTCACGAACGAGACATCAGGCACGTTGATGATGGCGCCGCGGAAGCCGACCGCTGACAACGCGAACGCCGCCGCCGCGACGAGACCGGTGATGGTCGGCTTCAATTCGGCAAAACTCTTCTCGCCACCGGGCCGTAGCGCGGTGATGACGACGCCGATTGTCGCGATCACGATCGCCAGCACCTTGAGCCATGTCAGATGATCGCCGAGGAAGACGAAGCCGAAGATGGCGGTCTGGATCGCCTCGGTTTTCAGATAGGCCGTCGTCACCACGAAGGAGCGGTCGTTCATGGCGAGCAGCATCAGGCCGGTCGCGACGATCTGGCTGAGCGCGCCGAGCAGCAGCCACGGCCAGAACACACCGGGCGGCATGCCGAGATGATCGCCGGTGGCAACCAGCACCACTGCCAGGAACAGGAGCGAGAACGGAAAGCCGAATAGGAAGCGGATATTGGTCGCGCCCCAAGTCCCCAGCGGCTTTGTCAGTGACCGCTGCATCGCATTGCGCGCGACCTGGCCGAGCGCGGCAATGACGGTGAAGGGAATCCAGAGGCTGGCGATGGTGAACATGGGGAAATGGGTGGGAGGGCCAATGATTGCGGCCAACCTGCCGCTAGCTGTTCAATGGGTCAACCACACGAACGTCATGGGAGCGATGCTATCGCCAAATTCATCGTCGTCCTGGACAAGCGAAGCGCAGATCCAGGACCCATTACCCCTGGGAGTGGTTTGGCGAAGACTCGAGATTATCTGTCTCGCGCCACAACTTCTCCCAGGGGTAATGGGTCCTGGCTTTCGCCAGGACGACGCCGAATGTTTGGAAGCAGCAACGCCTCACACCATGCCTTCCGCCACCACCATGTAGTTCACGTCCATGTCTGACGAGAGGGTCCATTTGTCGGCGAAGGGTGAGTAGACGACGCCGGTCTGCTCGGTGATGACCAGGCGGTTGTCGAGCAGGTATTTCGTCAGTTCGTCGGGGGTGACGAATTTGTTCCACTCGTGGGTGCCGCGCGGCAGCCATCGCAGCACATATTCGGCGCCGACGATGGCGAGCGCAAAACTCTTCCAGTTCCGGTTCAGCGTCGAGACCACCATCAACCCGTTCGGCTTCAGCATCGCGGCGCAGCGCTTCAGGAAAACGCCGACGTCGACGACGTGCTCGACCACCTCCATCGCCAGCACGATGTCAAAGCGCTCGCGCGGGTCGATCTCCTCAACCGTGGTGCAGCGATAGTCGATCGCGAGATGCGCCTTGTCGGCATGCAGCTTCGCGGCCGCGATGTTGCTGACCGACGGATCGACGCCGATGACCTGCGCACCCAGGCGCGACAGCGGCTCGCAGAGCAGGCCGGCGCCGCAGCCGATATCGAGCACGCGCAGACCGCCGAGGCAGTTGAGGCTGCGCAAATTGCGCTCGAACTTGCGGCAGGCGGCATCGCGGATGTAGCCGAGCCGCAGCGGGTTGATCCGGTGCAGCGGCGCCATCTTGCCGTTGGGGTCCCACCACTCGGCCGAAAGTTTTGAGAATTTCGCGATCTCGGCGGCGTCGACGGTCGAGCCCGGCTGCGGGCTTGCGGTAGCGGAAGTATTTTGCTGCATGCTCATGGGTTGCGCGCGGTCCTACCGCGTGGTGATCGAACTGCGGAAGGCGAGCGGCGAGGCGATGGTCCGGATGGTTTCGCGACCTTCCCCCACGCCATTGATGGTGACGTCGCCATAGTTGAGAATACGTCCGAGAATGGTCTGATTCACATCGACGCTCTCGACCTTATCCAGCGCCATCTCGAAGGTGCGGCGCTTGATGAAGCCGGTCTTGTGCACGACCCGCAAATTGGTCACGTCGGTCTCGGTGGTAAAGCGATGGAACCAGCCCTTCACGGTCCAGTACAGCGCCGCCAGAGCCACTAGGCCGGCCGCGACCAGACAGAGCAGGACGAGCCCCTCGACGATGGTTTGCCGGGACAGGACGAACAGGACCAGCGCCACGATCCAGGCCAGGATCGCCGGAAAATAGAAGATCCAGTGCGCATTGGTCGAATACAGCACCCGCTCGCCCGGTTGCAGGATCTCGTCGATGTAACGCGCCATGACCTCGAATAACCCATTGCCCGGATTGGCCCGCGCAGGAACCTGCTTGCCCCCGGCCCCGCCCCTCTGTATACGCGCGGTCGGTATCGCAGGCACCCGTCCAGCGCGGGTCACCATACTTATCCTTATGAGGGAATGCACGCGTCGTCATGAGCCGCCTCGTGATGAAATTCGGCGGCACATCCGTCGCCAACATCGAACGTATCCGCAACGTCGCACGCCATGTGAAGCGTGAGGTCGACGCCGGCCATGAAGTGGCCGTGGTCGTCTCGGCGATGTCCGGTAAAACCAACGAGCTGGTGGCCTGGTGCACCGAGGCCTCGCCGATGCACGACGCACGCGAATACGACGCCGTGGTCGCCTCGGGCGAACAGGTGACGTCCGGCCTGCTTGCCATCGTGCTTCAGGGCATGGGTATCCAGGCCCGCTCCTGGCAGGGCTGGCAGATCCCGATCACGACCAGCGACGCCCATGCTTCGGCCCGGATCGAGGGCATCGACGGCAGCGAGATCATCAAGCGCTTCAGGGAGCGCAAGGAAGTCGCCGTGATCGCCGGCTTTCAGGGCATCAACCCCGAGACCAACCGCATCACCACGCTCGGCCGCGGCGGCTCCGACACCTCGGCCGTGGCAATCGCCGCCGCCGTCAAGGCGGACCGCTGCGACATCTACACCGACGTCGACGGTGTCTACACAACCGATCCGCGAATCGTGCCGAAGGCGCGCCGGCTCGACAAGATCGCGTTCGAAGACATGCTGGAGCTGGCCTCCCAGGGCGCCAAGGTGCTCCAGGTCCGCTCAGTGGAACTCGGCATGGTCCACAACATGCCGATTTTCGTCCGCTCGAGCTTCGACAAGCCCGAGGATATCGACCCGCATGCCAACCAGCCGCCCGGCACGCTGATCTGCAGCGAGGAGGAGATCATGGAAAGCCACGTCGTCACCGGCATCGCCTTTTCGAAGGACGAGGCCCAGATCTCGGTACGCCAGATCGAGGACAAACCCGGCGTGGCGGCGTCGATCTTCGGCCCGCTCGCGGAGGCCAACATCAACGTCGACATGATCGTGCAGAACGTCTCCGAAGACGGCAAGACCACCGATCTCACCTTCACGGTCCCGGCCGCCGACTATACCAGGGCCAAGGAGACCATCACCGCGGCCAAGAGCCAGATCAATTACGCCCGGCTCGACACCGCGACCGACGTTGCCAAGATCTCGGTGATCGGCAGCGGAATGCGCAGCCATGCCGGCGTCGCCGCCCAGGCGTTCTCGGCCCTCGCAGGACGGAATATCAACATCCGGGCCATTACAACCTCCGAGATCAAGTTCTCGGTTCTGATCGACACCGCCTATACCGAGCTTGCGGTGCGCACGCTGCACACGCTCTACGGTCTCGATCAGGCGTAGGCTAATTTTCTCTTAGCGGTCGCAGCAAACGCTGAGGTCTCCACACTTTCGCGTTTGGCAGGCGTTTTGCTTGGCAAAACAAGCCCCAATTCGCTATACGGCGAACAGGGTGGGCTGCCAGAAACTGTGCCCCAGTTGAGGCGGTGCTGATTCGGCCCAGGCAACCGCCGGGGCCGGCGCCGGACGAGCAAATTTGTTGTTTTTCTGGATTTCTGGGCGAGCCGCCGCGGGCCCTTTCGGCCCCGGCTGACGAAGGAGATTGACGGTTCATGCGGAGCGCGTCGGGAGGTCCCCGCGTCTTGTTGAGACGGCTCCGCGAAACCATGGCGGAGCAGGTCTCGGCCCAGGAGCGGCTGGACAAGATCGTGGTGCTGATCGCCGCCAACATGGTGGCCGAGGTGTGCTCGGTCTATGTGCTGCGCGTCGACAACACGCTCGAGCTCTATGCCACCGAAGGCCTCAACCGCGAGGCCGTGCATCACACCGTGCTCAGCGCCCATGAGGGCCTTGTCGGCCTGGTCGCCAGCGAGGCAACCCCTCTCAACTTGAACGACGCGCAGAGCCATCCGGCCTTCTCGTTCCGCCCGGAGACCGGCGAAGAGATCTACCACTCCTTCCTCGGCGTGCCGATCCTGCGCGCCGGCAACACGCTCGGCGTGCTGGTGGTGCAGAACCGCGCCAAGCGCAACTATGTCGAGGAGGAACTCGAGGCGCTTCAGACCACGGCGATGGTGCTGGCGGAGCTGATCGCCTCCGGCGAGCTGTCCGCGCTGGCCCAGCCGGGCCATGAGCCCGCCGCGCGCCATTCGGCGCAGAAGGTCGGCGCCATCCTGTCGGAAGGCATCGCGCTCGGCCACGTCGTGCTGCACGAGCCGCGCGTCGTCATCAAGGACTACATCGCCGAGGACCTGCCGAAGGAGATCAAGCGGCTCGACACCGCGCTCGCCAAGCTGCGCGCCGATCTCGATCGCATGCTGGAGCGCGGCGACGTCGCGGAAGGCGGCGAGCATCGCGAGGTGCTGGAAGCCTACCGCATGTTCGCCAACGACCAGGGCTGGTCGCACAAGCTGCACGAGGCGGTCGCCACCGGCCTGACGGCGGAAGCCGCCGTCGAGCGTGTGCAATCCGACACCCGCGCGCGCATGCTGCGCTCGACCGATCCCTATTTACGCGACCGGCTGCATGATCTCGAGGATCTCGGCTATCGCCTGATGCGGCAACTGGTCGGCCAGGATCACGCGCCGTCACGCGAACAATTGCCCGACAATGCCATCGTCATCGCCCGCGCGATGGGCCCGGCGGCGCTGCTCGACTACGACCGCAAGCGCCTGCGCGGCATCATATTGGAGGAAGGCACCGCCAATTCCCACGTCTCGATCGTGGCGCGCGCGCTCGGCATTCCCGCGGTCGGTGAGGTCCCGAACGCGCCTGGGATCGCCGATCCCGGCGACGCCGTCATCGTCGACGGTACCTCCGGCATGATCTATGTGCGCCCATCGCAGGAGGTCGAAGCGGCCTTCGCGGAGCGCGTGCGCTTCCGCGCCCGCCGCCAGGCGCAGTATCTGGCGCTGCGCGACCTGCCCTGCGTCACCAAAGACGGCCAGAAGGTCGAGCTGATGATCAATGCGGGTCTCGCGATCGACCTGCCGCATATCGAAGATACCGGCAGCGCCGGCATCGGCCTGTTCCGCACCGAGCTGCAATTCATGGTCGGCCAGAGCCTGCCGCGCACCAGCGACCAGCTCGCGCTCTATCGCACCGTGCTGGATGCCGCCGGCACCAAGCCCGTCACCTTCCGCACCCTCGACATCGGCGGCGACAAGGCGCTGCCTTACATGGAGGCGGTGATCGAGGAGAATCCCGCGCTCGGATGGCGCGCGATCCGGCTCGGGCTCGACCGTCCCGGGCTGTTGCGCGGCCAGATCCGCGCCCTGCTGCGCGCCGGCGGCGGCCGCGCGTTGCGCATCATGTTCCCGATGATCTCGGAGGTGGGTGAATTCGATTCGGCGAAGGCGCTGGTCGAACGCGAGCTGACCTATCTGCGCCAGCACGGCCACACACTGCCGGAGCGGATCGACATCGGCACCATGGTCGAGGTGCCGGCGCTGCTCTATCAGCTCGACGAGCTTCTCAAGAAGGTCGACTTCATCTCGGTCGGCTCCAACGATCTGTTCCAGTTCCTGTTCGCGGTCGACCGCGGCAATGCAAAGGTCTCCGAACGCTTCGACACCATGTCGGCGCCGATCCTGCGTGCGCTGCGCGACATCGCGCGCAAGTCGCAGGAGGCGAAGAAATCGCTGTCACTCTGCGGCGAGATGGCCTCGAAGCCGATCGGCGCACTGGCCCTGATCGCGATGGGCTATCGCTCGCTGTCGCTCTCGGCCACCGCGCTCGGCCCGGTCAAGGCGATGGTGATCGATCTCGACGCCAAGAAGGCCGAAGCGATGCTCGGCCCGTTGCTGGACGCGCCCGCCGGCAGCGTCTCGATCCGGCAGAAGCTGACGGAATTTGCCGAGGCTGAAGGCCTGGCGTTGTAGCGGGCCTGTCGCCCCTTCCTGCCGCCTCGCCCTTTCCCGCATTTTGAGACTGAACCGATGTCGTCACTCCCCGAAGCCAAACTGGACGTCCTGCTCGCGCATCACGCCTCGCTCGAAGCCGAATCGCTCGGTCAGCTCGCCTCCGAACGCTATGTGCAGATCACGCGTGAGCTCGCCGAGCTCACGCCATTGATCGAAGCGGTCAAAACCTATCGTTCGGCCGTCAAGGAGCTCGCCGACACCGAGGCGCTGATCGCCGATCCCGCGACCGATGCCGAGATGCGCGCCATGGCGGAAGCCGAGCGCGACGAGCTGACGCCGAAGATCGAGGATCTGGTCCAGAAAATCCGCGTCGCGCTGCTGCCGAAGGACGCCATGGACGACCGCAACGTGGTGCTGGAAATCCGCGCCGGCACCGGCGGCGACGAGGCTTCGCTGTTCGCCGGAGATTTGTTCCGGATGTACGAGCGCTTCGCGGCCCTGCAGGGCTGGAAGGTCGAGGTGATCTCGGCGAGCGAAGGCAGCGTCGGCGGCTACAAGGAAATCATCGCCGAGGTGCAGGGCCGCGGCGCGTTCTCGAAGCTGAAGTTCGAGTCCGGCGTGCACCGGGTGCAGCGCGTGCCGGACACCGAGACGCAGGGGCGCATCCACACATCCGCCGCCACGGTCGCCGTAATGCCCGAGGTCGAGGAGGTCGATGTCGAGATCCGGAACGATGATTTGCGTATCGAGACCATGCGCGCCGGGGGCGCCGGCGGCCAGCACGTCAACAAGACCGAATCGGCGATCCGCATCACCCACATCCCGACCGGCATCGTGGTGATGATGCAGGACAGCCGCTCGCAGCACAAGAATCGCGCTTCTGCCATGAACATCCTGCGTTCGCGCATTTACGACGCCGAGCAGCAACGCCTCGACGCGGCGCGCTCGGCCGAGCGCAAGGAGAAGGTCGGCTCCGGCGATCGCAGCGAGCGCATCCGCACTTACAATTTTCCGCAAGGACGCGTCACCGATCACCGCATCAATTTGACGCTCTACAAGCTGCCGCAGGTGATGGCGGGCGAAGCGCTGGGCGAACTGACCGACGCGCTCACCACCGAGCATCAGGCTGCGCAGCTCGCCGCCCAGGGCGCGGCGGCGTGAGGATCTGACGTCGCGTCAAGCCCCGCTGGAGGCGCGGAACGACTTCAGGAGCCGGCTCAATGCCGGGCTCGCGGCGCGGCGGAGCTCCTCGAGGTTCTTGCGCGAGAGCGCCTGGAGCTTCTGCTCACCCTTTTTCGTCAGCTTGAGATGAACGCGTCTGGCGTCTTCAGGGTCGGCAATGCGGCTGACCAGCCCAAGCTTCGCGAGGCGGTTGATCAGTTCCACGGCGGAGTGATGCCGGATCAGCAGAAACCGCGCGACATCACCGATGCTCGCGGGACCCGGACGCACGAAGCCCTTGATCCCAAGCAGCGCCTGATGTTGCGTCGGCGTCAATCCCTGCTGTGCTGCGGCTGCCTCGCTGAACGCCAGAAAGCTTCGGATCTGGTAGCGGAACTGCGCCAGCCCAGCATAGTCGGAGTCGCGCATCGTGCGGCGGCGTGAAGCCCGCGCAGGTATCGCCGCCGTCGACCGTTGCGCCTTCTTCGCCTGAACCATGCCGTGCCCCTCCGTTCTTGCCACTCGGCAACGCGGGCAGCCCAGCCAAAAGTAGCAAGCAGCGGCGCCGGGACCAACCAGCGGGAACTCCGGATACACAGCTATCCGTCGATCTATTCGAAGCTGGACAGCAGGATCTTCACCAGGATGACCTGGAACGCGATCGGGATGCGGACGCTTTTCCGCCGGATCGAGCGCTGCAGCGCGCCGGCAATCTCGGCGCTGGTCAAGGCACCCGCGGATGCATTGCCAATCAACTCCGCCCACATCTGCGACAGCGAGCCTCCGGGCGGGATCACCGGCTTGATCGTCACGCCACAGCCCTGCGCCCAGTCGATGATTTCCCTCATCGTGTGAGGACCGCAATTGCGCGCGGTCGCGAGGCGTTCGGCCGTCAGCGCAAGCAGCAACTCGCGCGAGGGCGACCAATTCCCCTTCGGCGGCTGCTCGGCAGTGAGCTCGACCGCGAGCTCCTTGAGGACGTTCTGGGCGCGCACGCTCAGCTTCTGCATCGGACCGGGTGCGCGCTTCGCCTGAGCGGGGCCGACGGCGGGCCCGCGCCGGCCGGCCGGCCAATTACGCGGATCCGGCATGCGCGACGCATCGCCGGATTGCGGTGTCGCCCGCTGCCCGTTCGCCTCTTCCACCGGCCACGCCGCCTCCTGCCGCCCCGCACCTTGCGGCCATGACCGTCGCTTCCGGGTACCCGCCACTGTCGTCTGCCGCGCCATTTTTCTCGCCGAACCCGCCAGCCTCGTACTCACAAAGGCTAATATATATCGTGATACGATATGTTTTCACGAGATAATTTTCGGCGTTCGACCAAAGACGAAATTGACAGAAGGCGTTCACAAGCAATGCTTGCGCCCAGGAGCTACACGCGGATGTGACGTGCCCGGCGCGGGCAGGCCCTCGAGGCCGGCCGCCGCCGGACAGGTCGTGCTTTGCCTGCAAACAACAACGATGTTCGGAGGAAACGATCATGACTGACAATCTCGTCCGCCGCGGCCTCTCGCGCCGTGGCCTGCTTCAGACCACCGCGGGCCTCATCGGCGGCGCGGTACTGCCGGGAATGCCGGCGTTTGCCGAGGACAAGCCGGCGATCGGCTCCTACCCCGCGGGGGTTTCGGGCTCCACCGCCTTCATCGGCATCTCGGTGCCGCGCACCGGCACCTATGCCGTGCAGGGTGAAGACGAGCTCAAGGGCTACCAGCTCGCGATCGAGCACATCAATGAAGGCCATGAGCTGATCAAGAAGATCTCGCCCAAGACCAGCAAGGGCGTACTCGGCAAGGAGCTGAAGTTCGGCGTCGCCGATTCCGCGGCCAAGCCGAACGAGGCGGTGCAGGCGCAGCAGCGCTTCATCAGCGAGAACAAGGCGATCATGATCACCGGCGGCACGTCGAGCGCCGTTGCGGTGGCGCTGAACAAGCTCGCCCAGCGCGAACATGTGATTTTCGTATGCGGCATTTCCGGCTCGAACGACACCACTGGCAAGGATTGCGTCCGCTACGGCTTCCGGCAGAACTTCTACGGCCAGACTGCGGCTGCAGCGATCGGCCCGGTGATGGTACGCGAGTTCGGCAAGGGCAAGAAGGCGGCGTATCTGACGCCCGACTACACCTACGGCCACACGGTTACCAAGTCGATGCAGGACTTCCTCGCGACGGCCGGCTGGACCACCGTGACCAACCAGGTCGCCCCGCTCGGCGCCCCCGACTACTCCTCGTACCTGCTGAACGTCGCGAATTCCGGCGCCGACGTGCTCATCAACGTCAACTGGGGTCACGACGCCGTGCTGTCGACCCAGCAAGCCAAGCAGTTCGGCGTGCTCGACAAGATGAAGCTGGTCGTGCCGTACCAGGTGCCTTTCATCGCGCGCGAGACCGGCGGCCTGATGCAAGGCGTCTACGCCGCCACCGACTATTGGTGGACCATCGAAGACAAATTCCCGCTGGCCAAGATGTTCAACGAAGCCTTCGAGAAGAAGTACGGCTACAAGCCCGAATGGGGCGCGGAGAACGCCTATGTCAGCTTCGCGCATTGGGCGCACATGTGCGAGCAGGCCGGCAGCTTCAGTCCGCCCGACGTGATCAAGGCCTACGAGAAAGGCGAGACGATCCCCTCTCTCGTCGGCGACGTGCATTACCGTCCCGAGGACCATCAGTGCGTTCGCCCGGTGATCATCGTCAAGGGCAAGCAGCAAAAGGACATGAAGAACAAGGAAGACTGGTACGATGTCGTCGAGATTGTCCCCGGTGAGGGCCTGATGCAGAAGCCCGACGCCTTCGGCTGCCATCTCGGCGACTACAGCTGAGACCTCGCTAATTCCTGTGACGCCGCGGACTGCACTCCGGTCCTGCGGCGTCACCCTTTTTGGACGCGCACCCTCGCGCGCCACAACAGCGATTGTCGCATGATAAGTTGGCCCAACCTCGTTTCACAGCTTTTCAACGGGCTCGCGCTCGGCGCTCTGCTCGCGCTGATCAGCTCCGGCCTGACCATCATTTACGGCACGCTCGGCGTGCTCAACCTCGCGCACGGCGCGATGTTCATGATCGGCGGCTATGCCGGCTTCGTCGCTTATCAGTACACGGAATCGTTCATCCTTGCGGTGATCGCGGGCTCGCTGTTCGTGATGCTGCTCGGCGTTCTCATGGAACGCGTCATCATCCGCCATTTCTATCATCGTCCGCACGAGGATCAGCTGCTCGTGACCTTCGGGCTCGGCATCTGTTTCGTCGAGCTCGTGCGCCTGATCTTCTCGAGCCAGTCGCAGCTGGTGCCGCCGCCGGCGCTATTCCAGGGCATCACCAATCTCGGCTTCATGTTCTATCCGACCTACCGCCTGGCCGTCGTCGGCATCGTCGCGGTCGCGCTCGGCGCACTGTTCATCGTCCTCTACCGGACCCGGCTGGGCATGATTGTGCGCGCCGGCATCGAGGATTCGGTGATGGTCGATTCGCTCGGCATCAACGTCTACCGCGTCTTCATGGTGGTGTTCGGCATCGGCGCGATGGCCGCCGGCTTTGCCGGCATCGTCAACGCGCCGGTGGTGTCGCTGACACCGGGCATCGGTGACGACATCCTGGTCCAGACCTTCGTGGTGGTCGTGATCGGCGGCGTCGGCTCGTTCCCCGGCGCGATTCTCGGCGGCCTGATCGCCGGCGAGATCATCAGCGTCACCTCCATGTTCAACCCCGGCTACGCCTATGTGATGCTGTTTGCGGCGATGACGCTCGTACTCGTGGTACGACCGCATGGCCTGCTCGGCGTCCAGGGCCGCGAGTAAGCGATCACCTGATGCTCAAGCAACGCCCGTTTCTGATCGAAGCCCTGACTGCGATCGGCCTGATCGCAGCCCCCTTCGTGCTGCCTCATCTCGGCTTCGCGCCGAACACCGTGAACAGGATCCTGGTCTGGGGCCTGTTCGGGCTCGGCTTCGACATCCTGTTCGGTTTCACCGGCCTGCTCTCGTTCGGCCAGTCCGCCTTCTACGGCACCGGCGGCTTCGTCGCCGCCTACCTGCTGACGCGCGCGGGCTTCGGCAACGTGCTGGGTGCGCTGGTCATCGGCATGATCGCGGCCGCCGCGACCGGCTATCTGATCGGCCTGATCGCGTTGCGCCGCACCGGCATCTACTTCGCGATGATCACCGTGGCGATCGCGGAAGTGTTCTTCTTCGTCGAGTTCAATCCGCTTTCCGATTTCACCGGCGGCGAAAACGGCCTGCCCGGCGTGCCGACGCCGAGCTTCGATCTCGGCTTCACCTCCATCCACTTCACCAATGGCTGGTCGCTCTATCAGTTCATCGCGCTGTGCTACTTCGTCGGCGTCGTCATCGCCCTCAGGATCGTGCGCTCGCCGGTCGGCGCGATTCTGAGTGCGATCCGCGACAATCCGCTGCGCGCCACGGCCGTCGGCCACAACATCCATGGCTACAAGCTGACCGCCTTCGTGATCGCAGCCGCTTATGCGGGCTTCGCCGGCGGCCTGCTCGGCGTGCTCCAGGCTTTCATGCCGCCCGACGCCTTCACCTTCGACACCTCGGGCCAGCTCGTGATGCAGACGGCCATCGGCGGCAGGGGAACGTTGTTCGGACCGCTGGTCGGCGCAACCGTTTGGCTCTTCCTTCAGGACTTCCTCCAGTCGGCGCTCGGCCTCGGCGCGGCCTGGAAGCTGGTGCTCGGCGTCGTGTTCGTGCTGCTGGTCTGCTTCCTGCGCGGCGGCATCATCGGCGGTCTTGCCGATCTCTACCGCCTCGTCTCGGGAAAGCGAAAGCAGACGGACGCGGAGATGGACCAGGAGGCCGCTGACGCCGCGGCCGCGCTGCAACCCCCACCGGCTCCGATGCAGGCCAAGGAAGTCGAGCATCCCGCCTATTCCGGGCCGATCCTGAAGGCCACCGGCCTGACCAAACGCTATGGCGGCCTCGTCGCCAACAGCGACATCGATTTCAGCGTCAATCAGGGCGAGCTGCGCGGGATTATCGGCCCCAACGGCGCCGGCAAATCGACCTTCTTCAAAATGCTGACCTGCGAGATCGCGCCGAGCTCCGGCCAGATCGTGTTCGAGGGGCGCGACATCACGGGATTAAAGATCACCGAGGTCTGCCAGCTCGGCCTCACCAAGAGCTACCAGGTCAACCAGCTCTTCACCGGGTTGACGGTGCGGCAGAACCTGACGATCGCCGCGCTGGCCGAGCTGCGTGGAAAATTCCGGCTCGACCTGTTCCGCAAGCTCTCCAGCGTCAAGGGCCTGACCGAGCAGGTGGAGCACACGCTTGCCCTCGTCAATTTGAGCCGCCGTGCCGATACGCCGGTATCCGAGCTCGCCTATGGCGAGAAGCGCAGACTGGAAATCGGACTCGCGCTCGCCACCTCGCCGCGCCTGCTGCTGCTCGACGAACCGCTTGCGGGCATGAGCCCACGCGAGCGCGTCGAGACCGTCAAGCTGCTCAAATCGATCGCGCGCGGGCGCACCATGATCATCATCGACCACGACATGGATTCGCTGTTCGAGCTGGTCGAGCGCGTGACAGTGCTCCAGGAAGGCAAGGTGCTACTTGACGGCACGCCGGAGGAAATCAAGGCCAACGCTGCCGTGCAGGAAGCCTATCTCGGCGGAGTTCACGGAGAGATCGCCGCATGAGCCTGATCGAGGTCAACGGCCTGAACAGCTATTACGGGGACTCCCACATCCTGTTCGACGTCGCCATGCGGGTCGAGCGTCATGAGGTGGTGGCGCTGCTCGGCCGCAACGGCGCCGGCAAGAGCACGACGCTGAAGAGCCTGATGGGCGTCCTGACGCCGCGTAGCGGCAGCGTGAAGTTCGACGGCATTGATATCGCCGGGCGAAAGAGCCACAGAATCGCCCAGGCCGGCATGCAGCTCGTGCACGAGGAACGCCGCATCTTCGGCAGCCTGTCGGTGGAAGAGAATATCCTGCTCGCCGGCATCACTGCGCCGAAACGCTGGCCGCTCGACCGCATTTACGAGATGTTTCCGCGGCTAAAGGAGCGGCGCAGCAACCGCGGCACCGAGCTGTCCGGCGGCGAACAGCAGATGCTCGCTATCGCGCGGGCGCTGGTGCGCGATCCCAAGATCGTGCTGCTGGACGAGCCGTTCGAGGGGCTTGCACCCGTCATCGTCCACGATCTCGTCAAGGCCTGCCGCGAGCTCGCGGCCGCCGGCCAGACCATCGTGCTGGTCGAGCAGAATTTGGCGGCGACGCTGGCGCTGGCGACGCGGATCTACATCATCAACAACGGACATATCGTGCACGAGGGGCCGGCGCGGGAGCTCAAGGCCCAGCCGGAGCTGCTCCAGCGCTATCTCGGCGTCTAGAGAGCGGCGATCATTCGCCTGGCGTGAGTGGCGAGCACCGTCGTGTCCTCCTTGTGCGTCTGCGCTGGCAGCAGCTCGATTCCGGCCCTGACAGGCATGACGTGCATGTGCAGGTGAAAGACCACTTGGCCGCTGGCGGGCTCGCTGAACTGCTGAAGGATGATGCCCTCGGCGTCGAACGCCTTCATCGCGGCAATCGCGATTCGCTTGGCGGTTCGGGCGACCGCGGCGAGGTCGTCATCCGCGATGTCGAGGATGCCGCGGGCCGGCGCCCGGGGAACGACCAGCGTGTGCCCGGGCGAACGCGGCATGATATCGAGGAAGGCGAGGCTGTGGTCGTCCCGGAAAACCTCGAAGCAGGGGACCTCGCCGCGCAGGATCTTTGCGAAGACGTTCTGATCGTCGTAGGGCGTCATGGACCCTTCTTCATTGCGAGGCGGGATCTGACGCGCTCCTTTCCGTTGACGCAAGCAAGCCAGCCGATCTATCCACGATGCCAGGCAGGATGGTTCCATTGGCGACAGATTTCGATCCCGGACATAGCATCGAGAGTGCGCGGCGCGCGCTTACGGCACGGCTGCAATCGGCCGGCATCGAGCAGCCCGCCCTCGATGCGCGCCTGCTCGTCGGGGCTGCGCTGAGGCTTGATCTGACCGGCATGGTGACGCAGGCGGCCCGGCAACTCGCACCTGAAGAGGCTGCGCGGCTGGAAGCATATGCGCAACGCCGGCTCGCGCATGAGCCGGTCGCCCGCATTCTTGGCGCCCGGGAATTCTGGGGCCTGCCGTTCCAGCTGTCCGAGGCCACCCTGGTGCCGCGGCCGGACACCGAGACCGTCGTCGAGCTGGCACTCGAAATCTTTCGCGAGCGGCAAGCCTCCCATCAGATGCGCATCGCCGATATCGGCACCGGATCCGGCGCCATCCTGCTCGCGCTGCTGCACGAAATTCCCGGCGCCTTCGGGGTCGGCACCGATCTCAGTCTGACCGCGCTCAAGACCGCAAGAGACAACGCCGCAGCTCTGGGCCTCGGCGACCGCGCCAGCTTCGTCGCCTGCTCCTACGCAGCGGCGCTCCGCGGCCCGTTCGACCTCGTCGTGTCGAACCCGCCCTACATCCCGTCGGCGGAAATTCCGAAACTGAGCATCGAGGTGCGCGAGCACGATCCGCATCTGGCGCTCGACGGCGGCAATGACGGTTACGACGCCTATCGCGCCCTGATCCCGCAGGCGAGCGAACGTCTCGCCCCCGGCGGGGCACTGATCGTCGAGGCCGGACAGGGCCAGGCCCGAAATATTGAAACCTTGATGACGGCTGCCGCGTTAGTCGTGGACAGGCCGCCCAAGGCCGATTTGGCGGGCATTCCCCGGGCGGTTTCGGCCCGGAAAATGCCCCCATAAAAGCCGGATTGGGCTGCAAAAAACCTCTTGGAATATCCCTTGGGAACGACTACCTTCCGATCAACACATCGGTGCCGGCCCCGTAGACCTACGGGCGAAAGCCGGGCTCTCGGGCGAGAGCTTACTGATAATGGTTCCAAGCCGCAGGTCCTGTTGAGCGCGATGGCCATTTGAGCTGCGCTGCTTACCGACCGCAACGTGAACGAAAGCCTGATATTGCGCTTGAAGACTTACGCAACAAAGCAGGGCTTGTTTCGGCAGGCGATATGAATGGGTTCGCTGGCGATGGATGCTGGCGGTGGGGAACGCGTCTTTTGTTGAACGCGACGGTCGACGAACATCGGCAGGGATCAATCCGCTCTTGCGTGCGGTTGCGCGCAAGCGATGTGAACCGCTGTCATCAGGTCACTCTCGGCAATCAGTAATGCGTGCAACCTTTAGGGCTGGAATTAAAGGCAGGACATGAGAAACGGTCAGAACAAGCAGCGGATGCGCAACCGCAACAACAATAATAATAACAATAACAACAATAATAACCGGCGCGGCCAGAACCCGATGACCCGGGTCTACGAGTCCAACGGACCCGACATCAAGATCCGCGGCACGGCTTCGCATATTGCTGAAAAGTATCTCCAGCTTGCGCGCGACGCGCGCTCCTCCGGAGACCCCGTTGCGGCCGAGAACTACTACCAGCATGCCGAGCATTATTTTCGCCTGATCGCGACGGCTCAGGAGCAGTTCCGGCAGAACCAGCAGCCGCGCGGCGACGAGCCCATCAGCAACAGCAGCGGCGACGACGGCGAGGACGACGGCGAGAATTTCTCGAACTTCGGCCAGGAGCCGGGTTTTGTCCCGCAGCCGCCACCGCAGCCCTTCACACGCGACCGCGACGGCCAGCGCGATCATCAACCGCGTGATCATCAGCCCCGCGACAACCACTATCAGCGCGACAACCAGCAGCCGCGCGAGCATCGCGAACGCGACCATCGTCCGCAGCCGCAATATCAGCCACAGCCGCAACCGCTGCCGCTGAACCAGCCCCAGCCCGTCGTCGCCGACGCCGTCAGCGTCGATCGTCTGCCCTCCTTCATCACCGGCCCGCAGCCGCAGGTGAGCGGTGGCGCGCCCGGTCAGGCCGGGTTCGAGGGTGGTGGTGGTGGCGAGCGCTTTCCGCGGCGGCGCCGCCGCCCGAATGGCCCGCGCCCCGAGCGCGAAGCCGCTCCGGCCGCCTCGAGCGACGAAGTGGCTCCCGGCGAGTAAGCCGCATTCACACGTTATCTTGCGCCAGATACCCTGACCTGAATCGTCCCGGCATGTCCGGGACGATTGTTTTTAGCCGCGCGTCGCCGTCGTCGAGGACGGCACCAGCACCGGCTTCGCCAGCGAGGGAATCAGTCGCGCCCGCTCGCGCTTGGCGGGGATCGCGCGGTAGACCTGCTTGGTCGCCTCGACGATGTGCACGCCGGCGAAAGGCAGCGACAGCGCCGCGCCGGCCCGCTCCCACATCTGTGCGGATTTCAGCACCCAGCCGCCGGCATAAGGCGGCATGAACAGCGCCTCGCCCCAGGCGGTCGGCGTGAACCAGGTCTGGCGCAACAGGTCGGTGATCTGCGAGCGCGAATAGGGCCGACCGTGACCGAACGGCGTGCTGTCGGTGCGGGTCCAGACCCCGCGCCGGTTCGGGATGACCGCAATCACACGACCGGACGGCGACAGCACGCGCCACGCCTCGCGCAGCAGCGCGGCCGGATCGTCCGACATTTCCAGTGCGTGGACCAGCAGGATGCGATCCACCGCGGCGTCGGGAAGCGGCAGCGAGAACTCATCCACCAGCGAGGCGAGCGCCGGCCGTCCCGTCGGCCATTTCAGGACGCCCTGGGCCGACGGCATGAAGGCGATGCAGCGCTCCGCATCCTCGCGGAACAACCCGAGATAGGGCGTGGGATAGCCGAAGCCGAGCACCCGCTGGCCGTCGACGCGCGGCCAGCGCTCCCGAATGCCGCGATTGATCATTTGCCGCGCCACAATCCCGAGGCGACGGGAGTAGAACTCGCGGAGGTCGACGACATCAATGGTCATGATCGCAATGTAACATGCACGAGGTGGCCCCCGCGCGCGGAATATTGCATTGCCTGCGCAACGTTAACGCCATATTTGTCTGACGGAGCTGAGCGCGATCGGAGATGACATGGCCGCCGAAATTCGTACTTTCACCTGTTTAAACGACAATTTCGGTTATCTGATCCATGATGTGGAAACCAAGGCGACGGCGTCGATCGACGCGCCGGAGGCCGGCCCCATCGTGAGGGCGCTCGAGCGCGAGGGTTGGCAGCTCACCGATATCCTGATCACCCATCATCATGGCGATCATGTCGGCGGGGTCGCCGAACTCAAGCAGAAATACAATTGCCGCGTCGTCGCGCCGCATGACAAGACGACCAAAATCGCAGACGTCGACCTGCGCGTCGCCAATGCCGAAATCGTCAAGGTCGGCAGCTTGCTGGGGCGCGTATTGGAGACGCCGGGCCACACGCTCGACCACATCTCCTACGTGTTCGACACCGAGAAAGCGCTGTTCGCCGCCGACACGCTGTTCTCGATCGGCTGCGGCCGCGTGTTCGAGGGCACCTATCCGATGATGTGGGATTCGCTTCTGAAGCTGCGCGCCCTGCCCGACGACTTCAAGCTCTATTGCGGCCATGAATACACGGCTTCCAACGTCAAGTTCGCGCTGACCGTCGATCCCGACAATGCGGCGCTGCAGGCGCGCGCGGCGGAGGTGGCGAAGCTGCGGGCCGAGAACAAGCCGACCATTCCCTCGCTACTTGGTGACGAGAAGCGCACAAACGTGTTCCTGCGCGCCGACGAACCATCGGTCGCAGCCAGGCTGCACATGAAGGGCGCGGATGCCACCGCGGTGTTCGGCGAGCTGCGCGAGCGCAAGAATAAATCTTGAAGAACAAATCCTGACGATCAAACCCTGACGGGAATCGATGCCGACCGCAGCCGAGATCATCGCGCGCCTCGAACTCCGCCCGCATCCCGAGGGCGGGCATTACCGCGAGACGTTTCGCGACCAGACCACGGACGCCAACGGCCGGTCACGTTCGACCCTGATCTATTTCCTGCTGGCGCGCGGCGAGCGTTCGCACTGGCATCGCATCGATGCTGTCGAAAGCTGGCACTATTACGCCGGCAGCCCGCTGACGCTGCGTATCGCCCATGACGGCTGCTCCCAGCACGAGGTACGGCTCGGTACGGACCTGTTGAACGGCGAGCGGCCACAGGCGATCGTGCCGGCGGATGCGTGGCAGACGGCGGAGACCACCGGCGAGTGGACCCTGGTCGGCTGCACCGTGGCGCCGGCCTTCGAGTTCGCAAAATTCGAGCTCGCGCCGAAGGGATGGGAGCCCTGAATCTTAATCTGGAATCGGGTGGGTTCGGTTCGCGTCACGCCTTAGGACAGCGCTTCCAGCGAACAGGAGCGCACGATGCACGGAACACTCGGCCCCACCGCCGTCCAGATCGACCCGGCCATTTTGTATTTCGGCACGCCCGTCGTCCTCATCGGCTCAACCAATGAAGACGGCACTTCCAATCTCGCGCCGATGTCGTCGGCATGGTGGGTCGGGTGGCGCTGCATGCTGGGACTGGCCCGGAATTCCAAGACCACCGAGAACATGATTCGCACCGGCGAATGCGTGCTCAATCTGCCGTCCGCCGATCTCGTCGCCGTGGTCGATCGCCTCGCACGGACCACAGGATCGGATCCGGTGCCGCCCGGCAAACTCTATCGCGGCTATCGGCACGAGAAGGACAAGTTCGGTCGTGGCGGACTAACCGTGCTGCCGGGCGAAACAGTCGCCGCACCGCGTGCGGCCGAGTGTCCCGTGCAGATGGAAGCCAAGGTCGCCCATGTCCATGAGATGGCACAAGACGACGCGGTTTGGCGCGGCAATCTCGCTGCGATCGAGGTCCGCATCACCCGCGTGCATGCGCATCCCAACATCATGATGGACGGTGCAAGCAACCGCATCGATCCGGACAAATGGCGGCCGCTGATTCTCAGTTTTCAGGAATTCTACGGCCTGACGCCGCAACGCTTGCAGCGCTCCGAACTCGGACAGATTCCGGAGGCGATGTATCGGCCGCCGGGTTGGCAGCCGGCGCTTTAGCGGCGCCCTCACCGTTTCCTCGACACCATGTCCTTGGCCGCGATCAAGCCGCCGCCGGCGATCAGGATCGCGGCGATGGCGATGTTGGCGCTCGCCTTCGCAAAGCCAGCGGCGATGAGGAAGCCAGTCGAGAGTAGCGGCGTCGCGTAGGATGCGGCGCCGAGCACGCGGATGTCGCCGCGCTTCATGCCGATGTCCCAGGCGTAGAACGCAGCACCGACCGGACCGATGCCGAGCGCGATGACGGAGAGCCATTGCAGCGTCGTGTCCGGCCATACCGTGGCTTCAAGCAGGCCATGCATCAGCGCGGCAAGCAACGCCGTGGCGAGGCAGAATCCCGCGACCGCATCGGTCGGCACCGCCTTCAATCGCCGCGACAACACCGAATAGATCGCCCACACGAAGGCTGCGATGAAGGCCGCGGCCAGACCCGGCAATTGTCCCTGCGTGAAGCCCGAGGTGTTCCCGGCGAACAGCAGCACGGTGCCGACGAGACCGAGCACGGCGCCGACGACGTGATGCACGGCCAGCCGCTCGCCCGGCAGAAACGACGAGAACAGCACGATCAGAAGCGGCCACAGATAATTCAGCAAGCCGGCTTCAGCCGGCGGCGCGAAGCGCAGCGCGAGGAAATAAAGCGCGTGATAGCCAAACAGTCCGCCGACACCGACGATCCACACGGCCAGCGGCTGACGCAGGCTTTTGGCCGCCGAGCCGCGGCCGATCCAGGTGAGCAGGCCGACGAGACCGCCGATCGCGAACGTCATCGCGGCCAGCTGGAACGCCGGGATCTTTCCGGTCGCCACCGTCATCACCGACAGTAACGACCACATCAGGATCGCGGTCAATCCGATCAGCGTCGCAGTGCGGGGAGTCATCGGCCACATACTCTCGTCATGGCGGGCTTGTCCCGGCCATCCACGTTCTTTCGTGGCGACGGATGTTGTAAGGCCGTGGATGCCCGGGACAAGCCCGGGCATGCCGAAGTTACCGATATGATCGAACGTGATGCCTGCGCATCACACCATGTATTGGCCGCCGTTGACGGTCAGCGTCGAGCCGGTGATGGCGCCGGCCTCGTCGGCGGCAAGGAACACGACCGCGCGCGCGATTTCCTCGGGCTCACCGAGACGGCCGATCGGGATCAGCGGCAAGATGGCCTTTTCCAGCACGTCCTTCGGCACCGCCTGCACCATCTCGGTGTTGATGTAGCCGGGGCAGATCGCATTCACGGTGATACCGCCCTTGGCGTTCTCGATCGCCAGCGCCTTGGTGAAGCCGATCTCGCCCGCCTTCGCCGCCGAATAGTTCACCTGACCGAACTGACCCTTCTGCCCGTTGATCGAGGAGATGTTGATGATGCGGCCGAACTTGCGTCCACGCATGCCCTCGATGACCTGGCGCGACATGTTGAACAGCGAGCCGAGATTGGTGCCGATCACGGCGTTCCATTGCTCGAGGCTCATCTTGTGGAAGGCGCCGTCCTTGGTAATGCCGGCATTGTTGACGAGCACGTCGATTGGGCCAACCTCGGCCTCGACCTTCTTCACGCCCTCGGCGCAGGCATCGAAACTGCTGACGTCCCATTTGTAGACGGCGATGCCGGTCTCGGCCTTGAACTTCTCCGCCGCCGCGTCGTTGCCGGCATAGCTCGCCGCAACCTTGTAGCCGGCCGCCTTCAGCGCCTTGCCGATGGCAGCTCCGATGCCCCGCGTACCACCCGTCACCAATGCAACACGTGCCATATCGTATTTCCTTCCCTTGGACTCTTCGGACGTTTCTGTGTGATCGTTTTTAACGGTGGATTATGCGGTTGGTTTGACGGACATCAAGAACAAAACGCCCGGCATCGAGCCGGGCGTTTCTCTTTAGTCGAGGCTTGTACGGTTGCGAAGAATATTTGATTTGCAACCGCTGCTTTTTTAATCGCGTGCAACGCACTCAGTCACGTGTGCAACGCACGCGCAAATGACGCACCAACTATCTCAGTCGCGCGCCACACACATCGCGATGCCCATGCCGCCGCCGATGCACAGCGTGGCGAGGCCCTTCTTCGAATCCCGCTTCTGCATTTCGTGGAGCAGCGTCACCAGCACGCGGGCGCCGGAGGCACCGACCGGATGGCCGATCGCGATCGCGCCGCCGTTGACATTGACCTTCGAGGTATCCCAGCCGAGATCCTTGTTGACGGCACAAGCCTGCGCCGCGAAGGCTTCATTGGCTTCGATCAGGTCGAGATCGCCGACGTTCCAGCCGGCCTTCTTCAGCGCGGCGCGCGAGGCCGGGATCGGGCCCGAGCCCATGATCTTCGGATCGACGCCCGCCTGCGCCCAGGACACGATGCGCGCGAGCGGCGTCTTGCCTTCCTTGGCGGCCTGTTTGGCGGTCATCAGCACCACGACGGCGGCGCCGTCATTGATGCCGGAGGCCGAACCCGCGGTGACCGTGCCGTCCTTCTCGAAGGCGGGACGGAGCTTCGCCATCGCGTCGACCGTTGCGCCATGGCGCGGATATTCGTCGGCGCTGACGACGACATCGCCCTTGCGTCCCTTGATGGTGACGGGAACGATTTCGTCGTTGAATCTACCGGCCTTCTGCGCGGCCTCGGCCTTCTGCTGCGAGGCGACCGCGAACTCGTCCTGCTGGGCGCGGGTGATCTGCCACTGCCGCGCGACGTTCTCGGCGGTGTTGCCCATGTGATAGCCGTTGAAGGCGTCCCACAGGCCGTCCTTGATCATGGTGTCGATGAATTCGACCGCGCCCATCTTGACGCCGCCGCGCAGATACTGGGCGTGCGGAGCCATGCTCATGGATTCCTGGCCGCCGGCCACCACGATCTCGGAATCGCCGTTGAGCAGCGCCTGATAGCCGAGCGCAACAGTGCGCAGGCCCGAACCGCAGAGCTGGTTGACGCCCCAGGCCGGGCTCTCGACCGGAATGCCGGCATTGATCGAAGCCTGGCGAGCCGGGTTCTGGCCTTGGGCGGCGGTCAGGATCTGGCCCATGATGACTTCGGAGACCCGGCCGGGCTCGATGCCGCCGCGCTCCAGCGCGGCCTTGATGGCGATGGCCCCGAGATCATGGGCGGGAAGGGTTGCGAACGCTCCGTTGAAGCTTCCGACCGGGGTGCGGGCGGCGCTGACGATGACGACATCGTCTGACATGGGCATCTCCTGGGTTGAATGGGGGCAGAGGGGGCTGGGGAAACGGCTCGCCAGTCTCGGACGGCATCCTGTTAACGTCGTTGAGGCATGTCAATCGGCCGGCGGCCGAATTCATCCCGCAGCGCATTCAAAATAGCGTTCTTGGCGCTTTCGCAAGCACGTTTTTGCTGCCCGATTAACCGTGGCGCACAAAACGGTAGCGTGACCCCTTTGAAAATGCTTATTTTGTTGCGTTGCGTACTCTTCCCGCCCTGCGGCATAGCCCGACAGGTTCCCGTTCTCCGCGCTTGCAAGTGAGAGCCCATGGCGAAATCAGACCAACCCACCACCATCAAGAAATACGCGAACCGCCGGCTCTATAACACCGGAACGAGCACTTACGTGACGCTGGAAGACCTCGCCTCCATGGTCAAGGACGGCGAAGATTTCCTGGTCTACGACGCCAAGACCGGCGACGACATCACCCGCTCCGTGCTTGCCCAGATCATCTTCGAACAGGAGAACAAGGCCGGCCAGAACCTGCTCCCGACCACCTTCCTGCGCCAGCTGATCCGCTTCTACGGCGACAGCATGCAGATGGTGGTGCCGAAATATCTGGAGCAGGCCATCGCGTCGCTGACGCAGGAGCAGGAGAAGTTCCGCAAACAGATCGCCACCTCCCTGTCCGGAACCCCGTTTGCGCCGCTGGAGGAACAGGTCCGCCGCAACATGGAGCTGTTCCAGCAGACCTTCTCGATGTTCAAGCCTTTCGCGCCCGGCGCAGCCCGCCCCGCGGGCTCCGCGGAGCCGGCCCCCGAGGCGACTGCCGAAGCGCCGAAGGACAGCAACATCGACGATCTGCGCCAGCAGATGAAGGACATGCAGGAACGCCTCGAGCGGATGTCGAAGAAGGACGAGTAGATCGTCCCTCTGCGCCGGCTCCCGGCAAGCCGGAGGACGCGCATGTCCGACCGAAGCACCCATTGGGACAATGTTTACGCCACCAGGGGCGAAGCCGAGGTCAGCTGGTTTCAGAACAGTCCGGCGACTTCGCTTGCAATGATCCGGGCGGCCAATCCGGACCGCGCGGCCGCCCTCCTCGACATCGGCGGCGGCGCATCGCGACTTGTCGATGCTCTCCTGCTGGACGGATATCGCGACGTCGCCGTGCTGGATCTCTCTGCCAATGCGCTTGACGCTGCAAAGAAGCGGATCGGCGCAGCCGCTTCGACGGTCGACTGGATCGTTGCCGACGCCACGACATGGCGCCCGGCAAAGACCTACGATCTATGGCACGATCGGGCGGCGTTTCACTTCCTGACCGACTCCCGCGACAGGACCGCATACATCGAGCGGCTGCGGTCGGCGGTTGCGCCCGGCGGCCACGTCATCATTGCGACGTTTGCACTCGACGGCCCCGAGAAATGCAGCGGCCTGCCGGTGCAGCGTCATGACAGCGCGAGTCTTGCGGCGGAGCTCGGGCCGGGATTCGAGCTCGTCGAAACGCGCAACGAGGCGCACCAGACGCCGTGGAATTCGATGCAGGCGTTTCAGTTCAGCCGGTTCAAGCGACGCAGCTAGGACAGTGCTATTCAAGCCGCCAGCTTCACGGCATGGGCAAAGTCCCAATAGAGCTTGCGCGCGCGAATGTAGAGCGGGCCCGGCTGCAGCTCGCGATCGTCAATGCGGATCACCGGCGCGACTTTTGCGAAATTGCCGGTGGAAAAGATCTCGTCGGCGGCGAGGAAGTCGGCATAGCGCAGCGTCTTCTCGACCACGGTGACGCCGTCGGCGCGAAGCAGGCTGATGACGCGCTGGCGGGTGACGCCGTTGAGAAAAGTGCCGTTCGGCGCCGGTGTGTAGACCACGCCGTCCTTGGCCATGAACACGTTGGAATTGCCGAACTCCGCGACGTTGCCGAGCATGTCGAGCATCAGCGCGTTCTGGAAGCCGCGCGAGGCGGCCTCGGCAAGCGCGCGCGAATTGTTCGGATAGAGACAGGCGGCCTTGGCCTCGACCGGCGCGCACTCGGCGGTGGGCCTGCGGAACGGCGACAGCGTGATCGCATTGCCGACGGGTTTCGGCATTGGCGCCTCGTAGATGCATAGGCACCAATCAGTGGTCTCGGGATCGAACAGCACGCCGCCGCCCGAGCCGTTCTGCGCCCAATACATCGGACGGACGTAGAGCTCGGCATTCGGCGCGAAGCGCGCGATGCCCTCATTTGCGAGTGTCATCCAGGTTCCGGTATCGACCACCGGCTTCAGCCCAAAGTTGATGGCGGACTGATTGGCGCGGGCAACGTGGCGGTCGAGATCGGGCGCGACGCCTTCGAACACCCGCGCGCCGTCGAACACGACCGAGCCGAGCCAGGCCGCATGCGTGCGCGGACCCATGATCGGCACATTGCCGTCATGCCATTTGCCCTCGAAGAAGGTCCAGCTTGGCGAATATGCAATGGGCTTTTTGATCTCGGCCATGACCGGCCTCTCCCTTGGCGTGGTGCCGCATTATAGCGCCACTATTGGGCGCAATTTCTAAATGATTCCCTGCGGGAAAATGGTGAGTTACCCTCCCGGACGGGGAAAGGAAGCACCATGCCGCTCGATCCGCTCGCAAAGCGTTTGTTGACCATGATGGCTGCGGCTGCGCCGCAGGCACGGAGCCGGCCCAGCGTGGAGGCACGGCGGCAATCATTGGCAAAGCTGATGCAGTTTGCGCGCGCCGATGCGCCTGACGTGACGACGTCCGACGGCATGCTGCCTGGTCCCGGCGGCGCGCTGCCCTATCGCCTCTATTCACCGGCAGGCGCCGATGATCGCGCGCCCGGCTTCGTGTTCTTTCACGGCGGCGGGCTCGTTGCCGGCAGCATCGCCACGCATGACCGCATCGCGGCGGCGCTGGCACATGCGACCGGCTGCCGCCTCGTCTCGGTCGATTACCGGCTGGCGCCCGAGCACAAATTCCCCGCCGCCGTGGACGATGCGGTTGCTGCCACCGAATGGGTGGCGCGCGAGGCCGCATCGCTCGGCATCGACGCCGGACGTCTGGTGCTCGGCGGCGATTCCGCCGGTGCAACGCTCGCCGCGATCGTGTGTCAGGAGGCGGCGCAGACAGCTGGCCTTTCCATCGTCGCGCAATGCCTGATCTGCCCGGTGCTGGATTTCGAGGAGGCCTCGCCGTCGCGGCAGGCGTTCGCCGAGGGGCACCTGATCGACCGCGTCACGATCGAAGCCGATCTCGCCGATTATCTGCCCGAGGACCTTGATGCTGCCGATCCGCGCATCTCGCCCTTGCGCGCGACACGGCTTGCGGGCCTGCCGACCGCCATTATCCACACCGCCGAGTTCGACCCGATGCGCGACGAGGGCAATGCCTATGCCCGCAAGCTGCTCGCTGCGGGCGTCACGGTCGAGCACGTCTGCCACGAGGGCATGGTCCACAATTTCCACGCCATGGGCGCAATCCTGCCGCAGGCGCAGCTCGTGCTGTCGCAGATCGGTGAGCAGGTCAGGCGGGCGGTGGGGACGTGAAGCACCTCGTGTTGCCGTCTCCCGCAACGGAAGAGGAAAGAGAATGCCTCACGCTCTCGCCTCGATGACGGAACGCGCCGCCGCGACGTAGTTTGGCCAATGCGCATCCGCATAACGCTCGGCCTGTCGCGCGCAGGTGACGTCGGGCGCATGCGCAGCCGCGATCATGCGCGCAAAGCGCTCTTCGGCGACCGTCACGTCGTCGGACGCGGCCGAGGACGCGGCTCCTGCGGCGGTCGGCGCAACGGCGAGTCCCGCCAGTCCGGCGAGCAGGATGCGGCGTGACGTGTCCATGGCTGTCGTTCCCTCTTCATTGCACTTCGATCGTGACCGGCGATGCGTCGCCATGGCGGCGGCAGGGTACCGTGACGCCTCCGTCCAGTCCAGCAGTTGGGCCAGCGTGGTCAGTCTGGCACCGGCACGTCGAACGTGTTGAGCGTCACCGACACCATGCAGTAAATGCCGACGAGATAGGACAGTTCGGCCGCGCCGTGCTCGCCGAATTCCTTGACGGCGGCCCGATAAGTCAGTTCCGGCAGCACGCCGCCGCTGACCAATGCGGACGCCACATCGTAGGCGACCGCCTCCTGCTTGGTGAGATCGACCGGCCGCTGTCCGGCGACGATGGTCGCGAGCTTCTCGTCGGAGAGGCCGCGCTGCTCGGCGACCAGCACATGCGCATAGAGCTCGTAGCCGGAGCGGAAATGCGAGCCGGTGACGAGGATCGCGACCTCACGCACCGGCGCCGGCAGCAGCGGGTTCGCCGCGATCGCCTTGACCAGCTCCCACACCGGCTTGCCGAACCGCGGCTCGCGGATCCATGGATTCCAGGGCCCGAGCAGCGCGCCATCGTCGCGCATGTTCACAAAGCCCTTGAAGTGGTCCTTGATGCCGGCTCGCATGTCGTCGTAGAGCGGCTTCTGTTCGGCACTCAGGTCTTTCGGATCGAGAATGGGAAGGCGCACGGCAGGTCTCCTCGTTGAGAAGCCGCGAAACTCGCCCGCACGCACGCGCAAGGCAAGTGAAGTTGCCGTGACATTCGGTTCGGGGCGAGCGACCCGATGGCGTCGGTTACGATGCCTCCGGCCGCACCAGCGGCTCGCCCAGCGTATGCATCAGCCGGTTGGCCCAGCCGAAGATCGCGGCCGACAGCACCAGGTCGAGCTGCTCAAGCTCGCTGAGCCCGGCCTCGCCAAGTGCGCGCGCATCGTCTGCGCTCGCTTCGATCGGAGTCGTCGAGAGTTTTGTAGCGAAATTGAACAGGGCCTGCTCGCGTGCCTCCAGCGTGGAATCGCGCTCGTCGGTAAAGATCTCCTCGACGACCTCTTTGCGCCCGGAGTAATTGATGAAGCGTGAGGCGTGCACGGCGGCGCAATAGATGCAGCGGTTGACGACCGAGGCACTCAGCGCGCCGAGCTCGCGCTCCGCCGGGGACAGTCCGTCCTTGCCATACATAATGAGGTTGAACAGCGGCGAGCGCACCGCGAGCGACTCCGGGTCATGCGCCAGCGTCAGCACGTAAGGCGAGACGCCCTTGTTGGAGGGGGTGACCTTCATCGCCGCGAGCTGCTCGGGCGTCGCCGAGGCGAGCTCGACCGGCGTGACATAAGGCGACCAGGTCGGGATCGTGGTAGTGAAGTTGTGGACGACCTCGCTCATCAGGCTTCGATCTCTTTCAGGAGCCTGAGGCCGGCAAGGACCCGCAGCTGGTAGTTCACGAAGGCGCCAAGCTCGGACAGCCGCACGATATCGGCCTCGCTGACGCCGGCCGCCTTCAGCGCCGCGATGTCCTGTCGCGTCGACTCGCGCGGCGAAAGCGTCAGCAGATCGGCGTGGCGGGCCATGGCATCGTGCAGGGGATCGCCACACACACCGCCGGGCCGGGCGAGCACGGCGAAGTCAAGATCGCTCGAATGCGCCAGATAGGAGTCGTAGTGCGCGGTCAGCGCCTCGTCGCCGACATGCCGGCACATCCGCGCCGCGAGTGCCGCCCGCAAGCCGTGGCTCAGACCGCCGGGCTCGCGCGGCAGCAGCACCGCGTCATGGGCTGCTTCGCTGAGGCGCAAAATCTCGGTGCGGGCGTTCAGAGCGTGGCCGAGCCGCGACGCCGCGGGCACCCCGACAATGGTTTCGATCAGCGTGGTCAAGCACTGCTCCGCAAGCTCTGTGGATTGGCGACGTCCTCGACGGCGAGCGCCGGCGGCTGCGCCGTATCGAGAAACGCCGACAGGGCAGCCTCGATCGGCATCGGATCAAGGCCGCGAGCTTTTAGCCACGTGGGATCATAATAGGTCTGCCGGTAGCGCTCGCCGGAATCGCAGATCAGCGTGACCAACGATCCGGTTTTGCCGGCGGTGCTCATCTCCGAGGCAATGCGGCAGAGCGCCAGGAAATTGGTGCCGGTCGAGCCGCCAACTGGCCGGCGCAGCCGGCGCGACAGCACGTTCATCGCTGCGATCGTTGCGACATCCGGGATCTTCATCATGCGATCGACGACGCCCGGCACGAAGGAGGGTTCGCAGCGGGGCCGACCGACGCCTTCGATCAGCGAAGGCCGCTCGCAGACATGGGAGCGGTCCTGCGAGCGGAAGCAGTCGAAGAAGGCGGAATGCTCGACATCGGCAACGCACAGCCGCGTCGGGTACTGGCGATAGCGCAGATAGCGTCCGAGCGTGGCCGAGGTGCCACCGGTGCCCGCCCCCATCACGATCCAGTCCGGCAACGGACGCGTCTCGCCCTTCAATTGCGTAAAGATCGATTCGGCGATGTTGTTGTTGCCGCGCCAGTCGGTGGCGCGCTCGGCGAAAGTGAACTGGTCCATATAGTGGCCGTTCAGCCGGGCGGCGAGCGCCGCCGCTTCCGCATAGAGTGCACGGCCGTCATCGATCAGATGGCAGTTGCCGCCGTAATGCTCGATCGCGGCGATCTTCTCTGCCGAGGTCGTGCGCGGCATCACGGCATAGAAGGGCACGCCGATCATCTGTGCGAAATAGGCTTCCGACACCGCGGTCGATCCCGACGAGGCTTCGACGACGGGCGTGCCTTCGCGGATGTGGCCGTTGCAGAGCGCGTAAAGGAAGAGCGAGCGCGCGAGCCGGTGCTTCAGGCTGCCGGTCGGATGCGTGGACTCGTCCTTCAGATAGATGTCGATGCCGGCGAGAGCCGGCACGATCAGCCGGATCAGATGCGTGTCGGCCGTGCGGCACTGGTCGGCCTCGATCGCCGCCACGGCCTCATCGACCCAGCCGCGCCGATAGGCCGGTCCGGCCGGATTGTGGTGGCGAAAGGGGTTTGGCTCCATCGACATGACCTCAACTTCCCATAATACCTATTGCACATCAAGAAATATTGTTCATTCTATATTCGCATAATTCGGACAACCAGACCATGAACCAGGACGTTATCGACATTCGCCTTCTCGAGGCCTTCGCCGCCGTGATGTCGGCCGGCAGCATCACCGGTGCGGCGCGGTTGCTCGGCCGTTCGCAGCCGGTCACGACGCGTCAGATCCAGGATCTCGAGGCTGACGTCGGCTATCTCCTGTTCACCCGGAATGGCCCGCGCATCAGCCCGACACCGAAAGGCCTCCTGTTTCATGCTGAGGTCGAGCGGCTTCTGATGGGCCTGAAGCACATCCGCCAGCGTGCCAACGCGATCGGCGCGGGTGCGCTTCCCGTGCTCAGCCTGGCGGCGATCCCGGCGCTGGCGGCCGGCTTCGTCCCGGCTGCGCTCGCAGCGCTCGAACGCGAGTTGCTACCAAGCCAGATCCACGTGCAGGCGCTCTCGGCCGAGAATGTGGTTCAATCGGTGCTGTCGCAGTCGGTCGATTTCGGTCTTGCGAGCCTGCCGATCCAGCATCCCGGACTCGATGTGCAGTGGGTCTGCGAGGTGCCGTGCGTTGCGTGCCTCGCGATGGATCACCCGCTGGCGAAGAAGAAGGTCATTCGCCTGAAGGATCTTAGTGGCGTCCGGCTGCTGACGATGGCCAACCCCTACCGGCTTCGCCGCCGCGTGGAGGAGGCGCTGGAGCGTGAAGGTGTCGTGCCCGCTGAGGTCATCGACACCAACGCTTCACTGACGGCGATTGCCATGGCCAAGCAGACGCTCGGCATCGCCGTGGTCGAGCCGGTGCTGACTTCCAGCCTGCCGGTTGAAGGCGTCGTCACCCGGCCGTTGGATGTGTCCATTTCGTTCCTGTTCGCCGCGATTGCGCCGACCGGGCGCGAGCTGACGCCGACGGTTGCCGCGCTCAACGGCGCTCTGCGCGCCGCGGTCGCGCTGATGCCTGGCGCAAGGCTCCATAGCGGCGCCACCGCGCTAGCCGAGGCCGGCGACGAAACCACTAAATTCGAGAAAGCTTCCTCATGACGATGACACCTGGTGCGGCGGGCCTCGGGGCACTTGAAGCGCGCCTGAAGCAGGATCTGGCCTGGCTCGAACTGCCGGCCAAGTCATGGGTGCCCCGCCGCGTCGTCGATGGCGAGGGCGTCGTCGACGTCGTCATCGTCGGTGCCGGCATGGCCGGCCTCGTCGCCTCCGCCATGCTCAAGCGTCTCGGCGTCGACAACCAGCTCGTGCTCGACCGCGCGTGCGCAGGCGAGGAAGGTCCCTGGGTCACGTTCGCGCGGATGCGGACGCTGCGCTCACCCAAGGAATTGACCGGCCCCGCGATGGGCATGCCGGCGCTGACCTTCCGCGCCTTCTACGAGGCGCAATATGGCGAGCAAGCCTGGCAGGCGCTCGACCGCGCGCCGCGCACGGTATGGATGGATTACTTGATATGGTACCGCAAAGTGCTGGGCCTGCCCGTCCGCAACGGGGTCTCGGTTGAGCGTATCCACGCGCGCCCCGATGAATTGTTCGCGCTCGAAATCAGCGAAGGTGGCACGTCGCGACACATTCTCGCGCGGCATGTCGTCCTGGCGACGGGGCGCGACGGCCTCGGCGGCGCTTACGTGCCGCCGCTCGCCGACGGCATCGACCGGCGCTTCTGGGCCCATTCCTCCGACCCGATCGACTTCGAAAAGATTCGCGGCAGGCGCGTGGCCGTCGTCGGCGCGGGCGCATCCGCGATGGACAACGCGGCGATGGCGCTGGAGGCGGGCGCCGCGCGCCTCGATCTCTTCATCCGGCGCGCAGACATCCCGCGCGTCAACAAATTCACCGGCATCGGCAGCCAGGGGGTCGTGCACGGCTTTGCCGGCCTGACGGACGACTGGAAATGGCGCTTCCTCGATCACACGCTGAAAGCGCAGACGCCGCCGCCGCGGCAGAGCGTGCTGCGCGTCTCCGCCTATCCGCAGGCGCATTTCCATCTCGCAAGCCCGATCGATGATCTCGTCGTCAAAGAGGATCATCTCATGGTGACGACGCCGAAGGGCCGCTATGCGACCGACTTCATCATCTTCGGCACCGGCTTCAAGGTCGACCTCGCGTTGCGCGACGAGCTTGCCGCGTTCGCGCCGCATATCCGCTTCTGGAGCGATCGCTTCCCGACGCCTGACGGCATGAACAATGCGGAGCTGGAAAACTCGCCCGACCTCGGCGACAGCTTTCAGTTCCTGGAGAAGCAGTCAGGCGCCTGCCCGATGCTGGCACGGCTGCACTGTTTCAACTATCCGGCGACGCTGAGCCACGGGAAACTTTCCGGCGATATTCCGGCGATCAGCGAGGGCGCCGACCGGCTCGCGCGCGGCATCGTCCGCCGCCTCTTCGTCGAGGATCGCGAGATTCATTTCGCCAACCTCAAGGCCTTCGCAACGCCGGAACTCGCCGGCGACGAATGGCAGGATGCCGACGCCACCCATCAACCCGCCGAATAGGCACAACCGGACAGGCAAGCGAGAGATGCAGACGAACAGGAAGGCCATCGTGGCCGCGGTCGCCGGCAACGCAATGGAGTGGTACGACTTCACCGTGTTCGCGCTGATGACACCGGTCATCAAGAACCTGTTCTTTCCGGTCGACCCCAAAATTCCAGGCAGTGAGATCAACGCGCTGCTGCTGACGACCGCGCTGTTCGGCACCGGTTTCTTCATGCGGCCGATCGGCGGCCTCGTGCTCGGCTATTTCGGCGATCGCAAGGGGCGGAAGGCGGCGATGACGCTCGGCATGGGCATCATGGCGCTGTCGGTCGCGCTGTTGGCATTGACGCCGACCTACGCGACAGCCGGCATTGGGGCACCCCTGATCGTGCTGCTGGCGCGGCTGTTACAGGGCTTTTCGGTCGGCGGCGAGTTCGGTACTTCGACCGCCTATCTGATCGAAGCGGCGCCTCCCGGCCGCACCGGCTTCTATGGCTCGTGGCAAATCGCCGGCCAGCTCATGGCCAACGTGCTCGGCGCAGTGCTGGGCGCCGCCCTGACGCTGACCTTCACGCAGGAGCAGCTTGCCGCCGGCGCCTGGCGTATCCCCTTCTTCGTCGGCCTCGTGATCGTTCCGATCCTGCTTTATATGCGCGCCAGCGTCATCGAGCCCGAAGCGTCCCGGCGCAGCATGGCGACGGTGCACAAGGAAGATTTCATCGCCGCGCTGAAGAATCCCGGCCGCAATTTCCTGATCGGCATGGGCATGGTGGTGGCAAGCGCCGTGTCGTTCTACGTCACCTTCGGCTACACCGTGACCTACGCCAAGGAGGTGCTGAAGCTGCCGCTGATGCAGAGCTTCCTGGTTCAGATGATCGCGGCGATCGTGATGGTGATCGTCGTTCCCGTTGCCGGCGCCGTCTCCGACCGCTACCCGCGCAGGCCGCTGCTGCTGGTCTCGCTCATTGGCTATTTCGTCTCGCTGTATCCGCTCTATAGCTGGGTGATCTCCGAGCCGTCGATCGCAAGGCTCCTGGTCGCCCAGGTCGTCATCGGCTTCTTCAGCGCCTTCTTCCTCGGCGTCTACTGCACCACGCTGGTCGAGCTGTTCCCGATCCGCGTCCGCTCGACCGCGCTTGCCATCGTCAACAATGTCGCGGTGCTGGTATTCGGCGGCTTTGCCCAGTTCTTCGTGACATGGCTGATCGCGCTCACCGGCTCCCCGCTGGCGCCGATCTTCTATGTGATGATCGGCGTCGGCCTCGGGCTGATCGCGGTGATCGCGATGCGACCGGAGGACGCCGGACGGGAGCAGGTCGCGGACGGCATCGTCGAACAGGCGTTGTGAGGCCGTTCAAAACTCCAGCGGTGCGTTGTCGACGACTTCCTTCATCACGAAAAAGGTGCGGGTCTGGCGCACGCCGGGCAGCGCGATCAGCTGCTCGCCATGGATACGGTTGAAGTCCTCCATGTCGCCGACGCGGATCTTGAGGAAATAGTCGAAGTCGCCGGCGACGAGGTGGCAGTCGAGCACGAATTTCAGCCTGGTGATCGCCTGCTCGAAGATCGCAAAGCTCTCCGGCGTCGAACGGTCGAGCACGACGCCGACCATCACCAGCGTGCCCTTTGCCACCTTCTTCGGCGCGACCATGGCGCGGACGGCGGCGATGAAGCCGTGCTCGAACAGGCGTTGGGTGCGGCGATGACAGGTGGCGGGACTGATGGCGACGGTTTCGGCCAGCTCGGCATTGCTGAGCCGGCCGTTATTTTGCAGCAATCGCAACATCTTAAGGTCGATACGGTCGAGGCGGGCGGACATGGAAGAAGCTTCCGTGGCGAGCGTCTATTCGGAAGGAATAGCACATATTGGCGCCCTTATCGCAAGATCGAGCGCAATAAACGCGCAATATTTGAAAGCACCTTTTTGCGGCGCGATGTTAGTGTTTTCGCAGACATTTAACGCCAATCGGGATGACCTGACGATGCTCGAAAAATTCGCGCGCTATCCGCTGACCTTTGGTCCGACGCCCATCGAGAAGCTGGAGCGGCTCTCGAAGCATCTCGGCGGCAATGTCGAGGTCTACGCCAAGCGCGAGGACTGCAATTCCGGGCTCGCCTATGGCGGCAACAAGCTGCGCAAGCTCGAATACATCATCCCCGACGCGATCGCCTCGAACGCCGACACGCTGGTCTCGATCGGCGGCGTGCAGTCCAACCACACCCGCATGATCGCGGCGGTCGCTGCCAAGATCGGCATGAAGTGCCGCCTGGTGCAGGAAGCCTGGGTGCCGCACGAGGACGCCGTCTATGACCGCGTCGGCAACATCATGCTGTCGCGCATCATGGGCGCCGACGTGCGCCTGGTCGACGACGGCTTCGATATCGGCATTCGCAAGAGCTGGGAGGAGGCCATCGAGGAGGTGAAGGCGGCGGGCGGCAAGCCCTACGCGATTCCCGCCGGCGCCTCCGTGCACAAATTCGGTGGGCTCGGCTATGTCGGCTTCGCCGAAGAAGTGCGCAAGCAGGAAGCCGAGCTCGGCTTCAAGTTCGACTACATCGTGGTCTGCACCGTCACCGGCTCCACCCATGCCGGCATGCTGGTCGGCTTCGCCGCCGATGGCCGCGCGCGAAAGGTGATCGGCATCGACGCGTCGTTCACCCCGGCGCAGACCAAGGCGCAGGTGCTCTCGATCGCGCAGAACACGGCCAAGCTTGTCGAACTCGGCCAGGATCTCGTCGCAGACGACGTCGTTCTGATCGAGGATTACGCTTATCCAGCCTACGGCGTGCCGTCGGAAGAGACCAAGGAGGCGATCCGCCTCACCGCGCGTCTCGAAGCCATGATCACCGATCCCGTCTACGAGGGCAAGTCGATGCAGGGCCTGATCGACCTTACGCAGAAGGGCTATTTCGAGAAGGGCGCGAAGATCCTCTACGCCCATCTCGGCGGTGCACCGGCGCTGAACGGCTACGGGTATGCGTTCCGGAACGGCTAGCGCGTCGGTGATGTGAGGCGGCGCGCACCTCCCCACGAGTGTCGTCCTGGCGAAAGCCAGGACCCATTACCCCGACTGCCAATTGTTGAAACACGCTGAGGCATTCAGCGTGCCTTTTCCTACGGCCTGTGGCTATGGATCCCGGATCGGGCGCTCCGCTTCGCTGCGCTTATCCGGGATGACGGCGGGGGTGTGGCGCGCCCTACCGCGTCCTGACAATCTGCAGCAGCTCGTCGCCGTAATGCTCGAGCTTCTTGTCGCCGATGCCGGGCACATTGCGCAGCTCGTCCAGCGTGGTCGGCCATGCGCGAACGATGCCGTCGATGGTGGCGTCGTGCAGCACGACGTAGGCCGGCACGCCACGTGCGCGGGCAATCTCCGAGCGCCATGCTCGTAGCCGCGCGCGCAATTCAGGATCGACATCGCCCTGCGCCGCGCCGGCCGCAGGCGCAAGATCACCGCGGCGAGACTTGGCGCGGCTTGAACGGATCCGGGCGCCGGGCGCTTCTTCGCGCAGCCACACTTCCGTTTCGCCCCGCAGCACGCCGCGCGACGAATCCGTCAGCTTAAGCGCGCCGAACGCTTCGCTGTCACTCAGCAAATGTCCCATCGCCACGAGCTGCCGCAGCACCGTGCGCCACTGCTTCTCGTTGAGCTCGCGTCCGATGCCGAAGACGGTGAGCTTGTCGTGACCGAACTGCGTCACCTTCTCGGTGAGCCGTCCGATCAGCACGTCGATGAGGTGCATCGCGCCGAAGCGCTGCCCGGTGCGATAGGCACAGGATAGCAGTTTTTGCGCCAGCACCTTGCCGTCGCGCATTTTCGGCGGCATCAGGCAATTGTCGCAATTGCCGCAGCCCTCGCCCATCACGATCTCGCCGAAATAGGCGAGCAGCCGCCGGCGCCGGCAGTGCGGCGTTTCGGCCAGGCCAACAAGCGCATCGAGCTTGCCGATCGAGACCCGCTTGAATTCGTCGGAGCCGCTCGACTCGTCGATCATACGGCGCTGCTGCACGATGTCCGAGAGACCGTAGGCCATCCAGGCCGCCGACGGCTTGCCGTCACGGCCGGCGCGCCCTGTCTCCTGGTAATAGGCCTCGATGCTCTTGGGCAGATCGAGATGCGCGACGAAGCGCACGTCGGGCTTGTCGATGCCCATGCCGAAAGCGATGGTCGCGACGATGACGATGCCGTCCTCGTTGAGGAAGCGGTCCTGGTTGCGCGAGCGCACGCTGCTGTCGAGCCCGGCGTGATAAGGCAACGCGGCAATGCCGGCGTCGTCGAGCGCGGCGGCGACCTCCTCGACCCGTTTGCGGGACAGGCAATAGACGACGCCCGCATCTCCCGCGTGACGCTCCCGGATGAAATCCTTGAGCTGCGACACCGCGTTGCGCTTGTCGACGATCTCGTAACGGATGTTGGGACGATCGAAGCTCGAGACGAAGTGCGGACTGTCTGCAAGGTGAAGCCGCTCGACGATTTCCTTGCGGGTCAATTCGTCGGCAGTCGCGGTCAGCGCGATGCGGGGAACGTCGGGAAAACGCTCGGCGATGACCGACAGGCCGACATATTCGGGGCGGAAATCATGGCCCCATTGCGAGACGCAATGCGCCTCGTCGATAGCGAACAGCGCCACCTTCGCCCGCGCCAGCAGCGCCAGGCAGCGCGGCGTCAGCAGCCGTTCCGGCGCGACATAGAGCAGGTCGAGATCACCCGCGATCAGGCGCCGCTCGATGTCGGACGCTTCCTGCGGGGTCAGCGACGAGTTCAGCGCGGCGGCGTTGACGCCTGCTTCGAGCATGGCGGCGACCTGATCGCGCATCAGCGCAATCAAGGGCGACACCACGACACCGCAGCCTTCGCGCAGCAGTGCCGGCAATTGATAGCACAGCGACTTGCCGCCGCCGGTCGGCATCAACACCAGGCAATTGCCGCCGTCCGTGACGTGCCGGATGATCTCACCCTGCGCGCCGCGGAACCCGGGCAGGCCGAACACCGAACGCAGCACCGACAACGCATCGCGGCCCTGAGCCGGCGCGGACAGCGGAGCGGTGGAAGGAGAGGACATGGGCATGTCGGGGTGAGGCCGTGAGATTCGTCCCAAGGCCAGTCGCATGACCGCGCAGGCGTGGCAAGACCGTTTGCTCCGCCGGACGCCGCCTTCCCCCACCCTTTGTGGGAAGAAAACTTTCTTACGCGCCGATTCGTCGCAGCGCTTCCGCGACCGTCACGATCGGCATGTCGCGCTTCCCGGCGGCCTGCAGCGCGTGACGCATCAGGTGCGGCGTGCAGCCATATGGGCTCGGCGCGTCGGCGACGTCATGACCGTAGAAGATCAGCCATCCGCCGCTCTCGACCGCCTCGTCGAAATAGCGATCGACACCCGTCGTATTGATCTCGCGATCGACCAGGGGCGAGGCGCGCAGGAACTGGAGGTCGATGACGTCGCGATTGACTCCGGGAAGGATGCCGCGCGCCGAGCGGAAGGTCTTGGCGAGCTGCGGCTTGCGCCACACCGACGCGATGCCATAGGGGTAAGCGAAATTTTCCAGCGTGATCGAGGAATCAATGCCGCGAAAATGGCTGCGGTTTCGCTCGATCTCCCGGGCCATGGCGGTCTCGTCGAGACCGACCGCGCTCTGGTGCGAGAAGGTGTGGCAGGCAATCTCGTGTCCGGCCCGGTGAAGCCGCACGATGGCGTCGTTCGACAGGCCGTGCCAGTGGTCCGAGGGACGATCGACCAGGCTGCCGGCGAGATAGAAGGTACCGCGACCGCCATGCTGCTCCAGAAGCCCGGCGCCCTCGCCTGCGGCGCTATCGGGGGCATCGTCGAAGGTGAAGCTCACCATGGGCGCATTCGCGGGCAGCCGATGCGGCGCGGCGCGGAAATGCCGGGCCAGCCGATTGCTCACGCGTCCCTGGAGTGCCGACCACACGACTCGCATTTCCTGTCTGTCCCGCCCCTCACTGAAGCATTCGTACGCTGCTCGAGGCAAGCTTCACACTTCGTTAGTCCTAACGTCGAGCTCGTCGTCCCGACCTAACGCGCAAGCACCGACGCATCGGTCCCCGCGCCGAGATATTGCAGCCAGTTCCGGAACAATGCCGCCGCGGCGCTGCCAGCGGCGATATCGGTGCGCAAATTCAGCGCGGGCAGCTCGTTGCTGAGCGCGGGGTGGCGCTGGTGCCTTGCCTGCTTCTCGAAGCGGACCAGCTTCTCTTCCGTCGCAGCGTCAAAATAGCTCACGGGCAAATGCGGATAATTGTCGCGCTCACGCGCGAGATAACGGCCGATGTCGCGCAGATATTCACGCTGAAGCGACAGCGCGTCATATTCCGGATGGCCCTGGAAGAACACGAAGCGGCTGGCATATTGCCGGACGAAGATGTCGACGCCGGCCTTTGCCGAACGCGTCAGCACCTGGTAGCCGGCCTGCGCGAGGTCGCTCTCGGCGATCTCGTTCAGGCGCGAATGCGAGACCTTGAGCGGCGCAGGCGCGGCCCGCGTCAGCGGATCGCCGGTCACGGCTTCGCAGTCGAAAATGCCGTGACATTTGGCGGCGAGCGGCCGCCGTTCGATGCGGTCGAGATGCAGCACCGCGGCGTGCGCAGCGAGGCACGACCAGATCGTCGAGCGCGTGTTGACCTTGGCCCAGTCGATCAGCTCGGTGAGGTCGCGCCAGTACGGTTCCTGGTCGAGCTCGGGCGCGATCGGCTCGGCGCCGGTCACGATCAGGCCGTCGAACCTGTGGCGCCTGAGCTCGGTGAGTTCCGAATATTCGCTATCGACATGCCACTTCGCTTCCGGCGAGCGCTTGACCGAGGGCAGCGAGAAGCAGTGAAAGCGGATGCGGCGCGGACCTGCTGCGGCTTGCAGCAGCTTCATGAACTGCCGCTCGGTCGCCTTCAGCGCCGGATCCGGCATGTTGTTGATCAATCCGATGGTGAGCTCTGTGTCGCCGTGCTCGCGCGCCAGATCGCCCGCCCCCGGCACCAGCGCCGGGCTCGATATGCCTTGATCCCTGTCGATCAGGATCGTCATCGGCGCCGCCGCCTACTCCGCGGCCTGGAGGCGCGCGGACCGGCAGGCCTTTTCCAGGGCCTGGTCGAGGTCCTCGATGATGTCCTGGCAATGCTCGATGCCGATCGACAAGCGGATCGTTTCCGGCAAAACGCCGGCGACCCGCTGCTGCTCGGCAGACATCTGCCGGTGCGTCGTCGAGGCCGGATGGCAGGCCAGCGACTTGGCATCGCCGATATTGACGAGGCGCGTGATCAGGTTCAACGCATCGTAGAAGGACTTGCCGGCTTCCATGCCGCCCTTGATGCCGAAGGTGAACAGCGACGAGGCGTTGCCGTCGAGATATTTCTGGACCAGCGGATAATAAGGACTGTCCGGGAAACCGGTGTAATTGACCCAGGCCACGCGCGGATCCTTGCGCAGGAATTCGGCGACCTTGCGGGCATTCTCGCAGTGGCGCTCCATGCGCAGCGCGACGGTCTCGATGCCCTGGAGCAGCAGGAAGGCGTTGAACGGCGACAGCACCGAACCCATGGTGCGCTGATAGATGCTGCGCGCGCGCTCAATGTACGCCGTCTTGCCGAAGCGCTCGGCATAGACGAGGCCGTGATAGGAGGCGTCCGGCTTGTTGTAGCCGGGGAAGCGATCGACGTGCTTGGCCCAGGGGAAATTTCCGGAATCGACGATGGCGCCGCCGAGCGTGGTACCATGGCCACCCAGGAATTTCGTCAGCGAATGCACGGCGATGTCGGCGCCGTAATCGAACGGCTTGAGCAGGATGGGGGTTGCAACGGTATTGTCGACGATCAGCGGCACGCCATGGGCATGGGCGATCTTCGCCAGTGCCTCGATGTCGCAGACATTGCCGGCGGGATTGCCGATGGTTTCGGCGAACACGGCGCGGGTGTTCTCGTCGATCAGCTTTTCGATCGCCTCGGGCTTGTCGCTCTCGGCGAAGCGGCCGGTGATGCCCTGCCGCGGCAGGATGTGCGAGAGCAGCGTATGCGTGGTGCCGTAGAGCTGCGGCACGGAAACGAGGTTGCCGCCGTGATCGGCGACGTTGACGAAGGCGAAATGCAGCGCGGCCTGCCCGGTCGCGACCGCAAGCGCGCCGACGCCGCCCTCGAGCTCGGCGATACGTTTCTCCAGCACCGCGCTGGTCGGATTGGCGATGCGGCTGTAGCGATAGCCTTCGGTCTCGAGATTGAAGAGCGCCGCGCCGTGATCGGCGCTGTCGAAGGCGTAGGCCGCGGTCTGGTAGATCGGCACGGCAACAGCGTGCGTGGTGGCTTCGGGCTCGTAGCCGGCGTGAATAGCGATCGTCTCATTGCGCATCGTGCCACCTCCGCGTGGAGCGGGCCGCACTTATTGGCCTGTATGAGGCATGTGCGTTGTCCGCCGTCCCTCTGTTAGAGGCGGGTGGTAAAGCGGACAATAATTCGTCTAGAGATCGAGGAAGTAACCCTAACGGTTATTGGGGAATTGGCTAAAATTCGAGTCAAATTGGATGAATGAAATTTTGCGGTTTGCGGCAGCGACCACGCTGCACTCCCTCTCCCACAAGGGGGGAGAGGGAAACACCCTTCGCTACCTCTCAGTCCATCTGTTCCCACAGCCGATGGGCGAGCACGCCGGCCCGCTTCTCGATCGCGGCCGCCGCGTCGAGCGCCAGGTCCTCGCGATAGCGCCCGGCGATGAGCTGCACGCCGATCGGCTTGCCATCGTGCAGCGTCACCGGCACCACGGCGCCGGGCAGGCCCAGCACGTTGATCGCGGAGATGAAGCGGATCTCGCCCCAGAAAATCTCGCGCACGCGCTCGGGGCTGACAGTGTCCTCGCGCGGGCCAGGCGTCGGCTTCACCGTGGTCGGTGCCAGCACCACCGGATACTCCTCGAAGAACAATTGCCAGGCGCGGATGTGGCCGTTGCGCGCGGCGGTCGCCTGCATCCAGGCCTTGAGGTCGAGCACGTTGGCCTTGGCTTTCATGCCGCCCCACGCCTTGTGGAAGTCTTCGGACGTCACCTTCAGCATGCCGGCTTCCTGCATCACCATCGTCTCGTTGGTGATGATGTCGCACCAGGTCTGCCAGACGCCGTCGATGTCGGGCACGGGCACGTCGACCTCGCTGACACGATAGCCGGAACGCTCCAGATGATCGGCGGCCTGGCGCAACGCCGCCGCGACGTGCGGATCGACGTCCATGTCTTCAGGAATCCTGGCGAGCGCGACCTTGATCGGCCCCTTCGGCTTCGGACCGACCAGCGGCGCCGGCACCCACCAGGGATCGCGCGGATCGCGCTGGCTCATCACCTCCAGCGCGAGCCGGACGTCCGCGACGTGGCGGGCGAGCGGCCCCTGCGCCGACATCAGATGCGCCAGCATCGGCCGCTCGGCGGCTGCGCTCGCGTTGAACGCAGGAATACGCCCCTGCGTCGGCTTGATGGTCGCAACGCCGTTGCAATGCGCCGGCCAGCGCAGCGAGCCGCCGATGTCGTTGCCGTGCGCGATGGAGCCGATGCCGGCGGCGACGGCCGAACCCGCACCGCCCGAGGAGCCCCCGCAGGTGATATTGGGATCCCAGGGATTGAGCGTCAGTCCGTGCAAGGGATTATCGGTGAAGCCGCGGAAGGAGAATTCCGGCGTGTTGGTGAGGCCGATAACGATCGCGCCGGCCTTCTTCAGGTTGCGCACCACGGGCGAATCCGACGGCGCGATGAGATCCTTGTTGGCCGGCACGCCGTTGAAATTGGGACGGCCTTCGTAATCGACATTCTCCTTGATCGTGATCGGTACGCCGTGCAGAAGGCCGAGCTCGCCGCCCTTGGCGCGCCGCTTGTCGGCCGCATGGGCCGCAGCCAGCGCCTCCTCCGAGAGATCGACGACGACGGCGTTCAGCCTCGGGTTGACGGCACGCATGCGCTCCAGATGCGCCTCGGCAGTCTCGACCGCGGAGATGGCGCCGGAGCGGATTGCGGCTGCGGTCTCGACCGCCGACCATTGCCAGGCCGGGCCTTTTGGGCGGCGTGGTGCTGATGATTTGCGCTGGGGGGCCCGCTTCACCGGCTTCGTTGCAGCCTTCGCGACCTTGCTCTTGCGAACGGCGCTTTTCTTGCTGGAGGTCTTCGCTGCTTTCTTTGCAGCACTTTTCTTCCTGGTCGCCGTCTTCTTCGCCACGTCGCATCTCCTCAAATTGCGCTGCCGAAGTTATGGAGCTCACGCGACCGTGTACAGGCGCGTTTCTGCATGGCGCGGCGTCGGGGCGCGTTGTGGCGGCCGAAGGCGCGCGAGACGCTCATGAGGTCGTCTCCCGTGACGCATGTATCGGTTGAATGATGGAATGAACTGCCGCCAGATTGCGGCATCGCGAGCGGGTTTTTGACGCCGCCGTTTGGAGAGTGACAAATTGGGACGTTTGCCTACAGCCACACAGCATCCCATGTCGGTGGCGATCGCCGATGGAAGGGGGCGTCGCGGGCGTGCGCGAGGGACGGGAGGTGGTAGCGGGAGCGCTACCACGGACCAATTGCCTTACCAAGGGCTGGAGACGGGCAGAAGAGTTGGAGAAAGCCCCAATCGAGACCAGAAGGTCAAACGGTCCCGTGCGTCAACACTGGAAATACATCGGAAAACTTTGCCATCAGAGCACTCGTCTCCCCTTCGCGCAAGAAGCAGCCCTCCCCGGCCGTGACCCTCGACGGACGTAGAGCTTCAGTCGAAGCTCTCAATTGCAAAGCCGGGCAATCTGAGCTCCACACGCGCGCATAGGCTCCTGCGATTGCGCCACGCGCGCCTGAATGAGAGCACCTTCAAAGGCCGCCAAGATTACTGGCGCGAGCGTCTCCGCATTCTTCGGAGCCATTCCGCATCGGATCAAGCCATCAGCAATCGTTTGGTGCCAGAGACCGAAAGCGTTCTTGCATGCCTTGGTGAGCGCCTGAGATTGGGGTGCAGTTTCCAATGCAACGGTGCACACGGGGCAGCCAGCGGTGAACCCGGACTTTGCCAACTGTGCCGCGCTCCCCGCAAACAACTTGCGGACACCCTCCGCAGCGCGGCCGCCTTCGGGGAAGCACTGCGCGATGCCCCCAGCGACATTTTGTGCAGCCCATTCGAGAGCGGCGACTCCAACCTGCTCCTTACCATCCGGAAAATAGTGATAGGCGGAACCCCAGGGCGCTCCCGACTCCTGGACCAGCCGCCGCCATGAGGCCGCGGCATAGCCCTCTCTCTGAAAGAGAGACATGGCGGCCAAAATCATCTGTTCGCGCGGTGAATGGGCTGTCATGGGCGTTTGACTAGGACGATCGTCTTATCTATAGACGTAGAGACGTTAGGACAAATGTCATAATGGAGGGTGGGGATCTATGAAGGCGGTATTGTTGCATGCCTACGGCGACGCTGAGGCGCTTCGGGTGGAAGAGGTTTTGAAACCGCAGCCCGGGGCTGACGAAGTGCTCATCCGGATCGAAGCGGCGAGCGTCAACTACGCCGACATCGTGCGTCGGCGCGGTGATCCCTATCCACTGCGGACACCTTTGCCGGCGATCCTCGGCAGCGAAGCCGCCGGTGTCGTCGACGCCGTTGGCGAGGGTGTCACAACGCTGCATCCCGGTGATCGGGTGTTCGCGTTTTTCGGCGGAGACGGTCTTGGCGGCTACGCTGAGTACGCCCTCGCCGGCGTCGACAACGTCATCAAACTGGACCCAAGACTCGATTTTGACGTCGCTTCCACGCTTGTCGTTGCCGGCGTGACTGCTTTTCAAATGCTCAAGGACGCTGGACGGCTCAAGCCCGGCGAATCTGTCTTCATTCCCGGCGGCGCCGGAGGCGTTGGCAACTACGCAATTCAGCTCGCCAAGATTTTGGGCGCCGGCTGCGTCATTGCCGGCGCCAGCACACCCGAACGCCGGCAGCAAGCCTTGGCGCGGGGCGCCGACCACGCCATCGACTCTACCGCCGATGATTGGCCGCGCGAGGTGAAGCGGCTCACCGGCGGACGCGGGGCCGATGTGGTTCTCGATATGGTCGGAGGCGCATTTTTCGACCAGGCTCTGGCCGCGCTCGCACCATTCGGGCGCCTCGTCGTCTATGGGACCGCCAGCAGGAAGCCCTCTTCTTTCATCGCCCAACGCCTGATGCCGATGAACCAAGCCGTGATTGGCTACTACGTCAGCCACTGGTTCAAGGCTCGGCCGGATCAAGCGCAGAAGGCCTTCGACACCGTTGCAGGATTCGTGATCGAACAGCGCCTTCATGTGGAGGTTGCCGGGCGGCTGCCACTCGAAGGGGCCACCGAAGCTCACCGCATCATGGAAGCGCGGCAGGCGACGGGAAAATACGTGCTCAAGCCGTCGCTGACCGCCCCTTGAGCTAAGCAGCGCCACGTATCAACGGCGGCACGCAGCACGCCGCCGATATGTCGGAACCGAAGATGGCAGGCCGGCTGTCTTGAAAAGGGAGGAAACCATGACGATGAGCGACGAGCGTCCCGCATCGCGAGAGAATGGAGGGCTAGCGCTCTTCCGCGAGCTTTTGCGCACAGGCGCGCCAGCCGCTCCCATCTGCATGCCACTGAATTTCCAGTTGTCCGCGGCAGAGCACGGTAGCACAGAGTTTACTGGTTGGCCCGGACCACAGTTCGCAAACCCAGGAGGGGTTGTGCACGGTGGTTACCTCGCCGTGATTTTGAGCTCGGCGATGTCCTGTGCCGTCCATACGACACTTAATGAAGGCGAGGGTTATACGACAACGAACTTTACTGTGAATCTCACCCGTCCGCTAAAGCCGGGACCGGGCCCTGTTATCGCCTCGGGCGTCGTAGTTCACCGCGGCAGACAAGGCGCTACTGCCGAGGGTCGCATCGTCGATGACACGGGCAAGCTTCTTGCGCACGGCACAACGACTTGCGTGATTTTCGCTCCGCGAAAACAAGACTAGCAGTCGCTGCATTTACCAAATTGCTGCCTTCAAAGGACCTTACGAGGTTTCGCATCACCGGGACGACCGATCGTCCACTCGCGGGTGTCAAGGTGATCGATGTTGGCCACTACGTCGCAGCACCGCTGGCAGCGATGATACTGGCGGATCAAAGGGACGGACGTCATGCGCGTTAAGCGATCAGGACATCGAGCGGTAATGCCGCTCGCGGAGGCGGCCTGCGGGCTTGGGCGGGGTTGCTTGGTGCAGCAACGGGACTCCACACGGATGTCAGACGCCACGCGCCGACAAGCACGAGGGTCGGCCGACATGAAACAGAGAGTGTCTGTGACAAGCCAGCAAACGGGAGACATTCGCAGGACCGCGATCGTCACGGAAACCTCGTCCGGCACCGGACAGGCCACCGCAAGGGCGTGCGCGATTCCGGTTTTGTCGTCTAGGAAAGACGGCGAGAAATTACTTAGCCGTTGTTGTCATCACCGCAAATCTGCGCCGGCTAATGTAATTGTCAGCTACTCTGGGGCGCCTGACCGGGGCAACAGCGCACGATGGTGCGCAGAAAAGTCCAATATCGAAGATTGGCGTACAAAATCGTGCAATGGCGGAGAGAGTGGGATTCGAACCCACGGTACGGTTTCCCGCACACACGCTTTCCAAGCGTGCGCCTTAAGCCACTCGGCCATCTCTCCGGAGCGCACTCTCTTGAAGGGGCGCCGATGATTTTGCAAGGGATCGCGGGGAAATCGGGTGATTTTTCCGTAAGATGTTGTATTTCATAGATAATATCGGGCGCCACGCTAACGCTCGGAACCGCCTGCCGGCTGAACCGGCGGCGGGTTTGGTGCGACGATTCACTCAAGACCGTCAAACAAGACCGGGGGCCCCATGATCATCCGCAACACCATCGCCGCGCTGAGCCTGATTTCGGCTGTCGCCGCCGCCTTTGCAGGACCGGCCGCCGCACAGGTCTGCACCCGGCAAGGGGGCGACGTCAGCTGTGACGACGGACGGCGCGGGATGCTTTCGGGCGATGCCATCCTCTGGCCGGACGGCACGCGTTCGAGCGCGACGCCGCATCAGAGCGTCATTATCGGCAACAAGAGCTCGGTGCATGTCGGGCCCGGCGTGTTCGTCGGCCAGGGCAAGGGCATGGTGCCGCTCGACGATCCGAACGCGCCGAACAAGCGGCAGTGCGCGATTCTGGAAGGCGTGTCGTATTGCTATTGAGGCTCTCGTCTTCGCCCCTGCCCTCCCCGAAATGAACGGGGAGGAGACTAGATCAGCCGCACGCCCGATATCGCCGACTTGAGCCAGCGCAGCGCTTGCGGCGGCTGGTTGGCGAGCGGCGCAACCGCGGCCTTCTCCGTCCGGCACTTCTCCAGTTCTGCGACGAAATCCGCCGACCATTGCTGGATGGTGTGGCCGCGCAGCTTCTTCATCATCGCATCCCAGCGCATCTTGCGCTCGGTGAGCGGCATCGCGGCCGCGACCGCGATCGCGCGCGCCATGCCGTCGATGTCGTGCGGATTGACCAGCAGCGCGGCGTCGAGTTCGTTGGCCGCGCCGGCGAATTTCGACAACACCAGCACGCCGGGATCGGCCGGGTTTTGTGCGGCGACATATTCCTTGGCGACCAGGTTCATGCCGTCGTGCAGCGGCGTCACCACGCCGATCTGCGCGGTGCGGTAGAGTCCCGCGAGCACGGCCTGGCTAAAGCCCTTGTTGAGATAGCGGATAGGTGTCCAGTCGGCCTCGCCGTGGCGGCCGTTGACGTCGGACACGAGCCGCGCGACTTCGTTCTGCAAATTGCCATAGGCTTCGATGGCACCGCGCGAGGGATTTGCGATCTGCAACAGCGAGATGCTGCGCGCAAACTGCGGATGCTCGGTCCAAAGCCGATCGAACGCGCTGATGCGGTTGACGAGGCCCTTGGAATAGTCGAGCCGGTCGACGCCGATCGCGAGCCGCTCACCGTTGAGGCTGCGGCGAAGCCGGGAGACGTCCGGATGCGACGCCGATTTCGCCGCGTATTGCGCGAACTTCTCGGCGTCGATGCCGATCGGAAAGACCTCGCAGCGCGTTCGGCCATGCTGCGAGATCGCAACGCCGTCTTCGACGGCGAGGCCGAGTTCGCCCGCGACATAGCCGAGAAAATTCTGGCAGTCGTCATGGGTCTGGAAGCCGATCAGATCGTAGGCCAGCATCGCCGTGATCAGCTCGCGATGATTGGGCACGCCCTGCATCACCGCGGCGACAGGCCATGGCGTATGGAGGAAGAAGCCGATCGGATCGTCGACGCCGAGGTCCCGCAGCTCCGCGCCGAGTGCGAGGAAATGATAATCCTGCACCCAGAACGCGGTTTGTGCTTTCCGAAAGCGCATCAAGGCGCGCGCCATGAAGGCGTTGACCTCGCGATAGCTGACATAGTCGTCACGCGAGACGCGGATCAGATCGCTGCGCGAGTGCAGCGCCGGCCACAGCGCCGAATTGGCAAACCCCTCGTAATACCCGCCATAGTGTGCCGCCGGCAGATCCAGCGTCGCGATCGCGCCCGAACCCAATGCTTCGATTTCGGCGAACGGCTCCTTTTGATGACCGTCACGCACACGGCCCGAGGAACCCACCCAGATCGCGCCCGAATGTTCCACGACGGGTAACAAGGCCGCCGCGAGACCGCCCGTCATGGGCTCGTTGGGTTTGCCGCGTGCGACGCGATTCGAAACGACGACTAAGTTCACAGGTCGTCCCCTCCTGTTTCATTCCACCCGTTTAACTGCCGTTCATCAATATGGTTCCTGATCATCCTTTGCACCAATTGAAACCAAAATCGGGCGTGCGCGTTGGAACCGGTTTACCTCCAGGGAACCCGACGATTTCGCTACACAAAGTCGGTTTGGGTTACCGTGGCGCGCACAGCATGAAACGGGCGCGCTGGGGAATTACGCGCGCGATATGTGGCTCCGAGATGTCGGTGCCTTATTCCAACCTTGAGTCGTCGAGCAGCCGCGCGAGGAACGTGCGCACGTCGTTCGGCGCGTCGAAGTGCCCGTTGACACCCATAGCGCGGCGGCCGACCGAGAAAGCGAGCCCGTTCATGTCGGGCATGATCGCGAACACGGTCTCGTCGGTGACGTCATCGCCGATGAAGATCGGACGGCGGCCCTTGAAAGGCTCGTGCTTCATCAACTCGCGCACGCCGGTCGCCTTGGTGAAACCGGAATGCTTGATCTCGCAAACGAACTTGCCGGGCAGCACCTCGATCGGCGCATTGGGCAGGTCGGCGCGGATCAGCGAAACGGATTCATAGATCGCCTTCTCCGCATGCGGCGCAAGGCGGTAGTGCAGCGCCAGCGAATAGCCCTTGTCCTCGAGCAGAATGCCGGGACTGAGCTTGGCGACCGCCGCGAGCCGCCGCTTCAGCTCCTTGTCCAGCGGCGGCGCGCTGACGGCATCGGCTTCGTTGTCCACCGAAAGCCGCATCTCCGCGCCGTGGCCGGCGACGGCGCGAAAGACATCGGGCGCGAAGATCAGGTCGATGTCGTTGAGCGAACGGCCGCTGACCATCGCCAGTGCGCCCGAGGTGCGCTCCGTCAACCGGTTCAGCGTTTCCGACAGGCCGGGCGGCACCCACACCTCGCGCGGCGTCGGCATCAGGTCGAGCAGCGTCCCGTCGATGTCGAGCAGGATCGCTGTTTGATTGAGATGCGGCACGAGCGCGTGGGGCACCGGCACCGCATCGGGCGCTTCATCGTCGACCATGGTGCGCTCTTGATCCAATTCAGCCAGTTCCGATTTCATAGTCTACTCCATGGAAGCAAGCGGCCGCGCGATTTCTTCGAGCGATCTGCGTTCCGCCGAGATGGCATAGCGCCACGCCACGATCGCGGCTGCGATCATCAGGAAGGCCCCCAGTAAATAGCCTGCGAATACGCTCGTGCGCGACCCCGTGTCGATCAGCGCCCCGAACAATGCGGGGCCGATCACGCCGCCGATACCGGTGCCGACCGCGTAGAACACGGCGATCGCGAGCGCGCGGACTTCCAAGGGAAACGTCTCGCTGACGGTGAGATAGGCGGCGCTCGCGGCGGGCGAGGCAAAGAAGAAGATCACCATCCAGGCGATGGTCTGCCCCTGCGCGCTCAAGGCGCCAATCGAGAACAGATAGCCCGACAGCGCCAGCAACAAGCCCGACACCCCATAGGTGAACATGATCATGGTCCGGCGGCCGAGCGTATCGAACAGGCGGCCGAGCAGCAGCGGGCCGAGGAAATTGCCGGCGGCGAAGGGGAGCAGATACCAGCCGACATGATCGGCGCTGATGCCGTAAAAATCGGTCAACACCAGCGCAAAGGTGAAGAAGATGGCGTTGTAGAAGAAGGCCTGCGCGATCATCAGCACGAGGCCGACCATCGCCCGCTGGCGATAGACCGAGAACAGCGTGTGCACGACCTCGCGGATCGGCGTGTGGCTCCGCATTTTCAGGCGGATCCTGGCGAAGCGGCCGTCGGTCGTATCCTGGTCGTGTCCGAGCACCGAGCGTTCGATCTCGTCGACGATGGCGTGGGCCTGGTCGGGACGGCCGTGGATCATCAGCCAGCGCGGGCTCTCCGGAATCCACATCCGCATCAAGAGCACGACGAGGCCGATGGCCGCGCCGATGAGATAAGCGAGGCGCCAGCCGAGATCAGGGCCGATCACCGCGGGATCGAGCAGCACAATGGCCGCTACGGCGCCCATCGCGGCACCGATCCAGAAGCTGCCGTTGATGACGAGATCAGTCCAGCCGCGATAGCGCGCCGGCACCAGTTCCTGGATGGTCGAATTGATCGCGGTATATTCGCCGCCGATGCCGGCGCCGGTGAGAAAGCGAAACAGTGCGTAGCTCGCGACATTCCATGACAGAGCCGTCGCGGCCGTCGCCGAGAGATAGAGCGCGAGCGTGATGAAGAACAGCTTCTTGCGACCGATGCGGTCGGTGAGCCAGCCGAAGCCGAGCGCGCCGAGCACCGCGCCTGCGAGATAGGCGGAATTGGCAATGCCGAGATCGAGATTGGAGAAATGCAGCGAGGGACTCTGCTTCAGCGCGCCGGAGAGCGCGCCGGCCAACGTCACCTCGAGGCCATCCAGAATCCAGGTGATGCCGAGCGCGAGCACGACGCGGGTGTGAAACCCGCTCCACGGCAGCGCGTCAAGTCGCGCGGGAATGCTGGTTTCGATGATGCGGTCGCCCGCGGCCGCCTTCGCGACCGCCTTGGAGACCACAGGTCCATCGTCCGGCGCTAGGCTTCGCTGCAATTCCATCGCGTTGTTGCATCTGACCAATGGACATGGCCCCGGTTCACATAGCGTGGACAGGGGCGATCCGATCAAGGGGGTGCGGCATTCCGCCTGCCACCTGCGACAACGTCTGCGGCGAGGGCAGGTTCCCGCAGGAACGACTGCTCGCGCCGCTGGTTTTCGGTGGAGCCGCAAGGAGTTGACGCATGGCTCATGCCAGAAAGACGACACATTCTCGCAAAACATCGGCGAGCAAGAGCACCAGACGCGCCGCACCGAAGCGCTGGTCACAGCGCGTGACGAAGGAGAGCGACGCGCTCGACCTCAAACAAGGCGTGTTCAAGCTGACCAGCGCGAAGAAAATCGCGGCTTCGTTGAAGCGCTCGGCCGAGCACAGCGCGCGCCGCAAGACCGGCGCCTACCGCTCGGCGCTGTCGATGCTGACGTTCTACATCAACCGCGCCGGCAAGACGCTGCCGCAGACGCAGCGCACCCGGCTGGAGCGGGCAAAGGTGGAGCTGAAGCGGGCGTTCGGGAGGGAGTGAGCGCCAGGTCGTCCTGGACAAGCGCAGCGCCGATCCAGGACCTGTTACCCCAGGGAGCAGTTTGGCGAAGATTCGGGGTTAGCGGCCCGCGCCGCAACTTCGCGCTGGGGTAATGGGTCCTGGCTTTCGCCAGGACGACGGCGGAGTGCGTGGCGCGCTTCGGGCCTTACGCCGCGCGGATATTCCCCATGAAGCGGTCGAGCTCGGCGCGCAGGCGGGTGCTTTCGGACGATAATGTCTTGGCCGAATGCAGCACCTCTTCCGAAGCCGAGCCGGTTTCGGCGGCACCGCGGTTGACCTGGCCGATGTCGGTGGCGGCGGTCTGAGTGCCCTGCGCGACGGTCTGGACGCTGCGCGCGATTTCCTGCGTCGCCGCGCCCTGCTGCTCCACTGCGCTCGCGATCGACGTCGAGATCGACGAGATCTGGCCGATGGTGGCGCCGATCTCCTTGATCGCCGCAACCGACTCGGCGGTGGCGCCTTGCATGCCCGTGATGTGCGAGGAGATCTCGTCGGTGGCCTTCGCGGTCTGGCTCGCCAGCGACTTCACCTCGCTGGCGACCACCGCAAAGCCGCGGCCGGCATCGCCGGCGCGCGCCGCCTCGATGGTCGCGTTCAAAGCGAGAAGATTGGTCTGCTCGGCGATCGCCGTGATCAGCTTGACGACTTCGCCGATCTGCTGGGCGGCGTGCGAGAGCTTGCCGATGCGGTTATCGGTCTCCCTGGCCTGCACCACGGCGTTTTCGGCAATACGGCTGGAATCGCGCACCTGGCGGCCGATCTCCTCGACCGAGGCCGAGAGCTCTTCGGTCGCGGTCGCGACCGACTGCATGTTGCTGGAGGCCTGCTCGGAGACGTCGGCGACCTGGCTCGACAGGCTCTGCGTGGTCTCGGCGGTACGGGTCAGCGTCGAGGCCGCCGATTCCAGCTGCACGGCGGAAGCCGAGACGTTGGAGACGATGGCACCGACCGCGCTCTCGAAATCGTCGGCGAAACGAATCAGCTCGGAACGGCGAGCAGCGCTCGCTTCCTTGTTCTGGGCTTCGTTGGCGGCAGCGTCGCGCTCGGCCTTGGCCACGGCCTGCACCTTGAATTCCTCGACCGCGCCGGCCATCTCGCCGATCTCATCCTTGCGGCCCAGGCCCGGGAGCACGACGTCGAAATTGCCCGAGGCAAGCTCGCGCATTGCCTTGCACATCGCGATCATCGGACGCGAAATGCCGTTGCCTAGCATCAGGGCGAGCGCAGCGCCGACGGCAAGGCCGCCCAGCGCCATCATCAGCATCAGCCGCTCGGTCTCGCCGATGGTGGCATTGGCGTTGACCTCGATGCGCTGCTGATCCGCCGTCAGCTCCGACCGCAGCTCACCCGAGAGCTTGAGAATGGACGCGGCCGTCTTGGTCATGTCGCCGTTCAGCTTGACGATGACCTTCACGTTCTCGGTCAGTTTTGAAAAGGAGGTGCGGTACTGCTTGAGGAGATTGCTGATCTCGGTGACGCGGTCGGTGATCTTCTGGTCGTTGGCATAGATCGAGACCAGCAAGGTCTCCAGGAATTTGATACGGGCGATCACGCCGTCGGCGGTCTTCGGCTCCGGCTTGGCGACGAAGGCGCTGACCGAGGTGGAGACCGCAAGGTATTGCGATGTGATGTCCTTGGCCGTGCTCTGAACCGAGTTCAGGCCCGCCAGTGCCGCGGTATCGGCGAGGTCGTCGAACTTGAACCGGATCTTGTTGCCGACGCTGTTGAGCTCATCGGTCGCGATCTTGCCATTCTCGCGCGTCAACGTGATGATCTCGCCGAACACCTTGGTAAAGCCCTTGAAGTCGGCCTCGAGCCTGCCGACCTGCTCGCGGCGCGCTGCGCCCGTGGTGGCCGCCGCCGACTTGGCGATCGCGGCCCTCAGATTCTCTTCGGCTGCTTTGGCCGCGGTCTCATCATCCGCCGCGCCGGTCAGCGTGTAGGCCCGCGCCAGCCCCTGGTAAGCGATCAGCTCGCGATCGACCGTCCGCGCAAGGTCCGCTTCGGCGACGCTGGAGCGGTAGGAGGCCACGGCGGCCTGGATCCGCTCGAAGCCGAAATACGCGAAAGCCATGCTGACGGCGAGGATGGCGAGCACCGCCACGAAGCCGAGGATGATTTTTGCGCGAAAACGCAAGGTGAGCAGCTTCGATGTGGTCGGCTTCGACTTGACGGGCATTCCCCACCCCATTCCATTCGCGGAAAAACAGGCGCAGCCCGGAAGCAGCCCGCTTCCTGACGCGTGAGCACGGTAAATGGCAAAGGATAAGCGGCGGTAAACTTGTGGCGCCGCAACTGGCGGTTAGGTGACGCAGGGTCTCGTCGTCCTGGACAAGCGCTACCCAGTGAGCAGTTGGCGATGACTCGGGGTTAGCAGTTCGCCCGACAACTCCTCCTTGGGGTAATGGGTCCTGGCTTTCGCCAGGACGACGGCGGAGTGCGTGGCGCGCTTCGGGCCTCACGCCGCCCGGATATTCCCCATGAAGCGGTCGAGCTCGGCGCGCAGGCGGGTGCTTTCGGACGACAGCGTCTTGGCCGAATGCAGCACCTCTTCCGAAGCCGAGCCGGTTTCGGCGGCACCGCGGTTGACCTGGCCGATGTCGGTGGCAGCGGTCTGAGTGCCCTGCGCGACGGTCTGGACGCTGCGCGCGATTTCCTGCGTCGCCGCGCCCTGCTGCTCCACTGCGCTCGCAATCGACGTCGAGATCGACGAGATCTGGCCGATGGTGGCGCCGATCTCCTTGATCGCCGCAACCGACTCGGCGGTGGCGCCCTGCATGCCTGTGATGTGCGAAGAGATCTCGTCGGTCGCCTTCGCGGTCTGGCTCGCCAGCGACTTCACTTCGCTGGCCACGACGGCAAAGCCGCGGCCGGCTTCACCGGCGCGTGCCGCTTCGATGGTCGCGTTGAGCGCCAGAAGATTGGTCTGCTCGGCGATCGCCGTGATCAGCTTGACCACTTCGCCGATCTGCTGGGCGGCATGCGAGAGCTTGCCGATGCGATTGTCGGTCTCCTTTGCCTGCACCACGGCGTTTTCGGCAATGCGGCTGGAATCGCGTACCTGGCGGCCGATCTCCTCGACCGAGGCCGAGAGCTCTTCCGTCGCGGTCGCGACCGACTGCATGTTGCTGGAGGCCTGCTCGGAGACGTCGGCGACCTGGCTCGACAGGCTCTGCGTGGTCTCGGCGGTGCGGGTCAGCGTCGAGGCCGCCGATTCCAGCTGCACGGCCGAGGCCGAGACGTTGGAGACGATGGCACCGACCGCGCTCTCGAAATCGTCGGCGAAACGAATCAGCTCCGAACGGCGAGCAGCGCTCGCTTCCTTGTTCTGGGCCTCGTTGGCGGCGGCGTCGCGCTCGGCCTTGGCCACGGCCTGCACCTTGAATTCCTCGACCGCGCCAGCCATCTCGCCGATCTCGTCCTTGCGGCCCAGGCCCGGCAGCACGACATCGAAATTGCCCGCGGCAAGCTCGCGCATCGCCTTGCACATCGCGATCATCGGACGCGAAATGCCGGTGCCGAGCAGGAAGGCGAGGACCGCGCCGAGCAGCGTGCCGCCGACGGCCAGCATCAGCACCAGTTGCTCGGTCTTCCCGATGGTCGCTTCCGATTCGGACTCCAGCCGCTGCTGTTCGGCAACGAGGTCCGCCTTCATGGCGGTAGCACCCTGAAGGATCGCGCCGGCCGAACCGCTCATCTCGGTGACGAGATCGTCGATCATCTTGGCATTGGCGATCAGTTTCTCCAGCGATTCCCGATAGGCACCGAGTAATCCCTTGGCATCCTTCAGGCCGGCGACGATCTTGTCGTCCATGGAATAAACCGCGCCGAGCGAGTTCTCGACGAATTTCAGCCGCGCCAGCGCGCTGGTCGCAATCGCCTGATCGGATGTCAGCACGAAATTGGTCGCCGCCGCGTTCGCGGTCTGGAATTGGGCATTGACCTGCTTGGTCCCGAACTCGATCGCCTGCGCCTCGGAATCGGAGGCATTGTTGCCGATGTCGTCGAGCTTGTATTTCAGGAGGTTGGCGTTGCGCATGAGCTGGTTCTGCACCAGCAGCGCGCTGTCACGCTTGGCCTGGAGGACTTTTGCGAAGGTCGCGGAGAAGTTGGAGAACTCCTTGGCGAGCTTGCCCAGGCCCTCCTGGCGCGCCGGCTTCTTGGCGCTCTTGACCGCCTGGTCGATGGCGCTCTTGAGGCCGGTCTCCGCGTCCAGCGCCGTCTTGGCGTCGTCCTCCTTGCCGGTGACGACGAAGTATTTGGCGGCCGAGCGATAGGCGAGCAGCTCCCGGTCGATATTGCGGGCGAGATCGGCCTCGGTGACGCTGCTGCGGTAGGACCCGACCCCGGACGAGACCCGCTCGAAGCCAAAATAGGAGAAAGCCATGCTGCCGGCGGAGATCACCAGCACGGCGGCAAAGCCCAGAATGATCTTGGCGCGGAACCTGAGGGTCGGCATTATGGTGCGCTTCGACGAAGACGCGATACGTCCGGACATTCCCACCCCCAACCCTCTGTTCTTGCAACGCTCAGCCGGCCCGGAAGCAGCCCTTCCCGAACCTGTGCGGAAAATTAAGGCAGAAACGTCAAGAGGCGGTAAATCCAGCCGGCCTGCACCCCGGGTGGCGAGACTATCCGTCCTCCCGGCGCTCGTTCAGCCTTGCCGGGCCGAGGGGGCCGTGTTGCGGCCAACCGGAAAGCGCCTTACTCTTGGGGAACTTGTCGGACACTTATCAGGCACTTGGCGTTAGACCGGGCTGGTCCTCGAGGGGAGAAACGAGTGGGGCAAACCGATTTTCGGTTTGGCGGTGCGTCTGGCGTTGCCGTTGCCAAATCGAAGGCTGCGAGCGTCGATGAAGCCGTGGCCGAGCTCGTCGCCCAACTCCCGTCCGACGAGCTGGCGCTGATCCTGGTCTTCCTCTCGCCCCGCTACGACCCCCATCGCTTCATCGCCGAGATCACCCGGCAGTTCGATGAGACCCGGATCTGCGGTTGCACGACCGCGGGCGAGCTCGCCCCTGACGGCTGGGACGAGAACAGCGTCGTGGCGCTCGCGTTCAGCCGTGCCGATTTCTCGGCCGCGGTGCGGCCGATTTTCAACCTCGACAGTTTCCGCGTCGAGGACGGCCGCAGAATCGGCGGCGAGCTCCGGCACGAGCTGTTGCGGATCACCCCGCAAGTCGATCGCGGCAATGCCTTCGGCCTCGTGTTGATCGACGGCCTGTGCCGCCGCGAAGAGGCGGTGATGTCCGCGATCTATGCCTCGCTCGACGACATTCCGGTTGTCGGCGGCTCCGCGGGTGACGGGATGCGCTTCGAGAAGACCTGGGTGTTCTGCGACGGCAAGGCACACACCAATGCCGCCCTCCTGATCCTGTTGAACACCTCGCTGCCGTTCCGGGTTTTCAAGTGCGACAATTTCGAGCCCAGTCCGCAGAAGATGGTGGTCACCGAAGCCGACATCGAAAATCGAACGGTCAGGGAGCTGAACGCGGAGCCAGCGGCCGAGGAATATTCGCGCATGGTCGGGATCCTGGACGCCAAGCTCGATCCGTTCTCCTTCGCGTCCCACCCGGTGCTGGTGCGGGTCGGCGGCGCCTATTACGCGCGGTCGATCCAGCGCGTCGAACCGGACGGCTCCTTGCATTTCTTCTGCGCCATCGACGAAGGCATGGTGCTGACGGCGGCGACGTCGCGCAGCCTGGTCGGCTCGACCCGCGACACCTTCACCGAAATCCGCGACCAGATCGGAGAGGTCTCGCTCTATATCGGCTTCGAGTGCCTGCTCCGGCGGCTCGACGCCGAGCAGCACCAGCTCACCCGCGACATGTCCGAACTGTACCGGCAGAACCGAGTCGTCGGCTTTCACACCTATGGCGAGCAGTTCGGCTCCATGCATGTGAACCAGACCTTCACCGGCGTCGCGATCGGAAGGCGCCCGTCGTGACGGACATGTGGCAGGGCCCTGATGCGACCGACCAGTTGCGGCGCGAGGCGGCGAAGCTGAAGAAGATCAACGCCGCCCTGATGTCGCGCGTCGAGCGCTCGATGGACCAGCAGCTCAACGCCTTCTCGCTGTTCGAGACTGCGATTGCGCTCGACCACAAGGTCCGCGACCGGACTCACCAGTTGCGCGGAGCGCTGCATTCGGTCGAGCGCGCCAATGAAGAGCTCTACCGCGCCAAGCAACAGGCTGAAGCCGCAAGCTCGCTGAAATCATCGGTGCTGATCTCGGTCACCCACGACCTGTTGCAGCCGCTCAACGCGGCGCGGCTGACGCTGTCGGCGCTGACCGAAATGATGGAGTCGCAGGAAGCGGGCCTGCTGATCGACCAGGCCGACCGCTCGCTGCTGATGCTGGAGGACCTACTGCGGTCGCTGCTGGAGATCGCAAAGCTCGACGCCGGCGCACTCAAGCCCGACGTGCGCGCCATCGCGCTGGCGCCCCTGTTCGAGCAGCTTCGCAACGAATTCGAGCCGGTCGCGGCGCGGCAGGGGCTTGCCCTGCACATCCGCACCTCACCGCACGCGGTGAGGTCGGATGCGATGATGCTGCGACGGATCCTTCAGAATCTGCTTGCCAATGCGATCCGCTATACCCGCAGCGGCGGCGTCGTCATGGGATGCCGGCTGCGGGGCGACCGCATCTGCGTCCAGGTCTCCGACACCGGGCCTGGAATTGCGCAGGCGCAGCAGGAGGCAATCTTCCGCGAATTCCAGCGCGGCGAAGCAACCGCGACCGACCAGGCCGGCTTCGGGCTCGGCCTCTCCATCGTCCGCCGTTTCGCAACCGTGCTCGGTCACGGGGTGCAGTTGTCGTCCCGGATCGGCAAAGGATCGACCTTCACCCTGGAGCTGGAGCCGACCGACCTCGCGGAGGTCGGCGACGAGGTGCACGAGATCAAGCTCGACGAGCGGCACTATAGCGGGCTCGAAGGCGCCAAGATCCTGCTGATCGAGAACGACCCGAACGGCTCGGAGGCGATGGCCGCGCTGCTGGAAGGTTGGGGCTGCGACGTCGCGACCACGCGCTCGGCTGCCGATGCGCTGCTGCGCCTCAGCGAGCTCGGCGGTGCGCCGGATGCCGTGATCGCCGATCTGCACCTCGATCACGGCGAGAGCGGCCTGTCGGCCATCGCCGATGTCCGCCAGCATCTGAAGCTCGACACGCCGGCCATGATCATCACCGCCGACTACTCCGACAAGGCTGCAAAGGAAGCGAGCCGCCACGGCCTCGAGGTGCTGAAGAAGCCGATCAAGCCCGCCGAGATGCGGGCGCTGCTGTCGTTCCTGCTGGGCTAGTCCCGCGCGGGTGGATCGGGCTGTGCCCGCTCGCGATGGGCCGTGGGGCTCTCGGCTGCCAGCGTCGCGAAGTCGATCCTGGACATTTCGACGATCGCCTTGGTGCGGCTGAGCACGTTGAGCTTGCGCAGGATCTCGGAGACGTGGACCTTCACCGTGGTCTCCGAAATCGTCAGCTCGTAGGCGATCTGCTTGTTTTGCAGGCCGCGCTGGAGCATTTCGAGCACGCGCAATTGCTGCGGCGTCAGCTCGTGCAGGCGCTTCAGGAGATCCTGCGCGGGGCCGGACGCCCGTTGCGGCCGGGCCCGTCCGCGATAGGCGGCGGGAACACAGACCGAGCCGCGCAGCACCTCGCCGATCGACTGTGCCAGCTCCTGCTTGGACGACGATTTGGGGATGTAGCCGGACACGCCGAGCGACAACGCGCCGGACACGATCTGCCGATCCTGATGTCCGGATACGATGACGACGGGAATTTTTGGAAACGCCTTGCGGATGCGGATGATGCCCGAAAGACCCGTGGTGCCCGGCATCGACAGATCGAGCAGGATCAGGTCGAGTTCGGTGCTCGCCGCGATCTGCTCCAGCGCGCCGTCGATCGACGTCGCCTGAACAATATCGGCCGCGGGCGCCACCATCCGGAGCGCGCCTTCGAGCGCCTCGCGAAACAGCGGATGGTCCTCGACGATCAGAAATCGCATCACGTAAGAGCCATTGTGAAGACCTTGCTGAAGACCTCGCCCAGGAGGCCGCCAGGGCCGGCGTCGAATTGAACGCGTTGAGAATGGCTCGGCACCGCCAAGCCGGCTTGATCCAGGTCAAGAACGACACTGCGCGTCATTGCGACCTGCCGCGATCGGGCCGCGCATAAGGCCGGCTGCGCGGATCGGGCAGCTCCATCTTGCCGATTTCGATGATCGCCTTGTTGCGGCTGAACAGGCCGAGCTTGCGCAGGATCTCGGTGATATGCGCCTTCACCGTGGATTCCGCGAGCTGAAGCTCCTGGGCGATCTGGCGGTTCGGATAGCCGCGACGCAGGAGGTCGAGCACGCGAAGCTGCTGCGGCGTGAGCTCGTGCAGCTTGACCTCGAGCGCCTTGCTGGCCTCGGCCCGCCGCTGCGGCGTCGCCACGAAATCCTTCGGCACCGACACCGACCCGCTCAGCACGCCCTCGATCGATTGCGCCAGCTCACGCTTCGACGTCGACTTGGGCAGATATCCGGCGGCACCCAGCGCCAGCGCCTCGCGGACGACGCGCTGGTCCTCCTCGCTCGACACGATGGCGACCGGCAGGCGCGGAAAGGCCTCGCGCAAGCGCAGAAAGCCGGAGAAGCCGGTCGCGTCCGGCAGCGAAAGATCGAGCAGCGCAAGGTCGATACCCTGCTCGGCCGACAGGATATGCAGCGCATCCGCGATCGACATCGCTTCGAAGATCCGCGCTTCCGGCAAGGCCAGCCGCACCGCATTGCCGAGCGCCTCGCGAAACAGCGGATGATCGTCGATGATCAGGAAGCTGGTCATGGCGCCTTCCCAACACTGCATCGCACGCGCACCTGCCGCGGCGGCGGAAGCGGCACATCCATGCGATCGCCGTCCGGCGCCGGGATGATGCCGGACGGACGCTACCACATCCTCCCGATCGCGCTCGGTCAAGATCGCTCAGTCGTTCGATTCGGATTGGACCGTCAGCAGGAAGGAAAAGATGTGGTCGAACTGATCGTCGGTGAAGACCTCTTTCCAGGCCGGCATACCCTTGGTCGGCCGCCCCTCATGCACGGTGGTCCAGAATTTCTCGCGCATATCGTCACCGTAGCGATGACGCAGCAGCCGCAGGTCGATCTTCCGCTCGCTCTGGATCGCGTCCGGACCGTGGCAGTGCGCACAGGTTCCGTTGAATATCTCCTTGCCCGAACCGACGGCCTCGGTGCCGGGCGCGTCGCCCTTGGTCTCGGTGGCGACCACACTGGCGGTCTGCGTCGCGCCGGGCCCGGCCCCGATGGTCGTTCCCGCCGGCATCGCTGGGGCCGCACCGAAGCGAGCCGGCTGGCCGGTCGGCAAGCCATATTTGACCGCGAGCGCGCCGATCGTGGCCTGAAGCTGCGGCAGGACGGCATCGACGCGATCACGCAGCTCGGTGGATGTCTTCGCAAAGCCGATCGCCGCATCCCATGACAGGCCTTCGCCCTCGGTGAGCTGAATCTGATAGCGATCATTGTAGCTGGTCTTGTTCAGCCAGCCGGCGACCGGGCCCCAGATGAAGGCGACGTCGGCCTTGCCCTGATCGAGCGCCTGCATGCCTTCCTCGGGCGACAGCACCGTCACCATCCGGATGTCGGCGCGGCTCGCGAGCAGGTTTTGCGGCGTGCTGGCGAACTGCACGGCAACACGCTTGCCGTGGAGGCTGTCGAGGCTGTTGAGCACCTGCCCCTTGGCCGCCACGAGGCCATAGCCCTCCTTCGCGACCGTGCCGGAGAAGATCACGGCCGGTCCCATGAAATCCTCGGACCGCGGCAGCCCGATCATGGCGTCGCATTGCTTGCCGAGCAGCGTGACACGCACGGTGCGCTTGCCGAAATAGGATTTGTACCAGTCGTAGGCGACCGGCCGGCCGAGCGCCTGCGCCAGGGCCTGCCCGATCTCGACATAGAAGCCCGGCTGAGACGGATTATCGCTTGAGAATGGAAGATTGGTCGGGTCGGCGCAGAGACGCAGCGGCTGCGCCTCGTCCGCATGCAGCAAGGCGGGAACCACCAGCGCGGCGGCACATGCGAGCAGACCTGCGATGGCGCGATTTCGGCTCGCACCGATGCCAGAACGATTCGGACGCATCCTCGTCTCCCGTAGCTCTTGATTGGGCCGGAGCTCTGTTGAGCCAGGCGCTGCGGCACCAGGCATCGGCCGATGCCGCAGCTCGTGTCAGGAAAAGGCGCGCGCGTATCCCGTCACCTCGAGGATGCGCGCGCGAGTGCTCACTGGACGGAGAACACGAAGAGCGAACCGCCCTCGGGGGCTGCGGCCGTCATCTTCTTTCCTATCTCGCCCAGGAACGCCGGCAGCGCAGCGGTGCGGCCGACGACGATGGCGACATATTGCGTGCCGTCGACCTGATAGGTCACCGGACCTGCGCCGATGCCGGAGCCGAGATTCTTGCTCCACAACACCTTGCCGGACTTCGCATCGATGGCGCGGAAATCGCCATGGATGTTGCCGGCAAACACGAGGCCACCGCCGGTGGTCAGCGTGCCGCCGTTGAAGGGCAGGTCTTCCTTGATCGACCAGACCTTCTTCTGCGCGACCGGGTCCCAGGCCACGAGCTCGCCGAGGAAGCCGCCGGGACCTTCCTTGGTCGGGAATTCGGCGCCGAGATAGAACACACCGCGCTTGTAGGCGACGTCCGAGACCGACCAGTCCATGCAGACGTTGTTGGACGGGATGTAGACGAGACCGGTCTGCGGATTGAACGACATCGGCTGCCAGTTCTTGCCGCCGATCAGGTTCGGGCAGATGTCCTTGGCGGGATGATTCGGCCCGGGACGCTTGTCGGGATCCTCGACCGCGCGCATCGTGGCGACGTCCCACTTCTTGGCCCAGTTGGAGAACACGTATTTCTCCGCCGAAAGCACCTTGCCGGTCTCGCGGTTGGCGACGAAGAAGTAGCCGTTGCGATCCGCCTTCATCAGCGCCGGAACGGTGCTGCCGTCGATCTTCAGATCCGCGAGCACGGCTTCGTTGACGCCGTCATAGTCCCAGGCATCGGCCGGCGTGGTCTGGATGTGCCACTTGATCTTGCCGGTGTTGGGATCGAACGCCACCGTCGAGGCGGTGTAGAGGTTGGTCAGCTTGCCGAAATTGCCGTCGCCGGTCGAGCGCACCGCCGTATTCCAGGGTCCAGGATTGCTGGTGCCCCAATAAACCGTGTCGGTCTTCGGATCGTAGGAGCCGACCAGCCAGGGCGCGCCGCCGCCATGCTGGGCGGAGTCGCCCTTCCAGGTGTCGCCGCCGGGCTCATCCGGCGACGGAACGGTATAGGTCTGCCACAACTGCTTGCCGGTGCCGATGTCGAAGGCCTGGAGCGAGCCGCGTACGCCGTATTCGCCGCCGCCGAACCCGGTGATGACCTTGTCGCGCACGACGAGCGGCGGCGAGGTGATGACCGAACCCTGCTTGTAGTCGACCACCTTCGTCGTCCACAGCGACTTGCCGGTCGCGGCATCGAGCGCCGTCAGCTTGCCGTCGAGGCGACCGACGAAGATCTTGCCGTCGGCATAGGAGACGCCGCGATTGTTCACATCGCAGCAGGCGTATTGCAGCACGTCCTCGGGAATATCGGGCTCGTAGGTCCACTTGCGCGCGCCGGTGGCGGCATCGAGCGCGTAGACATATTTCGGGCCCCAGGAGCTCGAAACGTAGAGCGTGTTGCCGACGACGATCGGCGAGGATTCGTTCGAACGCAGCGACGCCAGCGAGAACGAATAGGCGAGCGTCAGCTTGCCGGCGTTCTCGGTGTTGATCTGCTTCAGCGGGCTGAAGCGCGTGTTGCCGTAGTCGTGGCCGGCAACGGCCCATTGGTTCGAATCGGATTGCGCCTTGAGCAGGGAGTCGTTGGCGCGAACGCCCGGCGTAGCGGCGGCCAGCATCGCAATCATCGAGATGCCAGCCAAGAAGCCCTTCGTTCCAAAGGTCATGTATTCCCTCCGCGGTGTTGTTGTGCACGCCATGTTGGGCGCTTGAGCGCGCTGCGCTCGTGATGCGCAGTTTGTCTGCGAGCCATCGTTCGAAATTACAGCATCGCCGTTTCGCGGTTAGTATAGGCGGAAGGTAGTAGTGCGGATGGTTGGCGAGTTGCGCCGCTCATCTCGTTGTTCAGACTTGCGTCTTGTCCCTGCTTGCAGCTCGAAACGAGCCGTCGGATTTGGGCGCACCGCGACACAATCGGGCCGCTCCCATCCGGCGTCGCGTGCATCGGTCACGATGATGGCGCTACCACCACCGCAAATTTTTCGAAGACGTTCGCGGCAAGTTTTCGCGAGGTCGAGTCGGTCAGCCGCGCGCCGAGATGTGCGAGCTTGCCGCCGGTCTGCGCGTCGGCCTCGTCGTGCAGGATGGTGACGTCGGGCGATCGTTTCCAGCCGGACCGTGGCCCGACCTTGGCAAAGCCCGCGACGCCGCCCGCGCGGCGCCTTCACCGGACCGACCTTCAGCCCCACGGTCGCAGTCCTGGGCGCCCCGGCCGGCGCGGCTCGCCACCGGCATCGGGCCAGCACAGCTGCGGTGCACCGTCACGAACAAAATCAATGACTTAGCTTGCCACCGCCTACTACCAAGATCGCGATTACATTGGCGCAAGCGCGTGCTCCTATTCGTGTCAACGAACAAGACATCAAAGGGAGGCATGACGCGCGAGGACCCCACGTCCAGGACCAGCGCCTCGCACCGGCGGTTGAACCAAGCCCGCCGCTGACGAAGCGCACATCGTTTTCGAAGGCTCCTTGCAAAGTCGCGCCACGCGCTGGCGGCGGCACGGGGTATCGCGACCGAATCGCGCACCGCGGCAACCGTCACGGATGACCTTTCCATGACGCGCCGCCTGTAAAATCCCAGTTGCAAACTTCCGTTCGCGCTGTCTCTAATTGGAATAACTATAAACATTCGGGAGGTACTCACGTGTCTACAGTCAAACTGACGGTGAACGGCAAGGCTGTTGCCGTCGACGTCGAGGACCGCACGCTGCTGGTTCAGCTGCTGCGCGACCACCTCAACCTCACCGGAACCCATGTCGGTTGCGACACCAGCCAGTGCGGTGCCTGCGTCGTCCATATGGACGGCAAGGCGGTCAAATCCTGCACTATGCTGGCGGGACAGGCCGACGGCGCCAGCATCACCACGATCGAAGGCATCGCCAAGGGCGACGAGTTGCACCCGATGCAGGCAGCCTTCCGCGACAATCACGGCCTGCAGTGCGGCTATTGCACGCCGGGCATGATCATGTCGGCCATCGACATCGTGCACCGCTATGGTGGCCAGCTCGACGAGGCCACCGTCCGCCACGAGCTCGAAGGCAATATCTGCCGCTGCACCGGCTACCACAACATCGTCAAAGCCGTACTGGACGCAGCAGGCCGCATGAAGGTCTCGCAGGCGGCCGAGTAATCGGCGCGCCTCGAAACAAAAACCATCGCCGCCGCTTTCGAGGGAAAGCGCGGTCAAGACAAATTCCGGTCGGGAGGACCAGACATGGGTGTTGAAGGCATTGGCGCGCGCGTCGTGCGCAAGGAAGACAAGCGTTTCATTACCGGCAAGGGCCGCTACGTCGACGACATCAAATTGCAGGGCATGACCCATGCCCATTTCATCCGCAGCCCGCACGCGCATGCCAAGGTGAAGGGAATCGATTCCTCCGCCGCGCTGAAGATGCCGGGCGTGGTCGCGGTGCTGACGGGACAGGAGATCGTCGACGACAAGGTCGGCAACCTCATCTGCGGCTGGGCAATCACCTCCAAGGACGGCAGCCCGATGAAGATGGGCGCATGGCCGGCGATGGCGCCGGAGACGGTGCGCTTCGTCGGTCAGGCGGTCGCAGTCGTGATCGCCGAGACCAAAAATCTCGCACGCGACGCGGCCGAAGCCGTGGTCGTGAACTACGAAGAGCTGCCCGCGGTCGCCGACGTTCACGCCGCGATCAAGTCCGGCGCGCCGCAGCTGCATCCCGAAGCTCCCGGCAACCAGGTCTATGACTGGGTGATCGGCGACGAGGGCGCCACCGATGCCGCCTTCGCCAAGGCCGCCAACGTGGTGAAGCTCGACGTCACCAACAACCGTCTCGCGCCGAACGCAATGGAGCCCCGCGCGGCGATTGCCGATTACGATTCGGCGGAAGAGCACTTCACGCTCTACACGACGTCGCAGAATCCCCACGTCGCCCGCCTCGTGCTGTCGGCGTTCTACAACATCGCACCCGAGCACAAGCTGCGCGTGATTGCGCCTGACGTCGGCGGCGGCTTCGGCTCGAAAATCTTCATCTATCCCGAAGAGATGGTGGCGCTGTGGGCCTCGAAGAAAGTCGGCCGTCCCGTGAAATGGACCGGCGACCGGACCGAGGCCTTCCTCACCGATGCGCATGGCCGCGACCACGTCACCCATGCCGAGATGGCCTTCGACGCCAACAACAAGATCACCGGATTGAAGGTGAAGACCTACGCCAATTTCGGCGCCTACATGTCACTGTTCTCGTCCTCGGTCCCGACCTATCTCTACGCGACGCTGCTGTCGGGCCAGTACAACATCCCGGCGATCCATGCCGAGGTGGTCGGGGTCTACACCAACACCACGCCGGTCGACGCCTATCGCGGCGCCGGCCGCCCCGAGGCGAGCTATCTGATCGAACGTCTGATGGAGACGGCGGCGCGGCAGTTGAAGGTCGATCCGGCCGCGTTGCGCCGGACCAACTTCATCACCCAGTTCCCGCACCAGACGCCGGTGATCATGGCTTATGACACCGGCGACTTTAATGCCTCGCTCGATGCCGCGATGAAGGCGATCGACTATGCCGGCTTTGCCGGGCGCAAGGCCAAGGCGAAGGCCGACGGCAAGCTGCGTGGCATCGGCGTGTCCTGCTACATCGAGGCCTGCGGCATCGCGCCGTCGAAGGCCGTCGGCAGCCTGGGCGCCGGCGTCGGTCTTTGGGAGTCCGCCGAAGTCCGCGTCAACCCGGTCGGCACCATCGAGGTGCTGACGGGATCGCACAGCCACGGCCAGGGTCACGAGACCACGTTCTGCCAGCTCGTCGCGGAGCGGCTCGGCGTTCCCATCAGCCAGGTCTCGATCGTCCATGGCGACACCGACAAGGTGCAGTTCGGCATGGGCACCTACGGCTCGCGCTCGGCCGCCGTTGGCCTCACCGCGATCCTGAAAGCCATGGAGAAGATGGAATCCAAGGCCAAGAAGATCGCCGCGCATGCGCTGGAAGCTTCGGAAGGCGACATCGTCATCGAGAACGGCGAGTTCAAGGTGGCCGGAACCGACAAGGCGATCGCCTTCCCGATGGTCGCGCTCGCGGCCTACACCGCGCACAATCTGCCTGACGGGATGGAGCCGGGCCTGAAGGAAAGCGCCTTCTACGACCCGACCAATTTCACCTTCCCGGCCGGCACCTATATCTGCGAGCTCGAGGTCGATCCCGGCACTGGCAAGACGTCTTTCGTCAACTTTGTCGCGGCCGACGATTTCGGCCGGCTGATCAACCCGATGATCGTCGAGGGCCAGGTCCATGGCGGTCTCGTGCAAGGCATCGGACAAGCGTTGCTCGAGCACGCGATCTACGACGCCAGCGGGCAGCCGGTCACGGCCTCGTTCATGGACTACGCCATGCCGCGCGCCGACGACGTTCCCTCGTTCAATCTCTCCCACACCACGACGCTGTGCCCGGGCAATCCGCTCGGCATCAAAGGGTGCGGTGAGGCCGGCGCGATCGGCGCGTCAGCGGCCGTGATCAACGCGATCACGGATGCGATCGGCAAGAACAATCTGGAAATGCCCGCAACCCCGGACCGGGTGTGGCGCACGATCCACGCGGCTTAAGGGAGGAACGAAGATGTACCAGACCGTTTATCATCGCGCGTCCTCGGTCGACGAGGCCGTCAGCCTGTTCTCCAAGAGCAGCGAAGCAAAGTTCCTCGCCGGCGGCCAGACGCTGCTGCCGGTGATGAAGCAACGCCTCGCCAGTCCGTCCGACGTCATCGACCTCGGCAAGATCAAGGAGCTGCAGGGCGTCGAGCTCTCAGGCGACGTGCTGACCATCAAGGCCGGCACGACCTATTTCGACATCATGCAGAATGCCGATGTGAAGAAGGCGATCCCCGCAATCGCCTATCTTACCTCGGTGCTTGGGGACCCCGCCGTGCGCTATCGCGGCACGATCGGCGGCTCGATCGCCAACAACGATCCTGCCGCGGATTTTCCGGCCGCGCTGCTCGCGCTCGGCGCCACCGTGAAGACCAACAAGCGGTCGATTACGGCGGATGACTTCTTCCAGGGCCTGTTCACGACGGCGCTGGAAGACGGCGAGCTCATCACCGCCGTGTCGTTCCCGGTTCCGGCGAAGGCAGGCTACGAAAAGATGCGCCACCCGGCGTCTCGCTTCGCGCTGACCGGCGTGTTCGTCGCGCAGACGAAGTCGGGCGAGGTTCGGGTGGCCGCCACCGGCGCCTCGCAAAGCGGCGTGATGCGGGTCCCGGCCATCGAAACGGCGCTGAAGGCGAATTGGTCGCCGTCGGCGATCGACAGCGTGAGCATTTCGGCGAGCAATCTGCTGGCCGACATCCACGGAACGGCGGAGTACCGCGCCAACCTCATCAAGGTGATGGCGCAGCGCGCGGTGGCTGCCGCTCGCTGATCATCGCGCCTTAGCGCCTCAACACAAATTTTCCGCGGCGCGCACTTCGGTGCGCGCCGTTTTATTTGGCCGTGCGGGTGAAAAGCGCTTGCCTCACTGGCGTGGAGGCGAGAAAAGTTAATCGGCCAATTAACTTGCCCCGCAGAGGAACGCCTCGGCGCTTGCCGACCATCGGCAATATGCGCCTTGGATCCGAGGAAACAAACACGTGCCCGATCAATCAGCCCAAAACTCCTCCGTCCGCACCTCCGGCCCGCTCGCAGGTTTCCGCATCGTTGAATTCGCCGGCATTGGACCAGGCCCGTTCGCCTGCATGATGCTGGCCGACATGGGCGCCGAAATCGTCACGCTCGATCGGGTCGGCGCCAGGAAGAACATGAAGTCGGTCGCAGGCCGCGGCCGCAAGGTGGTCGAGCTCGACCTCAAGGACAAGGCGGCGATCGCGGAGGTGCTCGATCTGCTTGCGAATGCCGACGCACTGGTCGAGGGTTTTCGTCCCGGCGTGATGGAGCGGCTCGGCCTCGGGCCTGACGTGGTGCTCGCGCGCAATCCAAAGCTGGTCTACGGCCGCATGACCGGCTGGGGCCAGCAAGGCCCGCTCGCCAACGCCGCCGGCCACGACATCAACTACATCTCCATCACCGGCGCGCTCGCCGCGATCGGCACGAAGGAAGCGCCGGTGCCGCCGCTCAATTTGGTCGGCGATTTCGGCGGCGGCGCGCTCTACCTCGTGGTCGGCGTGCTCGCGGCGCTGCTGGAGGGCTCGCGGTCAGGCAAGGGCCAGGTCGTCGATGCCGCGATGTGCGACGGCGCGGCATCGCTGATGTCGTTCTTCTTCGACATGACCACGCTCGGCCGCTGGACCGAAGGCCGCAACGAGAACTTCCTTGACGGCGGCGCGCATTTCTACGGCGTCTACGAATGTGCCTGCGGCCATTTCGTCTCGATCGGCTCGATCGAGCCGCAGTTCTACGCGTTGCTGCGCGAACACGCCGGCCTGACCGACGCCGACTTCGACGCGCAGATGGACCGCAAGGCCTGGCCCGCGCTGAAGGAAAAATTGAAGACGGTATTCAAGAGCAAGACGCGCGAGGACTGGTGCAAGATCATGGAAGGCACCGACATCTGCTTTGCGCCGGTGCTGACCATGTCGGAAGCGACCGAGCATCCGCACATGGTCGCCCGCAACGTCTTCGTCGAGCGCCACGGCGTGAAGCAGCCGGCGCCGGCGCCGCGCTTTTCGCGGACGCCATCGGCGGTGCGCGAGCCGGAAGTGGCCGAGATCGGCGCGGTGATGAAGGCGTGGAAGGCGGGGCGTTAAGGCCTCCGCTGTCGCATCACACTCCGGGTCGTCCTGGCGAAAGCCAGGACCCATAGCCACCAAACGTGGTTTGACGAAGACCCGGAGTTACCAGTCCGCCCACCGACCGCTCCATGGGGTAATGGGTCCTGGCTTTCGCCAGGACGACGGCTGTGTTTGACGCTGCGGCGTGCCTATAGGTAGCGCGCCTACGCCGCATCCACCTTCAACACCCCACGCCGGATCTGATCCTCCTCGATCGATTCGAACAGCGCCTTGAAATTGCCCTCGCCGAAACCGTCGTCGCCCTTGCGCTGGATGAACTCGAAGAAGATAGGGCCGATCGCATTGGCCGAGAAGATCTGCAGCAGCACCTTAGTCTGGCCGCCGTCGACCACGCCCTCCCCGTCGATCAGGATGCCGTTTTTCTGAAGCCGCGCGACGTCCTCGCCATGCTTCGGCAGCCGCGCGTCGATCCGCTCGAAATAGGTCGCGGGCGGCGCCGGCATGAAGGGCAGGCCCGCTTCGCGCAAGTCCTCGATGGTGCGGTGGATGTCGCGGCAGCCGCAGGCGATGTGCTGGATGCCTTCGCCGCGATAGATATTCAGATATTCCTCGATCTGGCCGGAATCGCCGGCGTCCTCGTTGATCGGAATCCGGATCTTGCCGTCGGGGCTCGTCAGCGCCCGCGAGAACAGGCCGGAGGCGCGGCCCTCGATGTCGAAGAAGCGGATCTGGCGGAAGTTAAAGAGTTTTTCGTAGAACCCGGTCCAGACATCCATGCGGCCGCGATGGACGTTGTGGGTGAGGTGATCGAGATAGAACAGGCCGGCGCCGGCAGGCCGCGGATCGCGCGCGCCGAGCCATTCGAACTCGCCGTCATAGGCCGAACCCTTGGCGCCGTAGCGATCGACGAAGTAGAGCAGGCTGCCGCCGATGCCCTTGATCGCGGGGACATCGAGCGTCTTCTGCGCGGAGGACACATCCGCAGGTTCGGCGCCGAGTGAAATCGCGCGGTCATAGGCCTTCTTCGCATCGACGACCCGAAACGCCATTGACGGCGCACAGGGGCCGTGCGCGGCGACGAAATCGTGACCGTGAGTGCCGGGCTCCTCGTTGACCAGATAGTTGATATCGCCCTGACGATAAACCGTGATCGTCTTCGTTCTATGGCGCGCGACGGGCGCATAGCCCATCAGCTTGAACAGGGCGTGCAGCTGGTCCGGATCGGGATGCGCATATTCGACGAACTCGAACCCGTCGGTGCCCATCGGATTATCGGCGGTGATCGTGGCCGGCGGTGCATCGTGCGGAAACGGACCCATGCTGCTCTCCCAAATTGCTGTTGAGAGGAACTATCCTTCACGACGCCTGCAATGAGCGTGCAAATGGGACGCTGTTTGGCTATGTTGTGCACGGTCCGTGCATAAAATGGGTAAACCGCGCATGACTTTGGTGGATGCCTTCGACCTCAAGATCCTGGGCGCGCTCCAGGACGACGGCCGCCTCACCAACCAGGAACTGGCCGACCTCGCAGGCCTCTCGGCCTCGCAATGCTCGCGGCGACGGATGCGGCTGGAGGAGGAGAAGGTGATCTCAGGCTATCATGCCGATCTCTCCAGCGAGGCGCTGGGCTTCGGCGTGGTCGCCTTCATCCAGGTGACGCTGGCGACCCACTCACCGGATAACTCGAAACGCTTCCGAACGCTGGTCAATCGAATCGACGAGATCCAGGAGGCCTATTCGCTCACCGGCGACGCCGACTATGTGCTGAAAGCCGTACTGCGCGACCTGAAGGGTCTCTCCAATCTCGTCAACGACGTGCTGATGCCGCACCAGAGCGTGGCGCATGTGCGCTCTTCGATCGTGCTCGACCGGCTGAAGGAAAGCACGCGTCTGCCGCTGAAGGAAATCAAACCCGGCTGAAATCGAGGGAAATCCGGCATTCGCGCTGCGCGCGCGATCTGCGATGATCCCGGCCAATCTGCGGAGACTGAGCCATGGCCCTTCAGCTTCGACCGAACTGCGAATATTGCGACCGCGACCTGCCCCCGAACGCAACCGATGCGCGGATCTGCTCCTATGAATGCACGTTCTGTGCGGACTGCGCGGAGACGAAACTGTCCAACGTGTGCCCGAACTGCGGCGGCGGTTTTGCGCCGCGCCCGATCAGGCCAGTGCAGGAATGGCGACCGGGCGTGTGCACGACGAAGCAGGCGCCGTCGGATAAGCGAGTGCATCTGAAGTACAGCCTGGAGGACGTCGCGGCGCATTGCGCGCGGGTCAAGGACGTACCGCCTGAAATGCGCTGACTTCGTAGGGTGGGCAAAGCGAAGCGTGCCTACCGCGATCGCGGAGAGGAATGGTGGGCACGGCGCTGATGCCCCTTTGCCCACCCTACAAGACCGAGTGTGGGGCGCCCTACTCCGCCGGCAAAACCGTCCCTTCGACCTCACCAAAACCGACGCGATAGCCCTCGCCTTGACACCAGCCGCGCATGACGAGGCTGTCGCCGTCTTCCAGGAACGACCGCTTGATGCCGTCGGGCAATTCGACCGGCTCGGTGCCGTTCCAGCTGATCTCCAGCAGGCTGCCGCGCTGGTTCTTCTCCGGACCGGAAATGGTGCCGCTCCCGAGGAGATCTCCGACATTCATGGCGCAGCCGGAGGAGGCGTGGTGCATCAGCTGCTGCACCGACGACCAGTACATGTACTTAAAATTGGTGCGGCTGATGCCGGCCGGCGCGTTGGCTCCGGCGGCACGCAAGGAGACGTCGAGCTCCACATCATAGTTCTGCGGCTTGCCCTGCTTGAGGTAGTCAAGCGGCACCGGCTCCTGCGCCGGCCCGCTCAGGCGAAACGGCTCCAGCGCCTCGCGCGTCACCACCCACGGGCTGATCGAGGTCGCGAACGCCTTGGCGAGGAACGGGCCAAGCGGCACATATTCCCATTGCTGGATATCGCGCGCGCTCCAGTCGTTGAGTAGCACGAAGCCGAAGATCATCTCCTCGGCCTGCTGCTCAGTGAGCATGCCCCCCATCGGCGAGGGCTGCCCGATCACGACACCCATCTCCAGCTCGAAATCGAGCCGCTTGCAGGGCGCAAAGCTCGGCACCTCGACAGAGGGCGGCTTCAGCTGCCCGCGCGGACGCTTCACCTTGGTGCCCGAGACCACGACGGTCGAGGCACGGCCGTTGTAGGCGATCGGCATGTGCAGCCAGTTCGGCTGCAGCGCATTGTCCTTGCCGCGGAACATGACGCCGACGTTGGTGGCGTGCTCCTTGGACGAATAGAAATCGGTGTAGCCGGAGACTGCGAATGGCAGATGCAGTTTCGCATCGCGCATCGGCACCAGAGCCTGCTTGCGCAGCTCCTCGTTGTCGCGCAGCTCGGGATGATCGTGGCGCAGCAGCTCGCTGATCCGCGCCCGCGTCTTCGCCCAGACCTTTGGTCCCAGCGTCATGAAAGCATTGAGCGACGGCGTCGAGAACACGCCGAGCGGCCCGACGTCGAGCCGCGAATCCTGCTCGAGTTCCCAGAGATCGAGCACATAGTCGCCGATCGCCACGCCGACGCGCTGAGTCGGATTGGCCGCGGTCGAGAACACGCCGTAGGGCAGGTTCTGGATCGGGAAGTCGGAGGCGGGATCGACGTCGATGAAAGAGCGGAGGCTGGGATCGTTGGGGTGGGTTGTCACTTTTTCACTCGGTCCTTTTTCCTTCTCCGCTTGCGGGAGAAGGTGGCATAGGCGGCCTTTGGCCGCCGTTACTTAAGAGAACGCCGAAGCCAAGCTTCGGCTTTGGCGCCGGATGAGGGGTTGTATCTGCGTGTCCGAATGAGAGAGGCTTGTTCGCGGAGACAGACCCCTCACCCGTCTCGCCGCTACGCGGCGAGCCACCCTCTCCCACAAGGGGAGAGGGGAAGATCGCTACGGCTTGCTCGGATCGAACCGCTTTTCCAGGCCCTTCCAGCAATCCGCGTAGTCGTCCTGCAACGTCGCGGAATTCGCGGCGTGCGCGGTGACGCGCTGCGCGTAGCGGGTCTCGAACATGAAGGCCATGGTGCCAGTTAGCTTGACCGGCTTCAGCTCGCCATTACTGGCGTGCTCGAAAGCGTCGCGATCGGGGCCGTGCGGCAGCATGCAATTGTGCAGGCTCATGCCGCCCGGCACGAAACCTTGCGGCTTGGCGTCGTAGACGCCGTAGATCAGGCCCATGAACTCGCTCATGATGTTCATGTGATACCACGGCGGGCGGAAGGTGTTGTCGGCGACCATCCAGCGCTCGGGGAAGATCACGAAGTCGATATTCGCCGTGCCTGGGGTCTCCGACGGCGAGGTCAGCACGGTGAAGATCGAGGGATCGGGATGATCGAAGCCGATCGCGCCGACCGGCGAGAAGCTGCGCAGATCATATTTATACGGCGCATAATTGCCGTGCCAGGCGACGACGTCGATCGGCGAGTGCGGCAACGTCGTCTTGAACAGTGCGCCGCCCCATTTCACGAATAGCTCGGTCGGTGTGTCCTTGTCCTCGTAGTGCGCGACCGGCGTCAGGAAGTCGCGGGCATTGGCGAGGCAGTTGGCGCCGATCGGCCCGCGCTCCGGCAGGGTGAAGGCGCCGCCGTAGTTTTCGCAGAGATAGCCCCGCGCCGGTCCGCTCGGAATCTCCACCCGGAACTTGACGCCGCGCGGGATCACCACGATCTCGCCGGGCTCGGCATCGATCCGACCGAACTCGGTGACGATGCGAAGATTGCCCTGCTGCAGCACGAACATCAGCTCGCCGTCGGCATTGTAGAAGTGCTGGTCCACCATCGACTTGGTGATCAGATAAACATGGGCGGCCATGCCGGCCTGGGTATTGACGTCACCGGCGGTGGTCATGGTCTGCACGCCCTGAAGGAAAGTCATGTCCTCCTTCGGGATCGGCGCCGGATCCCAGCGCAACTGCGCGATCGGCAGATCGTTTTCATGGCACGGTGCCGAGCGCCACAGGCCGCCGTCGGCCTTCTCGAAGCGACCCGAATGTTTCACCGACGGGCGAATACGATAAAGCCATGAGCGCTCGTTGCTGCCGCGCGGCGCCGTGAAGGGAGAGCCGGAGAGCTGCTCGGCATAGAGGCCGTAGGCACAGCGCTGCGGCGAGTTGCGCCCGATCGGCAGCGCGCCCGGCAGCGCCTCGGTCTCAAAACTGTTGCCAAAGCCGGACATGTAGCCCGGCGTGACCTGGGCCGTGCTGCGAATGATCTGATCGGGCGAGGTATTGATGTTCATGATGATCCTCCTCCTTGCAGGGCGGCCCACATCTCCTGGTCGCGCTTGTCGGTCCAGATCACGGGGTCGTCGATTCCCGACGCCTCGTCGAAGGCGCGCGACACGTTGAACGGCAGACAGTGCTCGTAGATCGCGAAGCTCGAAAATTTCGGATCCATGACCTCGCGCGTCGCGGCCATCGATTCCTTCAGCGTGCGGCCCTTGGCGACCGAGATTTCGGCGGCGCCATAGAGCGAGGTGACGAAGTCACGCGTCATCGCGATGGCTTCACGCACCGTGGCAACACCTTTGAGCGCATCGCCGCGGCCCGGCGCGATCGCCTTGGGATTGAAGTTGCGGATTTCGTTCAGCGTCAGCGGCCATTCGCGCAAATGCGCGTCGCCGCAATAGCAGGCCGAATGGTATTCGATCAGGTCGCCGGAGAACATCACCTCGGCATCGGGCACCCAGGCGACGATGTCGCCGGAGGTGTGGCCGGCGCCGAGCTGCATCAGGCGCACCTCGCGCTTGCCGAGATAGATCGACATCTCGCCTTCGAAGGTCAGCGTCGGCCAGGTCAGGCCGGGAATGCTCGATGCGTCCTGAAACAGGCGCGGGAAGCGGCCATACTCGGAATCCCAATCCTGCTGGCCGCGCTCCTCGATCAGGCGATAGGTCTCCTGCGAGGCGACGATGCCCTGCGCCTTGTAGGCGGAGGCACCGAGCACGCGCACGGCGTGATAATGCGACAGCACGACATATTTGATCGGCTTATCGGTGACGGTACGGACGCGCTCGATCACCTTGTTCGCCATCGCCGGCGTCGATTGCGCGTCGAACACCAGGCAGCCGTCGTCGCCGACGATGATCGCGGTGTTCGGATCGCCCTCCGCGGTGAAGGCGTAGAGATCGGTGCCGATCTCCGAGAAGGTAATCTTCTTTTCGGAGAGGTCGCCGGTGGATGCGAAGTTCTTCGCCATCAATTCATCCTTCAAGTCTTCGGGGTTATTGTTGTTGCTGTTGTTGTTGCTGTTGCTGCTGCTGGCCGTCGATCATGCGCCGCCTGGCGAGGAGGATCGCCTCCCGCAGCACGTCGATATCGCCGATGTGATTGGCGAGGATCAGCACCAGCGCCGCGTCGAAATCGGCGCTTTGCTCGTCGGTGAAGCCACGATGCGCCTCCACGATGGCGCGAAAGGCGTCGTCGGGCCGCGCGAAGTTGGAACTGGTCGAGAGCGGCATGCGAATCCTCAATTCAAGCCTTGAGACCGCGACAGCGCGGTCGCAATCGCTTCGCGCGTTGGACGCCGGAAGCGCGCCGCAACGTAGCCGTCCGGCCTGAGTAAGTAGGCTGAGCCTGGTTCCGCATCATAGCGCTTTGCGGTGAGCGCTGCCGGATCTGCGAGCCCGTCCTTCCCGCCGATGCGGATATCCTTCACACCAACCGGCGCCTCAATCGCCGCGCCATTGCTGAATGACAGCAAGGTGAAGTCCGTTCCACCCTTGCGGAACGCGTCCGTCAAATAGGCTTGCTCGCCCGTGGGCGTCGCAACGGGAGCATCGAGCATCGAACAACCCGGGAGCGGACCACCGCGCCACGCATCCGCATCCGGCGATGACAGCGGCGAGTCATAGCTGCACGGCACCGAGAGCCGCCCGCCATTGACCATGCGCTGGCCGAACTCCGTTTCCTTGGCCAGCGACAGCACCGCCTTACGCAGCCGCGCTTCCTGATGCGAGTTCGGTGCCATGAAGTCGGTCGAGCGGGTGGATTCGCGAATGTTCTCGTCGGCAGCCAGGCTGCGCTCGACATGATAGCTCTCGAGCAGGCTCGCGGGTGAAGCGCCGCGCAGCACGCGGTCGAGCTTCCAGGAGAGATTCTCGGCGTCCTCAAGTCCCGAGTTGGCGCCGCGCGCGCCGAAAGGCGACACCTGATGCGCGGAATCGCCTGCAAAGATCACGCGGCCATGGACGAAGCGGTCCATCCGTCGGCACTGGAATTTGTAGAGCGATATCCACTCGAACTCGAACTTGTCGTGGCCGAGCATGCGCGCAATCCGCGGCCGCACGTTCTCGGGCTTCTTCTCGACGATGGGGTCGGCATAGCGATTGAGCTGAAGGTCGATGCGCCAGACATCATCAGGCTGTCGGTGCAACAGCGCCGAACGTCCCGCATGAAACGGCGGATCGAACCAGAACCAGCGCTCCGTCGGGAATTCCGCGGTCATCTTGACGTCGGCGATCAGGAACTGGTCCTCGAACACCTGTCCCGCGAAGTCGGCGCCGACCATCTGCCGCAGCGAAGAGCGCGCGCCGTCGCAGGCGACGACATATTGCGCGTGCAGGCGATAGGCGCCCTCCGGCGTCTCGATTGTCAGCGCAACGGAATCGTTGCGGCGCTCCAGCGCCGTCACCTTGTTGCGCCAGCGCAGGTTGATCTCGGGTAGATCGCCGATGCGGTCGACCAGATAGGCTTCGGCGTAGTACTGCTGGAGATTGATGAAGGCCGGCCGCTTGTGACCGTCCTCCGGCAGCAGATTGAACTGGTAGAGCTGCTGCTCGCCGTGGAAGATGCGGCCGACGCTCCAGACCACGCCCTTGTCGACCATGCGGTCGCCGACGCCGAGCCGGTCCCAATATTCCAGCGACCGTTTCGAGAAGCAGATCGCACGGGAGCCCTCTCCGATACGGTCGGCATCATCCAGAAGGACGACGTGCTGGCCGCGCTGGGCAAGGTCGATCGCAAGCGACAGCCCGACCGGGCCCGCGCCGACGACCACCACGGGATGCTCGGCCGCGCTCTGGCCGGGACGATCCTGATCGGGGTGGCGGCGATAGCCGAACTGGGTTTTGGCCTGATGCGTATTGGCCTTCGCCATGCGCTAACCTCGGCTCTGGTCAGGAGAGGCCTGATCTGCTAATAGTCTCACGTGCAACTATTTTGGACCGGAGCCGGCCGGCCGTCAACTGGAATTCGGAGCGCTCTCCCTTGGCGAGGACATCCAGCGACATCGCGCTGAAGACACGCGAGGCCGATGAGGCCTCAGCGCGGCCAAAAACACGGCTCGACCTATTCAGGTTCGTGCCGTTCCGCCTCAACCGGCTCGCCGCGGAGGTGAGTTCCGCGCTCGCGGTCGAATATCAGGAACGTCACGGCCTCGACATCCCGGCCTGGCGCGTGATCGCGACGCTCGGCTTCCGCAACGATGCCTGCAGCGCGCAGTACGTCGCGCAATGCACCCGCACGCACAAATCCACCATCAGCCGCGCGGTGACCATGTTGCTGCACCAGGGTTTGATCGAGCGCGTCGAGAACGAAGCCGACCGCCGCGAATTCCGCCTGCGACTGACAAGGAAAGGCCGCACGCTCTACGAGGAACTGTTTCCGCAATTGCTGCGGCGGGAAGACGAGATTCTCGCCTGCCTCTCGGCGCAGGAGCGCAAACAGCTATCGACGCTGCTCGGCAAGATCGAACAGAGCCTCGACCTGATCCAGACCAGCGAAGAGGCCGACGCCAAGCAGGCGTATTGATCACTTCGCAAACGATCGCGACGGCGGCAAATGCAGCGCCCAAACATCGACCTTGTCGCTGGCGCGCGGATAGATCTCCGTCACGATCGGATCATGCCCGGGAATGAACCGGTCAGGATGGCCGGCGAGACGCTCGATCGTCTCCCAGCCAACCGCCATGTCGCCGACATTGTAGACGATCGGGAATGGGCTTCGGCGCTGGAGATTGGCGTAATAATGCGCGGCATCCGACGCCAGCACCACCGGTCCGCGGGCGGTCTCAACCTTCACCACCTGCAGGCCGTCCGAATGGCCGCCGACGCGGTGCACGGTGACGCCGGGCGCGACCTCGCCGTCGCCGGAATAGAAATTGACGCGCTCGCCATAGACATGGCGGACCATCTGGGTGACGTGCTCGACCGAGAACGGATGTCGCAGCAGTCCGTTGCACATGCAGCGCCCCGTCGCGTAGGCCATCTCGCGCTCCTGGATATGGAAGCGCGCGTGCGGGAAACGGTCCAGATTGCCGGCGTGGTCGTAATGCAGATGCGTCACGATGATATCGCGAATGCTCGACGCCGCGACACCAAAGCGCTCCAGCGCGTCGACCGGATTGAGCGTCAGCTTGCGCGCCCGCGCGGACGCTTCCTCGGCATTGAAGCCGGTATCGACCAGAATGTCGCGGCCGTTGCCGCGGATCAGCCAGACGAAATAGTCGAGGTCCTGCGCCGCGCTGTCGTGCGGGTCGGGCGCGAGGAAGTTCATATTGGGCGTGCGCGGCGACATCGTCGCATAGCGCAGTGCGTAGATTTCGTAGGCGTTTCCCATGATTTTGATCTTGCTCTTTTGTGGATGCACCTTCAGGGGCGATCGACCGCACCAAGCCATCGTCCACCGCAAAGGTCAAACACCGGAGGTTGCGAAGCAGGCCCGTCCGCAATGTGAGACCAATCACATTGTTGTAGCCACGGCTGCCCTAACGTGCAGCCGCAATGACAACCAGAATGCATCGCGTGCAATCGTGACCGCCCGTTTATTCCCCCCGCAACATGCCCATGCGTCGCGGTCAATTGTCGCGATAGCGCCGAATCCGCAAGCGGTTGACGCCCCCCTTCGCCGGTTTGATAATGCACATTGCGTAAGTTAAGGTCGCCGCGGCGCAAGCTGGAAACGGCGCCTTTTTGGCTGGATCGCGCTAATTATGAAAATTCGCCTGCTTTTCGTTCTGTCCTTGCTCGTGTCGCTCGTCCCGACCGCTCCGTCACTTGCGGCCGGCGATCGCTTTGCGCTGGTCATCGGCAATGCCAAATATCCGGACGCGGACGCTCCCCTGAAGGAACCGCTCAACGACGCGCGCGACGTCGCAGACGAGCTCAAGCGCGACGGCTTTTCCGTCGAGATCGGTGAGAACCTGACCGGCGACGGCATGCGCCGCGCCTTCGACAAGCTCTACGGCAAGATCAAGCCGGGGTCGGTGGCACTGGTGTTCTTCAGCGGCTTCGGCATCCAGTCCGCGCGGCAGAGCTACTTGCTGCCGATCGATGCGCAGATCTGGACCGAATCCGATGTGCGCCGCGACGGCATCAGCCTCGAAACCGTGCTCGGCGAGCTCAACACCCGCGGCGCCGGCGTCAAGATCGCGCTGGTCGACGCCTCCAGGCGCAACCCGTTCGAGCGCCGGTTCCGCAGCTTCTCGGCCGGCCTCACCCCCGTCATCGCGCCGAACGGCACGCTGGTGATGTATTCGGCGGCGCTGGCGTCAGTAGTCTCGGACGCCGGCGGCGAGCACAGCCTGTTCGTCCAGGAACTCCTCAAGGAAATCCGCGTCCCCGACCTGATGGCCGAGGAGACGCTGAACCGCACCAAGATGGGCGTCACCCGTGCCTCGCGGGGCGAGCAGGTGCCGTGGATATCCTCATCACTGGCCGAGGATTTCTCGTTCATTCCAGGGGCCGGCGGGTCGCGCCCGACAATGACCCCGCCACCCCCGCCTCCCGCGCCGCCGGCCGTCGCCAATAACCCGCCGCCGGCTCCGCCCGCACCATCGCCTGTGCCGCCGAAACCGGCCGACACAGTCGCAGCACCGGCTCCGTCACCGAAGCCGCAGGTCGAGGCTGCCTTGCCTCCTGCACCGCCGCCGCCTCCGCCCGTGATTCCGGCCGACCCCGTCACCGCTCCGAGCATGGAGAGCGGGCCGAGTGCGGCCGTCCTGGCCGACGACCCCACCATCAAGGGGCTGACCGCCAAGATCGCGGCCAATCCGGACGACGTGAACGCGCTTTACCGGCGCGGCCAGGTCTATGCCAGCAAGGGCGCCTACAGCTTGGCCATCAAGGATTTTGACGAGACGCTCCGGATCAACCCGAAGGATGTAGAGGCTCTGAACAACCGCTGCTGGACCCGCACCGTGGTCGGCGACCTCCAGGGCGCGCTGAAGGATTGCAACGAGGCCCTGCGGCTGCGACCGAACTTCGTCGACGCGCTGGACAGCCGGGGGCTGGTCAATCTGAAATCGGGGGCGGTCAAGAACGCCATCGCCGATTTCGAGGCAGCCCTGAGGATCAATCCGCGCCTGACCTCCTCGCTGTTCGGACGCGGGATCGCCAAGCAGCGCAACGGCTCGGCCCAGGAAGGTGCACTCGACATCGCCAATGCCAAGGCGATGGACCCGAACATTGTTCAGGAATTCGCAAGCTACGGAGTGCGTTGATATTTTTTTGAATCGAGGCCGGTGTGCCTCGAACCCGCGGCGGCCCCGCGAAGACTAATCGAACGGATGCCGCAGGCCGTCCCTTCGGGGGCTTATTGCAGGGATTTTGGAACGACGCGAGCTGGCTGCGCAGGAGGGACTGGCTATGAGATTGGCTGCAAAGGGACTTACCGCAATCCTGTCCATCATCACCGTTGGCGCCGCGCTGTCGCTGACGATCCCGCCGGCATTCGCGGGCGACGACGGCAACAGCAAGAACGTCACCGAGGACGAGATCGTCCGCGCGCTGGCGCCGCCGCCGAAGAAGCCGCTGACCCGCGGCCTCTCGATCGCTCCGCAGGCCGATCCCGCACCGAGTGCGACGGAGACCAAGCTGATCCAGTCCGTGCGCGGCCGCTCGACAAGGTCGCTTTCATCGACCGAGCGTGAAGAAATCGCGTCGGCGGCCAAGGACAAGCCGAACATCGATCTCGAAATCACGTTCGACTACAACTCGGCCAATATCAGCGCCAAATCGCTTGCCTCGGTCCAGGCGCTCGGCCGCGCGCTGACCAGCCCCGACCTGAAGGGCTCGACCTTCGTGGTCGCCGGACATACTGACGCCGCCGGCGGCGAGAGCTATAATCAGGATCTGTCGGAGCGCCGCGCGGATTCGATCAAGCGCTATTTGGTCGACAAATACAGCATCTCCGCGACCGACCTCGTCACGGTCGGCTATGGCAAGAGCAAGCTGAAGGACCCGGCCCAGCCGATGGCGGAGGTCAACCGTCGCGTGCAGGTCGTCAACATGGAAAACAAGACCACCGCATCGAAGTGAGCACGACGTAATCCTTTGAAGTGACAAGTCGTGATGTGGTGTAAAGTCTCGCTTCCAGCACGCGTCCCGCAGGCTTGCGGGACGCTGCTTTATTTCAGGGAAACGCTCACCATGGGCCGCGCGCGGACGGCCGCGAGCCAGGCCAGGACGATCCGGCAATGAACCTCTCCGAATATCTCAAGCCGGCCGGAACGGTGGTCTTCGTCGTCGTGCTCGGCGTCGGCTATTATCTGTTCGAGCATCGGCACCGCGCCGAGCCCAAGGAAACGCCGAGCGAGGCGCTGGTCATCGTGACCAAGTCGACCAATGCCTGCTTCTCCGACCTGGTCCGGGTGACCGGCTTCTTCGTGCCGCGCCGCGAAGCCGTGGTCGTCGCCGACCAGGAGGGATCCAGGGTCACCGACCTCTTCGTCACCGAGGGCACCCTCGTCACCGACAATCAGGAGCTGGCGCGCCTGACCGCACCGCCCCAGATCCCGGGCCAGCCGCAGCGGCCCGGCCCGCAAGGACCGGTCTCGCTGAAAGCCCCTGCGCCGGGCCTCGTCACCGAGGTCCGCACCATCGTCGGCGCACCGGCCTCGCCACAGGCCGGCCCGATGTTCCGTATCGCCGTCAACAACGAGATCGAGCTGGACGCGCAGGTCCCGGCGGTGCACATGGCCAAGCTCAGCTCCGGCGCGACCGTGCGCATCAGCCGCGACGACGCGCCCGATTTGATCGGGCGGGTCAGGCTGGTCGCGCCCGAAATCGATCGCGCCACCCAGCTCGGCCGCGTGCGCATCAGCGTCACCAACAATCCCTCGCTGAAAGTCGGCGTGTTCGCCCGCGCCTCGATCGACGCCAAGCGAAGCTGCGGCGTCGCGGTTCCCAAGACCGCGATCGACCATCTCACCGTGCAGGTCGTCAAGAGCAACATTGTCGAGACGCGCAAGGTACGGGTCGGGCTGTCATCGGACAGCGCGACGGAAATCCTGGAAGGCCTCAACGTCGGCGAGATCGTCGTCGCCGACGCCGGCTCTTCGCTGCATGACGGCGACCAGATCAAGACCATGTTCGCCGATGAACTCGATCGCACGCGGGTACGCTGATGGCTCTCAATATCTCGGCATGGTCGATTCGCAATCCGCTGCCGTCGGTGGTTTTTTCCATCATCCTCCTGATCCTCGGCTGGGTGTCCTTCACCAAGCTCGCGGTGACGCGGCTACCCTCGGCCGACATTCCCGTGATCTCGGTCGCGGTATCGCAGTTCGGCGCGGCACCCGCCGAGCTCGAATCCCAGGTCACCAAGACGGTTGAAGACGCCGTCTCCGGTGTCGAAGGCGTCAGGCACATCACCTCGCAGATCACCGACGGCCTGTCGGTGACGACGATCCAGTTCGCGCTGGAAACCAACACCGACCGCGCGCTCAACGACGTCAAGGACGCGGTGACGCGCGTGCGCTCCAACCTGCCGCAGAACGTCACCGAGCCGCTGATCCAGCGCGTCGACGTCATCGGCCTGCCGATCGTCACCTACGCCGCGATCTCGCCCGGCAAGACGCCGGAGCAGCTCTCCTATTTCGTCGACGACGTGGTCAAGCGCGCGCTGCAGGGCGTGCGCGGCGTCGCCCAGGTCGAGCGCATCGGCGGTGTCGAGCGCGAGATCCTGGTCTCGCTCGATCCCGACCGCCTGCAGTCGATGGGGTTGACGGCCGTCAATGTCAGCCAGAGCCTGCGCGGTACCAATGTCGACGTCGCCGGCGGTCGCGCCGAGATCGGCAAGAACGACCAGGCGATCCGCACCCTCGCCGGCGCCAAGACGCTGAGCGACCTCGCCGGCACCATGATTCCGCTGTTCGGCGGCGGCGAGGTCCGGCTCGACGATCTCGGCACCGTCACCGACACCATCGCCGACCGCCGTACCTTCGCCCGCTTCAACGGCGAGCCCATCGTCGCGCTCGGCATCAAACGCTCCAAGGGTGCCAGCGACGTGAAGGTCGCCGAGGCCGTGCAGAAGCGCATCGACACGCTCAAGGCCACCTATCCCGACGTCGACCTGAAGGTGATCGACACCTCGGTCGAATATACCAACGGCAATTACCACGCGGCGATCTCGACCCTGTTCGAGGGCGCCATCCTCGCCGTCGTCATCGTGCTGTTGTTCCTGCGCGACCTGCGCGCCACCATCATCGCCGCGATCTCGCTGCCGTTGTCGATCTTCCCGGCATTCTGGGCGATGGACCTGCTCGGCTTCTCGCTCAACCTCGTCAGCTTTCTCGCCATCACGCTGTCGACGGGTATTCTGGTCGACGACGCCATTGTCGAGATCGAGAACATCGTCAGGCACATGAACATGGGCAAGTCGCCCTATCGTGCCGCCCTGGAAGCCGCCGACGAGATCGGCCTCGCGGTGATCGCGATCTCGCTGACGATCATTGCGATCTTCGCACCCGCGAGCTTCATGTCGGGCATCGCCGGACAGTTCTTCAAGCAGTTCGGCATCACCGTCTCGGTACAGGTGTTCTTCTCGCTGCTCGCGGCGCGCTTTGTCACGCCGGTGCTCGCCGCCTACTTCCTCAAACATGGCAATCACCAAGAGCCGCCGCCCGGCCGCGTGCTGCGGTCCTATCACAGGATCGTGGGCTGGTCGGTGAAGCACTATTTCATCACGGTGCTGGCCGGCTTCGGCGTCTTCGCCGCCTCGATCTGGAGCATCACGCTGCTGCCGCAGGGTTTCCTGCCGGCGCAGGACAGCTCGCGCTCGCTGGTTGCCCTCGAGCTGCCGCCGGGCACGCAGCTCGCCTACACCGAAAAGGTCACCGAAGACATCGTGGCGCGCCTGCGCAAGCGGCCCGAGGTGAAGAGCATCTTCGTCGATGGCGGCCGCGTTCCACCAGGGACCCAGGAAGTCCGGCGCGCCGCCTTGATCATCAACTACACGCCCAAGGACAGCCGCGATATCACGCAGCGCGAGCTCGAATTCTCGATCAGCCAGGAACTGGAGAACATTCCGGACATCCGCTTCTGGTTCCTCGACGAGAACGGCCTGCGCGCCATCTCGCTGGTCGTGACCGGCGCGGACGCCAACATCGTCAACAACGTCGCCAGCGAACTCGCGACGCAGATGAAGCGGATTCCCACCATCTCCAACGTGATCTCGGAAACCACGCTGGAGCGGCCCGAGCTGCGCGTCGAACCGCGCGCCGATCTCGCCGCACGGCTCGGCGTCTCGACCGAAAGCCTGTCGCAGACCATCCGCGTCGCCACCATCGGCGACGTCGGCCCCGCGCTCGCCAAGTTCGACGTCGGCGACCGTCTGGTGCCGATCCGCGTGCAGCTCGAGGATGCCGCGCGCGGCAATCTGAAGACGCTCGAACAGTTGCGCGTGCCACTCGGCGAACACGGCGAGAAGGGCGGCGTGCCGCTCTCCGTCATCGCCGACGTCAAGCTCGACCAGGGTCCGACCAGCATCAACCGTTACGATCGCGAGCGACAGGCGACCGTCGCGGCCGATCTCGTCGGCTCCGCCGCGCTCGGCGACGCCACCAAGAAGATCTACGACCTGCCGGTCATGAAGAGCCGGCCGAAGGGCGTGAAGGTCTCCCCCTCCGGCGACGCCGAAAGCCTGAACGAACTATCCGAAGGCTTTGCCACCGCGATCACGGCGGGCCTGATGATGGTCTACGCCGTGCTGGTGCTGCTGTTCGGCACCTTCCTGCAGCCGATCACCATTCTGTTCTCGCTGCCGCTCTCGATCGGCGGCGCGATCGCGGCCCTGCTGATCACCGGCAAGCAGCTCACGACACCGGTGTGGATCGGCATCCTAATGCTGATGGGCATCGTCACCAAGAATGCGATCATGCTGGTGGAATTCGCCATCGAGTCCATTCACGCCGGCACACCGCGCGAAGAAGCCATGATCGACGCAGGCATGAAACGCGCACGCCCGATCGTGATGACCACGATCGCAATGGCCGCGGGCATGATGCCAAGCGCGCTCGCGGTCGGCGCGGGCGGCGAATTCCGCTCGCCGATGGCGCTCGCGGTGATCGGCGGCCTGATCTTCTCGACCATCCTGTCACTGGTGTTCGTGCCCGCGATGTTCATGGTGATGGACGATCTCGGCGCCCTGATCTGGCGCTTCGGCAAGCGGCTGGTCGTGCACAGCGAAGATGCGGAGGGCGCAAGTCACCACGGAGCTGCGCCGGCGGAAGCGATGCAGCGGCCGAAAAACATCGTGCATCCTGCGGCGGAGTAGCTATTGCCTTCAGATCTCGGGCTCGACATCGGTAAGTGAAGTGCTATCTTTCGGGAATGAACCTCATAAGCCGAACGCTTGAGATCGACGCCGACACTGATGCCCGTCTCCGGGAGATCGCGTCCGAGCGGGGAAAGGACATCGCAACGGTTCTCGCAGAGGCCGTCGCATTGCTCGATTCAGTGATCGACGTTTCCAGTCCAGATCTCGCAGAGGACCGCAGTCGTTACGACGACTTCAAGCGCACCGGCCTGGCTGTCCCACTCGACGACGTTAAAGCGTGGGTGGCAAGCTGGGACTCGGCAGACGAGCTGCCCCGTCCCCAGCCGCGCAAGGTGAAATGATCCACCTTTCGCCAGCCGCGGTCGAAGACATCGAGCGGCTGCGAACACTCCTCGATACTGTTAATCTTGGCGCCGCGAAACGCGCCTTGGCCTCGATCTGGAAGGCAATCGATCGGCTGCCGGAATTGCCGGCGCTGGGCAAACCGACTGAGGATGCCGTCATCCGCCAAATCATCATCCGCTTCGGCTCGTCAGGTTACATCGTGCGATATGTCATCGCTCCCGAGACAGGCGATATTCTCATTACGAGAATCTGGCATGGCCGTGAGGCACGGACCTGACGCCCCTACTCGTTCCGCGCGATCGCCGTCAGCTTGGTCATGTTCCGCAGCAGGATGCGGCCGCGCTGGAGATCGAGGATCGCTTCCTTGCGCCAGGCCTGAAGCTGGCGGTTGACGCTCTCGCGGGCGGCGCCGACGAAGACGCCGAGTTGCTCCTGCGAGATGTGCACCTCCGAGCCGAAATCGGCGGCGAGCGCGCAGAGGCGCCGCGCGAGGCGAACCGGCAGCGGCTGGAGCATGGACTCTTCCATGCGCTCGCTCTGCCAGCGGATGCGCTGGCACAGCAGCGCGATGATCTTGATCCCGACTTTCGGCTCGCGTTCGAGGAAAGCCAGAAAGTCTTCGCGCCGCAGCACGAACAACTCGCTGGCTTCGCCCGCGGTGGCGTCCGCAGTGCGGCTCTGGCCGTCCAGCACCGCAACCTCTCCGAACAGGTCGCCCGGCCCCATGAAGTTCAGCGTCAGGCGGCTGCCGTCGGAGGCGCCGGTCTCGATACGGACCTGGCCTCGGCGCACGCCGAACAGCGCATCGCCCGCGTCGCCCTTCTGGAACAGCACCTCGCCGTTCCCCAGATGCTGGGTGTGGCAGAGATTCGCCAGCCGCTGGAGCTCGTCTGCGCCGAGATCGGCGAACATCGCATTCATCTTGAGGATGACCGCAAATTCGGCCTGCTTGCTCATTTCAATGTCCTTGTGAATTTCGTTGGCAAATCGCTTGGAACCATCAACATCAGGATCGCGTAAAACCGCGCCGGGGAAGTGTGCCATAAGTCACATAACTTTGCAGCACCCCCAGACTATTTTTCCGTGCTTGGAGCCGCTTCCCGTCCCGGGATAAACTCAGGCGCAAAGGACGCGCGCAAATGACGGTCATCTGCCGGATTCGACGCCGATCGTCCGCCGCTGGAAAGTCGACATGAGAGCAGTGAAATTCGCCGGCGCGGCGGTGGCCGCCGTCGTCATCGTGATCGCACTCCTGCTGGTGGTCGGGATCCCCTCGGGCTTCCTGACGTCGACGATTGCCTCGCGTGTTGAGAGCGCGACCGGCTATCGCCTGTCGATCGACGGCACGACCAGAATCAGCCTGTGGCCGACGCTGAACGTAACGCTGAACGACCTCACGCTTGCCGACCCCAAGGACCGCAGCGGCATCACGCGCCTGACCATCGACAGCGTGCAGGCCGACATGTCGCTCTCGAGCGTCTGGTCGGGCCGCCCGAAGATCAGCGAACTCGTCGTCACCCATCCCGTGCTCTACCAGCCGCTGCTGCGTGAACGCCTGCCGAATGCCGGCGGCACGTCGAAGCCGGTCGCGCTCGATACCGACGGCGCCGCCATCGACCGCGTCAAGGTCACCGATGGCGAGATCGCATTCGCGCGCATGCGCGATCGTGTCGAGAGCCGCATCAGCGCCGTCAATGCCGATGCCATCGTCGGTCGCGACCGCAAGGTCAACATCACCGGCACCGCACGGGTCGGCGAGCATCCGACCAAGTTCGACATCAAGGCAACCACGCCGGCGCCGCCGGCCGACCGGCCGACCATTCCGGTGGATTTCGCCATCGACATGCCGGACGTGCTGAAGTCCCGGCTCGCAGGTCATGCCGAGATGCGGCTGAGCGGCGACGTCGTGATGATCAACGGCGTGAGCGGCACGCTCGGCGACGGCGCGTTCAACGGCTGGGCCTCGGTCGATATCGCGAGCAAGCCTCTGGTCAAGCTCGATCTCGACTTCCAGCGGCTCGCGATCCCGCTGGCGAAATCGCCGGAAGGCGCGTCCGGCCAGCCCTGGAGCGATGCGCCGATCGATGTGTCCGCGCTCAACTATGTCGATGCGCAAATCAGGATCTCCGCGCATGAGGCGGTGATCGGCGAGGCACGCCTCGCGCCGCTGGCGGTCGATGCAAAACTCGCCGGCGGCGTGCTGAAGGCCGGCACCGCCAATCTCGGCGCCTATGGCGGCCAGGTCACGGGCGAATTGATCCTGGATGCCACCAGCGGCGCGCCGAGCTTTGCCATGCATTCCGACCTCGCCGGCGTGCGCGCGCTGCCGCTGCTGCAGGGCCTCGCCGAATTCGACCGGATCGACGGCAAGCTGCAGGCCAAGCTCGCGCTGCGCAGCGCCGGCACCAGCCAGCGCGCGCTGATGGCGAACATGCAAGGCACGGCCTTCGTCAATTTCCAGGACGGCGCCATTCGCGGCATCAACGTCGCACAGATGATCCGCTCGCTGACATCGGGCACGCTGTCCGGCTGGCAGGAAAACGGAGACAGCAGTCGGGAGCAGAGCACGGATTTGTCGCAGCTCTCGGCGTCGTTCCGGATCGACAAGGGCCAGGCGGTGACCACCGATCTCAACCTGACCGGACCGCTGGTCCGCGTGACCGGCGCCGGCACGATCGCACTCGACACCAAGATGATGGGCTTCCGCGTCGAGCCGAAGCTGGTGATGACGACCGAAGGCCAGGGTCGCGCCGCCGAGCCGGTCGGCTTCGGCATTCCCGTGATGATCCAGGGCACCTGGTCGCAGCCACGGATCTATCCTGACATGGCCGGCATGCTGGACAATCCGGATGCCGCCTATGCCAAGCTGCGCGAGATGGGCAAGGGGCTGTTCGGCGCTGATGGCGCCGGGCTCGGCAACATCTTGGGCAGCCTTGGTCTCGGAGGGACCACCGCGCCGGGTGGCGGCAATGCGGCCGGCAATGCCAATCCGCAAACCCAGCAGCCCGCCGGACAGAACAATTTGCTCGGTGGCCCCCTGGGCGAGGCGCTCGGCAATCTGATCCAGCAGGGACTTTCCGGTGGCGCGGGAAACGGCACGGCGACTGGGACTGGCACCGGCACTGGCACCGGCCGCAGCCGCAGCCTGCCTGCGGCGCCATCCCCATTGACGCCGCAAGCCTCGCCGGCGTCCCCCGCCCTGGAGGACCCGCCGGCGGCGCAGCAGGACAGCCAGCCGATGAACGACGTGCTGCGACAGCTCTTTAATCGATGATTGCAGGACCAAAGCGCTGGACTCCCAGCCCTCCCTTGCCAAGCCCATCCCCTTACATCGGCTTGCCCGGCAGCGGCTTCCTCCAAACGGACGAGACTGCGACAATTCACCATGCTTGCGCCTGCCCAGCGTCCAAGGCGGATAACCAAGACGGGTAACCACGCCGGCTGCTCGGCCGGCCCTTGACCAGTCCCTTCACAGTCCCCTGGACCAAATTGTGCTAGAAGGCTCGCAGGGTCCGTGCGGACCGTAGCGCCGGCGCTGATGGTGGCGCGAGAGGATCGGGATGGCAGGAGCGAACGACAAGACACGGTTTCTGCGCGAGGGTCTGTTCGCCAAATACGTCGTCTCTCTTGTCGGCCTCGTCGTGTTCGTGCTCGCCGTCAACGGCGCGATGGAGAGCTGGATCTCCTACCGCGCCACCAAGACACAGCTGACCGACGGTCTCGAGGACAAGGCGCAGGCAGCCGCGCGGCGGATCGAGCAGTCGATCTCCGAGCTCGAGCGCCAGATCAGCTGGGTGACGCGGGCGAGCCAGGACACGCTCGAGAAGCGCCGCGCCGACTATGCCCAGCTGCTGCACCAGGTCTCGGTCGTCACTCAGCTGTTCCAGCTCAACGGCGACGGCCGCGAGGTGCTCCGCGTCTCGCGCCAGTCGACCACGACCGGCAGCAATGCCGACCTCTCCCGCGACATGCGCTTCACCGACACCGTCGCCCGCGGCGTCAGCTACGCACCGGCCTGGTTCTCCGACCGGACGCCGTTCATGTCGATCTCGGTGGCGCATTCCGGTTTCAACGCCGGCGTCACCGTGGCCGAGCTCGATCTCAGCTTTCTCTCCGAGTACCTCTCCGACGCTCAGGTCGGCAAGGCGGCGTTCGCCTATGTGGTCGATCCGCGCGGCCGCGTGCTGGCGACGTCCTCGAAAGGGCCCGAAATCGGCAAGGACCTCTCGAAGCTGCCGCAAGTTGCGGCCGCGGTTGCGCCCGGCCACGCGCCCGACAATTCGGGCACCGACTTCAACGGCCATGCGGTGATGAGCGCCGCGAGCACCGTGCCGAAGCTCGGCTGGAGCGTGATGTTCGAGCAGCCGACCACGCAAGCCTTGATGCCGATCCGCGACCAGCTGGTGCGCATTGCGCTTTTGATCGGCATGGGCCTGCTGGTCGCGATCCTCGCCGGCACGCTTCTGGCGCGCCGCATGATCATTCCGATCACGGCGCTGCGTGACGGCGCGCACAAGCTCGGCGAGGGTGATTTCAGCCATCGCATCGAGGTGCACACCGCGGACGAGCTGGAAGATCTCGCTGGCCAGTTCAACCGCATGGCCAGCCAGATCCAGGAAACCTATTCGGATCTGGAGACCAAGGTCGAGGAGCGCACCCGCGATCTCGCGCAGTCGATCAACGAGCTCAAGGTGCTGGAAGAGGTCGGCCGCGCGGTCGCCGCCTCGCTCGATCTCAACGCCGTGCTGCCGACGATCGCCGCGCGCGCCATCGAGATCACCCATGCCGACGCCGTGCTGATCTACGGCTATGACGCGCAGGTGCGTCGCTTCAATCTGGTCGAGGCCAACGGCATCGACAAATCCGCCGACGGCGCCCATGTCACGATTGATGAGGGCCAGGATATCCTGAGCGATTCGGCCGGCAGCGGCGAACCGATCGCGATTGCCGATCTCGACCAGGCGTCCGAGCAACCGCTGCGCGACGTCGCGATCGAAGCCGGCTTCCATTCGGTGCTGGTGGTGCCGCTAGTCGACCAGCAGGGCACGCTCGGCTCGCTGGTGGTGCTGCGCCGAGCCAGCGGCGAGTTCGCCCCAAGCATCATCGGCCTGATGCGCACCTTCGCCAACCAGGCCGTGCTGGCGATGCGCAATGCGCGGCTGTTCACCGAGGTCGACCACAAGGGCCGCGAGCTCGCGGCTGCGCACGAAACCGTGCAGCAGCAGGCCGCCAAGCTCCAGGAGCAGACCGAGCAGCTGCGCAACTGGAATCGCTCGCTGGAAGAGCGGGTCGAGAAACAACTCGGCGAGATCGGCCGCATCAAACGGCTCGAACGTTTCCTCGCGCCGCAAGTGGCGCAGCTGATCGCCTCGTCGGACGGCCACGACGCGCTCCTCGACAGCCACCGCCGCGAGGTCACCGTCGTGTTCTGCGATCTGCGCGGCTTCACCTCGTTCACGGAGGCGACCGAGCCCGAAGAGGCGATGAACGTGCTGCGCGAATATCACGCCGCGCTTGGCGAGCTGATCCACCGCTATGAAGGCACGCTCGACCGCTTTGCCGGCGACGGCGTGATGATCCTGTTCAATGCGCCCATCCAGTTCGCCGACCACACCAAGCGCGCGGTGAAGATGGCGGTCGAGATGCGCGACACGATCGGCGCCCTGACCGAGAAATGGAAGAACCGCGGCCACTCGCTCGGATTCGGCGTCGGCGTCGCCATGGGCTACGCCACGCTCGGCCAGATCGGCTTCGAGCAGCGGCTCGAATATGCCGCGATCGGGAGCGTCACCAATCTCTCCTCCCGCCTCTGCGACGAAGCCAAGGCCGGCCAGGTCGTCGTCAGCCGCCGCGTCTACGGCATGGTCGAGCCCTGGGTCGAAGCCCGCGCGCTCGACGATCTCGTGCTCAAGGGTTTTAACCACCCCGTGCTCGCGATGGAGATTCTGTCGTGGCGCGAGGAGGTCGAGAACGTGGTGGACGCCGCCGCGGCAAGGCGGCGCGGCTAGCCAAAACAAAAAACTGCGAAAACAACCCCATGCACAGTAGCCGGGGCCTTCAAGATCAATGGCTTACGCGGGCACGGAATGGGCTGGAAGCGGTGCGGGTGATCACGCCCCGCGCTTCGGCCCCATCGCCTCGAACCCGGCCTTCTGCTCGTCGCTCAGGTCCGCCTCGAAATCATCGAGCGCGTCGCTGACGCCGTTCACGGCTTGCAGCATCGTCTCCAGCCGCGCCTTCACGGCGGTGAGACGGGCCTGTGGTGTCGGTGCTGGCTGTGACGGACAGGCGCTGAGCGTTTCCATGGTGCGCAGCGTGGTGTCCTGGAGCACGTCGAGGCGGGCGCGGCCGGTGTCGTCGAGCTTGAGCGTGGCGGCGATCTCGGCCGCGGGCCATTGCTGCTGCACGAGCTGCTCATATTGGCGCTGCAGCTTCTCGTCGTAGCGGGGATCGCTGTCCGCCTGACAGGCCGATGCCGTCTGGGGATTCTTTTGCTGGATGGCTGCAAGCGCGGCGCGGCGGTCCTTGGCCAGGCTGTCGAGCTTGGCCTTCTGGTCGTCGTCGAGGAGATCGACGAACTTTGCGAGCGATGGCGCGACGGCATCCGTTGCCTTGATCATGGCTTCGATACGCTCGCGCATCAGGCCGAGGCGCTCGATGGCCGTCGCGGGGACCTGCGTCGGACAGGCGGCGCGGATGGTGTCGCGCGCGGATGCCCACGCGGTCGCGAGCTCGTCGAGCGCTGTGCGCTGCAATTCATTCGGCTGCACGGCAGCGGCGATGCGATCGACCGGCAGGCCGCCGGTGTCGCTGGCATCGCAGACCGTCTCCGCGGTCGGGACTCGCCGTCCGCGCCGGCCGTGCGGCGTGGTGTAGGCGGCAAGCTCCGTGGCCGCATAGGGCGCGAAGATCGCGGCATAGATGTCGCCATAGCCATAGAGCGAGAGGCTGGTCGTATCGCCGAGGATGATTGCGGTGGTGAGATCGTCATGCGCGAACGGCCAGAACACCGGGCCGACCCAGCCGTAGCTGCCGTCGGGATGGCGCCACCAGCCCTGCGGACGGCGGCCGCCGCGCCAGCCCGCCAGCGCAGCTTGCGCCATCATTGCGGCACGGAGGACGTAAGGATTCGCAGGCTGGCCGCGCTCTGAGCCGCGCGGATCTTGCGACCGCAACGCTGCGGACCGGTATCGGCTGCCCCGCACCGCCATGCGGGCATGGCGCAAGCGCGACATGCCGATCATGTGGCCGACGGCAAAGCGCGCGACACCGAGCGGGCCGCCGCGGAAGCCGAACTGCGCCTCGGCGCGGCTTGGCAGCAGGAGCGCCAGAATCGCCAGCGTTGCGCCCGTTAGCGCCAGCCCCAGCTTGGGTCCCAAGCGTGATCTCGACATGATCACTGACCTGTCCACCTTGGCCCTCCTCCGGCGCCAAGCGCGCATCGCGTCGCATCACAATGACGCGCGAGGGAACCAAATGTTCCGGAAGCGTACAGAGCAAAGCGTCGCGGTATTTGCTTAGGACGTCTCGGCGGCGCCTGAGCGAGCGCCTCGTCCTTCGAGACGACCGCTTGGCGGCCTCCTCAGGATGAGGCTTGGCAGCGCATCCTTCTACGTTGAATGCCGCCGCAGACTCATTCCTCATCCTGAGGGCCCGCCGCAGGCGGGCGTCTCGAAGGATGGCCGCAGGAGCCGCGGCGAAGCGCCGCCTTCACTCCGCCTTCTGCGGCAGCACGAAGGTCTGGCCAGGATAGATCAAGTTGGGATTGTGGATCTTGGCGCGGTTTGCGTTGTAGATCACGGCAAAGCGGGCGCCGTCGCCATAAGCGAGCCGGCTGAGCGCCCATAGGCTGTCGCCGCGGGAGATCACCCGGCTGCCGCCTGTTTCCGCCGGTGCACCGCCGACGACATCCGCCGGCGAGGCCGATGCAACCGCCGTGGCCGCGGGCGCCCGCGCCATCACCCCTGACCCGCCCTTCGGTTTCGGTGCGCCCATCAGTCGGGGGCGGGCCGCAGGCCTGTCCGATACCGATGCCACGACATCCGACTTGTCGTCGGGCTTCTCGGCCTTCGCTTCCTGCTTCGTCTCTTGCCTCGCGGCGGGTGCAGGGCGCGCGGGCGGCGGCGCGGCTTCGGCGATCGTCACCGGCATGCTGCGGCCGGATTGCGTGACGGTGCCGTCAGGCGATTTCGCCCGCAGGGTCAGCTCATAGGAACCGGCGGGAAGCTGCGGCGGCGTCATGACGAATTGGCCCGAGGCATCCGCCACCACCGTGTCGATCGGCTTGCCGTCGCGCAACAGCTCGACCTTGGCGCCCGGCGTCGCCTGGCCCGCGATCACCGCCGCCTCGCCGTGATCGTCGACGCGCGCGACGTCGAAACGGGGGCCGGCATCCGCAACCGCCGGCGGCGGCTTGACCGGTGCAAGATCGGCAAGTGCGGCCGTGACCTGCTTTTGCGTCTCGGCCAGCGCACCCGCCTTCGGCTCGGGGGCCGGTGCCGGAGACGCAGCTGGCGCCGGCGGCGCGACCGCGGCGAGCTTGGGCTCTTCCGGCTTGGGCTCGACCTTGGGTTCCGGCTTGGCGGCGATGTCGGTCTTCGCCCCCATCGGCAACAGGCGACGCAGCTCGGTGGGGCCGATCACCAGCACGGTGCCGCCCACCGCGAGCAGACAGAATGCAATGAAGGCCTTGGATGCGGTCAACATCGGAAACGAACCCTGATCAGGAAGAATTTTGCAAATCAATCGGCCCAGCAAGGTGCGCCGTTTTGGTCACGGCAGCAAGACGGTCGATAGGATGATGAGCCGGCACGGAGATGAACCGACGCACCCCCGCCGGTGTCAAATGCTCAAGGCCGCATCGCGGCATTTTTCTCGAGGGATTGTCCCGTGAACGCATTTTGCCGTCCCGCACAATGGCCTGTTGGGCTGGTGCTTGCCCTGACAATGGCCGCAACTCCAGGGCTCGCCGCGTCCGGCCCGCCGCCGGATTACATCCTCACCGACAATGCCGATCTCGCCTTCACCTCACCCGATGGCGCCACGGGGATCGAGCAGTACATGAAGGACGGCGGCGATTTCGACGTCAAATGGCAGGCCTGGGCGAGGCGTGGCGAACAGATGACGGAGCTCAAGCCCGAGCAGGGCTACGGGGCCGGCTTCCGCTTCACCCCCGACTCGCAATGGCTGGTGCGGATGCAGAAGACCGGTTCCGGCGAGCAGGACCTCTATCTCTACCATGCCGAGAAGGGTGCCTTCGTCAGCGCGACGAAGACCTCGTTCAGCGACTTGGCCTGGGCCTATTTCCACAGCCGGCCCGACACCGGGAAGATGAAGCTCGACTACCACATCTCGGCCAATCTCGTGAAAGGCACCGAAGAGGCCTATCGCGGGCTCGGCGTGCACTGGCCGGACAACCGTTACCTCGTGATCTCGTTGTCGGGCGAAATGGACAAGCACCCGAAGAACGTCGCCGTGAAGGGATTGGCCGACTGGCGCTGCCGCTATGATCTCAAGACCGGGACCTTCGACGTGCCGGCGACGTTCGCCAAGACCAATGCGGAAGCGTTGAGATGGGAAATCCGACGCTGAGGGAACCGTGGTCCACCGCGCCTTCAGACAAGCGAGGGAACCAACCCTCTGATTCCGTTCCGATTCATGCTTTTCTAACCCTCACTGGTAACGCGCTCTTGTCGGTTTTGCCGCATCTTGCATCCCACGGGAGGGCTGCATGGGCACATCGATCCGATGGAGCGCGCGCATGCGCGCGTTGCTGCGCCGTTGGCGCGGAGCGCCGCTGACATGGCTGATCGCAGGCGGCTTCGTGCTGATGGCCGCAATGGCTGTGGGCACCGCGCTCACCGTCGACCGCTTCCGGCAGAATGCAATTGAAAGCGGCCGTGACAGCGTGGAGAGCGCGGTCCGGTTGCTCGCCCGCCATTTCGACCGCGAGTTCGAGGATTTTGCGGTGCTGCAGAAGAGCATCATCGCGGAACTCGAAAGCCATGGCATCGAATCCGCAGACGTCTTCCGCAGCGAGATGGGCACGCTCGCCATGCACGAGGTGTTGCGCGCCAAAGCCAGCGGCTGGTCCGACGTCGCCGGCGCCAATTTGTTCGACGCCAAGGGCGTGCTGATCAACTCGTCGCGGCGCTGGCCGGTCGCCGATGTTTCGGTCGCCGACCGCGGCTATTTCGATCGCCTCAAGAACGATCCGGCTTCGCAGGAGGAGGTCGAGGTCGTGCCCGGACGGTTGGGCAGCGGACCGGTCATCGTATTCGCGCGCCGCGTCTCCGGCCCCCACGGCGAATTCCTCGGGTTGGTCTCGCGCGCGATCGCGCCGGAGCAACTCGAATCCTTCTTCGCCTCGAGCGGGCTCGGCGAGGATTCCTCGATCGCGATGCATCACCAGAACGGCCAGTTGCTCGCGCGCGTTCCGCATGTGGAGACGATGATCGGGCAGAATTTCCGCAACGGCACGCGCGAGCAGATGGCGGTGTTCGAGCGAACCTTCGTCACGATGCAGCTCGCAAGCCCGATCGACGGCAAGGATCGCATCGTCGCCGCACGCCTCCTGACCGGCGAGCCGCTGGTCGTGGTCGCGACCAAGTCGCTGGATGCGGCGCTGGCGACATGGCACACGCAAACGAAATTCTTCGTGGCCGTCGCCGTGCTGTCGATCGGCCTGCTCGTACTCACGCTCTATTTCATCTTCCGCCAGATGACCCGCCGGCTCGCCGTGGAGAAGCAGCAGCTCGACACCGCGATGAACACGATGACGCAGGGTCTCCTGATGTTCGACCAGGACGAGCGGCTGATCGTCTGCAACCGGCGCTACATCGAGATGTATGGGCTATCGGCCGATGTGGTGAAGCCCGGCGCATATTTCCGCCAGGTGATCCGGCATCGCCACGACACCGGCTCGTTCCACGGCGACGTCGATTCCTATTGCGACCGCATTTTGGGCGATGCCGGGCAGACGCAGAGCACGATCGTCGAGACCTCCGATGGCCGCCTGATCGAGATCAAGAACCAGCCCGGCGCCGCCGGCGGCTGGCTCGCGACCCATGACGACGTCACCGAGCGCATCCGCGCCGACGAGCGCATCGCGCATATGGCGCATTACGACGCGCTGACCGACCTGCCCAACCGCGTGCTGATGCGCGGCCATCTGGAGCGGCGCGTCGCCGAGCTTGCCCAAGGCAAGCCGTTCGCGATCCTCTATATCGACGTCGACGAGTTCAAGGGTGTCAACGATTCGCTGGGACACGAGGTCGGCGACGAGCTGCTGCGCCAGGTCGCGAACCGCCTGCGCGCTTGTGTCAGCGGCAACGACATGGTCGCGCGGCTGGGCGGTGACGAATTCGCCATCGTCAAGGCCGGCACCCGCGACGACGCCGAGCTGACGGCCCTGGCCGAGCAGATCCTGAAGGCGCTGCGCGCGCCCGTGGACTGCAACGGCCAGGACGTCCCGACCGATGCCAGCATCGGCATCGCGATCGCACCCGACCACGGCGACAATCCCGACGATCTGCTCAAGCGCGCCGATCTCGCGATGTATGCGGCAAAATCCGAGGGCCGCCGTACCTTCCGTGTCTTCGCGCCCGAATACGACGCCAAGGCGCGGCTGCGCCGCCAGCTCGAGTTCGATCTGCGGCAGGCGCTGGCCCGCGGCGAGTTCGAGGTGCACTACCAGCCGCTGGTCGATCTCGCGGCCAACGTTGTCACCGGCTGCGAAGCGCTGCTGCGCTGGCATCATCCGGAGCGCGGCATGGTCTCGCCCGCCGATTTCATCCCGGTTGCGGAAGAGACCGGATTGATCGGCGAGATCGGCGAATGGGTGCTGAGGCAGGCCTGCCTCGAGGCCGCCAGCTGGCCCGGCGACATCGACATCGCGGTCAACGTCTCGCCGGTGCAGTTCCGCTCGCGGACATTGGCGCTGAAGGTGGCAGCCGCGCTCGCCGAGTCGGGGCTCGCGCCCGGACGGCTCGAGCTCGAGATCACCGAGACCGTCCTGATCCGCGATGACCAGGAGGCGCTGACGATCCTGCAGCAGTTGCGCGAACTCGGGGTGCGCATCGCGCTCGACGATTTCGGCACCGGCTATTCGTCGCTGAGCTATTTGCATCGTTTTCCGTTCGACAAGATCAAGATCGACCGCAGCTTCATCAGCGACATCGGCGAACCCGAGGATTCCTCGCCGATCGTGCAGGCGGTGGTGCACATGGCCGCCGCCCGCCACATGGCGACGACCGCCGAAGGCGTCGAGACCGAAGCGCAGCGCGCGGTGCTGCTCCAGCTCGGATGCAGCCAGATGCAAGGCTGGCTGTTCAGCCCTGCCGTGCCGGCGGCGAAACTGAAGCAGCTGTTGTCGGCACAGGCGGCCGCGGCGTAGCGGCGCCCCGGTCATCCGGTCCCGCCGTTTGGAGGATGTGTCGCAGAATCGGACAAGGCTTGTCCGCTTCGAAATCCGGCCATCCCGCGCCACAAGCGTGCCCAATCGCGCATCGATGTGACGGCCGTGTGGCGGCCTGCCCCCCTTTTCTTACAAGCACTTCCCCTCCCCGCCCGCCCGCCGTGCGTTCGCGAAAGCGCGGGCCGGCTTGGAGCAGGATCGGACAAAGCATGCCGGGTTCAGGAAATACGCACCGCAATCGCGGCGCATAGAACACGCGCCGTTCCGTACAAATGCGGACGACTGATCGAGAGCCCGAGCTGATCAGGAGGAGCCACACCATGACCGGGAACATTGCACTCATGCGCAATCCCTCGCACAAGGGCTTGCCGCCCGCACCCGACGCACAGCCCGACGACCGCTCGACGTCCGAACGGCGCGCCGCCGACGCGGAGATGGCGCGTGTGCTCAGGACCGAGCCGTTTCGCGTGGCGCTGGACTCCTCGGGTGCCGGTATCGCGCACTGGAAGCATGATCCGCTGCACGACGTCGTCGAGCCCATGCGCCACCACGTGGTCATGGCGCATAAAGGCGTGATGCAGCGCATGGAGCGGCGCTCGGGAAAATCGATCTCGATCGGCACGTTTCGTCCGGGGGTCGTGAACATCGTTCCGGAAGGGTCGAGCTCCCGATGGGACATTCCGAAGCCCGTCGACGTCGTTCAGCTTTACCTTCCCGACGCAACGCTGCAGCGCATCGCCGGCGAGGCCGGAACCGCGGGGCCCGCCGAATTGATTGAGCGAACGGCGCATCCCGACACGATCACGTCCCGACTGCTCCTGAGCGCGGCGGATTCGCTGGAGAGCCATGGCGTGCTTGATACGCTGTTCCGGCATCAGCTCACGGATCTTCTGGCCACGCGCCTTTTGGCTGCGCATGCAGGCTCGCCAACCACGTTCCAGCCGACCATGGGCGGACTGGCGCCGAAGGTCCTGCTCCGTGCAATCGAACGATTGCGCTCCGATAGCGAAGCGGACGTCTCGCTCGATGCGCTGGCGTCCGATGCCGGGCTATCGCGCTTCCATTTCTGCCGGTCCTTCAAGGAGAGCACCGGGCTGTCGCCGCATGCCTGGCTGCGCCAGCACCGGCTCGAGCAGGCCATGAACATGCTGCGGGAGAGCGACGAATCGATCGTCTCGGTCGCCGCGGCGCTTGGTTACTCCTCGCAGACCGCCTTCGCCGCGGCATTCAAGAAGCTGACGGGCGAGACGCCGAGCGATTGGCGCAGGCGCATGCGTTAGCAGCAATCTCTCGACAACGACGGCAATCGCGCTGGGGCACCGGCAAATCGGGTCAGCTACATCATCTCCATGTCCAGACCAATCGAGGGAGACCAAAGATGACCTGGAAAAACTTCGTCAACCGACGGCTGATTGCCTCACGCCGCCGAAGCCTTGCGACCGCGACCTTGTACGGACTCTCGCTGGCCGTTCGCTTCACGTCGGCGACGGGCGAGGAAGTGGAAATTCCAGCTTACACCATGCACCCGGCACAGCCGCCCGTTTCCATCATGATCCGAAATGGCCCCGGCCTTCCCTATCAGGACTGGAGTCGAAGTGAGCTTCAGCCCGTTGTCCTAGGCTACGGCCGGCCACCGAATTCGCTGCAGGCACGCTGCATCGCGCCCTAAGGCCAGCGACCCAACCAAACCCACGCGCTGACGCGGACGCTGCCCTCAACGCAGCAGCGCGGTCGCGCGCGGTCTTTCGAACAGCAACCAAGGAGAAAATCCATGCGACTCGTCATCATCGGCGCCGGCTTCGCCGGCATGTACGCCGCCCTTTCCGCAGCCCGGCTGCGCGACATCCGGGGCGTTTCGCCGCAAGATCTGCAGATCGCGCTCGTCTCACCGGAGCCGACGCTGGTGGTCCGTCCGCGGCTCTACGAGCCGAAGCCGGAAACCCTGACGGCCCCGCTGCTCGACGTCCTCGAGGCGATCGACGTCGACTACATCCAGGGCAGCGCCGAGACGATCAACACCGAGGCCCGAACGGTGCAGATCACGCCCGCGAAGGGCGCGCGAAAGACGCTGTCCTACGACCGCCTCGTCGTGACCACCGGCAGCCGGCTGTTCCGTCCGAACATTCCGGGCCTCGCCGAGCATGGTTTCAGCGTCGATTCGCTCGACGATGCCGTTGCGCTCGACAAGCATCTGCATGGTCTCGCGAAGCGGCCTGCCGTGAACGGACGCGACACGGTCGTCGTCGCCGGCGGCGGCTTCACCGGGATCGAGGCGGCCACCGAAATACCGGCGCGGCTGCGCGAAATCCTGGGCCCCAATGCCAGGACGCGCGTCGTCATCGTCGATCGCAACACTGCGATCGCACCCGACATGGGTGCAGGCGCCCGCCCCATCATCGAGGAAGCCTTGCGCAAGGTTGGCGTAGAGACACGGCTCGGCGCCGGCGTCGCCGCGCTCGACGAGAGCGGCGTCACCCTTTCCAGCGGTGAGCACATCGAAACCGAGACGGTGATCTGGGCGGCGGGCATTCGTGCGGCGCCGTTGACCGGGCAGATTCCCGCCGAGCGCGACAATTTCGGCCGGTTGCTGGTCGACCGCTGCTTGCAGGTGCCAGGCGTTCAGGGTGTCTTCGCGGCCGGCGACGCGGCACGCGCCGCCTGCGACGACGAGGGCAATTACGCACTGATGTCGTGCCAGCACGCCACGCGGATGGGCGCCTTTGCCGGCAACAATGCCGCGGCCGAATTGCTCGGCGTTCCGACCAGGCCCTACCACCAGAAGGCCTACGTCACGTGCCTCGACCTTGGCAAAGCCGGTGCGCTGTTCACACGCGGATGGGAGCGCAAGGTCGAGCTGGTCGGCGACGTCGCCAAGAAGACCAAGCGTGAGATCAACACCGTCTGGATCTATCCGCCGAAGGCGGAGCGCGCCCTGGCGCTCGCGTCGGCCGATCCGGAACGGGTGACCGAAGTCTAGACGCCCACGTGATGATGGCCGCGCTCCCGCGGGGCGCGCGGCCGCCACTGCAGACCGATCATTCAGGAGCCCACAGCATGAACCAGCAGATCCGCAACCTCGCGTTCGCGATGCCGCTGACGAACCCGGCTTTCCCGCCCGGCCCGTATCGCTTCATCAATCGCGAATATTTCATCATCCAGTACCGGACCGACCCGGAGGCATTGCGCCGGATCGTGCCGGAGCCGCTGGAGCTGACCGAGCCTGTGGTGAATTACGAATTCATTCGCATGCCCGATTCCACCGGCTTCGGCGACTACACGGAAAGCGGCCAGATCATCCCGGTGTCCTTCCGCGGCCAGACCGGCAGCTTCGTCCACCAGATGTTCCTCAACGACCATCCGCCGATCGCCGGTGGCCGCGAGCTGTGGGGCTTTCCCAAGAAGCTGGCCCAGCCGAAGCTGGCCGTCGAGACCGATACCCTGGTCGGTACGCTGGACTACGGTTCGGTGCGCATCGCCACCGGCACCATGGGCTACAAGCATCGCGCCCTCGATCTTTCCGCCGAAGCACGGAAGCTCATCGCGCCAAATTTCCTGCTGAAGATCATTCCGCATGTCGACGGCACCGCGCGCATTTGCGAGCTGGTCCGCTTCCATCTCGAAGACGTGACGGTGAAGGGCGCGTGGACGGGGCCCGCCGCGCTCGATCTCTTCTCCCACGCGCTCGCGCCGGTCGCCGAGCTGCCGGTTCTTCAGGTGCTCTCGGCCAAGCATATCGTTGCCGACCTGACGCTCGGATTAGGAACCGTGGTGCACGACTATCTGGAGCGGTCCGCGGTGGCGCGATCGCGTGGAGCCGAAGCTGAAATCCTGACCGAAACACAGGCCGGCTGACCGAACGGGTCGCATTGCAAGGAGTAGTCGCCATGTTCAACGTGACGCGCGAACAAATCGATTCCGCACGACCGGTCAATCCGCTGCCCTACGATGTCGTTGCGCTGGTGCTGCAGGGTGGCGGCGCGCTCGGCGCCTACCAGGCAGGCGTCTACGAAGGCTTGCACGAGGCGGGGATCCGGCCGAACTGGCTGGCGGGCATCTCGATCGGCGCGCTCAACGCCGCCATCATCGCGGGCTCCCCGGAAGACGAGCGCGTGGCGCGGCTGCGCGAGTTCTGGGAGACGATCTGCGCAACCCCGGTGGAATGGCCTGCCGGCGAGGGACTGGCCGGCGCGCTACCCTTCGCGTTCGACTTCAACTCCCTGCACAACACGCTTGCCGCGATGCGCGCGCTGTTCCAGGGCCAGCCCGGCTTCTTCAGGCCGCGCTTCCCCTCGCCCTTGTGGTCGCCCTTCTCGGGCGACGCGTCGACCAGCTTCTATGACACGGCGCCGTTGCAGCGGACGCTGGAACAGCTGGTCGATTTCGACCGGCTGAACTCGGGCGAAGTGCGCGTCAGCGTCGGCGCGGTCAACGTCCGCACCGGCAATCTCACCTATTTCGACACAGCCGAGCGGCGGCTCGGTCCGAAACACTTCATGGCTTCGGGCGCGCTGCCGCCCGGATTTCCCGCCGTCGAAATCGACTCCGAGCACTACTGGGATGGTGGCGTGGTCTCCAACACGCCTCTCTCCCGCGTGCTGTCGGGCGATGCGAAAGACACGCTGACGTTCCAGATCGATCTCTGGTCGGCGCGGGGCCGCGTGCCGCACGACATGATGGAGGTTTCGAGCCGACAGAAGGACATTCAGTATTCCAGTCGCACCCGCGCCGTCACCGACCAGGCGCTGCGGATGCAGAAGATGCGTCAGGCGCTGCAGCGGACGATCGACAGATTGCCGGAGGCCGCAAGAAACGATCCGGAGATGCACGCCATCGCCGAGCTCGCCCGTCACCGCTCCCACAACATCATCCACCTGATCTACCAGTCCAAGCTCCACGAAGGTCACTCCAAGGACTACGAGTTCGGACCGAAGGCGATGCGCGCGCACTGGCAAAGCGGGCGGGACGACATCCGCCGCACGCTTGCCGACGGACGGCGCCTCGAGCCGCCGCCTTCCGAACTCGGCATCGTCACCCACGACATTCACCGCCGCGATTGACGTCGCCGGCAACCATCATCGAAAGGAGTTTTTCATGTTGAAAGGCAAAGTAGCGATCGTCACCGGATCGACCAGCGGCATTGGCCTCGGGATCGCAAGAGAGCTGGCCAGCCTCGGCGCCGATATCGTCCTGAACGGCTTTGGCGAACCGGGAGCGATCGAGAACATCAGGGCCGGCATCGAACGCGAGGACGGCGTGCGCGTCGCGTATGACGGCACCGACATGTCGGATGGCGAGGCCGTGCGCGGAATGATCGAGGCGACCATCGAAAAATTCGGACGGCTCGACATCCTCGTCAATAATGCCGGCATCCAGTTCACCGCACCAGTCGAGGAGTTTCCGCCCGCCAAGTGGAAGACCATTCTCGACATCAATCTGTCGGCGGCATTTCACGGCATCGCTGCGGCCGTGCCCCAGATGAAAAAGCAGCGATGGGGTCGCATCGTCAACATCGCTTCCACGCATGGTCTCGTCGCATCCGCCCACAAGGCAGCCTATGTCGCGGCCAAGCATGGCCTCGTCGGCCTTACCAAGGTGGTAGGCCTTGAAACCGCCGGCAGCGGCGTCACTTGCAACGCGGTCTGTCCCGGCTGGGTGCGCACGCCGCTCGTGGAGAAACAGATTAGCGACATCGCGGCGGAGAAAGGCATCAGCCAGAAGCAAGCAGCCGAAGAGCTTCTCGCCGAAAAACAGCCGTCGCTGGACTTCGCCTCCCCGAAGCAGATCGGTGGCACCGTCGCCTTCTTGTGCTCGGCCGCGGCCGACCAGATCACCGGGACGACGATCTCCGTCGATGGCGGCTGGACCGCGCGATGAACGCGTGACGAGCCTCTAATCCACCAAGCGATGACGGCCGCGCTCTCCCTGGCGGCGCGGCCTGCTCAACCATGACCAGCCAGAGTCAACACCAACCGAGCGCCCAACCCTTCAAAACAGGAGACCAACATGAATCTGCACAACACCTCATATCCCGTGTCATCGGGACCCGAAGAGCTCGTTCCGTCGCGCTACGCGCTGAAGATCGGCGAGATCGACGTGCTGGTGGTCAGCGACGGCGTGCTGCCGTTGCCGACCAAGATGCTCGCGCACAACGCTGACCCGGCGGTGCGGGCGACCTGGCTGCACGACATGTTCCTGCCGCAGGACGCTTTCGACTGGGCGCTGAACGCCGTCATGGTCCGCAGCGGCGGCAAGACCATCCTCATCGACGCCGGACTGGGCTCGGACCCGAACCTGAACTTGCCGCGCGCCGGACAGTTGATCAGGCGACTGGCGGCCGCCGGCATCGATCTTTCGGCGGTGACCGATCTGGTGTTGACCCATCTGCACATGGACCACATTGGCGGCCTGCTGGTCGACGGCGTGAAGGAGCAGCTGCGCAAGGACCTGCGTATCCATGTCGCGGCCGCCGAGGTCAAATTTTGGGAAAAGCCTGATTTCTCCCGCACTGCCATGCCGGAAGGGTTTCCGGACGCGCTTCGATCGACCGCCAAGCAGTTCCTGAAGGAGTACGGCCCTCAGCTGCGGCTGTTCGATGACGAGCACGAGATTGCGCCCGGCGTCATCGCCCGTCGCACCGGCGGTCACACCCCCGGACACAGCGTGGTTCGCATGGCGTCCGGCGATGACGCGCTGACATTCGCCGGCGATGCCGTGTTTGCCGTCGGGTTCGAGCAACCCGACTGGTTTAACGGCTTCGAGCACGACCCCGAGGAGGCCGCGCGCGTTCGCGTTCATCTGTTGCGACAGCTTGCCGAGACCGGCGAAATGCTGGTGGCGACGCACCTGCCGTTCCCGTCCGTGGGCCGGGTGGCAGCCGACGGCGACGCCTTCCGTTGGGTGCCGGTGTTCTGGGACTACTGACCGCTTGCCGGGTTAGAGCTGAAGCAGGGCGCGGACTCGATAAGTCCGCGCCCTTGAAAATAGGATCAAACATCGACCCTCGCGGTTGCCCTGCTGAGACGGCTGGAACCCGATCAGCGGGCGCCAGCCGGCATTGCGTCACGTGCAGCGCAGGCGGCTCCTCGTCTGCGCTCTTGCGCGCGCGAGATCGAGCGAGGAGATATGGCGATCGCGGCATTCAGGATGATCACTCTCGTAGCGGTTGCTGCCATGATCGGCCCATCCGTGCAGGCCCGCGACGACGGTCGCTACGCGAACTCTCCCCTCAAGGGCTGGTTCGAGAGCCTGCACAGCAAGGGCGGAGGTCCCTGCTGTGCCGACGCCGACAGCACGGCGCTGGACGATGTCGACTGGGACACGAGCAACGGACATTATCGCGTGAGACTCCTGGGCGACTGGATCGAGGTGCCCGACGACACCGTGATCACCGAGCCGAACCGCGCCGGCCGCACCATGGTCTGGCCGTATTACGTCAACGGCCGCGCCAAGATCCGCTGCTTCATGCCCGGCAGCATGATTTGAGATTTTGAATTCTAATGTCCCGGGCGCGGCGCAGCATGCAACGATGCGCCTTGAACCGGACGGCGCGGGCTCACTTGATTTGCTTGGCCGCGTGGATCTCGACGAACTCGGCGTCGGGATGGGCGACGATGGTGGCGAACATGATGCCACTGATGATGAGCGACCAGGCGGTGTCCCAATAAATCCAAAACACGTGCCAGCCTCCGTTTCGATCTGCTCCGCCCGCGGGATCAGGGTAACGGCAAGGCGAGGCTGCCGTTCCCAGTCCGCGAGCGGCGCGGGCGAGGTGCTATTTTGGTTTGGTCGGCGCGGAGTTGGGATCGGTTTGGCCGGTGTGGCGCTTTGCCACGACGTCCTCATCGCGCTCGGCCTGACGCGGGCGCGGCGGCGACTTGGGCTGGCCCGCCTGACCGCCATGCTTGCCGCCCATGTCGGGCTTACCTTCGAGATCGTTTTCACGGGGCATGCCGGTTCAATGCGCTCGCGCGGCATTGGTTCGGTTCGCCTGTGAACGAGTTCATAGGATCGCCGCGATTTGCAGCGCACGATCGCCAGGCCCACCCCCGGGAGCATTCTCATTCATATGACTGACGGATTCGGCCTGATGCGGAAACGACTTGTCGCCTGGACGATCCTGACCTGCGCGCTGCTCGCGGTCACCGTGTGGACCGTGCTCGGGCCGCCCCACACCCCGCCCGGGCCCCATCTGCCCTCCCGCACAGCGGCGATACGGTAAGCCTCCCACCGATACCATTTCGGCATCAATCGATCCCAATTGGAATTTGGTGCGGCGGGGCGGCTGCCGCTATCCTCCCGGCAAAACGACAAATGCCGCACCGGCATCCAGGAGGGACCCCATGCTGAGACCGACCCGACGCATCAGATCCGGCGTACCCCGCGCCGCGATCGCCACCACGCTTGCTTTCCTCACTCTCATTTCTGGAGTCCGCGCCGGCATGGCCGAGACCTTCGCCTATGTCGGCAATGCCGACAGTAACGACATCAGCGTGTTCAAAATGGCCGAGAGCGGCGAGATGACGCCCGTGCAGAAGGCCGCCTTCACCGGCGTCGAAAAGCCCGGCTCCTCGACGCCGCTCGCGATCACGCCCGATCATCGCGTGCTGATCGCCGGTGTCCGCTCGCAGCCGTTCGTTGCGGTGAGCTTTGCGATCGATCCCAAGACGGGCCAGCTCAGCCATATCGGCAACGGCCCGCTCGCCGACAGCATGGCCAATATCGCCATCGACCGCGGCGGCAAATTCCTGTTCAGCGCCTCCTATGGCGGCAACAAGGTCGCGCTAAATCCGCTGCTCGCCAACGGCGTCGCGGGCGAGCCGAAGCAGGTGATCCCGACCGGGCTGAACGCGCACGCCTTCCTGCCCTCGCCCGACAACCGCTTCGCGTTCGCGACCAATCTCGGCTCCGACCAGATTCTTGCCTTCGCGTTCGACGCCACGACCGGCACGCTCACGCCGAGCGATCCGCCGGCTCACAAGGTGCCAGAGAAATCGGGGCCGCGGCATTTCGTGTTCCACCCCAACGGCAAGTTCGTCTATCTCCTCCACGAGCTGAACGGCGACGTCGCGGCGTTCGCCTATGAGGCCAAGGGCGGCGCATGGGACGAGATCCAGCGCACCAGCGCGCTGCCGGAAGGATTTACCGGAAAGCCCTGGGCCGCCGACATCCACATTACCCCCGACGGCCGTTTCCTGTACGCCTCCGAGCGTACCACCAGCACGCTCACCGCCTACAAGGTCGATGCAACCACCGGCAAGCTGACCACCATCGGCAGCGTGCCGACCGAGAAGCAGCCGCGCGGCTTTCACATCGATCCCAGCGGGCGCTACCTCGCCGCAGTCGGCGAGCTCTCCGACAGCATGACGGTCTATGCCATCGACCAGAGCAGCGGCGCGCTCGCCAAGCTGAAGTCCTATGCCACCGGCAAGAAGCCGAACTGGGTGGAGTTCTTGAGCCTGCCGTGAGATTGCTCCGCTGCGGGATGAGTTCGGCCTGCATGGTGCGAGACGCCCGCTTTGGCGGGCTCCTCACCATGAGGGTCTGACATCCCGCCGCGAAGCATGACCTCATCCTGAGGGCCCGCCGCAGGCGGGCGTCTCGAAGGATGGCCGCAGGGACAGTGGAAGACAGCGAACCTTGGCGCCGGTCCCGAAGACTAAATCACGGGCGGCATCGCGCCGCCCGTGCTGCTGCGGCATTCTCATTCGGCCGGCCCTGATGTGCCCTTGGCTCGCAGCGATCGCTTCTGCTAACGATAAGGCCGTCAAGGCCCCAACCGGAATGACCCATGCGTTCATTGCCTGCGCGTTCTGTTTCCAGACATCTCGTTGCGCTCACCGGACTGCTGTTGCTGTCGGCCCAGCCCGCTGCCGCCGCCGATGACGACGCGCCCAAGGGGCCGGCGGTCACGGTGCTGAAGGTCGCAAAATCCTGTTTCTCCGACATCGTCGAGGGCACCGGCACCATCCTCGCGCGCGAGGCAAGCTCGGTGCGGCCGGAGCGGCCCGGCCTGAAGGTGACGGAGGTGCTGGCGGAAGCCGGCGACACCATCACCGCAGGCCAGGTGCTGGCGCGGCTGGCGCTGCCCGAGGGCGGCACACTTCAGATCACCGCCCCCGTGGCAGGCGTGATCGCGACGTCGACCGCGCAGATCGGCAACCTCGCCTCCGCCAAGGGCGAGGCGCTGTTCACGATCGTGGCGCGCAGCGAGTACGATCTCGTCGCCCTCGTCGCGACCAGCGATATGCGCAAGCTCGCGGTCAACCAGGTGGCGACCGTGCGCATCGCCGGCGCGGGCGATATCGACGGCAAGGTGCGCCGCATCGGCCCGACGGTCGAGCCGAACATCCAGCAAGGCATGGTCTATATCGGCATTTCCTCGCAGAAGCGGCTGTTGCTGAATGCGAGCGGCCGCGCGCTGATCAAGTCGGGCCAGAGCTGCAACGTCGCGGTGCCGCTGACATCGGTGCAGTATTCCTCCGCCGGCACCGTCGTGCAGGTGATCCGCCGCAACCGCGTCGAGACCAAGCGCGTCGAGGTCGGACTGATGTCGGGCGGCAATATCGAGATCCGCGACGGCCTCAACGAAGGCGATATCGTCGTGGCCCGCGCCGGCGCGCTGCTGCGCGAAGGCGATCCGGTGCGCACGGTGATGGCTGCGGAAGCGGCGAAGTAATCGCCACAATCGTCATTGCGAGAAGCAAAGCGACGAAGCAATCCAGAATCTTTCCGCGGGAAGATTCTGGATTGCTTCGCTCCGCTCGCAATGACGATGGAGAGGCAGATGTGCGTTAAACACGCACATCGTAGGGTGTGCAAAGCGAAGCGTGCCCACGTCTTCTATAGAGCGCGTCTTCTATCGAAATGTTGGAGAGATGGTGGGCACGGCGCGTTGCGCCTTTGCCCACCCTACAAGACCTAAGAAAAACTAGCCGCCGGCTTCGCCGAAATGGACGTCCTCAAGCAGCGAGGAGGAGACGGACGGGACCTGGTCGCCTTCGCTGGCGCGGGAGATGGCGAGGCGGGTCTTGTTGAAGACGCTCTCGGCGCTGCCCTGGGCATTGAGGTTGTTGAGGAACTCGCTGACAAGCACGCTGTGCTCGCCCTTGCCGTCGTCGACGACCTTGCCGGGCGAAGCCGAGGAGAGGATCAGCGCATTGTCCGTCGCGCTGATCGGCGCGAGGCCGTGGCTGTAGGAGCGGAAGCGGCGCTCATAGGGATTGCGGCGGGAGGCGTCGACCACGACGAGCTTGGCCTTGGCGCCCTGCTCCTTCATCATGTCGAGCACGCCTTCGATGGAGACGCCCTGACGACGGACATCGTTTTCCTTCCAGATCACGGCATCGACCGGCAGCATGTAGCTCTCGCGGCCGGCCTGCACGCCGTAGCCGCCGAAGAACAGCATGACGACGGTGTCGCGCTTGATCCGGGACTTCAGGCGATTGACGGCGCGGACCATGTCGTCCTTGGTCGCGTCTTCCACCATGTCGACGTCAAACCCGTTCTTGCGCAGCGACGAAGACAGCGCGCGGGCGTCGTTGATCGACTGCGTCAGCGGCGCATTGGCGTCGGGGTAGTGCCCATTGCCGATGACGAGGGCGAGACGCGAGGCCTGGCCGATCGAGCCGGTGACCTGGTCGGTCGAGACGGCCTTGGCGGCATCGAGCGCCCGCATGTTCAGGGCAGCATGGGCGCCGATCACGAGCGAGACCGTGCCGATGAGGGCTGCGGCCAGCGCGATCGTGCGTCGGGAAATGTCGAGCTGCGTTACATTCATCTCGCGTCATTCCTGTCACTGCCAAAGACCAGCCAAGCACGCGCACACTGTTTGAGTAGCGCGATAGCGTCTTTGGGTTTGAGGGATTGGCCGGGGTGTGCCCCCGAATTGCGCGCAATTTGCGGCGCCGCACCAAACAAAGCCTTAACCGGATATCGCCTCCCCCGCAATAGATCGCCGAAAATTTGAGCTAAGTCACTGGAAGTACGCGCTAATTTGCACCGCCAAAAGTGTGATTTTTTTGCGTCCCCGTAGCCTTCCGGAGCCTGATTATGCAGGCTTCGTGCCGGCTTTTTCTGTGACTGTCATCACATTTGTATTTCCTGCGAATCCGGGTAGCTTTTTCAACGACTTGCAGGGGGTGGCACGCGGCTGGGAGCGTGCCGGCCGGCGCCCTCGGCCAAATTCCCGCGACCAGGTATTTCATGAGCTTTCAATATTTTGCCGGCGCCACCTGCCGGGCGCTGACGGCGCGGAAGGACGGCCCCTCGCTTTACGACGTCTGCGATCCCGTATTGTCCGTTGCGGCCAGCGGCGATCCGCATCTGGCCAAGTTCTACAAGACCGCCCTCGGCAATCCCGCATTGCGGGTGCTGCTCCGCCGGGCCGGTCTGCCCGAACTGCGCGATGAAGGCAAACTGGCCCGGCTGCGCCACGCGCTGGTGCGCGCCCGCGACGAGGCCGAGCCCGATTGGGCGGCGGTCGGCCAGCCCGTTGCCGACCTCGTCGACAGCATCGCGCTGGATCATCCCAAGCCGCCGCCGGCCATGTTCACCGGCGCCATGCCGCAACAATCGCAGATCGACGGCGTGATCCGCGACTGCGCGCAGCATCTGCTGGGCTCGTACCGCAAGAATGGCTTTCTGCCGACCTACGCTGCGTTCAACCTGATCGGCGACCCCGATTTCCGCGGCCGCGAGCTGACCATCGCGCTCTCGGGTCTCAACGCGCGCGGCTACAAGAACTCCTCGCTGCTGTTCAACCTCGCCCGTGTCTTCATCGCGCGATCGCCGGCGCGCGCTGTCGTCAATCCGCCCTGGCGAGGGGTTGCCGAACCGATGTGGGAGCCGGTGCAGATCCGCCACCGCTCGGCCTATTACGACGCGTTCTTCATCGAGGCGCTGCTCGGCTATGTCGAGAGCGGTCTCGCCTCGCCTACCGAGATGACGGCGGCGAAGCGCGCGGTTGCCGACATGGTCGATTTCTGCGTCAACATCAGCCGCGAAGAGGTCGAGGGCATCGACGGGGCGCGGTTCAACGTCATCACCGCGCTCGCGCCGGCGCCGCATCCGCGCTTCTCACGCTATTTCGCCCAGATCAAGCAGGACCTCGGTTTCGGCGTCTACGTGCCGGATTGCGACACCACGGCGTGCTCGATCTCCGCGGCGACGCAGGCCGGCTGCACCGATCCGATCCTCGACCAGCCGCTGCTGGATTTCTATGCAGGCTATCAGGTGCGCGCCGGCGTCAACGAGCCGCGCGTGACCGTGCCGATCAACGACAATATCGACTATGAGGGCGGGGTTGCGACCTGGATCGACAATCTCAAGGGCGAGCGGCCCTATGGCAACGATCTCGATCCGACGCTCAATCTCGACATTCTCGAGGTCAGCTTTCGCAACCTCGCGCGCTGGAAAGTATTGGAGACGCCGGCGCGGCTCGCCACCGTGCATCGCATCATCGGCTTCCAGAAGCGGCTGGCGGCGAGCGGCGCCTTCGCCAATCCGCGCTCGCACATCTATTATCTGCCGGAGCTCTACAGCGCCTATTTCGGCCGCTGTTATGCCGCCTTCCTGGCGCTGCCGCTGGCGGCGCAGGCGATCATCGATCCCGACGGCGATTTCGATTTCATCCGCCACCGCGTGCTGTCTTACGTCAAGGGCGAGCTGATGGCCGCCGAGATGAACGTGTTCGACGCAGCGCTCGCGCTGATCGCGCTCGGCCATCTCGGTGCGGACCCGCGCGCCTTTGCGCCGGCGCTGAACGTGATCGTCGCGAGCCTCGGCGAAGGCGGCCGCCGCGGCCCGTTCCGTGCCTATGAATGGAACAAGATGAAGACGCCGACGCGGATTTTGGTCGGCGGTCCGGAGGTGACGTCGGCGTTCGTGCTGATGGCGCTGGCGGTGGCCAAGCGGGCGATGACGCGGGGATAGGTTTCGTAGGGTGGATTAGCGAAGCGTAACCCACCACTTCTGCCGCCGTGGAGACGAAAGAGGTGGGGTTACGCCTTCGGCTAACCCACCATACAAAACTTCGCTCGATGACGGGAAGTTGAAAGCCCAAGTGCCAGGCATATGCTGGCCGGGCGGACAAAAGCCGACCACAATTGCGAGGTCTATCGCAATTTTCATCACACGCGGACCGGCATGTTGCGAAAATTCCTGATTGCGCTGTCATTGCTCGCCTTGTCCTTGCCCGGCCTGGCGTCGCAGGCTGAGGCCGCCGACATCACCGGCACCGCAAAGGTCCGCGCCGGCGACGCGGTGGCGATCGGCAACACGCGGATCAGGCTCGGCGGCATCGACGCGCCCGCGGTCGACCAGCTCTGCCTCAACAACAAGGGCGAGCGCTGGACCTGCGGCATCGCGGCCCGCGACGAGCTCGCCAAATATGTCGACGGCAAGAACTGGGTCTGCCATGCGAGGTCGATCGACCGGCGCGGCCGCACCGTGGCGCGTTGCGATGTCGGCGGCGAGGATATCCAGAAATGGCTGGTGCGCGCAGGCTGGGCGCTGGCCTACACCCGCATGTCGCACGACTATGAGGCGGACGAGAAGGCCGCGCGGGAGGCCAAGGCCGGGATGTGGCAGGGCGCCTTCATCGCGCCCTGGGACTGGCGCGTGCGCAACAAGAAGACCACCATCCTCGGCGCCACCAAGCCGCCCGACGGCGCGCATGCGATCCTGCTCGCTTCGGCCTCGGGGCCCGTCGCGCCCTCGCCGGACTGCACCATCAAGGGCAACGTCAACACCGCCGGCGAGTGCATCTATCACCGGCCGACCAGCCGCTGGTATGCGCAGATCAAGATGAAGATCAGCAAGGGCACGCGCTGGTTCTGCTCGGTGGAGGAAGCCGAAGATGCGGGCTGCCGCGAGACTAAGAGATAACCCACGTCAGACCTGCGTTTTCCGGCCTTTTCTTGCACCGCAGCGCCGCGTAAAAGTGTGAATCAGCGACCCACCATCCTGTTCTCAGGCAACAAGGACCAACAGCAATGACCGTTCGCGCGGGCCGGGAATTTCTGGCCATCCCCGGGCCCACCAATATGCCCGACGAGGTGCTGCGGGCGATGCATCGTCCGGCGATCGACATCTACTCCAAGCAGATGACCGATCTGACCGAGAGCCTGCTCAGCGACATCTCGAAACTGTTTGCCACCAAGGGCAAGTCCTACATCTACATCGCCAACGGTCACGGCGCCTGGGAAGCAGCATTGAGCAACGTGCTGTCGCGCGGCGACAAGGTGCTGGTGCTCGAAAGCGGGCGGTTCGCGATCGGCTGGGGCCATGCCGCGGCGCTGATGGGTGCCGAGGTGGAGGTGCTCAAGGGTGACTGGCGCCGCGCGGTGCGGCCGCACGAAGTCGAGGAGCGCCTGCGCCGCGACAAGGAGCACACCATCAAGGCCGTCGTCGTCGTCCAGGTCGACACCGCCTCAGGCGTGCAGAACGACATCGAGGCGATCGGCAAGGCGATCAAGGCGAGCGGTCATCCGGCGCTGTACATGGTCGACACTGTCGCCTCACTCGGCTGCATGCCGTTCGAGATGGACAAATGGGGCATCGACGTTGCGATGTCGGGCTCGCAGAAGGGCCTGATGACGCCGCCCGGCCTCGGCTTCGTCACGGCCAATGCGCGTGCGCTCGAGGTCCACAAGAAGGCCAATATGGCGACACCCTATTGGAGCTGGAGCGAGCGCGAAGGCAGCGAGCATTATCGCAAATATGCCGGCACCGCGCCGGTTCATCTGCTGTTCGCGCTGCGCCAGGCGATCGACCTCTTGCACGAGGAAGGGCTGGAGAACGCCTTCCGCCGCCACAGCCTGCTCGGCGAAGCCGCGCGCCGCGCGGTCGGCGCATGGTCGGAAGGCCAGGTGCTCGGCTTCAACATCGCGGAAGCCAGCGAACGCTCCAACACCGTGACCACAGTGACCATGAGCAACGGCCATGATCCCGCAATCCTGCAACGCTATTGCAAGGAGAAGTGCGGCGTCGTGCTCGGCACCGGCATCGGCGATCTCTCGGGACAAGCCTTCCGCATCGCCCATATGGGCCACGTCAACGCCCCGATGCTGCTCGGCACGTTGGGGGTGATCGAGGTCGGGCTGAACGCGCTGAAGATCCCGCACGGCAAGGGCGGGCTCGAAGCGGCGGTTGCGTATCTCGGCGAAGAGGTGGCGGCGTAAGCGTCTTTTTTCCTTCTCCCCTTGGGGGAGCAATCTTGTAGCCCGGGTGAGCGGAGCGACACCCGGGATTCTTGCGTGAGTCCCCGCATGTCGCTTCGCTCATGCGGGCTACGGCAGCGGCGGGATCCGATACGCCTCGACCTGCGCCTTCAGTTCCTCCAGCGAGGCAAGCGGCGCCTTCGGATCCACCCGATATTCCCCACGCGCCAGCCACGACAGCACCTTCGCATCGACGATCGGCGAATGGTGGATGACGTCGCCGTAATTGTCGAGGTTATGCGTCACGTCCTTGATCGCCCGGAAATCGTACAGGCGCACATTGGGAAGCTGCGTCAGGCGCTGCGCAATGACGGCGGTGAGGTCGGTGACGATCTTCAGCGTCGCAGGCGAAGCGTCGCGCATCGCGACGAATTGCAGGATCGAATAGGGCGGGAAGTAGATGTCGAAGGTCACGTCCGGATGGCGCGCGATCAGGCCGACGGCGTCGCGTTCGAAATGCGTTATCATGGCATCGTAACGATAGCCTTCACCGAGAAAGCGGCTGCGTACGGGATCGGTGATATAGGCGAAGGCCGCGAGCGTCCTTTTCGCATTATAGGCGCGCGCGACGTCGATATCGCGCGGCAGCGCATAGATGTCGTCGACGTCGGCCAACGCAAACTTGACGGGCAGATAAGGCGCGGCCCGGGTCAGCGGCTGCCGCAGCGGCGGAACCGACCGCAGCAACGCAAACAGGGATTCCTTCGCCATCGCCGCGCTGAACAGGTAGGACGCGATGCCCTTTGCCGTCCCGCGATAGAGATCGGCAGAGAGATAAGGATCGGTCTCGATGTCGGCCGCATCGACAAAGATGAAATCGTCCATCGCCCAGATCACGCGTTTTGCGCCGCGGTCGATGGCCTGCTCGAGCACAAAACCCTGCTGGCGCGAATTGGAGCCGGTCATCGCCAGCTTGAGCGAGTGCACGCCAAGCGCATGATCGATGTCGCTCTGGCGGAAATGGATCGCGAGCGAGGTGCCCATGAAGGCGGCGTCGAACAACTGGCTGCGGATCAGCCCGGCATTCTGCACGCGCGTGTCATCGGAATAGAACGGCGCGACGAGGCGCGAGGGGCGAAACAGCTGCAAGGGATCGATGACATAGGTGAGCGCAGCCGCGCCCAGCACGCACGCGATGCTCGCGAGGAGAAGACGCCCTGGATGTGTGAACGCGCCTTGCATCAGAACCGGAAATAGATGAATTCACTGTGGCTCTGGATACCCAAAACCCCGAACGCAAGCACCAGCGACGCACCATAGAGGACCAGCGGCTGCATCCGTCCGGCTATCAGGCCGCCACCGACCCTGCGATTGGCGTGGTCGTACCCCATGATTCCTTGCGTGTTCGGCGCCAGCCACACCAGCGCGGCATAAATTGCGACCATCACCGACGCCGCAATCTCCTCGCGGCCGAACACGATATTCGCCGGATCGGCCATCGCATTCAGAATCCGCATGGCCCAATCGACCCGCTCGGCCCGGAAGAAGACCCAGGCGACAACGACGGCGAGAAAGGTCAGCACGGCCCCGGCGACGCGAGCTGGGCGCGCGAGCAATTTCGGAACATTCGGCACCCGCGCGTTGAAGGCGTGATTGATACAGAGATAGGCGCCGTGCAGCGCGCCCCAAATGACAAACGTCCAGGCCGCGCCATGCCAGAGCCCGCCGAGCAGCATCGTGAGCATCAAATTGACGTAGCGCAGCACGCGGCCGCGACGGTTGCCCCCGAGCGGAATGTAGAGATAGTCGCGCAGGAAGTGCGACAGCGTCATGTGCCAGCGTCGCCAGAACTCGACGATGCTGGTGGCCTTGTAGGGCGAGTTGAAATTGACCGGCAGGAAGATGCCGAACATCAGCGATATCCCGATCGCCATGTCCGAATAGCCCGAGAAGTCGAAATAGAGCTGGAAGGTGTAGGCGAGCGAGCCAAGCCAGGCCTGATCAAAACTCGGCGCGCGCGCATCGAAGGCGAGCGCGACCAGCGGCTGGATTCCGTCGGCGAGGCACGTCTTCTTGAACAGGCCGATCGCGAAGATGATGAGGCCGCACAGGATCAGATGCCCATGCGGATGCTTGGTTTCCTCCCGCTCGAATTGCGGAATCATGTCCTTGTGGTGAAGGATTGGCCCCGCGATCAGATGCGGAAAGTATGTCACGAAGAGCGCGTAGTGCGGCAGCGCGTAGGCCGCCACCTGCCCGCGCCAGGCATCGACCAGGAACGCGATCTGGGTGAAGGTGTAGAAGGAGATGCCGACCGGCAGCAGGATGTGGACCGCAAAATGCGTGCCGGCCAGTGCATTGACGTTTTCGGCGACGAAGCCGGCATATTTGAAGATGCCAAGCACGAGGAGATCGCCGGCGACGCCGAGGGCAAGGGCGGCCTTTCGCTGCGACCGAGCAAGCTTCGCTACGATGAGGAGATGGCCTATGCCATAGTTGAAGGCGATCGATATCAGCAACAGGGCTACGAACTGCCAATTGCCGATGGCATAAAAAGTGAGCGAGGCCGCCGCCAACCAGATCACCGGGGCCAGATTGCTGCGCCGCCCGAGCCGGAAATAGCCTGCCAGCGCGGCCGGCAGGAACAGCAGGATGAACGGGTAGGAATTGAACAGCATCAGGCTGGACCGGCGGCGGGGATTAGGAAGCCTAAAGCATAGAAGGGACCGATCAACAACCCGGCGACTTGACGCTATTCTGGCGCAGTCCTTGGCGCAGTGGCGCTGGCAATTCGTGGAATCGGGACGATATAAGGCAGGACGCATCTTCTCCCTCTCCCCGCCTGCGGGGAGAGGGTTGGGGTGAGGGGGAGTCTCCACGAGGACGGTGACAGCGAGACTCGCGGAGAGCCCCCCTCACTCGGATTGCATCTTCGATGCAATCCGACCTCTCCCCGCAAGCGGGGCGCGGTGAAGAAGAAGCCGCGCGCGAACGTGACATGATGAGGATCGAGTGACACAAGCCAAACCACCTTCCCAGCCCCCCGTCGCCCCGCGCCGGCCGCATTCCTTCACGCGGCATGGGATCACCGTGACCGACGACTATGCCTGGCTGAAGGACGAGAAATGGCAGGAGGTGCTGCGCGACCCCGCGGTGCTCGATCCCGACATCCGCAAATATCTGGACGAAGAGAATGTCTACACCGAGAGCCTGCTCGGCCACACCTCATCGCTTCAAAAGACGCTGGTGCGCGAGATGCGGGGGCGGATCAAGGAGGACGATTCCAGCGTGCCGTCGCCGGATGGTCCCTTCGCCTATTTCCGCAAATTCCGCGAAGGCGGCCAGCACGAGCTGTTCGGCCGCATGCCGCGCGATGGCGGCGAGGGCCACATCGTGCTCGACGGCGATGCGCTCGCCAAGGACCACACCTATTTCAAATTCGGCGGCAGCCGGCACTCGAATGACCACAGGCTGCAGGCCTGGAGCGCCGACACCAAAGGCTCGGAATATTTCTCCATCCGCGTGCGCGACTGGGCGACCGGAAAGGACCTCGACGACGTCGTCGAGGAGACCGACGGCGGCGTGGTCTGGAGCAAGGACGCAACGTCGTTCTTCTACGTGAAGCTCGACGACAATCACCGCCCGATGCAGGTGTGGCGGCACAAGCTCGGCACTGGGCAGGCAGACGACACGCTGGTTTACGAAGAGCAGGATTCCGGCTGGTTCACCCATCTGCACGAGAGCACCAGCGGGCGCTTCTGCGTCGTCGCGGGCGGCGACCACGAGACCTCCGAGCAGCGGCTGATCGACCTCGCCCATCCCGACGCACCGCCGCGCCTGGTCGCGGCACGCGAGGAAGGCGTGCAATATTCGCTGGCCGACCGTGGCGACGAACTGTTCATCCTCACCAACGCCGACGACGCGATCGACTTCAAGATCGTCACCGCACCGCTGGCATCACCCGAGCGCAAGAACTGGCGCGATCTGATCCCGTATCGCCCGGGCATCTACATCATCGATCTCGATCTCTATGCCGGCCACATGGTGTGGCTGGAACGCGCCAATGCGTTGCCGTCGATCGTGATCCGCGACCTCGCGACCAAGGAAGAGCACGCCATCGCGTTCGACGAGGCGGCCTATTCGCTGGATACGATGGGCTCCTACGAATTCGAGACGACGAATTTGCGTTTCGCCTATTCGTCGATGACGACGCCGTCGGAAGTCTATGACTACGACATGGTCAAGCGGACGCGTACCCTACGCAAGCGGCAGGAGATTCCGTCCGGCCACAATGCGAGCGACTACGTTACGACGCGCATCATGGCGAAGGCGCATGACGGCGCCGAGGTGCCGGTCTCGATCCTCCATCGCCGCGGGCTCACGCTCGATGGCGCGGCGCCGCTTCTGCTCTACGGCTACGGCTCCTACGGCATGGCCATGCCGGCTTCGTTCAGCGCCAACCGCCTGTCGCTGGTCGATCGCGGCTTCGTCTACGCCATCGCCCATATCCGCGGCGGCGCCGACAAGGGCTGGGGCTGGTATCTCGACGGCAAGCGCGAGAAGAAGACCAATTCGTTCGACGACTTCTCGGCCAGCGCCCGCGCACTGATTGATGCGAAGTACACCAGCGCAAAGCGCATCGTCGGCCACGGCGGTTCGGCCGGTGGCATGCTGATGGGCGCGGTGGCGAACCGCGCCGGCGAATTGTTCGCCGGCATCGTCGCCGAAGTGCCGTTCGTCGACGTGCTCAACACCATGCTTGACGACACGCTGCCGCTGACGCCGCCGGAATGGCCGGAATGGGGCAACCCGATCGAGAGCGAAAAGGATTTCCGCACCATCCTGTCGTATTCGCCCTACGACAATGTCGCGGCGAATGATTATCCCGCGATCCTGGCAATGGGCGGATTGACCGATCCGCGCGTCACGTACTGGGAGCCCGCCAAATGGATCGCGCGCCTGCGCGCGACGATGAGCGGTGGCGGCCCGGTGTTGCTGCGCACCAACATGGGCGCCGGCCACGGCGGCGCCTCGGGACGCTTCAACCGGCTCGATGAAGTCGCGATCGTCTATGCGTTCGCGCTGTGGGCGGCTGGGATGGCGGAGGCCGGGGTGTAGGCGTTCATATGCCTCCCCATCGTCGTCCTGGCGAAAGCCAGGACCCATACCGCGTGATCTATCCGAAGAAGGTCGGTGTCAGTACCGCGCGAAAACACGACAACTCCGAGTCTTCGCCAAATTACTCCCTGGGGTAATGGGTCCTGGCTTTCGCCAGGACGACGACGGAGATTGTGGGACGAGTTGTCGGCCTTTACCTTCCGTTCGCCTTCCGCCATGCGGCGAAGTCGGTCAGCGTCTGCGGGTCCGTCGCCGGATAGAGACCGAAAATGCCGCGGCCCTTGTTGACTTCTTCGGTGACGAAGTCCTCGAACGCGGTCATCTCGAAGGTCTCGTTGGCGATCTCGTCAGCAAGATGCGCGGGAATCACGATCACGCCGTCGCTGTCGCCAAGAATGACGTCGCCGGGAAACACCGGCGCGTCGCCGCACCCGATCGGCACGTTGATTTCGATGGCTTGATGCAGCGTCAGATTGGTCGGTGCGCTCGGGCGGTGGTGGTAGGCGGGGATCCCCAGTTTGGCGATCTCGGCCGAGTCGCGAAAACCGCCATCGGTGACGACACCGGCGACACCGCGCTTCATCAGGCGCGTGACCAGGATCGCACCGGCCGAAGCGGCGCGCGCGTCCTTGCGGCTGTCCATCACCAGCACGCTGCCTGGCGGGCAATCCTCGACCGCCTTGCGCTGCGGATGGGAGCGGTCCTTGAAAACGTCGATGGTGTTGAGATCCTCGCGAGCCGGCATATAGCGCAGCGTGAAGGCTTCACCGACCATGGTCGGCTGGTTGGCGCCGAGCGGGTGCACATCCTGGATCATCTGGATGCGCAGGCCGCGCTTGAACAGCGCTGTGGCGACGGTGGCGGTGGAGACGGATTTGAGCTTGTTGCGGGTGGCTTCGGTAAGTTTCGTCATTTTCACGCTCTCTAGTAAATCGAGGGCTCGCCGATCGGCGCGCCGAAATCGGTCTCGAGGAAGTCGAAATCGCAGCCGTCATTGGCCTGCTTGATGTGCTTGGTGAACATCCAGCCATAGCCGCGCTCGAAGCGGCGCTCGGGCTGCTTCCAGGCGGCGCGGCGCTTGTCGAGCTCGGCTTCCGACACATCGAGATTGATGGTGCGGGCGGCGACATCGAGCGTGATGCGGTCGCCGTTCCGCACCAGCGCCAGCGGTCCGCCGACATAGGATTCGGGGGCTACGTGCAGAATGCAGGCGCCGTAGCTGGTGCCGCTCATCCGCGCATCCGAGATGCGCACCATGTCGCGCACGCCCTGCTTCACGAGCTTGGTCGGGATCGGCAGCATGCCCCATTCCGGCATGCCCGGTCCGCCCTGCGGCCCCGCATTGCGCAAGATGAGAATGTGGTCTTCGGTGACGTCGAGATCGGGATCGTCGATCGCCTTCTTCATCGACGGATAATCGTCGAACACCAGCGCAGGCCCAGTGTGCTTGAGGAAGCGCGGCGCGCAGGCGCTCGGCTTGATGACGCAGCCGTCGGGCGCGAGATTGCCCTTGAGCACGGCGAGCGCGCCTTCCTTGTAGATGGGATTGTCGATCGAGCGGATCACGTCGTCATTGTGGACCTCGGCCTGCGCGATGTTCTCGCCGAGAGTCTTGCCGGTGACGGTGATGCAATCGAGATGCAGATGCGGCTTGATCTGTCCCATCAGCGCCGGCAGGCCGCCGGCATAGAAGAAGTCTTCCATCAGATAGGTATCACCGCTCGGCCGCACATTGGCGATGACAGGCACCTTGCGGCTCGCAATCTCGAAATCGTCGAGACCGATGTCGAGACCGGCGCGGCGAGCCTGCGCGATCAGATGGATGATCGCATTGGTCGAACAGCCCATCGCCATCGCCACTGCGATCGCGTTCTCGAACGCCTTGCGGGTCTGGATCGCCTTCGGCGTCAGATCTTCCCAGACCATCTCGACGATGCGGCGGCCGCATTCGGAGGCCATGCGGATGTGGTTGGCATCGGCGGCAGGAATCGAGGAGGCACCTGGAAGCGTCATGCCGATCGCCTCGGCAATCGCGGTCATGGTGGAAGCCGTGCCCATCGTCATGCAGGTGCCGTAGCTGCGCGCAATGCCAGCTTCGATGTCGAGCCAGTCCTTCTCGGAGATTTTTCCGGCGCGGCGCTCGTCCCAATATTTCCAGCCGTCCGAGCCCGAGCCGAGCGTCTTGCCCTTCCAATTGCCGCGCAACATCGGACCGGCCGGCAGATAGATCGCCGGGATGTTCATCGAGGTCGCGCCCAGCAGCAGCGCCGGAGTGGTCTTGTCGCAGCCGCCCATCAGCACCACGCCGTCGACGGGATGGCTGCGCAGCAGCTCCTCGGCGTCCATCGCCAGCAGATTGCGATAGAGCATCGTGGTCGGCTTGAGCAGCGATTCCGACAGCGACAGCGCCGGCAGCTCCAGCGGCAGACCGCCGGCCATCAGGATGCCGCGCTTGACGTCATCGACGCGCGACTTGAAATGCATGTGGCAAGGTTGCGCGTCCGACCAGGTGTTGAGGATCGCGATGATCGGGCGGTCCTTCCACTCCTCCGGCGCGTAGCCCATCTGCATGGTGCGGGAGCGATGGCCGAACGAGCGGAGATCGTCGGGTGCGAACCAGCGCGCGCTGCGGAGCTGGTCGGGCGTTAGTTTCTTCTTGGTCATGATTGGGTGCCCCATTTCTGCACGGTGTTCCGCTCGATGGCGCGGAAGATCAGGTTCTCGACAAAAAGCCCGATGATGATCACCGTCAAGAGGCCGGCGAAGACCGCAGGTATGTCGAGCAGGTTGCGGTTTTCGAAGATGAACCAGCCGAGCCCGCCCTGCCCCGACGACACGCCGAACACCAGCTCGGCCGCGATCAGCGTGCGCCAGGCGAAGGCCCAGCCGATCTTGAGGCCGGTGAGGATCGAGCCGAAGGCCGCGGGAATCAGTATCTTCGCCACATAGGGCAGCCCGCGCAGGCCGTAATTGCGGCCGACCATGCGCAACGTGTTGGACACGCTCTTGAAGCCGGAATGGGTGTTGAGCGCGACCGGCCACAGCACCGAATGGATCAGCACAAACACCAGACTGCCGTTGCCGAGACCGAACCAGATCAAAGCGAGCGGCAACAGCGCGATCGCCGGCAACGGATTGAACATCGCCGTGACCGTCTCGAGGAAATCGGTGCCGATACGGGTCGAGATCGCGAGCACGGTGAAGATCGCGGCCAGCACAATGCCGGCCGAATAGCCCATGAACAGCACTTTGAGCGAAGCCCAGACGCGCATCGGGATGGTGCCGTCCTTCACACGCTCGAACATCGTGATGACGGTGTCGTGCAGCGTCGGAAACAACAGGGGATTGTCGAGGGCGAGGCCGTAGGCCTCCCAGACCGCCGCGAGGAACAGGATAATGACGGCCTTGCGGACAAACCCATCGTTCCACAACAGCTCGACCACGCTCAGCTTGCGCTCGACTTCGGCTGCGCTGCCGGCGACCGGCGCCTCACGTAGCAGGATCCTGGCTTCGCCCATGTAAGGCTCCCTTAATGCGCCGTTGCTTCGGAGGCGAACAGGAGATCGTGAATCTCCTTCTCGAGCCGGCCGGCACTGCCATCGTCATTGGAGACCTTGTCGACGTCGACCACCTCGGCCTTGACGCGGCCGGGATGCGGCGACAGCAGCAGGATGCGGTTGCCGATGCGGATGGCCTCCGCAATCGAGTGGGTCACGAACAGCACGGTGAATTTGGTCTCGCTCCAGAGCTGGAGCAGCTCGTCCTGGCAGGTTCGCCGCGTCAGCGCGTCGAGCGCGGCGAACGGCTCGTCCATGAGCAGGATGTCCGGCTCCATCGCCATGCCGCGCGCGATCGCGACGCGCTGCTTCATGCCGCCGGACAGCGTGTGCGGATAAGCATCGACCACGCGTGTCAGGCCGACCTTCTCGATATAGGCCCGCGCCCGCGCTTCGGCGTCCTTCCGCGACAATTTTCGCGCGGTCAGCAGTGGAAACATCACGTTGGCCAGCACGCTCTTCCAGGGCAGCAGCTGGTCGAACTCCTGGAAGATCATCATGCGGTCGGCGCCGGGACCATGGATCTCGCGGTCGTTGATGGTCATGCGGCCTTCGCTCGGCGCCATGTAACCGCCGACGGCCTTGAGCAGGGTCGACTTGCCGCAGCCGGACGGCCCGAGCAGCACGAAGCGATCGGACCTGTCGACGGTGAAGCTCACCCTTTCGGTCGCGTTGACGACGGCGCTGGAGGTCTTGTAGCGCAGCGTCACGGAGCTGACGTCGAGCAGCGCCATCAGTTGCCCTTCAGGTCGTGGGCGACGGGGAGATAGTAATCGGTCCAGGCCTTGGGCTGAGTCTTCAGCGTGCCGGTCTTGAACAGATGGGCGGCGAATTTCATCGTGCCCTGCGGTTCGAGATTCCACTCCATCATGCCGGGCTCCTTCAGGAGTTCGAGCAGCTCTTCCACCGAGGTCTTGTCGCCGGTGATCTCCTTGTAGATCTCGACCGCCTGTTTGGTGTCGCTGCGGATCAGATCCTGCGCTTCCTTGGTCGCATCGCGCACGGCCTGGATGATCTTCGGGTTGGCATCGGCGAACTTCGTGGTGGTGAAGAACTGCGCCTGGCTGAGCGGCCCGCCCATCACGTCAGGCGACGACAGCACGACATGCGCACCCGGCACGTTCTTCAGCTCGAGGAAAGTGAACGGCGGAATCGAGAAATGGGTGTGCACCTCGTGCTTGGAATTGGACAGCGCCGCATAGGCGTCGGGATGGCCGAGCTGCACCGTGTTGACGTCCAGCTTCGACCATTGGTCGGCACCAAAGGCCTCGGCCGCGGCGATCTGAAGCACGATCGCCTGGGTCGAGACTTTGACGGTCGGCACCGCGATCTTGTCGCCGGGGCCGAAATCCCTAATCGACTTGATGTTGGCGTCACGGCTGATCAGCGTCATCGGCTGCGCCGAGGTCGCGACGATGCCCTTGACGCCGCCGCGAGTGCGGTCCCACAGCAGCAACAGATTGCCGGTGCCGGTGTTGAGGATGTCGACGCCGCCCGCGAGCAGCGCATCGGTCTGCGCGCCGCCGCCGGAGAAGGTGACCCATTTGGTGGTGACACCCGCTACCCCGAGCTGGGCTGCGTGCTTCTCGATCAGCTTCTGCTTTTCCATGATGTGGCTCGGCATGTAGAAAATGCCGGGCTGACGCGACAACGATATCTCGGATTTTTGCTGCGCCTTCGCGGGCGAGGCCGCCAGCGCCGTGGCGGCGATCACGGCGACGGCCGTGAGGCCACACTGCAATTGCTTGATCATTGTTGTTCGTTTCCTCTGGCCGCCATTGACGAGCGATCCCACTAATGCACTAATGTATTAGTGCATCAAGGGCAAGGTGGCCGGAGCTCTTCGCATGGAACCAGCCCACCCTGCGCCCCGCAGGATCACCCGCCCCGGCGCGCGGCTCGACCGGGCCCGGCAGGCCGCGCCGCAAGTGTTCGAGCGGCTGCGCAACGCCATTCTTGCGCTCGAACTGCCGCCGGGCTCGCCGCTGTCGCGCACGGATCTCGCCGCACAATTCGGCGTCAGCTCGACGCCGATCCGCGACGCCTTGATGCGGCTGGAGGAAGAAGGGCTGGTCGACGTGTTTCCGCAGCACGCCACCGTCGTCAGCCGGGTCGACGTCGGTCGGGCCGAGCAGGCCCATTTCCTGCGCCAGGCGCTGGAGCTCGAAATCGTCCGCCTGCTCGCGCAGCAGCACGGCGAAGCCCTGGTCATACGCCTCGACCACACGATCGCGCTGCAGCAGCAATTCGCCAAGGCCGGAGACTTCCAGAGCTTCATTGCGGGCGACAATGATTTTCATGCGCTGCTTTATGCCGCGGCCGGCAAGCAGGAGCTCTGGACGCTGGTGCGCAGCCGCAGCGGACATATCGACCGGCTGCGCCGGCTGCATCTGCCCTCACCCGGCAAGGCCCAGAACATCGTCCGCCACCACAAGCTGATCACGCGCGCGATCGAGGCCGGCGACGCCGATGCTGCGCAACAGCATCTGCGCAAGCACCTGTCGGGCACGTTGAGCGAGCTCGACACGATCCGAAGCCACTATCCGGAATATTTGACCGACTAGGCCCTATGGCGTGCGGTTGTCGCGAGCGCTTGTGCACGTCACCGTGCATAAGTTTGGCGCAACCGAGTTCGCCTTTTGCGAGCAATCGTCGGATCGATGGCGAAGTGCTTGCAGGCCGGATGCAATCCGCGCAACAATTTCAGAATTGATGGTTTGATTTGCGGTCGCTGGGAAAACCCATCCAGCCCGGAGGATACCAGACGTGGCCAACATCCTGATCGTGGATGACGACCCGGCCGTGCAGATGACAATCCGGCTGCTCCTGGAGAGGGCCGGTCATCATGTCACCGTCGCCGGAGACGGCCGCAAGGGACTTGCGCTGTTCGAAGCCGGCCAGTTCGACCTTCTGTTTCTCGACATCTTCATGCCCGGCATGGACGGCCTGGAGACGATGCGCCACGTCCGGGCGCTGCAGCCGGCGATTCCGATCGTCGTCATTTCCGGCCGTTCGTCCGCGCCGGATGCCCATGCGGAGCCGGACTTTCTCAAGATGGCGACCAAGCTCGGCGCGGTGGCGAGCTTGCAGAAGCCGTTCCGGGCCGACGCGCTGCTCGCCGCCGTCGCCGGCTGCCTGGACGCGGCGCGGACGGCGTCGGCGAGGAATCCGGATGTCAGCACCGGCCGCCGATGACAAGAACCTTCATTCTGTTCCAACCGAGCACGGGCGCGGCCATTCAGGAAGCGGTGCAAATTTCGCCATGACCCTCGCTACGCGGCTCGCGATCGCGATGATCCTGCTGGTGACGGTCACCGTGGCCGCGGTCGGCTGGCTCGGCTATCGCAACATCACCCAGGCCGTGATTCCGCGGGTCCTGGAACGGATCGAAGCCCAGTCGAGCCTGCTGGCCACCCATCTTGAATCTTATGTGGCCGGCGCTCGTGGCGATCTGCTCGGTTATCGCTCCGCCGCTGCCATCAATGGCATGATCCGCGCTCATATCGGTGGAGGCATCGACGCTGTCGACGGCGTTTCGGAGCAAACCTGGCGCGAGCGCATCGCCACGCGGTTCGCAGCCGAGATCGACGCGAAGCCGAGCTACGGGCAATTTCGAATCATCGGCCTTGACGACGACCAGCGCGAACTGGTCCGCGTCGATCGCGCCGGCCCGAACGGAGCAGCACGGATTGTCCCCAACGACGAACTGGAACGCAAGAGCGACCGAACCTACTTCCAGGAGACGATTCGATTGGCGCCGGGCGACATCTATGTTTCGCCCATCGATCTCGCCACCCGGCAGGGAGGAACCACGGACCCTCACATTCCCACGATGCGCGTCGCGACGCCGCTGTTCACGCCTGATGGCAAGCCGTTCGGCATCGTCATCGCCAATATCGACATGCGTCCCGCGCTCGACCGCATCCGCTCGACCGCGAGCGCAGGGGGAGAGATCTATGTCGTGAACTCGCGTGGCGACTATCTCGTCCATCCCGATCGCACGCGGGAATTCGGTGCATTGCATGGCAACGGCAACGATTGGCGTCGTGACTTTCCTTTCTTTGCAGCCCGGGCCGGCCTGCCGCAAGGTTCCACGCAGCTTACGAGCGACCAAGCGGGTCGGCCGAGTGGAGCGGCGATCGCACCGGCGCTGCTGGCCGGCAAGGAGTGGTTGGCTATCATCGAGACGGCCCCACCGTCGGTGTTCAGCCGCGTTCCGGCGGCCATTCAAAAAACCTCCTCGCTGGTCGGCCTGCTTGCTGTCCTTGCCGCAGCTTTGCTTGCGGTGCTGCTGGCGCGCTCATTGACATGGCCGATCGGGCGCCTGACTGCGGCGGTGGAGGCGATCGGCAGCGGACGGCACGCCGAGATTCCCGTCGATGCGAGCGGAGAGACGGGTGTGCTGGCGCGGGCCTTCGCTCAAATGGTCGAGGAAACGAGAGCGAAGACGGCCGCTCTTGAACGCGAGATCGAGGAGCATCGCCGCACCGAGGCCGCGCGAAGCCATCATGAAGCGCGCGAGCGCTTGTTCAGCGCCGCCGTCGAATCCTCCGACGACGCGATCGTGATGCAATCGCTCGACGCCATCATCACCGGCTGGAATGCCGCCGCCGAGCGCCTCTACGGCTACTCGGCGAATGAGGCGATTGGGAAATCCACCGCGATCATCGTCCCACCCGACCGACGCGAGCAAGGCAAGGACTATTTACGGCGGATCGCCGGAGGTGAACCGATCGAACGCTTCGAGACGGTGCGCCTGCGCAAGGATGGCACGCCGGTCGAGATCTCACTCAGCCTGTCGCCGATCAGGGGCCCATCGGGCGAGATCATCGGCGCCTCCGGCACCGCGCGCAGCCTGACCGAGGCGCGGCGGGCAGAGCGGGCGTTGCAGCAGCAGCTGGAGGAACGGCGACAGCTCTTCGACACCTCGCAGGATCTGATCATGGTGATGGACGCGCGCGGCCACATCGCGCAGATCAGTCCGAGCAGCGAGGCCATTCTCGGCTACCGGCCGGAGCAGATGATCGGCCGGAGCGGCGCCGATTTCATTCATCCGAGCCATCTCGACCGGTCCCGCGACGAGATGCGCGCGCTGCGGCGCGGCGAACGTCTCAAGCTCGCCGACACCCGCTGCTTCCACAAGAATGGCCACGAGGTCTGGCTGTCCTGGCTCGGCAGCTGGTCCGCCCAGGCCAAGCGCTACTTCTTCGTCGGGCGCGACATGACGGAGGCGAGGCTTGCACAGGAGTCCTTGCGGGAGAGCGAGCAACTTGCGCGCAACATCATCGAGACCTCGCTCGACGCGTTCACCCAGACAGACCACACCGGTGCCATCCTGAGCTGGAACTCGCAGGCCGAGAAGCTCTTCGGATGGACGCGTGAGGAGGCGATCGGCAAGAATGCGATTGAACTTTTTATCGCCCCCAGTGAGCGCGAAAGCGTCACGGCCAGACTGAAGCTCTTTCTCGACTCTGACCAACAATCGCCAGCCAATCCACGGCGCGAAGTTTTGGTGCGGCGGCGCGACGGCAAGGAATTTAAGGCCGAGCTCAGCGTCACGGCGCTCCGGCGACGCGAAGGTATCCTCTTGAATTCGTTCTACCGCGACCTGACCGACAAGATCGCGGCCGACGAGCGCATCCGCCATGCCGAGAAGATGGAGGCGGTCGGCCAGCTCACCGGCGGCGTGGCGCACGACTTCAACAACATCCTCACCGTCATCACCGGAACGATCGAGATCCTGGCCGACGCGGTGGCCGGGGAGCCGGAGCTCGCGGCGATCACGAAGATGATCGACGAGGCCGCCGGGCGTGGCGCCGAGCTGACTCAGCACCTGCTGGCGTTTGCGCGCAAGCAGCCGCTCCAGCCGCGCGAAATCGACGTCAACGCGCTGATCATCGACACCGCGAAACTGTTGCGGCCGACGCTGGGCGAGCAGATCCATATCGAATCGGTGTTCGAGGACGAGAACTGCGTCGCGACCGTCGATCCAAGCCAGCTCACCACCGCGATCCTCAACCTCGCACTCAATGCCCGCGACGCCATGCCCGGCGGCGGCAAGCTGATCGTGGAGACGGGCGCGGCCTATCTCGACGAGGCCTATGCCAGCGTCAACGACGTCCCGCCGGGACACTACGTGCTGATCGCCGTGAGCGACACCGGCAGCGGAATTCCCGCCAACATGTTGGCCAGGGTGTTCGACCCCTTCTTCACCTCGAAGGGACCGGGCAAGGGCACCGGACTCGGGCTTTCGATGGTCTACGGCTTCATCAAGCAGTCCGCGGGCCATATCAAGATCTACAGCGAGGAAGGCCACGGCACCACGATCAAGATGTACCTGCCGCCCGGCAAGACGCCGACGGTGGTCGGCGAGGGCGTGACGCCGGCGACCATCGAGGGCGGACACGAGACGATCCTGGTGGTCGAGGACGACCGGCTGGTGCGCGACTACGTGCTGGCGCAGCTGCATTCGCTCGGTTACGTCACCTTGCAGGCTGCGAACGCCGCGGAGGCGCTCGCCATCGTCGCCGCCGGAAAACCGTTCGACCTCCTGTTCACCGACGTCATCATGCCCGGCAAGATGAACGGACGGCAGCTCGCCGACGAACTGCAGAGAACGCGTCCAGATCTCAAGGTGCTCTACACGTCCGGCTATACCGAGAACGCGATCATCCATCACGGCCGGCTGGATTCGGGCGTTCTGCTGCTGGCGAAGCCCTATCGTAAATCGGATCTGGCACGGACCATCCGCAAGGCGCTGAGCAGTTGATGGTGCGTCGGGCTGGGTGAGAACCCGTAGCCCGGGTGAGGGAAGCGATACCCGGGAACACTACGAGCCAAGTCCCGGATGTCGCTTCGCTCATCCGGGCTACGAAATGTCACCCACGGAATTTACGACGCGCGCTGCGCCGCGGTCATCACGATCCGGATCAGATCGGCGGCATTGCGCGCACCGAGCTTCTTCATGATGTTGGCGCGGTGGTCCTCGATGGTGCGCGGGCTGATGCCGAGCGTGCGGCCGGCCTCCTTGTTGGAGGCGCCGGCGGCAAACTGCTCGAGCACCTCGCGCTCCCTGCGCGTCAACGGCTCGCGCCCGGGGAAATGCAGCGAGCCGAACTTCGGCGCCGCGTTCTCCGACTGCCTGCGTGCATAAGCACCGATCGCCTCGTCCAGCCGGCCGACGATCTCGCTGCCGCGGAACGGCTTCTCGATGAAGTCGAGCGCGCCGCTCTTGATGGCCCCTACCGCCATCGCGATATCGCCCTGTCCGGAGATCATGAAGATCGGTGCCGGATAGTCCTCGCCGTGCAGCTCATTGAGAATATCGAGGCCCGACTTGCCGGGAATGTGCACGTCGAGCAGGACCGCTGCAGGTGTGCGGTTTCGCGCGACGGAGAGCAATGCTGCGCCGTCCGCAAAACAGATCACCTCATAGCCCGCCGCCTTCAACACCATCGACAAGGTGTCGCGAACGGCAGCGTCGTCGTCGACCACGAAGATTTCACCGCGAGAGCTTTGTTCGGCCATGTGCCACACATCCGGTTGGCATGAAGGATTCGCGTCCGCCCCAACCGTTATGGCGTTCGGCGCGGATTCGGCCCACCGTATTTGTACGGGACATGGACTTAACGCACAAGTAGCGGCAGGGCGCCTAATTGCGGAGGACGGAGAATATCCATGCTAAATTTGGCCGCTACGCCGCCCCTCGTCGCAATGCCCGAAGTCGATAGCCGTGAGCTGATTGCGGCTGACCTTCGCAAGCTGATCTCGCAGATCGAGACCAGCATGGGCCGGACGGCCACAACCATGGATCAAGAACACGGGAGCGGTCCGGAAGGTTCCGCCGACGTCTTCGTACTCGACGATGTCACACTCCGGTATGCCACGGCGATCGCCGCTCTCGACGCCTGCCGGGCCGGCCTTGGCCACGCCCTGGAATGCCTGTGGGAAGCCGGCCGCACGGTGTAAATCGCGATCGCTGCGACGCGGCGACCGCATTGTTTCATCGCATGGCCGGCCCGCGGCTCAGGCGCGGTGCCGCTCCACGATCGCGTCGGTGGCGACGCCACCCCAGGTGTGGATCGCCGGCAGGCCCATCGCGGTCTTGCCGAGATTGGCGAGGCTGATGCGCAAAGCGGCCAGATCCAGCGGCTTGGGCAGGCTCTGGAGCTCGATCCCGACGGAACGGGCGAAGCTGCGGGCGGCGCTGCGGCGCTTGCCGTCCATGCCGCTGACGACGATCACGGCGCCGCCAAATTTCGCCTTCGCCATCTCGCCCAGCACGTCGATGCCGTCGCCATCCTCCAGCACGAGATCAAGTGTCACGCAATCGAAGCGCGCCGTGCGGAGTTTTTCGATCGCTTCGGCCACGGACGGCGCCACGGTGACTTCGTGGCCGGCCTGCTTGGCCGCGACCGTGATCAGGCTGCGCTGCGTGGCGTCGTCGTCGACCACCAGAAGCTGAAGCGCGCGCCGCTCGGCGCTGTGGGGCAGGTTTGACGGGAGAGGTGAGAAAGAGCTTCTGGGCATTACGGTATCCTGAGATTGAGACCGGCAATGGATACACGGTTCGCGCTTAGGCGACGTAAAGCCGCGGCGGCAAATTCAGTCGGATGTTTCAGCAAATGTGAACCAACATCGCGGAAAACGGCGACGAGACGCACGTGAAGATCACGCCGCCTCGTCACGGCCACCGGCCGCGCCGCGCTTCTTCCGGTTCTTGCCACGCAGGAATTGGATGTCCATTTCGACGCCGTTGACGCGCACCAGTTCGCAGCGGCGGTAGGCGAGGCCGGTGGACGACAGCAGCAGGAAGAACTCTTTGAGGTTCAGGCCCTGAATCGAGCCTTCCACCGTCAGGATGGCGTCGGTGTCGGAGATCGCGTTGAGCTTGCAGTCGCGGCGCCAAGTGCCGTCGATGGCCATGATGCAGACATCATAGCCGCGACTGAACGTCACGCGTTCCGCGCCCTTGCCATCCTCGGCCATGCCTATCGTCCTGCCATGACCGCTACGCGCGGCGCTGCGCCGGCAAGAGCCGGCTTGGCGGCCGCGGCACGCGCGTCGTTCGGCTTGTAGAGACCGCGCCGCTCCGGAATCGGCCTGAACGTATCGGTCAGTCCGACCACCGTTTCGGCCGCGCCCAGCACCAGGAAACCGTCTCCCTCGATCTGGCGAGCCAGGCGGTTGAAGATGTTGATCTTCGTGTCCTGGTCGAAATAGATCAGCACGTTGCGGCAGAAGATGACGTCGAAGGTGCCGAGCTGAGCGAAATCGTGCAGCAGATTGAGCTGCCGGTGCTGGATCATCGCCCGCAACTCGGGATTGATCTGCCAGGTCTCGCCGGTCTGCTTGAAATATTTCATCAGCATCTGGATCGGCAGGCCGCGCTGCACTTCGAACTGGCTGTAGATGCCGGCCTTGGCCTTCTCGAGCACCTCCTGCGACAGGTCGGTGGCGATGATCTCGACGCGCCAGCCGGTCAGGGCCGCACCCATCTCCTTCAGGCTCATCGCCAGCGAATAGGGCTCCTGCCCGGTCGAGCCGGCGGCGCACCAGATGCGCACGCTGCGGCGGCCGGCGCGGGCCTTGATGATCTCCGGCATGATGGTGTCTCGGAAATGATCGAACGGGACCTTGTCGCGAAAGAAGAAGGTCTCGTTGGTGGTCATCGCCTCGACCACGCTGGTGACGAGCGCGCCCGAGCCAGCGCCTTGCAGCTTCTGCACGAGCTCGCCGATACCGGAGATCCCAGCCTTGCGCGCCAGCGGCAACAGCCGGCTTTCAATCAGATATTGCTTGTCTGCGGACAGATCGAGCCCGGAATGATCCCTCAGGAACTTACGCAGATACTCATATTCGGTCGGGGTCACGGATGGGCCTCTCGGAAGCTGTACTGGGAACACTCTGGCCGGAACACTCCGCCAGACACTCAGACCATGGCTTGTCCGACCGGGATCAAGCCGACTTCAGCAAATTTGTCGGCGATGATGTCCTTGTCGAAGGGCTTCATGATGTACTCGTTGGCGCCGCCGCTGAGCGCCTGAGCGATATGAGCCACGTTGTTTTCAGTGGTGCAGAACACGACCTTGGGCTGGTCGCCGCCCGGCAGGCGGCGCATGTGGCCCATGAACTCGAAGCCGTCCATCACCGGCATATTCCAGTCCAGCAGCACAGCGTCGGGCAGCTTGTGCTGACAGACCTCGAGCGCCTTGGAGCCGTCCTCGGCCTCCGTGACTTCGAATTCCAGGCCTTCCAGGATCCGGCGTGCGATCTTGCGCACGACGCTGGAATCATCGACCACCAAACACGTCTTCATCTTGGTTCTCCGGCTTCGATGTTTTCGGGGCTCACGCAGCCATTTGCACTTCGGTTTTGAGCTCGAGGACGCGATCGACGTCGAGGACGACCATGAGCTGGCCGTCGAGGCGGTGGACACCGCCGGCGAGCTTGGCCATGCGGGGGTCGAGATTGACGGGGTTTTCTTCCATGCCGTCCTCGGCGAGCCGCAGCACTTCGCCGATCTGGTCGATCAGGAGGCCGTAGGATTCACCGCGCAGATCGACACCGACCGCCATCGGGATCTTGCCGTCCTCGGGCTTGGGCAGGCCGAGCCGGGCGCGCATGTCGACCACGGTGACGATGCGGCCGCGCAGGTTCAGCACGCCCGCGATCTCGCGCGAGGACAGCGGCACGCGGGTGACGCGCTCGGGCATGAACACGTCCTGGACGCGGGAGATCGGCAGGCCGAACAGCTGGCCACCGATCATCGCGGTGACGTATTCGACCATGGCGCCTTCGCCGGACTGGGTCTTCTTGGTCATGTTGCGTATCTCCTGATCCCGCTGGTTACGCTGCTGCGCGGCTCAGCTCGGAGGCGCCGGCGGCGCCCGCGGTCTGTTCCTTCAGCGCCGCGATCAG